>NZ_JAGGOS010000052.1 GCF_018614205.1 Streptomyces sp. ISL-36 | reverse complement strand
CTGCGGGCGCGGCGCGCGCGGCGGGCGTGGCGGACCCGGCGGAAGCGGCCGGCCCCGGTCCCGACACTCCCCAGGGCGGCACCGGCCCGCTGCACGGAGCCCCCGGCCCCGGATCCCAGCCGTCCCCCGGCGCCACCCCGACGACCAGTCAGATCCCCGTCGCGTCCCTGCGGAAGACCACCCGCTCCGAGATCATCAACCGCGCCAAGCTGTGGGTGAGCGCCCAGGTGCCCTACTCCATGGAGAAGTACTGGTCGGACGGATACCGCCAGGACTGCTCCGGCTACATCTCGATGGCGTGGAGCCTGCGGGCCAACGAGTGGACCGGCAGCCTCGACCGCTTCGGCGAGCGGATCGACCGCACCGAGCTCCAGCCCGGCGACATCCTGCTCTTCCACAACCCGGCCGACCCGACCAAGGGCTCGCACGTCACGATCTTCGGCGGCTGGACCGACTACACCCACACGTCGTACATCGCGTACGAGCAGGCCAGACCGCGCACGCGCAAGCAGGCCACGCCCATGGCGTACTGGACCCACTCCGACCGCTATACGGCCTACCGCTACAAGGGCGTGGTCAGCGGGGGAAGCGGCGGAGGCGGTTCGTCGGCCTCGACCGCGTACCCGGGCGGGTCGAAGTTCGGGCCCGGCGCGAACAACGGGCACGTCACCCAGCTCGGAAGGCTGCTCGTCCAGCGCGGCGGCAAGAAGTACTACGGCCAGGGGCCCGGTCCGCGCTGGGGTGAGGCCGACCGCCGGGCGACCCGGTCGTTCCAGCTCGCGCAGGGCTGGAAGGGCAAGGAGGCGGACGGGCTGCCGGGGCCACACACCTGGCGGCTGCTCACGAACGGCCAGGGCAGGAACATCGGCGGTTCGAGTGGTTCGGGCGGCCCGAGCGCGAATGCGCCGGGGTTCCCCGGGCGTGGCTACTTCCGTCCGGGCCAATCCAGCGCATATGTGGAGAAGCTGGGCAAACAGCTGGTGAAGCGGGGCTACGGCAAGCACTACCTGTCGGGTCCCGGTCCGCGCTGGTCGGAGGCGGACCGTCGCAATGTCGAGGCGTTCCAGCGGGCACAGGGATGGCGCGGCGGTGCGGCCGACGGCTACCCGGGCCCGGAGACCTGGCGGCGCTTGTTCCGATGACCCCGAGAGCATGAGGTGGACCGAATGACCCGAAGGACCCCGAATCCGCTGGGCCTGCCGCCCGGGGACTCCGGCGCGGCGGCCACGCGCGACGCGGCCCGTACGGCGAGACGCCTGACGGACGAGAACCGTGCGTCGAGGCCGCGGCCGCCGGGGAAGACCGGCCGGGAGACCGACACGCGGCCCGGGGCGGGTGCGGCGTCGATCGCTCCCTCTGCTCCGGACACGGCACAGGGCGAGACAGGGGCGGAAGGCCGGGCCGCGAACGGCACTGCGAACGGCACCGCACACGGCACCGGGAACGGCACCGCACCCGTGTCGGCGCCGGCAACCGGGGAACCGGGCACCTGCTCCGGGGCTGCGGACTCCCGACCGGAGGACCCGGGTACGGACGGTTCCGCCGCGGCACCGGCGACGACGCCGACCGCGGCGAGCGACACGGCGCCGGACCCCGCCGTGCCCGCGGCGCCGTCCCCGGGTCCCGCGCCGTCCCCGGTCTCGGCTCCGGCAGGCGATGAGGCCGCCGCGACGGCCCCTGCGGACACCGAGCCCCGTGCCGGTACGGCCTCGGAAGGCCCCGAAGGCCTCGCCGGTACGGCTCCGGCAGGCGCGGACCACGGCGCCGAGGCGAGCGTCGGCCCCCGGGCCGACACGCCCGTCGGTGTCGCGGGAGAGCCGGAGGGGAAGCCGGACGACAGCGCCTTGTCCCGTACAGCTCCCGCGGGCCCTGGCACCTCGGCCGCGCCGGACGGAGCCGCGCCGAGTGGTGCCGGTGCGCCGGACGCCCAGGCAACCGCGACTTCGAGCGCGCCGGACATTGAGTCCGGCGCGGCTGTCGCCCTGGGGGGTGCGGCACCGACCGCCGCTCCCAGTCCCACGGCCCCGAAGTCCTCGGTACAACCCGGGTCGCAGGGGTCCGAGACACCGACCGCCCCGGCCCCGGGCCTTTCCGAGGCCTCCACCGGTACGCCCCTCGGAGCCCGACCCGCCCGACCCGCCGGACCTGCCCGCCCCGGCGGCCTTGCCGCACCCGCCGGTTCCCAGGCGAGCCCGGGGCCGACGGGTCCGGCCGCGGCGGGGGCCGACGCCGCGTCGGGCGGGAGCGCCGCCGCGCCGTCGGTCGGCACCGCCGGTCGCCTCCCCGACATCCGGCGGATCGCCGGCGCGCGTATCGGCGTCGTCACCGGCCCCGTGGCCGCCGAGCCCATCCCGCCGCGGGCGCAGACCGCCACCCCGTCCCCGTCTCCCTCCCCGTCTCCCTCCTCGTCTCCGTCCTCCTCGTCCCCGACGCGGGCCGGAGCCCGCCGCAGGACGGTGATCGGGACCGACACGACCGGGTCGATCCCCGTGCACCTGCTCTTCCGCGACGAGCCGGAGCCGAGTGACCGGGACCGTGACCGTGACCGCGACCGCGACGGGGGCGACGACGGCCCGGCCACCGTCGCCATGGCCGGGCCGGTGACGGCGACCTCGGCCCCGACACCCGCCCTCGCGCCGCTCAAGGCCGTCATCCCCGCCCCCGCCCGTCCCACGGCCACCCGTCCCGCCCCCACCGCCGACCCTCAGCTCGTCGAGCGCCCCGGGCCCGTTCTCCCCGGTTGGATCGGGGTCCTCGGCGGGATGCTGGCGCTCGCCGGGTGCGCGGCCGTCCTGTGGTGGGTCGGGGCCGTGCCCGATCAGGTCGCCCTGATGCTCGGGCTGCCCCCGCGCCCGTACCACGGCATCCACCTCGGCCAGTGGGCCCTGCTCGCCCTCGGGGTCCTGGCCACCCTCTTCTCCCTCGGCGGTCTCGGCCGCGGCCGCGTCGGCTACGCCTGGGTCCTCACCCTCTTCGGTGACTACCGCGGCAGCGTCCGCCGCACCGGTCTCCTCTGGGTCAGTCCCCTCCTGCTGCGCCACCGGGTCGACGTCCGTCTGCGCCACTGGCGCAGCGAGCCGCTCTCCGCGGTGGACGCCAAGGGCACCGCCCTCCGCGTCGTCGTCCTCGTCATCTGGCGCATCCGGGACACGGTCCTGGCCGCGCTCGGGGTCGAGGGCCACGAGGAGTACCTGCGCGAGCAGGTGGAGGCGGCCATGGCCCGGGTCCTCTCCCAACTCCCCGCCGACGCCTTCCACGAGGACGCCCCGACCCTGCGCGACGCGGAGGCGGTCGGCGAGGCCCTGACCCGGATGCTCTCCGCTGAGTGCGCGCCGGTGGGCATCGAGGTGTTCTCGGTGCAGCCGACCCGTATCGAGTACGCCCCCGAGATCGCGGCGGCGATGCAGCGCCGCCGGATCGCCGCGATCGACGCCAAGCACCGGGACAGCGTCCTGACCGCGGTCGTGGACGCGGTGGACGACGTGGTCCACCGACTGACCACGCGTGGTCTGGTCGAGCTGGACGACTACGAGCGCAAGTCGCTGGTCAAGGACCTGACGGTGGCGTTCTACACCGGCCGCTCCAACCCCGGGGAAGGCGCGTGAGCGGTATGGACATGTTCAACTTCCGTCAATACTTTGGTACTTGGTCTAGACCGGAATAGCTTCCACCGCGGAAACACGCACGCGTGCAGCACGGCTCATCGAACTCCCCCACGTTCACCTGGAGCGACAGCATGCGCAAAAAGATAGGCGTGGCGGCGGTGGCGCTCGGCGTCGCCGGCGCCTCCCTCTTCGCCACGAGCAGCGCCAGTAGCCACGGCTACACCGATTCCCCGATCAGCCGGCAGAAGCTCTGTGCCAACGGCACGGTGACCAGCTGCGGCTCCATCCAGTGGGAGCCGCAGTCGGTCGAGGGTCCCAAGGGCTTCCCGTCCGCCGGCCCCGCCGACGGAAGGATCTGCTCCGCCGGACTCACCCAGTTCGCCCAACTCGACGACCCGCGCGGCGGCAACTGGCCCGCCACCAAGGTCACGGCCGGCCAGAGCTACAGCTTCCGCTGGCAGTTCACCGCCCGCCACCGCACCACCGACTTCCGGTACTACATCACCAAGAACGGCTGGGACAGGACCAAGCCGCTCACCCGGGCGGCTCTCGACTCCCAGCCCTTCCTGACCGTCCCGTACAACAGCCAGCAGCCGCCGGCCACGCTCTCGCACTTCGGGACCATCCCGGCGGGCAAGACCGGCAAGCATCTGATCCTGGCGGTCTGGACGATCGCGGACACCGCGAACGCGTTCTACGCCTGCTCGGACGTTCAGTTCTGACGGGTAGTCAGTTACCGTCCGGAGCATGACCGTGGCGGAGCTCGTGCAGCGTCAGTGGGGCGACCACAGGATCGGACTGAGGAGCCATGAGGCCACCCTCACCCACCACCAGGTCGCCGCAGGAGCCGCGGCGCGGGCCTCGCTGCTCGTCGATCTGCTGCCCCGAGGTGCTGAGCCGCACCTCGGGGTGCTCCTCGACAACACGCCGGAGTTCCCGCTCTGGCTCAGCGCGGCGGCCCTGGCGGGGGCCGCCGTCGCCGGGATCAACCCCACCCGGCGCGGCGCCGAACTGGCCCGCGACATCCGGCACACCGAGTGCCGGGTCCTGGTCACCCGGCGCGCGTACCTTCCCCTGCTCGACGGGCTTCCCCTGCCGGGCGTACGGGTCCTGGTGACCGACACCGACGCCTACCGGGAGCTCCTCGCCCCCCACGAGGGCGCGAAGCCCGGCGAGGCCACGGTCCGGCCGGTGCGCCCCGACTCCCGGATGCTGCTCTACTTCACCTCCGGCTCGACGGGCGCGCCCAAGGCGGCGATCTGCAGCCAGGGCCGGCTCGCGGCGGCGGGCCGCTCGCTCGTCACCCACTTCCGTCTCGGCCCCGACGACGTCCACTACATCTGCATGCCGATGTTCCACGGCAACGCGGTGATCGCGGACTGGGCCCCGGCGCTCGCGGCGGGCGCGGGGGTGGCGCTGCGCGCCCGGTTCTCCGCCTCGCGCTTCCTGTCGGACGTACGGGAGTTCGGCGCGACCTACTTCACCTATGTGGGACGGGCGGTCCAGTACCTCCTGGCCACCCCCGCGGGCCCCGACGACCGGGAGCACCGGCTGCGCATCGGCTTCGGCACGGAGGCGGGGGCGGTGGACGCCGCCCGCTTCGAGGCGCGGTTCGGGGTGCGGCTCGTGGAGGGGTACGGCTCCTCGGAGGGCGGCGCCGCGATCCAGCGGACCCCCGACACACCGACCGGGGCGATCGGGCGGGCGGCGCCCGGCGACGATCTGGCGGTGGTGGATCCCGCGACCGGCCAGGAGTGCGAGCCGGCGGCCTTCTCGCCCTCCGGCACCCTGCTCAACGCCTCCTCGGCCATCGGCGAGCTGGTCAACCGTGGCCGCACCCCCTTCGAGGGCTACTGGCGCAACCCCGAGGCGGACGCGGTGCGGCTGCGAGGTGGCTGGTACTGGACGGGGGACCTCTTCTACCGGGACGCGGCGGGCTTCCTGTACTTCGCGGGGCGCACGGACGACCGGCTGCGGGTGGACAGCGAGAACCTGGCCGCGGCCATGATCGAGCAGATCCTGTCCCGCTGGGAGCGCGCGGCGGGCGTCGCCGTCTACGCGATACCCGACCCCGTCGCGGGGGACCAGGTGATGACGGCGCTCGCGCTGCGCGAGGGCGCGGTGTTCGACCCGGCCACCTTCCAGGAGTTCCTCACCGCCCAGCCGGACCTGGGCACCAAGATGCCGCCGCGTTACGTCCGCGTCGTGCCCGCACTCCCGCTGACGGCCACGAACAAGATCCACCGCGTGGCCCTGCGCCGTGAGGCCCTCCGCTGCGAGGACCCGGTCTGGTGGCGCCCGACGCCGGAGGCGCCCTACCGGAGGCTGAGCCCGCACGACCTGACCGCCCTGCGCGAGCAGTACGCCGCCCAGAACCGCCCACTGCCCGGACAGCGCCAGGACCCCGCGTGAAGCACGCCGCCCAGGACCGCCGGCCACCAGGGGCAGGGCCGGCCGACAGCCGGCAGGGGTGGGGCCAAGCTGCCAGGGGTAGGGCCAGGCCCACCCGCCGTACACCCTCCAGGCACATGGCCCCGCGCGGTGAGCGACCCCTACCGTGGGCGCCATGCAGCCCCGTACCCCCTGGCAGGCCCTCACCCGGCCCCGGTATCCGCGCACCGCCTGGCCCTGGCGGTCCGCCGGGTATCTGGCGAGCGGGGTGGTCACCGGCGTCGCCGCGCTGCTCGCGCTGCTCCTGCTCGTCGTGTGCTCCCTCTTTCTCGTCGGGCTTCCGCTCCTGCTCCTCGCGGGGGTCGCCCTCGGCGGCATCGAGCGGCGGCGGCTCCGGCTCGTCGAGCTCGATCCCGCCGTCGATCCGCACCGCGTCCCCGAGGCTCCGGGTCTCGCCGCCTGGCTTCGGGTACGGGTCCGGGAACAGGCCACCTGGCGGGAGCTCGCGTACGCCGTGCTGCACGCCACCGTCCTGTGGCCGCTCGACCTGATCGTGCTGGCGGTCTCCCTCGGGCTGCCGGTCACCCTGATCACCGCCCCTCTCCAGCTCGCCCTGGACGGCCACGCGAGGCCGGAGATCAAGGTCGTCAAGGCCTTCCTGGTCACCTCCTATCCCCAGGCGTTCGCCACCGCGCTCCTCGGGGCGGTGCTCCTCCTCGCGCTCCTCTATCCGCTTGCCGCCCTCGCCGGCGCTCGCGCCGCGCTCAGCCGGGCCCTGCTCGCCCCTCGCGAGGCCGAGCTGCGGGACCGGATCGGCGAGGTCACCGCCTCCCGGGCCCGGCTCGTCGACGCCTTCGAGGCCGAGCGCCGCCGGATCGAGCGCGACCTCCACGACGGCGCCCAGCAACGCCTGGTCGCCCTCACCATGACCCTGGGCCTGGCCAGGCTCGACGCCCCGCCGGGGCCGCTCGCCGACCAGCTCGGCAAGGCCCACCAGGAGGCCGGCCGGGTCCTGTCGGAGCTGCGCGAACTCATCCACGGCATCCACCCGCAGGTGCTCGCCGACTACGGCCTGGGCGCCGCCCTCGCCGACGCCGCCGACCGCTCCGCCGTCCCCGTCGACACCGATCTCGACCTGCCCCGGCTCCCCACCGCCGTGGAGAGCGCCGGTTACTTCGCCGTCTGCGAGGCCCTCGCCAACCTCGGCAAGCACAGCGGCGCCACCAGGGCCCGGATCACCGCCCGGTACACGGCGCGGCGGCTCCGTATCGATGTCGAGGACGACGGACGCGGCGGCGCCGACCCGTCCGCAGGCTCCGGTCTGACGGGACTCGCCGACCGGATCGCGGTCCTCGATGGCACACTGACGATCACCAGCCCGACGGGCGGGCCGACCGTCCTACGAGTGGAGATCCCGTGCCGACCGCTGTCCGAGCTCTCCGTGTCGTCCTCGCCGAGGACAGCGTCCTCCTCCGCGAAGGGCTGATCGGACTCCTCGCCCGCTTCGGTCACGAGGTCGTCGCCGCCGTCGGCGACGCCGACGCCCTGCGCGCGGCCGTCGAGGAGCACGATCCGGACATCGTCGTCACCGACGTGCGGATGCCGCCCGGCTTCCAGGACGAGGGGCTGCGCGCCGCCGTCGCCCTGCGCGCCGAGCGCCCCCGGCTGCCCGTCCTCGTCCTGAGCCAGTACGTGCAGCGGACCTACGCCGCCGACCTCCTGGACGCGGGCGACGGCACCGGCGTGGGCTATCTCCTCAAGGACCGCGTCGGCCAGGTCGAGGAGTTCCTGGACGCCCTCACCCGGGTCGCGGAGGGCGGCACGGTCGTGGACCCAGAGGTGGTACGCCGGCTCCTGCGCCGCCACCGTGATCCGCTGGAGGCCCTGACCCCGCGCGAACGCGAGGTGCTCGCCCTGGTCGCCGAGGGGCATTCGAACGGGAAGATCGCCCGCCGGCTCGTCGTCACGGAGGCCGCCGTGGGCAAGCACATCGGCAACATCCTGGGAAAGCTGAACCTGCCGCCTGCCGAGGACACCCACCGCCGGGTCCTCGCGGTGCTGACGTACCTGAGGGCGTAGCGGGCGGGGCCGGCCGCCCCGGGCGCACGGCCGCGGAAGGCACCCGTCGCAGGAGCCCGGCCGCGGAAGGCACCCGTCGTGGGAGCACGGCCCGCGGGAAGCACGAAGAAGCCCCCCGCCTGCGCGAGGGGCTTCTTCCGTCTGTGCGCCGCCAGGGACTCGAACCCCGGACCCGCTGATTAAGAGTCAGCTGCTCTAACCAACTGAGCTAGCGGCGCCTGCTGACAGAGAAAATACTACCTGGTCCCCAGGGGTGCTCACGACCACCCCTGGGCCACCGGGGTCCGGGCCTCAGATCGCCAGCGAGAGCACCACCGGAGCCGCCCTGCGGTTGAGGGTGTCCGCCGCGGAGCGCAGCCGGTGGGCGTGCTCGATCGGCAGCGAGAGGGCCAGGCAGCCCACGGCCGCGCCGGCCGTCAGCGGCACCGCCGCGCAGACCGTCCCCACCGCGTACTCCTGCAGGTCGAGGACCGGCACGGTCGGCGGCTGGCTGTCCAGCTTGGAGAAGAGCACCTTCTCGTTGGTGATCGTCCGGGAGGTCAGCCGGGCGATCTTGTGGCGCGAGAGGTGGTCGCGGCGGCCGTTCTGGTCCAGCTGGGTCAGCAGACACTTGCCGACGGCGCTGGCGTGGGCGGCCGAGCGGAAGTCCACCCACTCGTTGACCTTGGGGGTGCGCGGCCCGTCGGCGAACTGCGTGATCTTGACCTCGCCGTCGATGTACCGGCTGATGTAGACCGCCGCGCCGACGGAGTCGCGCAGCTCGGTCAGGGTCTCCTGGAGCTTGCCCTCCAGGGCCTCGCGTCGGGTCATGCCCGAGCCGAGGAGGACCAGGGAGTCGCCGATCACATAGGCGCCGTCGGCGACCTGCTCGACGTACCCCTCGCGGCGGAGCATCAGCAGCAGCGACGAGAGATGGGCCACGGGGAGACCGGCCTCCCGCGCGATCTGGACGTCCGTCACCCCGCCACCGTGCCGCGAGACCGTCTCGAGGACGCGCAGGGCGTATTGCACCGAATGGAACGGCGCGGTGGGCTCGGGCTTCAGCGCCACGGTTTCCCCCTACCAGGTTGTGACCGCAAGCTTCCGTACCACGATAGCCGTCAAGAGCCGTTTGCGGGGCCTCTGTTGGCGAGAATGATGCGGCGCCCCAGCGCCGTACGCTGGGGCGCACCACCCTGGCATATGCCAGAGTCACACCTGCTCGACAGAGTCTGAGGTCAGAGCACCGCGCCGAGGAACTCGCGCGTACGTTCGTGCTCCGCCGCCGAGAAGATTTTTTCGGGAGAACCGGACTCGATCACCTTTCCTCCGTCGAACATCAGGACCTCGTCCGAGATGTCCCGGGCGAAGTTCATCTCGTGCGTCACACAGATCATGGTGATGTCGGTCGTCCGGGCGATCTCCCGCAGCAGGTCGAGCACGCCCGCCACCAGCTCCGGGTCCAGCGCCGAGGTCACCTCGTCCAGCAGGAGCACCTTCGGCTCCATCGCGAGCGCCCGCGCGATGGCCACCCGCTGCTGCTGGCCGCCGGAGAGCTGTGCCGGTCTGGCCTCGTACTTGTCGGCCAGACCGACCAGGTCGAGCAGCTCGCGGCCGCGCTCCTCGGCCTCCTCGCGGCTCTTCCCCAGGACCCGGACCGGCGCCTCGGTGATGTTGCGCAGGACGGACATGTGGGGGAAGAGGTTGAAGTGCTGGAAGACCATGCCGATCTTCTTGCGGACCTCGCGCCGGTGCTTCTCGTCGGCCGGGTACAGCCGTCCGCCGTTGACCCGGATGGTCCCCGCGTCCGGTTTCTCCAGCGTCATCAGGAGCCGCAGGATCGTCGTCTTGCCGGAACCGGAAGGTCCGATCAGGGTGACGTGCCGGCCGGCCCGGACCGAGAAGCAGAGATCGTCGAGGACGGTCTGGTCACCGAAACGCTTGGTGACGTTCTCGAAGCGGATGAGGTCGTGGCCGGAATCGGTGGCTTCAGTGGACAAGGCGGCGCTCCAGAGTGCGGACGAGCAGGGAGGCGGGATACGCGATCAGGACAAAGGCCACACCGACCACCGTGAGCGGCTCGGTGTACTGGAAGGTGGCGGCGCTCTCCAGGCGGGACTGCTGCAGGAGCTCCAGCACACTGATTCCGGCCAGCAGAGGCGTGTCCTTCAGCATCGCGATGACGTAGTTGCCGAGTGCGGGCGCGATCCGCCGCAGTGCCTGCGGCAGGATCACCGTCAGCCATGTGCGGTGGCGCGGCAGGCTGAGCGCCGTCGCCGCCTCCCACTGTCCGGCCGGTACGGCGTCGATGCCGGCCCGGTAGACCTGGGCGGTGTACGTCGAGTAGTGCAGCCCGATCGCGAGGGTGCCGGTGGTCAGGGCGGAGAACTGCACCCCCCACTCCGGCAGGACGAAGAAGAGGAAGAAGAGCTGCACGAGCAGCGGGGTGGTGCGGACGAACTCGGTGACGGCGTGCACCGGCCACCGGACGAACCGGCTGGGGGCCCGGAAGCCCAGCGCCCACACCAGACCCAGCGTGAACGAGATCAGGGAGCCGAGCACCAGCACCTGAAGGGTGACGAGGAGCCCGTCCCGGAAGCGCGGCAGGAAGTCCACCACCGCGGACCAGTCCCAGTTCACTTGGCCACCACCCCCAGGTTCGCCTTGGTCCGTCGTTCCAGCGCCTTCATCGAGCGGGTGATGACCAGCGCGATCGCGAAGTAGACGAGAAGGGTGACCGTGTAGATCCCGCCGCTCTCCTGGGTCGCGAGCCGCACCAGATAGGCGGCGAAGGACACGTCGCCGACGCCGAGCAGCGAGACCAGGGCCGTGCCCTTGAGCAGCTCGACCAGCAGATTGCAGAAGGAGGGGATCATCTCGGGCACGGCCTGGGGGAGCAGCACGAGCCGCAGTCGCTGCCAGGGGGTGAGGCTGAGCGCGATGCCCGCCTCGCGCTGCGCCTTCGGTACGGCGTTCAGCCCGCCGCGCACGATCTCGGCGCCGTACGCCCCGTAGGAGAGTCCGAGTGCGAGGATCGCCGCCCACATCGGGACGAGCTGCCAGCCGACCAGCGGCGGCAGGACGAAGAACAGCCAGAACATCAGGATCAGCGCGGAGGTGCCGCGGAAGACCTCGGTGTAGAGCCCGGCGAGGAAGCGGACGGCGCGGGAGCGGTGGGTGCGGGCCGTGCCGACGGTGAAGGCGACCAGCGCGCCCAGCGCGGCGGAGGCGATCAGGAGCTGGAGGGTGATCCAGATGCCGGGCAGGACCCAGTTCTGCCAGAGTCCCGCGGTCATCGGCACAGCTCCTCGGCGGTCAGCGTGGTCATCTCGGCCTCGGTGAAGCCGAAGCGCCGCAGGATCCGGAAGAGTTCGCCGCTCTTCTTCATCTTGTGCAGCTCGGTGTTGAAGGCGTCCCGCAGGGCGGTGTCGGTCGGGCGGAAGGCGAAGCCGCCGCCGTCGATCTTCTTCCTGCCGTCGACGACGGCGGCGAAGGGTTGGGTGGCCTCGGCCCTGGTGGACTTGCGGACGACCGAGCGGGCGGTGAGGGCGGTGCCGGCGAAGACGTCGACGCGGCCGGACTCGACCGCGTTCAGCCCGGCCACCTGGTCCTGGAGGACCACGATGTCCTTCTCCGGGTAGCCGGCGGCCACGGCGTAGCCGATCTCGGCGTACCCGCTGCCGGTGGCGAAGCGCGCCTTGGCGCGGACCACGTCCTCGTACGAGTGCAGCCCCTTCGGGTTGCCCTTGCGGACGATGAAGGAGTCGAGCATCTGGTACTCGGGGTCGGCGAAGAGGACCTGCGCGCAGCGCTCCTTGTTGATGTACATCCCGGCCGAGACGACGTCGAACTGCTGGGAGTTGAGGCCGGGTATGAGCGAGGCGAAGTCGGTGGCGACGGGCTGGACCCGTTCGATGCCGAGCCGCTGGAAGATCACCCGGGCGAGCTCGGGAGCCTCGCCGGTGAAGGCGCCCTGTTCGTCGACGTAGCCGTAGGGCACTTCGCCTGCGATGCCGAGACGGACCGTGCGCTGGGATCTGAGCCGGCCGAGGGTGTCGCCGGAGGCGACCCGGGCGCAGCCGGCGGTTCCGGCGGTCGCCGCGACGGCCGCCCCGGCGGTGCCGAGGAGGAGTATGCGGCGATTTATGTGTTCTGTCCATCTCGGGCGAGCTGTTCGAGCCATGGGCGCGCGGCTACCCGAAGCCGCTCAGGCCATTCCTGCGACTTTCGCCGAGCCGACGGAATAACCGGAGACACCCTCCTGTTCCCTTCCCTGAACGTACGTCTTTTGCGCAGAAGGGTCGTCAACGGTGAGCGACGCGATTCGGGGCACGGCACACGGGGATTCCCCCGTACCGCTGTCCGTACTGGACCTGGTGACCGTCGGCAGCGGGAGGACCGCGAGTCAGGCGCTGGCCACCAGTGTCCGGATCAGCAAGCTCGCCGAGCGGCGCGGCTACCACCGCCACTGGGTGGCCGAACACCACTCCATGCCCGGTGTCGCCTCCTCCTCGCCGGCCGTGATCCTGGCTCATCTCGCCGCCCACACCCGCCGCATCCGGCTGGGCTCGGGCGGGGTCATGCTGCCCAACCACGCCCCACTGGTCATCGCCGAGCAGTTCGGCACCCTGGAGGCGTTCGCCCCTGGCCGGATCGACCTCGGCCTCGGCCGCGCGCCCGGTACGGACGGGGCCACCGCCGCCGCCCTGCGCCGCACCCAGACCCTGGGCGAGGGTGCGGACGACTTCCCGCAGCAGCTCGCCGAGTTGACCCGCTTCCTGGACGACGACTTCCCCGACGGGCACCCCTACTCCCGTATCCACGCCGTGCCCGGACCGGTGCAGGGCTCCCAGGGCCGCCCCCCGATCTGGCTCCTCGGCTCCTCCGGCTTCAGCGCCCGCCTCGCCGGCATGCTCGGTCTGCCCTTCGCCTTCGCCCACCACTTCTCCGCGCAGAACACCCTCCCCGCGCTCGACCTCTACCGGGACTCCTTCCGCCCCTCGGAGGTGCTCGACGCGCCGTACGCGCTCATCGGCGTCTCCGCGCTGGCGCACGACGACCCGAAGGAGGCCCGCCGTCAGGTCCTCACGGGTGCGCTGTCGATGCTGCGGCTGCGCACCGGCCGGCCCGGTCTGATCCCGACGCCGGAGGAAGCGGAGGCGTACGCCTACAGCGCGGCCGAGCGGGACTTCGTGAGCGGCTGGCTGGCCAACGTCGTCCACGGGACGGCGGACGAGGTGCGGACGGGTCTGGACGATCTGCGTAAGCGGACCGGCGCCGACGAGCTGATGATCACGGCCAACGCGCACGGCGGTGATGTCCGGCTGCGCAGCTACGAGTTGATCGCGGACGCGTACGGACTGCCGGACGGAGTCGTTCCGGCCGAGTAGAACCTGGAGCTCCGGGGCCGGTTGGTTCAGTCTCGAACGACCCGCCCGAAGATCCCTAAGTGAACCTTAAACCGCTCGTCACCTGTGGTGGCGAGCGGTTCTTCTGTGCTGTGCACCGCTCTGACAAGGGCTTTCTCCTGTCAATTGGTCTAGTCCTCAATCTGGTTCAGACCATTGACGCGCTGTTCACCCGGGCGCTATCACTGCTCCATCGCCTGTACCGCGCACCCCTCCGGAGGCCGCTCGTGCACCCCCGCAGACCCCTTCTCGCCGCGCTGCTCGGCTCGGCCCTCGCCGCCGGCGCGCTCGCCGCCACGGCCGGACTCGGTTCCGCCCAGGCGGCCGACGCCGCCGCCGCCCCGTCGACCGGCGGCGTGAAGATCGCCTACTACGACCAGTGGAGCGTGTACGGGAACGCCTTCTATCCCAAACACCTCGACACCCGGGGCATCGCGGGCAAGCTGGACATCATCAACTACTCGTTCGGGAACATCCACCCGACCGAACTGACCTGTTTCGAGGCCAACAAGGCAGCCGGTGACGACGCCAACCCCAACGCCGGTGACGGCGCGGGCGATTCGTACGCCGACTACCAGCGCTCCTTTTCGGCGGCGGACAGCGTCGACGGCGTGGCCGACAAGTGGGACCAGCCGATCGTGGGCGTCTTCAACCAGTTCAAGGAACTGAAGGCGAAGCACCCCCACTTGAAGATCAACATCTCGCTGGGCGGCTGGACGTACTCCAAGTACTTCCACGACGCGGCGAAGACGGACGCGAGCCGCAAGAAGTTCGTGGCCTCCTGCGTCAAGCAGTACATCGCCGGTGATCTGCCCGTCGAGGGCGGGTACGGCGGCCCCGGCACCGCCGCTGGGATCTTCGACGGCATCGACATCGACTGGGAGTACCCGGGCTCGCCCGACGGCCACCTCGGCAACCACTACGGCCCCGAGGACAAGGCCAACTTCACCCTGCTCCTCGCCGAGTTCCGCAAGCAGCTCGACGCGTACGGCACGGCCAACGGCGGCAAGAAGTACCTGCTGACCGCGGCCCTCCCGGCCGGCCAGGACAAGATCAAGAACATCGAGACGGACAAGATCGGCGCGTACCTCGACTACGCGAACATCATGACGTACGACATGCACGGCGCCTGGGACGGCGACGGTCCCACGTACCACCAGTCGCCGCTGTACTCCGGCGCCGACGACCCGACCGATCCCATCAAGCCGGGCACCGAGAAGTACTCGATCGACAACGCGATCGACTCCTGGATCGACGGCAAGCCGGCCTACGGCATCGCGGGCGGCTTCCCCGCGAACAAGCTGACCCTGGGCTACGAGTTCTACTACCGCGGCTGGAAGGGCGTCCCGGCCGGGACCGCGCACGGCCTCGCGCAGCCCGCCACCGGCGCGTCGGCGGCCCGCCCGGTCAGCCAGCAGGCGGGCATCGCGCACTACAAGGAGCTCGGCGGCATCGTCGACAACGCGGCCACGACCTTCTGGGACGACCGGGCCAAGTCGGCCTACTTCTACAAGGACGGCGAGTTCTTCACCGGCCTCGACAAGCGGACCATCCAGGCCCGCGCCGACTACGGCCACCAGCGCGGCCTGGCGGGCGCGATGATGTACTCGCTGCTCGGCCTGGACGCCAACGCGACGCTCTTCAACGACATCGTGACCGCGGTGGGCTCCTCCCCGACCTCCCCGACGACGCCGCCCACCACGCCGCCGACCACCCCTCCCACCACAGCGCCGACCACGCCTCCGACGACGACGCCTCCCACCACCCCGCCGACGACGCCGCCGACCACGGGCTGCACCGCCCCGGCGTACGTGGCCGGCACGGTCTACACCGGCGGCTCGCTCGTCTCCCACAGGGGCCACACGTGGAAGGCCCAGTGGTGGACGCAGAACGAGGAGCCGGGCACGACCGGCGAGTGGGGCGTCTGGAAGGACCAGGGCGCCTGCTGACCGCACCACCGGCCCCGTGACGGGTCGCTCATGACCACCGCCCCCGCCCGGATGTCCCTCCGGCCGGGGGCGGTTCCACGCCCTTCACCGGCTCACACCGGCAGCGGAGCGGCCCCGAGCAGTTGCGCGATACGGTCCGGGGTCACCGCGCGCGAGTAGAGCCAGCCCTGCCCCGTGTCACAGCCGATGCGGCGCAGCCGGGTCGCCTGCCCCGAGGTCTCCACGCACTCGGCGGTGACCGTGAGCCCCAGCCGGTGGGCCAGCTGCACCAGGGCCTCCACGATCAGCTCGTCCGCCGGGTTGGCGTGCGCCTCGTCCTGGAAGCCCCGGACGAACGATCCGTCCAGCTTCAGGACCGACACCGGCAGCCGGCTCAGATACGCCAGGTTCGAGTAGCCCGTGCCGAAGTCGTCGATCGCGATCTGCACCCCCATGTCGCTCAGCGCCTGGAGCGCCTGGAGCGGGCGGCCCGCCGAGCCCATCACCGCGGACTCGGTCAGCTCCAACTGCAGCAGGTGCGGGGCGAGACCGGTCTCGGCGAGGATCCCCGCGACGTCCGCCACCAGGTCCGAATCCCAGACCTGACGCACCGCCACGTTGACGCTCACGAAGAGCGGTCGCCGGCGCGGATGGTCCATCTGCCACTGCCGGGCCTGGCGGCACGCCGTCCGCAGCACCCACCGCCCCAGTTCGACGATCGAGCCGTCCTCCTCGGCGATACCGACGAACCGATTCGGCGCAAGCGTCCCGAACTGCGGGTGGTTCCAGCGCACCAGCGCCTCCACTCCGCGCACCGCCCCGTCCGCCATCCCCACCAGCGGCTGGTACTCCAGCGCGAACTCCCCGCGCTCCACCGCCGGTCGCAGCGTCGAGGAGAGTGCCTGCCGCGTCATCCGGTGCGCGTTGCGCTCGGGGTCGAAGAGGGTCCAGCGGGCCTTGCCGTCCGCCTTCGCCCAGTACAGCGTGGTGTCGGCGGCCTGCATCAGACAGGTCGCCGTGGTGCCACGGGCGCCCCGCTCCACCACCCCGATCGACGCCGAGACCGAGAGCCGCTGGCCGGCCAGGTCGAAGGGCTGCTGAAGCGCGCAGAGCACCGACTGGGCCAGATCCGCGAGCTGTTCCGTGCCCGTGGACTCCTCGACGAGGATCGCGAACTCGTCGCCGCCGAGCCGAGCCACCAGGTGCCCGCCGCTCCTGGTGTACCCGTCGCTGTCCGCGCACTCGGTCAACCGGGCGGCCACGGCGGCGAGAAGCCGGTCGCCGACCCGGTGTCCCATCGTGTCGTTGACCGCCTTGAAGCCGTCGAGGTCGAGGTAGCAGAGACCGATCCGCCCTGTTCCGCCATGCCCGTACGACTCGTACGACGATCCGATCTCCGTCCCGTCGGCCGGGTCGTCCTGCGAGGCGGTCTCCAGAGCGGCCGAGAGCCGCTCGAAGAAGAGCGTGCGATTGGGCAGCCGGGTCACCGGGTCGTGCATCTGGAGATGGCGCAGCCGCGCCTGCAGCTCGCGCCGGTCGCTGATGTCGGCGATCGAGAGCAGCACCCGACGGCTGTCGGGGACGGGGGAGACGGTGACCTCGGCCCAGAGCGAGCGCCCGTCGGGGTGCTTGAGCCGGCGGGTGCAGCGGAAGCGGGAGCGGCGGCCGCGCAGCACTTCGCGGTACGCGTGCCAGGTGCGGCCGTCGGAGGCGAGGTCGACGAGGTCGGCGGCGGCCTGCTCCCGGAGCGCGCCGGCCTCGGTGCCGAAGAGGGCGCCGAGCGCGTCGTTGGCGGAGACGACGAGGCCGTCCTGGTCGACGACGGCCATGGCCAGCTGGGCGGCGCGGAAGGCGGCGCGGTAGTCGGCGACTTCGGTGGCGCGCCGATCGGCGGCGCGGATGCCTTCCTGGGCTGCTCCGTGCACGGCGTCCTGCACAGCGTCCTGCACGGCGTGGTGGCCGCCCTCGGGGCGTTCCGCGGCGCGCTCCTCGTCGAGCGAGGCGCCCTGGTGACGCTCCGTAACCGCGGGCGTGGGCTCCCATGGTGGCGAGAGCTGGGTGTGCACCGGTCCTTCGGGGGTTCCGCTCACCGCTCGCTCCCGTAGTGCAGTCGGGCCGTACAGACGTGGTCGGGATGGTCGGCCAAGGAAAGTGTGCCGATCATAGAGGCTGGCCCGGGGGCCGTTCCAGCTCCGTGGACGCCTTCACGCCCCACGAGGGCGGTGAGCCGCCCCGCCGCCCACTCTGCCCGATCGTTTCTGCGCGGGTCTGACACGGGACGATGACGGCCTGACCGATTGTGACGTTCCGTGAGTCGCGGGGGGCTCGTGTCGCGTCGACGCCGTGTCGCCCGCTCACTCGACTGGGGCAACGGAAAAGTGCGAAATACCGCAAACCATCACAAGGTGGGTGAGGTGTCCCGCAATCCGGAGCCGGAGGTCTACGTGAGGGGTCAGCAGACACCCGAGGGAGTGGCCGGGGGAGTGGAGCGTGCCCGGCTCCGTGCCGGAGCGGCGGCGTTCACCTCCCTCGTGGCGCTCGCCGCGACCGGGCTCGTGGCGGGCCCCGCCGTGGGCGCCCCCTCGGGCGGCCCCTGCGCCCTGCCCCGTACCGCCGCCCACCACTCCCTGGGCCTGGACACCTGGAACGGCTCCTACCCGAAGCCCAGCCGCTCCCTCGACGCCGTCATGATCTTCCTGTCCTTCCCGGACTCCGCCCCGCTGACCGCCCCCGAGGAGCTGGCCGCCGACCACTTCCCCGGCACGAGCGACTTCTTCCGGCGGGCCTCCTACGGACGCTTCGTGCTCCAGCCGCACCCGCGGCCGGAGTGGACCCGGATGCCGCGCACCTCCACCGCGTACGCCATACGGCGCGACTGGGAGGCCGGAAAGCGCACCGCGTACCTGCGCGACGCGCTCGCGGCGGCGGACGACAAGGTCGACTTCTCGCGGTACGACATCGTCTACCTCGTGGCCGACCCGGACGCGCCGGGCGTCGACTCCGACGCCACGAAGGTCGTCAACCTGGAGCACCCGCTGACGGTGGACGGCACGGAGATCAAGCGGGTCGTCACGGTCTTCGAACGGCACCCGCCGGACCGGAACGTCCTGGCCCACGAGACCGGGCACGTCTTCGACCTGCCGGACCTCTACCACCGGCCGACCGACGGCAAGGGGGACTGGGACACCCATGTGGGGGACTGGGACGTCATGGGAAGCCAGTTCGGCCTCGCCCCGGACCTCTTCGGCTGGCACAAGTGGAAGCTGGGCTGGCTGGAGCCCCGCCAGGTGAGGTGCATCCAGGGTGCGGGCACCCGCCTGCTCAGCCTGGAGCCACTGGCGGCGGCACCGGTGGCCGGCGGCACGGTCGGCACCCGGCTCGCGGTCGTACGGACGGGGCCGGGCAGCGTGCTGGCGATCGAGGCACGCGGCTCGACCGGGAACGACCGGGACACTTGTACGGAGGGTGTGCTGATCTACCGCGTACGGAACGAGGCGGCGTCCGGGGACGGGCCGGTCGAGGTCGTGGACACCCATCCGAGCACCGAGGCCTGCTGGGACCGCTCGGTGTACCCACCGCTCGCGGACGCCCCGCTGGGTGTCGGGGAGACCTTCACGGTGCCGGGGGAGGGCACCCGGGTGGAGGTGGTGGACCGGACGCGCGCGGGCGTGTGGACGGTGAAGGTGACGGTCGATCCGGACGCCCGCCCCTGAAAGCCCCGGGCGCACGAAAAAGCCCCTCGCTTCCGCGAGGGGCTTTTCCCGTCTGTGCGCCGCCAGGGACTCGAACCCCGGACCCGCTGATTAAGAGTCAGCTGCTCTAACCAACTGAGCTAGCGGCGCCTGCTGACGTCGTAGACCTTAGCATCCTGATCGGCGGGAGGAAAAATCGATACCCGCACGTCGGCAGCGGAGGCGGCGCGGACGGCCCGGACACAGGCCCAGAGCATGACCTCGGGCCCCGGGAGCCATGGATGGCGGGTGTCGGGGGCCACCACCCAGCGGGCGCCGGAGGCCTCCGTCGGGGTGAGCGCCGGGATGGTCACGGCGTCGCCGGTGCCGTGGCAGAGCGGCGGCGGGACGGCGTCTCCCCTCCCCCTCGGACTTCGTCCCGGGGGGACCCTCACCTCCCAGTCGAGCAGGGACGGTAACCGCTGCGCCGTTCCGGGTGCGGCGAAGAGCAGCATCCGGCCCCGGTGGACGGCGACGGGCCCGGAGCCCGGGCCCTCCGACCAGAGCCGGTCGAGCATCCGCCGCCCGAAGGTCGTGTCCACGTTCACGACGTCGAAGACGGTCCCGCACGGGAGGACGGCGGGGGCGGTCGGGCGGCCCTCCCAGAGCGCGAGCGTGGAGCGCGGATACGCGGCGGCGGAGGCGAGCCATCCGGCCCCCGCGGCGGTGACCCGCGCGGTGTGGTGCCCCTCGTCCCGGTCGCGCAGGAAGCGGAAGATGTCGGGCCGGTCGCTCCGCCGCTCGTCGGTGTCGCTCCGGGCGGGGCTCAGGGGGGTCTCGTCTCGCAACCATGCGCTCATGGAGCCAGATCTACCGTGCGTCACTGTGACGTTGCCGAGAGTTCGCGGAAACCCGGACAGGGCGGGGGCGGGAGGAGTATCTTTCGCCCCGGCATATGCCAGGCGAGTGAGGGGCGGGCACCCGGACGACGCGCGGAAGCCTCACGAGGCCCGGCATACCGGGGCTCCTCCGGCGGCCGGTCGCCGGCCGCCCCCGGCGTCGGCTTCCGATCGGGAGCCCCGGGCTCAGTCCTCCGACGGGCGGCCGCCCGAGCGGATCAGGTCGCGGCCGAATTCGATCATCTTCCGGGCGTAGTCCTCGGTCCACTCCGCCCGCTCGGCGACGTCCGCGGGCGTCAGCCGGTCGAAGCGGCGCGGGTCGGCGAGCTGTGCCGCGGCGATCGCCTGGAACTCGGTCGCCCGGTCCGTCGCCGCACGGAAGGCGAGCGTCAGTTCGGTCGCCCGGGACAGCAGCTCGCGCGGGTCCTCGATCGACTCCAGGTCGAAGAAGTGCTCCGGGTCGGCGGTCGCCTCGGCAGGCTCGAAGATCAGCGGTGCGGGCCGGAGCCGCCGCTGTTCGTTCCGCTCCGCGGATTCCGCCATCGTCCTTCTCCTCCTCGCACACACACGGCCCGGAAACCCGGGCCGCCTTCCATTGTCCCGCGCCGCGCAAGGGGGCGGCAGTGCCTGGGGCGAAGTCAGGCGCCGAGACCGCGCAGATACACCGCGAGCCCGCCGAAGAACTCCCGGTCGGCGTCGATCTCGCGCGCGTGCCGGCCGGCCTCCGACATGTACGGGAACCGTTCCCGCGGCAGCTCGGAGATGACGACCGTCCCCTGGCCCGCGAGGGACCCCAGGTGTTCCAGCTGGATCGCCCCCACCACGTAACTGATCAGCCCGCGCAGTGCGACCACCCGCTGCTCGCCCTCGATGCCCGCCTCGGCGAGCAGCCCGAGCACGGACTCCGACCAGCGCAGCAGACCGGGCAGCCGGTGCCGGTGGGTCATGGTCAGCGGGACGGCCGAGGGGTGGGCGCTCACGCTGTCGCGCAGCCGCCGGACCATGACCTCGATCCGGTCCCGCCAGGGCGCGTCCGCGGCGGGCGGCTCGGGATCGACGCTGCTCAGCACGCGCTCGACGACCAGCCCCTCCAGTTCGTCGCGGTCGGCCACGTACCGGTAGAGCCCCATCGTGCTCATGCCGAGTTCCTTGGCGACGGCGCGCATCGACAGGCCGGCGAGCCCGTCGCGGTCGATGACGGCGAGGGCGGCGACGGCCAGCTGGTCCTGGGTGAGGGAACGGGGGCGTGGCATGACGGTTGACAGCGTACGGCATACGCCTACGCTGTTAGGAGTACGCCGTACGCCTACGTGAGAGGTGCTCCATGCGCATGCCCCAAGGGCCACTGAAGCCCGGCTCTCCCGCCCCCGTCCGCAGGCTCGACCCGCTCCTCGGCGACCCGGTCACCGTCCCCGACCCCGAGCGGCTGATCCATCTGCAGTTCCGGCGCTTCGCCGGCTGCCCCGTCTGCCATCTGCACCTGCGCTCGGTGGTACGACGGCGCGAGGAGATCGAGGCGGCCGGCGTCCGCGAGGTCGTGGTCTTCCACTCACCGCCCGAGGAGTTGCGCCCCCACCTCGACGGCCTGCCCCTGCCGGTCGTCGCCGACCCGGACAAGCGGCTCTACACCGCGTTCGGGGTGGAGTCCACGCCCCGGTCCCTGCTCTCCCCACGGGCCTGGTGGCCGATGGCCCGGGCCGTCCTCATCGGCACATGGGGCATGCTGCGCGGCCGCGACAAGCCACCGGTGCTGCGCCCGCGGGGCGGACGGCTCGGGCTGCCGGCCGACTTCCTGATCGGAAGCGACGGCCGGATCGTCGCCGCGAAGTACGGCGAGCACGTCGACGACCAGTGGTCGGTGGACGAACTCCTCGCCCTGGCCTCCCACGCGCCGCGCGGCCCCGTCACCCCGGTGACCAGCTGACCCGGTGCTCCGCCAGATGGGAGAGGACCGCATGGTTCGCCTCCCATCCGTCCGGGAATTTGACCGTGACCCCCAGCTGCACGGGCTCCGTCGACGGGTGTTCGTCGAGGAGCTCCGCCACGCCCGCGCGGCACACCACGATGCAGGCGTGGCGGTGGCGCGAGGCGAGCACGCACAGGCGGCCCGTCTCCAGATGGAAAGCCGTGGCGTCCGGGCGGCCGGACAGGGGGTGGAGGACCACCGTCACGTCGTACTCGCGGCCCTGCAGACGGTTCGCGGTGTCCACGGTCACGCCCGTGACGCCCAGCTCCCCGAGCGCCGCCCGGACCGCCGCCGCCTGGTCGCGATGGGCCGTGCCGACCGCGATCCGGTCGGGCGTGAGGGGCACCGGATCGGGGCCGCGCTCGGAGACCGCGGCGCCACCCCGGTCCAGGAGCCGGCGCACCACCAGCGCCACCGCCCGTACCGCCTCGGGATCGGTACGGGGGGTGTGGCGGGCCGGGAGTTCCAGCAGGCCCCAGCCCGACTCGGCCGCCTCGTCCAGGACCCGGTCGGGGCCCGAGCCGTCCGACGCGACCCCGAAGGTCAACCGCCGGTCCCCGTGCCCCGTGCCGCTGCGGAACCGGGTGTACGGGTAGAACGCGTCGGACACCAGCGGCGCCGCCGACGCCGGAAGCCGCCAGGACACCGGCAGCCGGTGCTGCGGCAGATCCGGGTTGTGGGCCAGCAGCGTCGAGACCGCGCTCGCCGACGGGTCGTAGGAAAGCCCCGCCCACTGCTCGGCGCCGACCACCGAGAAGGGGTCCAACTGCCCCGGATCGCCCACGAACAGCGCCCGCTCGAAGAGCCCCGCCACCGCGAGCAGCGCGTCCGAGCGCATCTGGTACGCCTCGTCCACGATCGCGTGCGCCCACGGCTCCACGTTCTTCACATGCGCCCACTTCGCGGCCGTCGAGATGACCACGTCGAGCCCGGCGAGATCCCCCGCCTTGGACGACTTCCGTACGTTCTCCAGGTCGTCGAGCGCCTTGTCGTACGGGTCGCTGTCGTTGGAGTGCAGCCGGCCCACCGGAAGACCCGGTTCCTTCTCCGCGAGCCGCAACACCAGGTCGTCCACCTGTGCGTTCGTCTGCGCGACCACCATCAGCGGCCGCCCCGCCGCGGCCAGTTCCAGCGCGGCCCGGACCACGAGCGTCGACTTGCCGGCGCCCGGCGGAGAGTCGACCACGACCCCCCGGGCGTCCCCGTGCAGGGTGTCGGCCAGGATCCCGGCGGTCGCCCGGGCAGCCTCCGCTCCGGGATCGAAACTCACAGCAGGTCCTCCGGGGTCATGGCATCGGGCAGTTCGGCGTCCGCGGAGTCCGAGCGCGGGGGCCCGCCGTGCGTCCAGGGCGTCTCCTCCCGGTCCGGCAGCTTCGCGCCCACCCGCTGGTCGTGCTCGAACAGCGTCCAGGCGATCCGCTCGCCCTTCTCCGGCACCGATCCCGCCGCCGGCTCCTTGGACCGCCCCATCCGGTCGGTGACCCGCAGCACGAGCGAGCCGTCCTCCTCCTGCCGTACGAACTCGGCCGTCTGCGGCTTGCCCTCCAGCGAGCGGTACACCTTCGTCCCCTCGCCCAGATGCGGCCGGTCGTCGGTGCGGACCGTAAGCAGCGGCCGCGGGGAGGGCCGCTTCGACTCCGACCAGGCCATCGTCACCTCCACCACCTCGGCGACGAACGCCTCGCCCGCGAGCCGCCGACCCGCGAGCACCAGCGGATCGTCGAGCGCCTCCTGCGCCTCCAACTGGCCCTGCGCGGACTCCCTGGCCGCCAGCTTCTGCGCCGCCGTCACCGCGTCGTCGCGGCGCGGCTGCGGCGGCTCCCCGGCTGTCACCCGGTCGCGATGGCCGGTGAACGACCAGCGGTCGCGTGTCCAGCGGTCCGCCACCCGCGCCCCCTCCGGCAGCTCCCGCAGCAGGTCGAGGGAGCGCCACACCGCATGCCAGGTCGGCTTCAGCTGCGAGACGATCAGACGGCGGATCTCCCGCTCGGCGCGGTGCAGTTCACCGAGCCGCTCGTCTGCGCTCTCCCCGTCCTCGGCCGAGGCCAGCGCCTGCCGGGCCCGGTCGAAGAGCTCGATCGCGGGTGCGAGGAGCCGGTTGTCGAAGGCCGGGTCGGTCGCCGGACCGGCCGGCGGGCACAGCAACTGTCCGTCCCGGTCCCGGCCGAGCTCGGCCCGCAGCGCCGCCTCCGCGCCGGACTCTCCCTCCGGCGGGTCGATCCAGGCGAGGAGCGCACCGAGGTGCTGGTCCTCCAGGGAGGACTGGCCGGTCGCCCAGTGCCGGTTCAGCAGGTCCGTCGCCGACAGCAGCAGCGAGGAGCCGGGTACCCGTGCCCGCTCGCCGAGGTGCGTCAGCCAGCGCCCGAGCAGCGGCACCCGCGGCGGCGCCGGGAACGGCGTCTCCGGGTCCTGCTCGGCCGTCCGCCGGAACCGCATCGAGCGTCCCAGCAGCCGTACGTACTCGATGCCCGCCCGGCTCGGCACGATCACCTGCGGCGCGTCGGCGCACAGCTCGACCTCGACCTTGACCTTCTTCCCGGTCTCGGGGTCGGTCTCGTTCCGCTCCGCCGCCTCGACCGTGTCCGTGAACGAGTCGATGTACGGAAGCACCTCCTCGGCCAGATCGGCGAGGAACGCGAACCGCAGGTCCCGGTCGCGCGGCTGCGCCACCACGAGCAGCCGCGGCTCCTCGGGATCCGTCCCGACCAGCGCGCCGAGCGGCGCGCCCGCCTCGCCTGCCGTCGTCAGCGGTACGAGGACGAGGGGCCGGTCCGACAGATGCCGGTGCCGGACCGTGGCCAGCGGCTGGGCCCGCCCCGACTCGACGGCCTCCAGGCGGGCCAGGGTCGAGATCAGCGACATGTCCGTACCTCCCCGGACGCGGCACGCGGGCGCGTGATCGGCGGCGTCATGCGACGACCTCCCCGGAAGCCCGGGCGGGTGCGTCCGCCAGCGCCTCGCCGCGCAGCCCCTGGGCCCGGCGCAGGGCCTCCACCGTCGGATCGTCCGCGTCGCCCGCCTCTCCACGGGCCGCCGCCAGCACGTCCCCCACCGTGGTCAGCCCGCCCAGCTCACCCCGCACCGAGCGGCCGAGCGCCTCCACGGCGCCCGCGCTGCGCGCCCGCTCCCGGCAGTGGAAGGCCAGCTCGCAGGCGGACAGGCACTCCGGCGCGTACGCGTGCGGAACCGACTCCACCGCCGCCGTCAGCTCCTGCGCCGAACACCCCTCCACATCGAACGTGACACCGTCCGGCAGCGCGGCGGCGATCTCCTCGATCCGGGTCAGCCGGGCCAGCTGCCGACGTGTCACCGACAGCTGTTTGCGGACGTCGACGACCGAGGCCGTCGGCAGATTGGAGAAGTCCTTCGGGCAGACCAGGAGCACCGAGTGGGCCACCTCCGCGCCCCGCGTCAGCTTCGCGACCCGCTCCAGGGCCAGCACGTACACCGCCGCCTGGCGCGCCGCCGCACCCACCTTCGAGGCGTCCGCCGCGCCGTCGATCATCGGGAAGGACTTGATCTCGACGACCGTCCACCTCCCGTCGGGGTGCACCACGACGGCGTCCGGCTCCAGATGCGCGGGGGACCCCGCCACCTCCAGGCTCAACATGGGGTGGTCGAGCAGCGCCCACCTCCCGGCCTCGGTCGCCTCGCGCAGCGCGAGCGCGGTGCGGGCCACCCGGCCCTCGGGCCCGGCCGCCGTGAGCTCCGGGACCCACACCGTCCCCGGCTCGTCGATACCCAGCAGGCGCAGCAGCTCACGCCCACCGTCCGCCTTGACCTTGGCCTCGAAGGCGTTGCCCCGCATGAACGCGAACTGGGACTGGCCGAAGGCCGCCGAGGCGCCGAGCTTCGCGGCCAGCGCGGTCTTGTCGACGCCGGCGCCGTCGAGCAGCGCACGCCGCCGGCAGCCGGGGTTGGCGGCCAGAGCCGCCAGTGCCCGCGCATCCAGCGGATGCGGCACGACGGCCGGTCCGCGCAGCTCAGCGAGCCGGTGCCGGAGTGTCGTCTGCGGAGGCCGAGGAGCTCCGCTGCCCAGGGATTCGCTCACCCGCGGAAGTCTCCCATCCGCCACCGACAATCGGCGCCCGGTTCCCCACGACGGGGAGACGCAACCGGTCGGCGAGCCGCATCACGGGCCCCGCAAGCCACAGCCCGAGGCCCATCACGGCCGCCCCCGCGACCGCGTCGAGGAAGTAGTGGTTCGCCGTGCCCATGACGACCACCGTGGTGAGGAGGGGATAGGCGACACCCAGCGCCTTCAGCAGCGGCGTACGCCCGTACCGCCACAGCATCACCCCGCACCACAGCGCCCAGCCGACGTGGAGGCTCGGCATCGCCGCGTACTGGTTCGTCATCGCCCCCATCCCGCGCGGCGCGCTGGCCTCCGCGCCCCACCAGCCGTACGAGCTGAACTGCGCCATCGTGTCGACGAAGCCGTGCCGGGCGTCCAGGAGCCGGGGCGGGCAGGTGGGCAGCAGGGTGAAGCCGACCAGGCCGAGCAGGGTGGAGACCATCAACCACGTGCGGGCGGCCCGGTAGCGGCCGGGGCGGCGACGGAAGAGCCAGATCAGGACGGCCGGAGTGACGAGGTAGTGCAGGGACGCGTACGCGAAGTCGGCGGGTATCCCGAGGGCGGGAGTGCCGGTGAAGAGCCGGTTGAGCTGGTGCTCGGCGTCCAGACCCAGGGACGTCTCCAGGCGGAGGATCGCAAGCCCGTGCTCGACGGCGGTCCCCACGTCGCCCCGGGCGAGCAGCCGGCCGCACGAGTAGGCGCCGTAGACCACGCCGATCAGCAGCAGCTCGACCCACCAACGCGGCCTCCGCCCCGCGCGGGCGGCACTCTCCCTCATACGTGTGTTCCCCCTCGGCTTCTTCCTGGGGGACGCCGGACGGGGTGAGGGGGTTGCCCGCGCGTGGCCGTGAATTCATGTGGGCGATGATGAGAGGGCACCCCGATACACAGCCTCGCTGAACCTGGAGAGCCTTCATGGCACCGCGCATCCTGCTCGCCCGGCACGGTCAGACCGAATGGTCGCTGCTCGGCCGTCACACCGGCAGGACCGACATCCCGCTGCTCGACGAGGGCCGGCGCGGCGCCAAGCTGCTCGGTGAGCGGCTGCACCGGGCGCCGTGGAACGGCCTGCCCGATCTGGAGATCCGCACCAGCCCGCTGGCACGCGCGCGTGAGACCTGCGACATCGCCGGATTCGGCGAGCGGGCGCGCGAGTGGGACACGCTCATGGAGTGGGACTACGGGGCGTACGAAGGACTGACCCCGGCCCAGATCCAGGAGCTGCGGCCCGGCTGGCTGCTGTGGCGCGACGCCGTCCCGGAGGGCGAGAGCCTCGCCCAGGTCTCCGCGCGGGCCGACGAGGTCGTGGAGTGGGCGCGGTCGGCCGAGCGGGACGTGCTGGTCTTCGCGCACGGCCACATCCTGCGGTCGATCGCGGCACGCTGGCTGGGCGAGGACCTGGGCTTCGGCGCGCGGATCCGCCTCGACCCGACGAGCCTCTCCGTCCTGGGCTGGGCGTACGGCGCGCCGGCACTGGAGCGCTGGAACGACACGGGGCACCTGGAGTAGGGCCACGGCCGGTCGCGCGCCGCCCCCCGACGGAGAGGGCGCGCCATCCGGCTCAGGAGGTGGCGAGGACCCGTCGGGTCTCGGCCAGCATGCGGCGGATGCGGCTCGACTGGACCTCGCCCAGCGAGTCCACCACCTTGCGCGCCTCCACCGCGGCCTCGTCCCGGCGGCCGGCGTGGGCCAGGTCGCCGGCCAGTTGGGCGCGGTAGAGGGCGAGGTTGCGGGCGAAGTGCGGGTTCTGCAGGACCGTCGCGCGGTGCGCGTGGCGGGCGGCGCGACCCCACTCGCCCAGCAGCGACCAGCACTGGGCCTCCAGGGCCTCCAGCTCCGGCTCCCCGAAGAAGGTCATCCACTCCGGATCGCTGTCGCCGCTGCCCCGGGCGAAGTGGGTGTGCGCGCGGCCGAGGGCCTGCTCGCAGGCGGTCCGGTCGCCGAGTCCGGCCCAGGCCCCCGCCTCCCGCAGGGAGAGCAGCGAGAGCAGCCGGGCCGAGGAGAGCGGCTGCGCCGCCCGCAGCCCCGCCTGGGCCGCCCGGACCGCCTCCCGGTACCGGCCGTCGTCCCTGGCCAGGAACGAGGTGTTGCAGAAGGCGTGCGCCTCCAGGGCCGGATCGCCGGCCACGCGCGCGGTGGCGAGGGCTTCCGCGTAGTGCGAGCGGGCGTCGTCGAGGCGGCCCGAGTCGTGGGCCAGCCAGCCGACGGAGATGGCCAGTTCGCCGGCGCCCGCGTGCAGCCGGTCCTCGGTGGAGCGGCGGGTCGCGACGCCCGCGTCGAGCAGGGCGTACGCCGCCCGCAGCGGCTGAGCGGCTGCCTTGTAGAGCCCGTCGGCGCCGTGCCGGTCGTCGAGCAACCGGATCTGCCGTACGGCTTCCTCGACGGCCCTCACCTCGGGCTCGCCGATCCTGTGGGTCCCCCGAGGGGCGGGGATCGCGGCGGCGGTGCCGCCGAGTCCCAGCGAGGCGGCCGCCACGGTGGCGGTGCCGCTCGTCATGAATGCGCGACGCAGCACGTCGCTCTCCTCATCGTTCCGGGTCGTGATGGCGGTGGGGGGCGGGGCCCCGGCCGTGGCGGCGGGCCGTCGGCCGCGTACCGCCTCCCGTGCCGAGAAGCCCAGGTCCGCCAGGCCGAGACCGGGGAACATGTGCAGGAACACCCGTTCGTAGGCGTAGTTGGGGCAGCGGATCTCGCCCGCCTCCACGCGTCCGATGTAGCGGGCGTCGCAGGCCACCTGCTCGCCGATCTCCCGCGCCGCCCGGCGGACCGCGGCGGCGAACTCCGCCGGCGAAAGCTGCCCGCGGAGCCGGCGGAAGGCGAGATTGGGAACTGCCCGTGACATCGCCATGGCCGAGCCCTCTCCTGTGCTGCCGGTGTTCCGGCGGCAAGAACGTACCTGCTGTCACCGGACGCGTACGCAGAGTTTGGCTACAAATCGGATATCTCACGCGTGATCTGCCATGAACTGCCATCCTTTGCGGCGGCGTGCCGCCGTAGCCGTTGACGCGCACGGGCGTTGAACCATGCGGAGAGACGGAACGTGTCTTCTCAGGAGCGAGGAGGGTCCCCTTGTTGGAGATCGGATCGCAGTCGACCGAACGCCATGCAC
The DNA here is from genome assembly GCF_018614205.1 of Streptomyces sp. ISL-36. Lineage (GTDB taxonomy): Bacteria > Actinomycetota > Actinomycetes > Streptomycetales > Streptomycetaceae > Streptomyces. Next base: position 14,994 of record NZ_JAGGOS010000052.1, on the reverse strand, counting down.
CCACCCCGGACGCCGGCGCCCCGCACGGCGAAGCCTGCGACCTGGTGACCGTGCCGGTCCGACAGGGCCTGGAGGCCGTGGACATCCTGCGCCGAGGCGGCGCCCCCGTGGTCGGCCCGGTGCTGCACGACGGAGCCTGCGACACCCTCGGCTTCCTGGTCCCGCCCGGCACGGCCGCGGGCTGGGACATGCCGGGCAGCGCCTGTACCCAGACCTCGGGGCGGGGGCTGCGCATCCCCGAGCTGCCGGAGCTTCCCGAGCCCGCCGGTGACGCGCCCCGCCCCGCGGGCTGGCTGCTGCCGCCCGGCGACACCGGCGAGGTCACCGACCCGGCGGTGCTCCGGGAGGCCCTGGGCCAGGCGGCCCGCCTGATCGAGGCGGCCGACGGCTGCCGCTGACCGCCGCGTCCCGAGCTCGTCGGGCGGGGTGTCGGCGCGAGCGCCGATAATGGGGCTCGTGGCCAGGAACAAACAGCGTGAACGGGCGGCAGCCGCCGCCGCCGTCGTCGAGACCGTCGACGGCGGGCTCGCGGAGCTCATACCCGACCGGGAGCGCCCGCGCGGCTGGACGCTGCTGATCGACGGCGCCCCGCAGTCGCACGTCGATCTCGACGACCCGGCCCATCTCTCCTTCGAGTACCAGCGGCGCCTCGGCCACATCGCCGACCTCGCCGCCCCGCCGAACCGGCCACTCCAGGCCGTCCACCTCGGCGGCGGAGCCTTCACGCTCGCCCGCTACATCGCCGCCACCCGGCCCCGCTCCACCCAGCAGATCGTGGAGCTCGACGGCCCGCTGGTGCAGCTCGTCCGCAGGGAACTCCCGCTGGACTCCGGTGCCCGGATCCGCGTCCGCTCCACCGACGCCCGGGCCGGACTCGCCAAGGTGCAGGACGGCTGGGCGGACCTGGTCATCGCCGATGTGTTCAGCGGCGCCCGCACGCCCGCGCACCTGACCAGCACGGAGTTCCTCACCGAGGTCCGCCGGGTGCTGAAGCCCGGCGGTTTCTACGCCGCCAACCTCGCCGACGGCCCGCCCCTGACGCACCTGCGCGGCCAGATCGCGACCGCCGCGACCGTCTTTCCCGAGCTGGCGCTGACCGCCGACCCGGCCGTGCTGCGCGGCCGCCGCTTCGGCAACGCCGTGCTGCTCGCCTCCGACCGCGAACTGCCGGTCGCCGAGCTGACCCGCCGGGTGGCGACGGACCCGCACGCCGGGCGGGTGGAGCACGGCAGGGCGCTCGCCGACTTCACCGGGGGAGCGGTCCCGGTCACCGACGCGAGCGCCAGGCCCTCACCCGTACCGCCGGCGTCCGTCTTCCGCTAGAACCTGTCCGGGGCCTGTCTCAGGTCCTGCGGTCCTCGATCTCCACCCGTGGTGCGGTGTCGTGCCACACGCAGAAGACCGACAGTTCGCGGCCGTCCCTGGTGAACGTGACCCGGATCCAGGTCGGCTGCTTCCACACCTGCATCTGCCAGCCGGACGCGGGGGTCGCCGAGACCAGTTCGGCGGAGGTCTCGCCCAGGTCGAAGACCACCCGGCCGCCGTCGACCGGGTAGCTCTTGACCGTGCTCCCGGCGGTGGCGTCGCCGTCCGGCCGCTTCGTGGCGGTGGGCCTGTGCGACGGGGGCGAGGACGGGGACGTCGTGGGGGCGCCGGCCGTCCTCGCCGGGGAGGGCGTCGGTGAGGAGGTGGGGGAGCCGGCCGGGCGCCCGGTGGGGGACGCCGACGGGCCGCCGCTCGTGGCGGCCGTTCCTTCGCCGCTGCCGGCCGGAATGGGGAGCGCGCGCGGCGGGTCGTAGACCGTACCGGCCAGCACCGTGTGCACACCCCACCACGAGAGCGTGACCGCCGCGCCGGTGGCGAGCGACCACGCCATGGCGTGAACAAGTCCTCTTCGCATCCGGGCCATAGTGCACCACCGTGCGCACCGTCGAAGCGGAGGGTGGACCTTCCCTCGCCGTCCCCCGTATGGCGTACGGTGCGGGCCATGGCAAGTGTGCTCGTGGTCGAGGACGACCAGTTCGTACGCTCGGCCCTCATCCGGCATCTGACCGAGGCCTCCCACACCGTACGGAGCGTCGGCACGGCCCTGGAGGCGCTGCGCGAGGTCGCCCATTTCCGTTTCGACGTGGTCGTCCTGGACCTCGGACTGCCCGATCTGGACGGGTCCGAGGCGCTGAAGATGCTGCGCGGCATCACCGACGTACCGGTGATCATCGCGACCGCGCGGGACGACGAGAGCGAGATCGTCCGGCTCCTCAACGACGGGGCGGACGACTATCTGACCAAGCCCTTCTCCGTGGAGCACCTGTCGGCGCGGATGGCCGCCGTGCTGCGGCGGTCGCGGGCCGCCGCGGGAGAGGCGCCGCCGTCGCGGGTCATCCGGGTGGGCGGTCTCTCGATCGACCCGCTGCGGCGGCAGGCGGAGCTCGACGGTGCCGGGCTCGACCTGACCCGCCGGGAGTTCGACCTGCTGGCCTTCCTCGCCGGCCGGCCGGGGGTGGTCGTGCCGCGCAAGGAGCTGCTAGCCGAGGTGTGGCAGCAGTCCTACGGCGACGACCAGACCATCGACGTCCATTTGTCGTGGCTGCGGCGCAAGTTGGGCGAAACGGCCGCCCGGCCCCGCTATCTGCACACCCTGCGCGGGGTGGGCGTGAAGCTCGAACCGCCGCGGGAGCCCCAGGAGACACAGCGGTGAGATGGGCGCTCGTCAAGGTGTCGCTGGCCGTCACCGCCATGGTCGTCGTCGCCTTCGCCGTCCCGCTCGGCCTCGTCGTCAAGGAGATGGCGCGCGACCGCGCCTTCTCCAACGCCGAACGGCGCGCCGCCGGGCTCGCGCCCGTGCTGGCGATCACCACCGACCGCGAGGAGCTCGACCGGGCGGTGGCCACCACCGAGGACGGCGCCGCCGGGCGGATGGCCGTCCATGTCCCGGCCGCCGACGAGCCGGGCGGGAAGGCGCTGGAGATCGGCACCCGCCGGGCCGGCGAGGAGGACCTGCGGACCACCCGCCGACTGGGCCGGGCCACCATCGCCGAGGTGACCGGCGGCTCCGTGCTGCTCCAGCCCACCGCGCTGAGCTCCGGACAGGTCGCCGTCGTCGAACTCTTCGTCCCCGAGGGCGAGGTCTCCAACGGCGTCGCCACCGCCTGGCTGGTCCTCTCCGGTGTCGGCATCGCCCTGATCGTCGGCTCCGTCGCCGTCGCCGACCGGCTCGGCGTCCGGATGGTCCGGCCCGCCCAGCGGCTCGCGGGCGCCGCCCACGACCTGGGCGAGGGCAGGCTCGGCGCGCGCGTCCCCGAGGAGGGGCCGCCGGAGCTCAAGTCGGCCGCGATCGCCTTCAACTCCATGGCCGACCAGGTCGTCCAGCTCCTCGCCAACGAGCGCGAGCTGGCCGCCGACCTCTCCCACCGGCTGCGCACGCCGCTGACCGTGCTCCGGCTCAACGCTGCCTCGCTCGGCTCCGGTCCGGCCGCCGAGCAGACCCGCGCCGCCGTCGAGCAGCTGGAGCGCGAGGTCGACACGATCATCCGTACGGCACGCGAGGCGAAGCCCCAGACCCACGCCACCGGCCCGGGTGCCGGCTGCGACGCCTCCGAGGTCGTACGGGAGCGGATGGACTTCTGGTCCGCGCTCGCCGAGGACGAGGGCCGCAAGGTACGGGTCGCGGGCATCGAGCGGCCGGTGCGCATCCCGGTCGCCCGGCCCGAACTCGCCGCCGCCCTCGACGCGCTGCTCGGCAACGTCTTCCGCCACACCCCCGAGGGGACGGCCTTCTCCGTCGACGTCCACAACGGCGACGACGCCGTCATCGTCCTGGTCTCCGACGCCGGCCCCGGCATCCCCGACCCGGCCGCCGCGCTGACCCGGGGCAACAGCGGCCACCGCGACGGATCCACCGGTCTCGGCCTCGACATCGTGCGCCGGATGGCCGAGTCCACGGGCGGTGACGTCCGTATCGGCCACTCGGTGCTCGGCGGTACGGAGGTCCGCATCTGGATCGGGCTCGACGGGCGCCGCTCCGGCGGTACGGGAGGCCGGCGGGGCCACCGGGTGGGCCGCCGCAGGCGGGGCGGCGCGGGCACCGGCGTGGGTGCCCGGCGGGGCGCCGGGGCCTGATCCGGAACCCGGCCGGAGGGCCGAACCTTTCGCCCTCCCGATGGCTTCCTTAAGCGGAGCCTAAGAATCCTCAACCCTCGCCCACTCGGGGCATTTGTCCGGATCCCGCTCGCTAACGTGCTGCCGCACCCCACCCCACCCCCGGCACGCAGAGGCAGGCACGCGATGGGCACCAGTTCGCACCGGCGCAGGGCGAGCGGCAGCACCAAGGCCGTCGGCGCCGTCGTCGCCGCCGCGGTGATCGGCGGCGCGGCCTTGGCGCTCACCGGCACCGCGCAGGCCGCGGCGGTCGGCGCGGCGTACACCAGGACGAGCACCTGGACCGGTGGCTACACCGGCCAGTACGTCGTCACCAACGAGACCTCCAGCGTCCGGTCGGGGGGCTGGACGCTGGAGTTCGACCTGCCCGCCGGGACGACGATCGGCTCCCTGTGGAACGGCGAACACACCGTCTCCGGGCAACACGTCACCGTGAAGCCCGCGAGCTGGAACAAGGAGCTAGCCCCCGGCCAGTCCGTCACCGTCGGCTTCGTGACCTCGGCGACCGGCGAGGCCGACGACCCCGCCAACTGCCTCATCGACAAGGCCTCCTGCTCCGTCGGCGGCGCCACCCCCACGCCCAGCGGCCGTCCCACCGAGCAGCCCACCGCCACCGCCTCCCCGAGCACCTCGGCGACGCCCGGCGCCACCCCCACGGCCGCTCCGAGCCAGACCGCCACCGCGTCCCCGACGCCCACGCCCACGGCGACCGCCACCGGCACTCCGGGCACCCCCGGCGCGGCCGCCACGTACGCGCCCTACATCGACACATCCCTCCACCCGGCCTACGACATGCTCGCCACCGCCGACACCACGGGGGTGAAGGAGTTCAACCTCGCCTTCATCACCTCCGGCGGCGCCTGCGCCCCGCTGTGGGGCGGCGTCACCGACCTCGCGAACGACAAGGTGGCGTCCCAGATCGGTGCCCTGCGCGCCAAGGGGGGCGACGTCCGGGTCTCCTTCGGCGGTGCCGCCGGTCACGAGCTCGCCCTGAACTGCTCGACCTCCTCCGCCCTCGCCGCCGCGTACGGCAAGGTGATCGACCGGTACGAGCTGACCAAGGTCGACTTCGACATCGAGGGCGCGGCCCTGCCGGACACGGCCGCCAACACCCGCCGCTCGCAGGCCATCGCGCAGCTGCAGAAGTCCCACCCCGGCCTGAACGTCTCCTTCACCCTGCCGGTCATGCCGGAGGGCCTGACCCAGCCGGGTGTGGACCTGCTCGCCGACGCCGAGAGGAACGGTGTCCGGGTCGACGCCGTCAACATCATGGCGATGGACTACGGACCGGCCTACAGCGGTGACATGGGCCAGTACGCGATCCAGGCGGCGACCGCCACCCAGGCCCAGATCAAGGGGGTCCTCGGCCTCTCCGACGCGGCCGCGTGGAAGGCCGTCGCCGTCACCCCGATGATCGGCGTCAATGACGTGACGTCCGAGATCTTCACGGTCGGCGACGCCACCCAGCTGGTCGACTTCGCCAAGTCCAAGGGCATCGGCTGGCTCTCGATGTGGTCCGCCACCCGCGACAAGCAGTGCGCGGGCGGCGCGGTGAACCACGCGGACCCCACCTGCTCCTCGATCCTCCAGCAGCCGCTGGCCTTCACCAAGGCGTTCTCCGCCTACAAGTAGCCACCCCTCAGGAGCGGTTCCCCGGAGCCCTCACCCTCCCCCACACGCGCGCCCCGGCCGGTTCCACCCCACCGCCGACCGGGGCGCGCTTCTCCATGGGATCCCCGAGGCCTTCCCCGCCTCCCCGCGCCCGCGTCGAACGTCTTCGACGGGGCACGCATCTTGACCGTGTTCTGACAGCGGTCCAATAGTGGGAGCGCTCCCATACCTGCTCCGAGGGGATCTCCATGCGCACAGGACGACATCGAACAGGCCGATATCTGGCGGCGGGGCTCGCCCTGGCCGCCGGCCTGCTCACGGGCGCGGCGCCACCGACCACCGCGGTGGCGGCCGCATCGGTCGAGGCCCCGGCCGCCGACACGTACAGCTGGAAGAACGTCCGGATCGACGGCGGCGGCTTCGTCCCCGGCATCGTGTTCAACCGGACCGAGAAGAACCTGGCCTACGCCCGTACCGACATCGGCGGCGCCTACCGCTGGGAGCAGTCCACGAAGACCTGGACCCCGCTGCTCGACGCGGTCGACTGGGACCACTGGGGCCACACCGGAGTCATCGGCCTCGCCTCCGACTCCGTCGACCCGGACCGGGTGTACGCCGCCGTCGGTACGTACACGAACGACTGGGATCCGGGCAACGGCGCCGTGCTCCGCTCCGCCGACCGGGGCGAGAGCTGGCAGCGGACCGACCTGCCGTTCAAGCTCGGCGGCAACATGCCCGGCCGGGGCATGGGGGAGCGGCTCGCGATCGACCCGCACAAGAACAGCGTGCTCTACCTGGGCGCGCCCAGCGGCAAGGGCCTGTGGCGCTCCACCGACTCCGGCGCCACCTGGTCACAGGTCACCGCCTTCCCCAACCCCGGGAATTATCAGGCGGATCCGACCGACACCAGTGGCTACAACTCCGACAACCAGGGCATCGTCTGGGTCACCTTCGACGAGTCCACGGGCACGGCCGGCGCGGCGACCCGGACGATCTACGTCGGTGTGGCCGACAAGGAGAACGCCGTCTACCGCTCCACGGACGCGGGCGCCACCTGGACCCGGCTGCCCGGTCAGCCCACCGGGTACCTCGCCCACAAGGGCGTGCTCGACACGGTCAACGGCCACCTCTACCTCGCGTACAGCGACACGGGCGGCCCCTACGACGGCGGGAAGGGCCGGGTCTGGCGGTACGCGACGGCCACCGGCGAGTGGAAGGACATCAGCCCGGTCGCCGAGGCCGACACCTTCTACGGCTTCAGCGGGCTGACCGTCGACCGGAAGAAACCCGGCACGGTCATGGTCTCCGGCTACAGCGCCTGGTGGCCCGACACCCAGATCTTCCGCTCCACGGACAGCGGCGCGAGCTGGACCAAGGCGTGGGACTACACCTCGTACCCGGCCCGCGCCAACCGCTACACCATGGACGTCTCCTCCGTGCCCTGGCTGGCCTGGGGCGCGAACCCGGCACCCCCCGAACAGAGCCCGAAGCTGGGGTGGATGACCGAGGCCCTGGAGATCGACCCGTTCGACTCGAACCGGATGATGTACGGGACGGGCGCCACGCTCTACGGCACCGAGGACCTCGGCCGGTGGGACAGCGGCGGCACCTTCACCATCAGGCCGATGGTCCAGGGCCTGGAGGAGACCGCCGTCAACGACCTCGCCTCCCCGGCCTCCGGGGCGCCGCTGCTCAGCGCGCTCGGCGACATCGGCGGCTTCCGCCACACCGACCTCACCAAGGTCCCCTCGATGATGTTCACCGGCCCGAACTTCACCAGTACCACCAGCCTCGACCACGCCGAGACCGACCCGAACAGGGTGGTGCGGGCCGGGAACCTCGACGGCGGCCCGCGGATCGCCTTCTCCACCGACAACGGCGCCACCTGGTCCGCCGGGCAGGAGCCGTCGGGCGTCACCGGCGGCGGTACGGTCGCGGCGGCCGCCGACGGCAGCCGCTTCGTGTGGAGCCCGGACGGTACGGGCGTGCACACGGGAACGGGGGCCGGGAGCGCGTGGACGGCGTCCAGCGGCATTCCGGCGGGGGCGGTCGTCGAGTCCGACCGGGTGCGGCCGAAGACGTTCTACGGCTTCCACTCCGGCACCTTCTACGTCAGCACCGACGGCGGCGTGTCGTTCACCGCGAAGGCCACCGGCCTCCCGGCGAAGGGGAACGCCCGCTTCAAGGCGGTCCCGGGCCGGGCCGGCGACATCTGGCTCGCGGGCGGTGCGACCGACGCGGCCTACGGCCTGTGGCACTCCACGGACGGCGGCGCGACCTTCACCAAGGCCGGCGGGGTCGAGCAGGCCGACACCATCGGCTTCGGCAAGGCGGCGCCCGGCGCCACCTACCCCGCCCTCTACACCAGCGCGAAGATCGGCGGCGTACGCGGCATCTTCCGCTCCACGGACGCGGGCGCGAGCTGGGTCCGCATCAACGACGACGCCCACCAGTGGGGTTGGACGGGAGCGGCGATCACCGGCGATCCACGGGTCTACGGGCGGGTGTACGTCTCCACCAACGGCCGGGGCATCGTGTACGGCGACACCTCCTCGGTCGAACAGCCGCCGCCCACCGGGGGGACGGGCTGCGCGGTCATGTACAAGGTCACCCACCAGTGGCAGGGCGGCTTCCAGGCGGATGTGACGCTGAAGAACACCGGCGGGGCGGCCTGGAACGGCTGGAAGCTGGGCTGGACGTTCCCGGACGGGCAGACGGTCACCCAGATGTGGAACGCCGTGCCCGGCGGGAGCGGCGCGACCGCCACCGCGCAGAACGTCAACTGGAACGCGGCCGTCGGCGCCGGTGCCTCGGTCTCCTTCGGCTTCACCGGCAACGCGTCGGGCGTGAACGGCGTACCGACGTCCTTCACCCTGGGAGGTGCCCCGTGTTCCGTCGTCTGAGCGCATCCGTCGCCCTGCTCGCCGCCGCCCTGACCGCGACGCCCGCCTCCGCCGCCGACGCCCCGCTCCGGGACCTGGCAGCGGCCCGGGGCGTCTACCTCGGCACGGCGGTCACCGCCTCCCGACTCACCGGCGGGTACGCACAGATCGCCGGGGCCGAATTCGGATCGGTCACCCCCGGCAACGAGATGAAGTGGTCCTCGGTGGAACCCACCAGGGGCACCTACGACTGGTCCGGCGCGGACCGGGTCGTCGCCTTCGCCGAGGCGAACGGCCAGGAGGTGCGCGGCCACACCCTGGTCTGGCACAGCCAGCTCCCGTCCTGGCTGACCGGCGGCAGCTTCACCGCCGACGAACTGCGCCGGATCATGACCGACCACATCGCGGTCGAGGCCGGCCGGTACAAGGGCCGGATCGACCACTGGGACGTCGTCAACGAGCCGCTGAACGACGACGGAACGCTGCGGCAGTCGCTGTGGGCCAAGGCACTCGGCGAGTCCTACATCGCCGATGCCTTCCGCGCCGCCCGGGCCGCCGACCCGGCGGCGAAGCTGTACCTCAACGACTACTCCACCGACGGCATCGGCGCGAAGAGCGACGGCATGTACGCCCTGGTCGAGCGGCTCCTCGCGCAGGGCGTGCCGATCGACGGCGTCGGCTTCCAGGCCCACCTCGTCCTCGGGCAGGTCCCGGTCACCCTGGAGCCGAACCTCCGCCGCTTCGCGGACCTCGGCGTGGACGTCGCGATCACCGAGCTCGACATCCGCATGCAACTGCCCGCGACCGAGGCGAAACTGGACCGGCAGAAGGCCGACTACGCCTCTGTGCTCCGCGCCTGCCTCGCTGTCACCCGCTGCGCGGGCGTCACGGTCTGGGGCTTCACCGACGCCGACTCCTGGATCCCGGACTTCTTCCCCGGCGAGGGCGCGGCGACCCCGTACGACGAGAACCTCGCCCGGAAACCGGCGTACGACGGGATCGCCGAGGCGCTGACGCCGGTCGGGAACCCGCCGCCGACGGGGACCGCGTGCGCCGTGACGTACACGGTGCAGAGCCAGTGGAACACGGGCTTCACCGCCCAGGTCACCGTCCGCAACACCGGCACGACGGCGCTCGACGGCTGGCGGACCGAGTGGGGTTACGGGTCCGGGCAGCGGGTCACCCAGGCCTGGAACGCCACCGTGACCCAGACAGCGGCCCGGGTCACGGCGGCGAGCCTCTCCTACAACGCCTCGGTGCCGCCGGGCGGTTCGGTGAGCTTCGGACTCAACGGCACCTGGTCGGGGACGAATCCGCCCCCGACCGGCCTCTCCTGCGCTACGGGGTCGTGATCAGCGGACGCGGGGCGGTCCGCATGCCGCCGCCCAGGTAGAAGCTCGGGTGCGGGGGCTGGTTGTAGGCGGTGTTCTGCCAGGCCAGCCCCGTGCGGTACATCGTGTCGTGCAGCAGGGTCGTGATCCTCGTCCCGGTCTCGTGCGGGGTGGAGTAGATCCGCAGCGCCCGGTTGTCCGCCGTACGCCACACGACCTCCTCGCGCCAGTCGCCGAGGATGTCACCGGAGAGCGCCGGAGTCGCCTTCGTACCGTTGTTGGAGGCGACCGAGGCGCCGGTGAGCAGCCGGGTCTCGCCCCCCGTGCCGTACTTGTCGATCCTGGTGCCGTCGAGGAGTTCGCGGGTGGTGTCGCCGTCCCACCAGTTCAGGAAGTTGGCGGACGACGGCTCACGTCCCTTGGCGGCTCCGGCCTCGTCCCGTATCGACGTGTCGGAGGAGGACCACACCTCGGCGCCGTCGTTCCCCGCCCAGATGTCCCCGGCGAGCCCGCGCCCGTTGTCGCAGCAGGCCGCGAGCCGCCAGCGGACGGCCCCGTTCGCCGGGTCGACGTACAGCTCGGCGGGCTGGGAGGCCGACTCGGACACCTTGAAGTACTCCAGGCCCGCCGTCGACGGGTCGAGGTCCCCGAGGTGCTGGGCGTCGCCGTGGCCGGTCCTCGTCGTCCACAGGCCGTTGCCGTTGTCGTCGACGGCCATCGACCCGTACACGATCTCGTCCTTGCCGTCGCCGTCCACATCACCGACGGACAGACTGTGCGAGCCCTGCCCGTCGAATCCCTTGCCGGCGTTGGTGGAGGAGCTGCTGTCGAAGGTCCAGCGCCGCGTGAACCGGCCGTCGCGCCAGTCCCAGGCCGCGATCACGGACCGCGTGTAGTAGCCGCGCGCCATGACGAGCGAGGGCCGGGCGCCGTCCAGGTAAGCGGTTCCGGCGAGGAACCGGTCGACCCGGTTGCCGTAGCTGTCGCCCCAGGACGAGACGGTGCCGCGGGCCGGTACGTAGTCGGTGGTGCCCATCGCGGCTCCGGTGAGCCCGTTGAACATGGTCAGGTACTCGGGCCCGGCCAGCACGTACCCGCCGCTGTTGCGGTGGTCGGCGGACGCGCTGCCGATCACCGTGCCGCGCCCGTCCACGGTCCCGTCGGCGGTCTTCATCGCCACCTCGGCTCTGCCGTCGCCGTCGTAGTCGTACACCTGGAACTGCGTGTAGTGCGCGCCGGAGCGGATGTTGCGACCGAGGTCGATCCGCCACAGGCGGGTGCCGTCGAGCCTGATCCCGTCGACGATCGTGTTGCCGGTGTAGCCGGACTGCGAGTTGTCCTTGGCGTTGGTCGGCTGCCACTTCAGGACGAAGTCCAGCGCGCCGTCGCCGTCGAGGTCGCCGACGGAGGCGTCGTTGGCCTCGTAGGTGTACGCCACCCCGTCGGGTGTCGTGCCGCCGGCCGGGGGAGTGATCGGGACGTCCTTGTACCCGGTGCGGAACTGCACCGCGTGGACGGAGTCCGCCTGCTCGACACCGCCGACGACCGCGCGGACGGTGTAGTCGGCGTGGTTGGGCGCGCCGGCGTGGAAGTAGTTGGTGGACGCGGTGACGGGGGTGGCGTTCACCTTCGTACCGGCCCGGTACACGTTGAAGGCGACGGTGTCCGGGTCGGTGCCCAGCCAGCGCCAGCTCACCAGATTGCCGGTCCCGGTGTGGACGCTGACCACGCCCCGGTCGAGCCGCTCGGCCTGCCGCGCGACGGCGGCGGACGCCGTGCCGGTGGTGGTGGTGACGGTGAGCCCGACGCCGGCGAGGACACCGGCCGCCAGGGCGGCCGCCGCTCTGCGCCGTGCGGTACGACGGGTGGGGCGACGCGTGGGGCGAGGTGGCTGCGGGTGCTGCACGAATCCTCCTGCGGGGAAGAGAGACGTTGCGTACCTCACAGTCGCCGCCCGGCCGGGATCCGTTGCCGACCATGCGACAAGGCCCCGGTTCCGAAGAACCGGGGCCTTGACCCTCAAGGGTGAGTGACGGGACTCGAACCCGCGGCATCCTGGACCACAACCAGGTGCTCTACCAGCTGAGCTACACCCACCATGACCGGCGGTTTTCCCGAAGGTTTCCCCGACCGGCCGAGAAGAAGTCTACAGGGTCCGAGGGGGTGCTCGCGCCCGCATTCACCGCGGGCGCGAGCGCGGGCTCATTCCGCGGGCAGGACGTGACGCGCGGCGATCCGCTTCGCGGTGTCCGAGTCCGGTCCGGGCTGCGGGACGAAGATCGCCTCGCGGTAGTAGCGCAGCTCGGCGATGGACTCCCGGATGTCGGCGAGCGCACGGTGGTTGCCGCTCTTCTCCGGACTGTTGAAGTACGCCCTCGGGTACCAGCGGCGGGCCAGCTCCTTGACCGAGGAGACATCGACGATCCGGTAGTGCAGGTGGCTCTCCAGTGCGGGCATGTCCCGGGCGAGGAAGCCGCGGTCGGTGGAGACCGAGTTCCCGCACAGGGGCGCCTTGAGCGGCTCCTTGACGTGCTCGCGCACATAGGCGAGGACCTGGGCCTCGGCGTCGGCGAGCGTGGTGCCGCCGGGCAGGGCGTCGAGGAGGCCGGAGGACGTGTGCATCCGGCGCACGATCTCAGGCATGGTCTCCAGCGCCGCGTCCGGCGGGCGGATCACGATGTCCACCCCGTCGCCGAGCACGTTCAGTTCCGAGTCGGTGACCAGTGCGGCCACCTCGATGAGTGCGTCGTCCGTCAGCGAGAGCCCGGTCATCTCGCAGTCGATCCACACCATGCGATCGTTCATGCGTCCTACCTTATGGGGTCGGTCGGGCGGCGGACCCGCGTCGTGGCGGCGCCTCGCACGCCGACGGGCGCCCGGGATGGTGTTCCCGGGCGCCCGTCGTTCGGTGCGCGGCTCGTGGCGAGCGGTTCTACTGGGCGCTCCGCTGGCCCGGCAGGGCCGCCCGGCCGGACGCGTACATGTCGGTCTGCGGCTTGCCCTGCTCCAGCGGGCCGCCGGGGCGCCGTACGCCCGGCGACAGCTGCGAGGGCACGACCGGGTCGAGCACCGTCGTCGCCGTCTCGGCCTGCGGGCGCCGGGCCCGGTAGGCCGCCCGGTAGGCCGCCGGCGAGGAGCCGAGCTGGCGCCGGAAGTGGCCGCGCAGCGCCACCGGGGAGCGGAAGCCGCAGCGCCCCGCGACCTCGTCGACCGAGTAGTCGGAGGTCTCGAGCAGCCGCTGCGCCTGCAGCACCCGCTGGGTGATCAGCCACTGGAGCGGGGCGGAGCCCGTCAGCGAGCGGAACCGGCGGTCGAACGTGCGCCGTGACATGTACGCACGGGCGGCGAGCGTCTCCACGTCGAACTGCTCGTGGAGGTGCTCCAGCGCCCAGGCGACGACCTCCGCGAGCGGGTCGGCGCCGATCTCCTCAGGTAAAGACCTGTCGAGATAGCGCTCCTGGCCGCCGCTGCGCCGCGGCGGGACGACCAGCCGGCGCGCCAGGGCGCCCGCGGCCTCCGTGCCGTGGTCCGTCCGCACGATGTGCAGGCAGAGGTCGATTCCGGCCGCGGTCCCGGCCGAGGTCAGTACGTCCCCGTCGTCGACGAAGAGCTCCCGCGGGTCCACGTGGACCGACGGGTAGCGCTTGGCGAGCGTCGGTGCGTACATCCAGTGCGTGGTCGCCGGCCGGCCGTCCAGCAGTCCGGCGGCGGCCAGCACGAACGCCCCGGTGCACAGCCCGACGATCCTGGCCCCCTCCTCGTGCGCCCGGCGGAGCGCGTCGAGCGCCTCCGGCGGCGGCGGCGAGGTGATCGACCGCCAGGCCGGCACGACGACCGTGCCCGCCCGGCTGATCGCGTCCAGGCCGTACGGCGCGGTCAGTTCGAGCCCCCCGGTGGTCCGCAGCGGGCCCTCTTCGCCGGCGCACACCAGCAGCCGGTAGCGGGGCACCCCGGCGTCCTGCCGGTCGATCCCGAACACGGAGAGCGGGATGGAGCTCTCGAAGATGGGGCCGCCGCTGAACAGCAGCACCGCGACGACTTCGCGACGGCGGCGCCCGGAGAGTTTCCGTGCGGCCTCCGGCGCGGCGGAGTCCTGGCTCATGACGCTAAGCCCCCCTCGGTGTTCGCGTCTCCCTGGTCCTGTCGCTCCTGCACGTTTCCCCTCGGTTTTGCACGAGACCCCAGTCTTCGATACCCATGATCGAATCTACTGTGTTCCGTGGCGCCGGCGTGACAAGTTCTCCATCCGGCACATTGTCGACAAGGCAACTTGGCGCGAAGCATTCGATCACGAAGCGTTCCACTCGGGAGCCGCGCAGGGAAGTGCGCCGTGCGTGCATGGCCCGTCCCCGTAGGGTGTGCGCGCCCGCCGCGGGGCTTTCATGCCTGGTGGCAACGGGGTTGGGAGACCATTCCGTCAAGGAATCGCCCGTGAGTGGAAGTTGGCTGAAAACCTACGGGTGTGGGTGTACGAACCTGTCAGCTCCACGAGGGGTATGTCAGGTCGGGCCGGGTCTCGGCGGCGGGTGTCAGCCGGGGCGCCGGTTCCGGGCGCCGTGCGAGTGCCGGGCGGGACGCCCCGTCGCCTCGGCGCGCAGTCCGCGCTCCGAGCGGCGCAGCAGCACCCGGCAGACCGCCGTCACCGCGACGAGTCCGAGGGCCGTGCCCGCGGCCCCGCCCAGCGAGGTGCCGTAGACGACGAGGACCACCGGGACGAGGACGCAGCAGAACGACGCCCAGCGGACGACGTCCCCCGCCGACTCCGCGGCCGGACCGCCCGCGCCCCCCGCGGGCTCCGCCGCCGACGGCCGGCCCGGGGCGCGGCGCCGGCCGCGTGCCGGGGTGGGGACGGAGGCGGGGGCGGAGGTGTGGGCGGCGGTGGCCGTTGGTGCGGGCACGGGCGATCTCCCTGCGACGGTGGGGTGGACCTGTGGGAACGAGGAGCGGAACGTTCCGGTCACTGCGCGGAGCGTCCGTTCGGCCCCCGTACGGACACCTGTAGGACACAACCG
>NZ_JAGGOS010000051.1 GCF_018614205.1 Streptomyces sp. ISL-36 | reverse complement strand
GCGGCCGCGGCGGCCGCGGCGGCCGCGGCGTACAGCTCCTTGGCGATGATGGTGCGCTGCACCTCGGTGGCGCCCTCGTAGATGCGGGGCGCGCGGACCTCCCGGTAGAGGTGTTCCAGCAGGTGGCCGCGTTGCAGGGCCCTGGCGCCGTGGAGCTGGACGGCGGCGTCGACGACGTACTGCGCGGTCTCGGTCGCGAGCAGCTTCGCCATCGCCGAGCGCTTGGGCACGTCGGGCGCGCCCGCGTCGTACGCCGCCGCCGCCGCGTAGACGAGCAGGCGGGCGGCCTCGGTACGGGTGGCCATCTCAGCGACCTGGTGGGAGACGGCCTGGAGGTCGCGCAGGACGCCGCCGAAGGCGGGGCGGGCGGCGGTGTGCGCGAGGGTGGCGTCGAGCGCGGCCTGGGCCATGCCGACGGCGAAGGCGCCGACGCTGGGGCGGAACAGGTTGAGGGTGGTCATGGCGACGCGAAAGCCGCGGTCGACCTCGCCGAGGACGTCCGCGCGCCCGACCGGGACCCCGTCGAAGACGAGGGAGCCCAGCGCGTGCGGGGCGAGCATGTCGAGGGGGGTGCCGGAGAGCCCCGGCCGGTCGGCGGGGACGAGGAAGGCGGTGACGCCGCGGGCCCCGGCGCCGGGTGTGGTCCGGGCGAAGACGGTGGCGAAGTCGGCCTCGGGGGCGTTGGAGATCCAGCGTTTCTCGCCGTGCAGGAGCCAGCCGCCGGCGCCGTCGGGCCGCGCCTCCAGGGCCAGGGCGGCGGCGTCGGAGCCCGCGTCGGGCTCGCTGAGCGCGAAGGCGGCGACCGCGCGCCCCGCGACGACCTCGGGGAGCCAGCGGGCGCGCTGCTCGGGCGTGCCGAAGGCGGCGATCGGGTGGCCGCCGAGGCCTTGGAGGGCGAGGGCGGTCTCGGCCTCGGTGCACGCGTGCGCGAGGGATTCCCGCATCAGGCAGAGGTCGAGGGCGCCGGCCCGGAAGAGGCCCGCGAGCAGGCCGTACTCCCCGAGGGCGGCGACGAGGGGGCGGTTGACCCGGCCGGGTTCGCCTTTCTCGGCGAGGGGTTTCAGGCGCTCCGCCGCGAGCGTGCGGAGCTGCGCGCACCGGGCGGTCTGGGCTGCATCGAGTGAGAATACGGACATTCGGACCCCTGCCTCGCTCGCCGACATCACTTCTATCGCGCACCGTTGACTGTCGTCACCATCACGATACGCTCGTTGGGCGACCCCACCACGACAAGGGGACGAACTCATGGAGCTGACCCCCTCGGCCCACCACGACACCTTCGCGCGCGATCATCTGCCGCCGCCCGACCAGTGGCCGCACCTGCTCTTCGATCTGCCGGGGCTGGACTACCCCGAGCGGCTCAACTGCGGGGCCGAACTGCTCGACCGCACGGTCGAACGCCTCGGCCCGCGGCGCACGGCGTTCCGGGACGGCACCGGAGAGGTCTGGACGTACGGACAGCTGCTGGAGCGGGTGAACCGGATCGCGCACGCGCTCACCTCCGACCTCGGCGTCCGGCCCGGCAACCGGGTGCTGCTGCGCGGCCCCACGACCCCCTGGCTGGCCGCCTGCTGGCTCGCGGTGATGAAGGCGGGCGGGGTCGCCGTCACCGTCCTGGCCCAGCAGCGCGCCCAGGAACTCGCCGTCATGTGCGAGATGGCCCGCTGCACCCATGCGCTGTGCGACGCCAGGACGGTCGACGAGCTGGTGAAGGCCGACGTGCCCGGCCTGCGGATCACCACCTACGGCGGGGACCTCCCCGACGACCTGCTCTCCCTCGCCATTGGCCGGCCGGAGGTGTACGAGGCGGTGGACACGGCAGCCGACGACGTGGCGCTGATCGCCTTCACCTCCGGGACGACGGGGCGACCCAAGGGGTGCATGCACTTCCACCGCGATGTGCTGGCCGTCGCCGACACCTTCTCGGAGCACGTTCTGCGGCCGGAGCCGGACGACCTCTTCGCCGGCTCACCGCCGCTCGGCTTCACCTTCGGCCTCGGCGGTCTCGTCGTCTTCCCGCTGCGGGCGGGCGCCTCCGCGCTCCTGCTCGAACAGAGCGGTCCCACCCCGCTGTTGGAGGCGATCGCACGGCACCGGGTGTCGGTGCTGTTCACGGCGCCGACCGCCTACCGGGTGATGCTGGAGGAGCTCGACCGGCACGGCGGGCACGACGTGTCCTCCCTGCGGCGGTGCGTGTCGGCGGGCGAGAACCTGCCGGCCGCCACCTGGAACGCCTGGCACGAGCGGACCGGTCTGAAGCTCATCAACGGCATCGGGGCGACCGAGCTGCTCCACATCTTCATCTCCGCCGCGGACGACGACATCCGTCCGGGGACGACCGGCCGGCCGGTGCCGGGCTGGCAGGCGCGGGTGGTGGACCGGGAGGGCGCCGACGTCCCGGACGGCGAGGAGGGGCTGCTCGCGGTCCGCGGCCCGGTCGGCTGCCGCTATCTGGCCGACCCGCGCCAGAGCGAGTACGTCCAGGGTGGCTGGAACCTGACGGGAGACACGTACGTCCGCGACGGCGAGGGCCGGTTCCGGTACGTCGCCCGCGCCGACGACATGATCATCTCGGCGGGCTACAACATCGCGGGTCCTCAGGTGGAGGAGGCGCTGCTCGCCCACCCGGACGTGGTCGAGGTGGCGGTGGTGGGCCACCCCGACGAGCTGCGCGGCCAGACGGTCGTCGCGTACACGGTCGTACGGGACGGTGTGCCGCGGGACGCGGAGACGGCGGCGGCGCTGAGGGCGTTCGTACGGGCCCGGCTGGTGCCGTACAAGAGCCCGCGGCAGATCGTCTTCCTGGACGCGCTGCCGCGGACGGCCACGGGGAAGCTGCAGCGCTTCCGGCTGCGCGCCGAGGAGCCGGGGCCGGAGCACGCACGGCGGGATCCGGCGGCGGCCCTGCGAAGGACGCCCTAAAGTGATCACGTGGCCGAGCAGCACACCCCCCGTTCCCTGATCGTCTCGCTGTACGGCGCGTACGGCCGGGACCTCGCGCGCGACGAGGAACCGATGCCCGTGGCCGCGCTGATCCGTCTCCTCGCCGTGCTCGGCGTGGACGCGCCCTCGGTGCGCTCCTCGGTGTCACGGCTGAAACGGCGTGGCCTGCTGCTGCCCCGCCGGACGGCGGAGGGGGCGGCCGGATACGCGCTCTCGGAGGACGCCCGGCAGCTCCTGGAGGACGGCGACCGCCGGATCTACGCCCGCGCGGAACCGAAGCTGTCCGACGGGTGGGTGCTCGCCGTCTTCTCCGTCCCGGAGGCCGAGCGGCACAAGCGCCATCTGCTCCGCTCCCGGCTGGCCCGGCTGGGCTTCGGCACGGCTGCCCCGGGCGTGTGGATCGCCCCGGCGCGGCTGTACGAGGAGACCCGTCACACCTTGGAGCGCCTGGGGCTCTCCTCCTACGTGGATCTCTTCCGCGGCGAGCACCTGGGTTACGCGCCGACGGCGGAGGCGGTCGGTCGCTGGTGGGACCTGCCGTCGATCGCCAAGCTCCACGAGGAGTTCCTGGCCGCCCACGAGCCGGTCCTGCGGGCCTGGTCGGCCGCCCCGGGGACGGCGGAGGACGCCTACCGCGCCTACCTGTTCGCGCTCGACTCCTGGCGCCGGCTCCCCTACGCGGACCCGGTCCTGCCGTCGGAACTACTGCCCGGGGACTGGCCGGGCGCACGCTCGGCGGAGGTCTTCGCGGCGCTGCACGAGCGGTTGCGGGACGCGGGGGCTTCGTTCGTGGCGGCTAGCCGAGGGTGAGCCGCGGCTTCGGTGCGTCGGTGCGGCCCGTCGGGGGCGGGCGGCTGCCCGCGCGGTACGGGGCGGGCCAGGGAGCCGCCGGGCCCTGGTAGGCCTGGTCGGCGGCCGCGTGCAGGGTCCAGTGGGGGTCGTAGAGGTGGGGGCGGGCCAGGGCGCAGAGGTCGGCGCGGCCCGCGAGGAGGAGCGAGTTGACGTCGTCCCAGGAGGAGATCGCGCCGACCGCGATCACGGGCACGTCGAGCGCGTTGCGGATGCGGTCGGCGTACGGCGCCTGGTAGGAGCGGCCGTACTCCGGGCGTTCGTCGGGGACGACCTGGCCGGTGGAGACGTCGAGCGCGTCGGCGCCGTGGGCGGCGAAGGCGCGGGCGATGCCGACGGCGTCCTCGGCGGTCGTCCCGCCCTCGGCCCAGTCGGTGGCGGAGATGCGGACGGTCATGGGGCGGTCCTCTGGCCACACCTCCCGTACCGCGTCGAACACCTCCAGGGGGAAGCGCAACCGGTTGGCGAGCGGCCCGCCGTAGGCGTCGTCCCGCAGGTTGGTCAGCGGGGAGAGGAAGCCGGAGAGCAGGTAGCCGTGGGCGCAGTGCAGTTCGAGCAGGTCGAAGCCGCAGCGCGCCGCGCGCCGGGCGGCTGCCACGAACTCCTCCCGTACGGCGGTCAGTCCGGCCCGGTCCAGGGCGTGCGGAACCTGGTTGACGCCGGGGCGGTAGGGAAGGGGCGAGGCGGCGGTGAGCGGCCAGTTCCCCTCGGGGAGCGGCTGGTCGATGCCCTCCCACATCCGGCGGGTGGAGCCCTTGCGTCCGGAGTGGCCGAGCTGGACGCCGATCGCGGTGCCGGGTGACCGCTCGTGCACGAACGCGGTGATCCGGCTCCAGGCCTCGGCCTGCTCGTCCGACCAGAGGCCGGTGCAGCCGGGGGTGATCCGGCCCCGCAGGCTGACGCACACCATCTCGGTCATGACGAGTCCGGCGCCGCCGAGCGCCCGTGCGCCCAGGTGGACGAGGTGGAAGTCGCCGGGGATCCCGTCCTTAGCGACGTACAGGTCCATCGGCGAGACCACGATCCGGTTGCGCAGGGTCAGTCCGCGCAGCCGGAAGGGGGTGAACATCGGCGGGGTGCCGGGCGGGCAGCCGAAGTCGCGCTCGACGAAGTCGGTGAAGGCGGGGTCGCGCAGCCGCAGGTTGTCGTGGGTGACGCGGCGGCTGCGGGTGAGGAGGTTGAAGGCGAACTGCTTCGGCGGCTGGTCGAGGTAGCCGGGGAGCTCCTCGAACCAGCGCAGGCTCGCCGCGGCCGCGCGCTGGGTGGACTCGACGACCGGGCGGCGCTCTGCCTCGTACGCGGTCAGCGCCTCGGTGAGGGTGGGCTGTTCCTCGACGCAGGCGGCGAGTGCGAGGGCGTCCTCGACGGCGAGCTTGGTGCCGGAGCCGATGGAGAAGTGCGCGGTGTGGGCGGCGTCGCCGAGCAGGACGGTGTTGCCGTGGGACCAGCGCTCGTTGACCACCGTACGGAACGCGGTCCAGGACGATTTGTTGGAGCGCAGGGCCCGGCCGCCGAGCGCCTCGGCGAAGAGCTTGGCGCAGCGGGCGGTGGATTCGGCCTCGTCCATCTCGTCGAACCCGGCGGCCCGCCAGACCTCCTCCCGCATCTCGACGATGACGGTGGAGGAGCCGGCGGAGGTGGCGGAGGCGGCCTCGTAGGGGTAGCCGTGGAGCTGCATCACGCCGTACTCGGTCTCGGCGATCTCGAAGCGGAAGGCGTCGAGAGCGAAGTCGGCGGCGAGCCAGATGTAACGGCAGCGGTGGGGGGTGATCCGGGGGCGGAAGACGTCCGCGTGGGCCTCCCGGGTCGGGCTGTGGACGCCGTCGGCGGCGACGACCAGGTCGTGGGTGGTGGCGAGTTCGGCGGCCGGCGGGGCCTCGGTGCGGAAGCGGAGCCGTACGCCGAGTTCGGCGCAGCGGGCGTGCAGGATCTCCAGGAGGCGGCGCCTGCCGAGCGCGGCGAAGCCGTGTCCTGAGGAGGTGAGGAGGTGTCCGCGGTGGGCGATGTGGATGTCGTCCCACCGGACGAACTCGCGTTGGAGCGCGCGGTGGACGGTGGGGTCGGCGTGCTCGATGCCGCCGAGGGTCTCGTCGGAGAGGACGACACCGAAGCCGAAGGTGTCATCGGGTGCGTTCCGCTCCCAGACGGTGATCTCCCGGGCCGGGTCGAGCCGCTTGAGGAGCGCTGCGGCGTAGAGCCCGCCGGGCCCGCCGCCGATCACCGCGACGCGCAGCGCGGGCCGCGCGGTGGGCTGGGCGGTGGGCCGCGT
>NZ_JAGGOS010000050.1 GCF_018614205.1 Streptomyces sp. ISL-36 | reverse complement strand
GCGTCCGCCTCACCGCGTCCGCCGCGGCCGTGCCCCCACGTGCAGCCCCGCCCGCGCCCCGCCCGCGCCTCCCGACTCGGCGCCCCCCATTCACCGCTGCGGGCTCGACGCTCCCTGCTCAACACCCCTCCCCTCCCGCCCTCTTGCCCCGCTGGGCGTCAACCGGTTCACTGGCGAGCCTCCCCCACAGGAGAACACCCGTTCCACTCACACACCGAGGGGTTCTTCTTGACCGCCGTACGCACCACGACCGTGGCGACCGCACTCACCGCCGCGGCCTGCGCTGCCGTTCTCGCCACCGCGATCCCGTCCGCAGCGATCAACTCGTACAACGCGACGCCCGCGCCCGAGCGCACCGAGGTCGGCGCGCTGGTCGCCACCTGGGACAACGACGGCGACCCGAGCACACCCGACCGGGTCGACTGGGTCTGTTCCGGCACCATGATCGACGCGGACACCTTCCTGACCGCGGCCCACTGCACCACCGACTGGCCGGAGAACGTCAAGTTCTACGTCTCCCTCGACCAGGACGTGCAGGCCGGCCTCGACAAGGCCGCCGCCCAGCACCCGGGCGACCCGTCGGCCGTGGCGCGGGCCGTGGCGGTCGGTGGCACGGCGCACAGCCACCCGGCCTACCCCGGTCCGGCGACCGACACCCACGACATCTCCGTGGTCCAGGTCCCGGCCTCGGCGATGAAGGCCCGCTGGTCCTTCACGCCGGCCGCGCTTCCGGCCGCGGGCGCGCTCTCCGCGCTCGGTCCGCAGGGACTGAACGACACCTCCTTCGTCGTCGCCGGCTACGGCACCCAGGAGGCGCGGCGCGGCCCGGGCGGACACACCCACCCGGGCGGTGGCGTCCGGTTGAAGGCGCCCGTCACCTTCAACGCGCTCAACGACGCCTGGATCCGGCTCTCCATGACCGCGCCCCAGGGCAACGGCGGCGCCTGCTACGGCGATTCGGGCGGCCCCAACTTCGCCACGCTGAACGGGAAGCGGACCCTGGTCGCCACCACGATCACCGGTGACACGCCGTGCTACGCCACCAATGTCGTGTACCGGCTCGACACGCCGGGTGCCCGCTCCTTCCTGGCCCCCTTCACGCAACTTCCTTAGCAGCTCCGGCTGTTGTGTCCGGCCGCGCGATCGCCTAGCGTGCGGTGCATGGGCCCTTCGCCGCGCTCGACGGCCAGGACCGCCCTCCGTGCGGTCCTGGCCGTCGGCGTTCTGGCCGGACTGCCGGGTTGCGCGGACGACGCGCGGACGCCGGGGCACGACGCTGCTCCGCGCGCCGTGATAGCGGTGGACATCTGCACCGACCTCGTCGCGTACTGGGCGAAAGAGGCCCTGACAGGGAGCAGATGGGCAGGTCTGGACTGGGAGCAGAAGGGGCTTTCCAACGAGCAGTTGGCGATCCACGACGAGGTGCTCGCCGCCGCGCGCACACGGGAGCGGGCCGACGGCCGGGAGGCCGCGCTCGCTGGGATCGACCGGGAGACCCGAAGACGGTGCGCCGCCGCGAGCGGCGCGACCGGAAGCTCGGAGAACTGGAGACCGCCTCCGGGACCGAGCACTTCCCCGTCCGCTCGTAACACTCCGTAACATTCGCGCAATCAAGAAGCGGAGTGGGGCGCTCAGCGTTTCGTCCGCTGGCGTCAGAGGGCTTGTCCGCTATCCGGACACCCTCGAAGGCCTGCCGACAGGAGCAAGATCTACTCAAGCCCCTGAGCGGAACTGCACGTTCTCACTATGTGAACGCCACAAACCTGACCGGTTTGCCCCGATTTGCCCACCCGATGCGCACCCTCTCTCCCCGTCGCGATAACAAGACAGTCACATCCTGACCTCGCCGCTGCCTACGTCCCCCACCTGCGCTTAGAGTCACCGCCAGTCACCGCGCCGCCGGGCGCGTCCACTGCACGGCCCTGCACCACCCAGTCATCCCAGTACGGCCCGGCATTCACAAACGGCACCTCTAGCTAACGCTTCACGGCACCGCCTCAGCTCGAGGGGGCCGCGCCAGGGAAAGGATTCATCGTGCGACACCGTTCCTTGCTCATCCTCACCACCGTGATCACCACAGGAGCACTCACGCTCACCGCCTGCGGTTCGCGCGACGACAAGGGTGGCAGCGACAACACGAGCGGCGGCACGACCGTCGTCATCGGCGTCGACGCGCCGCTCACGGGTTCGCTCTCCGCGCTGGGCCAGGGCATCAAGAACTCCGTGGACCTGGCGGTCCAGACCGCCAACAAGAACAAAGAGGTCCCGGGCGTCACCTTCAAGATCGAGGCCCTCGACGACCAGGCCGTCCCCGCCACCGGCAAGGCCAACGCCACCAAGCTGGTCGGCATCAAGGACGTCCTCGGTGTCGTCGGCCCGCTGAACTCGGGCGTGTCCCAGTCCATGCAGGCGGACTTCGACAAGGCCAACCTCACCCAGGTCTCCCCGGCCAACACCAACCCCTCCCTCTCCCAGGGCGACAACTGGGGCAAGGGCGAGTTCAAGCGTCCGTTCAAGACGTACTTCCGTACCGCCACCACGGACGTCGTCCAGGGCAAGTTCGCCGCGAACTACCTCTTCAACGACGCCAAGAAGAAGAAGGTCTTCGTCGTCAACGACAAGCAGACCTACGGCGCCGGCCTCGCCGCGATCTTCGCCGCGGAGTTCAAGCGCCTGGGCGGCACCGTCGCCGGCACCGACTCCGTGACCGTGAAGGAGACCGACTTCTCCTCCACCGCCAACAAGATCAAGGCCTCGGGCGCCGACTCCGTCTACTTCGGCGGCCAGTACCCCGAGGGCGGCCTCCTCTCCGACCAGGTCAAGAAGGCCGGCGCGAAGATCCCCACCATGGGTGGCGACGGCATCTACGACCCGCAGTTCATCAAGGCCTCCGGCGAGGCCAACGACGGTGACCTGGCGACCTCGGTCGGCTTCCCGGTCGAGAAGCTCCCGACCGCCAAGAAGTTCATCGCCGACTACAACGCGGCCGGCTACAAGGACCCCTACGCGGCCTACGGCGGCTACTCCTACGACGCCGCCTGGTCGATCATCCAGGCCGTCAAGGCCGTCGTCGCCGCCAACGGTGGCAAGCTGCCCGACGACGCCCGCGCCAAGGTCACCGAGGCCATGTCCAAGGTCAGCTTCGAGGGCGTGACCGGCAAGGTCTCCTTCGACCAGTACGGCGACACCACCAACAAGCAGCTCACCGTCTACCAGGTCAAGAACGGCGCCTGGACCGACGTCAAGTCCGAGACCTTCAAGGACTGACCCACCGCACTGCCCCGCACCCGCACCATCTGAACCAAGCCGCGCGAGGGCGCAAACAGCGCCCTCGCGCGGTGTCATATCCGACACGCTCATCGGAGGCCCTGCGGTGAACGAACTGCCGCAACAGCTGGCCGACGGCCTTGCCCTGGGGGCCCTTTACGGCCTCATCGCCATCGGTTACACGATGGTCTACGGCATCGTCCAGCTCATCAACTTCGCCCATGGCGAGATCTTCATGATCGGGGGCTTCGGCGCCCTCACGGCGTACACGATCCTGCCCGAGGGCACCGCCCTCGTGATCGCGATACCCGTGATGCTGATAGGTGGCGCGGTGGTCTCCGTGGCCGTCGCCACCGCCGCCGAGCGCTTCGCCTACCGGCCCCTGCGCGGCGCCCCCCGCCTCGCCCCCCTGATCACGGCTATCGGCCTGTCGATCGTGCTCCAGCAGCTCGTCTGGGGCTTCTACCCCGACGCCAAGAGCCCGGTCAGCTTCCCCGAGTTCAAGGGTGGCAGCTTCCAGATCTTCGAGAATCTGGCGATCTCCCGCGCCGACGCGTTCGTCCTCGTCGCCGCCCCCGCCTGCATGCTCGCCCTCGGCCTCTTCGTCCAGAAGAGCCGCAGCGGCCGCGCCATGCAGGCCACGGCACAGGACCCCGACACCGCGAAGCTGATGGGCATCAACACCGACCGCATCATCGTGATGGCCTTCGCCATCGGCGCCGCGTTCGCCGCGGTCGCAGCGGTCGCCGAGGGCCTCGACAAGGGCCAGATCCGCTTCGAGATGGGCTTCCTGCTCGGCCTCAAGGCCTTCACGGCCGCCGTCCTCGGAGGCATCGGCAACATCTACGGCGCCATGATCGGCGGCGTCGTCCTCGGTGTCGCGGAGACCCTCTCCATCGCCTACGTCGAACACATCCCCGGGATGGCACAGTTCGGCGGCGGCGCCTGGAAGGACATCTGGGTCTTCTCCCTCCTCATCCTCGTCCTGCTGTTCAGACCACAAGGCCTGCTCGGACAACGCGTCGCGGACAGGGCGTGAGCGCGATGACTGACCTCACCAAGACCCCCGAAGCGTCCGGCACCCCCGCCGCCACGCCCGAGAAGACCGCGGCCCCCCAGGCACCCGGACTCCTCCACTGGATCATCGCCGCCGGCGGCCTCGCCACCATCGCCTCCACCTTCCTCGCCTGGACCTACACCACCGAGTTCCCCGGCGACCTCACCGTCACCGGCTACCCCGGCGGCCTCCAGGTCCTCACCCTCGTCGCCGGCCTCCTCCTGGTGCTCTTCGCCCTCGCCGGCCTCGGCATCAAGGGCCTGCGCTGGCTCGCCCCGGCCGGCTCCACGAAGGCCCTCCAGTTCCTCGCCCTCGGCGCGCTCGGCACCACCTGGTACACCGTGATCGCCATCGCGGTGCAGCTGGGCGGCATCGCCCACTGGGAGCCCGGCGCCTACGTCGCCTTCGTCGCGGTGCTCATCCCGCTCGCCGCGTTCTCGCTCAAGGACGACAGCCGCAAGCCGACGAAGCCCAACGAGCTCCCCTCCTGGGCGGAGATCCTCCTGCTCGTCGTGGTGTTCGCCCTCGGTATGTACGCCGTGACCTACGGCATCTCCACCGAATACCCCGAGCTCTTCATCGGCTACCTGCTCCTGGCGGGCTGCGCCGCCGGAGCGCTCAACAAGTCCGGCCTGATGGGCCGCATCTCGGCCATGGCCTCCAGGAACAAGCAGGTCGCCGCCGTCGCGGCCTTCGCCGCCGCGGCCGTCTTCCCCTTCACCCAGACGACGGACACCTTCACCGTCATCGCGGTGCAGATCCTGATCTTCGCCACGGTCGCCCTCGGCCTGAACGTCGTCGTCGGCCTGGCCGGACTGCTCGACCTCGGTTACGTCGCCTTCCTCGGCGTCGGCGCCTACACCGCCGCCCTCGTCTCCGGATCGACAGCCTCGGCCTTCGACATCCAGCTCCCGTTCTGGGTCGCCATGATCATCGGGGCCATCGCCTCGCTGGTCTTCGGTGTGATCATCGGCGCACCCACCCTGCGCCTGCACGGCGACTACCTCGCCATCGTGACCCTCGGCTTCGGCGAGATCTTCCGCATCACCGTCAACAACATGGACGGCGACAACGGACCGCAGATCACCAACGGCCCCAACGGCATCCCGAACATCCCGTCGCTGAACATCTTCGGCTACGACTTCGGCGAGACCCACACCATCCTCGGCGTGGAACTCGGCTCGTACGCCAACTACTACCTGCTGATGCTCCTCGTGATGGTCCTCGTCGTGCTGGTCTTCAGCCGGGCGCAGGACTCCCGCATCGGCCGGGCCTGGGTCGCCATCCGCGAGGACGAGACCGCGGCCACCGCCATGGGCATCAACGGCTTCCGGGTGAAACTCATCGCCTTCGCCCTCGGCGCCACCCTCGCGGGCGTCGCCGGCACCGTCCAGGCCCACTTCCAGGGCACGGTCCTCCCCGAGATGTACGTGTTCGCCGGCCCCGTCGCCCCGAACTCCGCCTTCCTCCTCGCCGCGGTCATCCTCGGCGGCATGGGCACCATCCGCGGCCCGCTCCTCGGTGCGGCACTGCTCTTCCTCATCCCCGAGAAGCTGGCCTTCCTCAAGGACTACCAGCTCCTCGCGTTCGGCCTCGCGCTCATCCTGCTGATGCGCTTCCGCCCGGAGGGGCTCATCCCCAACCGGCGCGCCCAGCTCGAGTACCACGAGCACGACGACGACGCCGGGAACGCCGACAAGCTCGACGTACCGGACCAGCGGCCCCCCGCCGATCCCATCGCCGGAACCTCGAAGGCGGGTGCGTGAACGCCATGACGACGACCACCACCACGGCCACGGCCACCGCCACGGCCGCCACCGTCCTCGACGCCAGCGGTGTCACCATGCGCTTCGGCGGTCTGACCGCCGTACGCGGAGTCGACCTCACCGTCCGCGAGGGCGAGATCGTCGGCCTCATCGGCCCCAACGGCGCCGGCAAGACGACCTTCTTCAACTGCCTGACCGGTCTGTACGTCCCCACCGAGGGACAGGTCAGCTACAAGGGGACCGTCCTTCCGCCCAAGCCGCACCTGGTCACCAAGGCCGGCATCGCCCGCACCTTCCAGAACATCCGCCTCTTCTCCAACATGACCGTCCTGGAGAACGTCCTCGTCGGACGCCACACCCGGACCAAGGAGGGCCTCTGGTCCGCGCTGCTGCGCGGCCCCGGCTTCAAGAAGGCGGAAGCCGCCTCCCGCGAACGGGCCATGGAACTCCTGGAGTTCGTCGGCCTCGCGAGCAAGGCGGACCATCTCGCCCGCAACCTGCCCTACGGCGAGCAGCGCAAGCTGGAGATCGCCCGCGCACTGGCGAGCGACCCCGGCCTGCTCCTCCTCGACGAGCCGACCGCCGGCATGAACCAGAACGAGACCCGGACCACCGAGGAACTCGTCTTCGCCATCCGTGACAAGGGCATCGCCGTCCTCGTCATCGAGCACGACATGAAGTTCATCTTCAACCTGTGCGACCGGGTCGCCGTGCTCGTCCAGGGCGAGAAACTCGTCGAAGGCACCTCCGAGGTCGTCCAGGGCGACGAGCGGGTCGTGGCGGCGTACCTGGGCACCCCGTTCGAGGGCGCGCCGGGCGCGGAGGAGGTCGCCGAGGTCGAGGCGGCCGAGGCACACGCGGAGGCCGAAGCGGAGGCCGAAGCGGAGACGGCGGACGCGACCGCTCCGGCGGACGAGACCGACGAGACTCCGGCCGACGAAGCCGACGAAGCCGCCGAAGCCGCCGAAGCCGCCGAAGCGGACGAAGCGGACGAAGCCGACGCCGAGGAGGCCCCCGAGGCTGACGAGGCCCCCGAGGCCCCGGCCGCCGACGAGGCCGACGCTCCTGAACCCGCCTCCGAGGAAGCGGACAGCACCACCGAAGGAGACTCCAAGTGACCGCACTGCTCGAGGTCGAGGACCTCAGGGTCGCCTACGGCAAGATCGAGGCCGTCAAAGGCATCTCCTTCTCCGTCGAGGCCGGTCAGGTCGTCTCCCTGATCGGCACCAACGGCGCGGGCAAGACCACCACCCTGCGGACCCTCTCCGGACTGATCAAGCCCGCCAGCGGCAAGATCACCTTCGACGGCCAGGTGCTCAACGGCATCCCGGCCCACAAGGTCGTCGCCCTCGGCATGGCCCACTCCCCCGAGGGCCGGCACATCTTCCCCAAGCTGACGATCGCCGAGAACCTCCAGCTCGGCGCCTTCCTCCGCAAGGACAAGGACGGCATCGAGCGGGACGTCCAGCGCGCCTACGACCTCTTCCCCATCCTGGGCGAACGTCGCAAGCAGGCCGCCGGCACCCTCTCCGGCGGTGAGCAGCAGATGCTGGCCATGGGCAGGGCGCTGATGTCCCAGCCCAAGCTACTGATGCTGGACGAACCGTCCATGGGCCTCTCCCCGATCATGATGCAGAAGATCATGGAGACCATCGCCACACTGAAGTCCGAAGGCATGACGATCCTGCTCATCGAACAGAACGCGCAGGCCGCCCTCTCACTGGCGGACTACGGCTACGTCCTGGAGGTCGGCTCCATCAAGCTCTCCGGCACCGGCCAGGACCTCCTCCACGACGACGAGGTCCGCAAGACCTACCTCGGCGAGGAGTAGGTCCCACCCCCAGCGGAAGGCCCGTCCCACAACGTTGTGGGACGGGCCTTCTTCTGTTGCCCTACGTCGTCACTGCTGGCCCTTGGCCGCCTTCTTCTCCTCGGCGTCCTCGATGACCGCCTCCGCGACCTGCTGCATCGACATACGCCGGTCCATGGAGGTCTTCTGGATCCAGCGGAACGCGGCCGGCTCGGTCAGCCCGTACTGCGTCTGCAGAATGCTCTTCGCCCGGTCCACCAGCTTGCGGGTCTCCAGCCGCTGGGAGAGGTCGGCGACCTCCTTCTCCAGCGCGCGCAGCTCCGCGAACCGGGAGACCGCCATCTCGATCGCCGGCACGACGTCGCTCTTACTGAACGGCTTGACGAGGTACGCCATGGCCCCGGCGTCCCTCGCCCGCTCGACCAGGTCGCGCTGGGAGAACGCGGTCAGCATCAGGACCGGGGCGATGGACTCGCCGGCGATCTTCTCGGCGGCGGAGATCCCGTCCAGTACCGGCATCTTCACATCGAGGATGACGAGGTCGGGCCGGTGCTCACGGGCGAGCTCGACGGCCGTGGCGCCGTCGCCGGCCTCGCCGACGACCGAGTAGCCCTCTTCTTCGAGCATCTCTTTGAGGTCGAGGCGGATGAGGGCCTCGTCCTCGGCGATGACGACACGGGTCGTCAGCGGCGGGACGTGCGACGCGTCGGCATCGTCGGCGGCGGGCTGGGGCGACTCGGGGGCGGTCACGGGGGCTCCTCGTTGCGGGGCAGGTACTGCTACATGAGCCTACCTAGGTCCTGTATGTTTGAGGCACAGCAGGTTGCCACTGACCTTCGTTTCGAAGGGGCCCCGGTAGCCCAGCGGAAGAGGCAGTGGTCTCAAACACCATACAGCGTGGGTTCGAATCCCACCCGGGGCACTTCCCCTTCAATTCCAAGGCATTGAAGGGTTTCGCGATCTTCACTCGTCGCGGTGAACATCTCTTCGACTCTTCGATTCGCGACGAAGCAATCTCACTAC
The DNA here is from genome assembly GCF_018614205.1 of Streptomyces sp. ISL-36. Lineage (GTDB taxonomy): Bacteria > Actinomycetota > Actinomycetes > Streptomycetales > Streptomycetaceae > Streptomyces. The sequence goes on along the minus strand of NZ_JAGGOS010000050.1, from coordinate 16,345 downwards.
TGCGCCAGGGCCTGAGCAACCAGGTAGTGGCCGAGCATCGCAATGTGCCGCGCGGCAGTGCCGGTTGACGGCTCTCGGAGGACCGCCGGAAACGCGGTGTCCGCGACTCCCAGGGGGTCGCTCGGACTACCGTACTGACCCCTCATTCCCCCGGGCTGTCGTCCTCGCCGATGTGGTGGACGCGGACGAGGTTGGTGGAGCCGGCGACGCCGGGCGGGGAGCCGGCCGTGATGACGACGATGTCGCCCTTCCGGCAGCGGCCGATCCGCAGGAGTTCCTCGTCGACCTGGGCGACCATGGCGTCGGTGGAGTCGACGTGCGGGCCGAGGAAGGTCTCGACGCCCCAGGTGAGGTTGAGCTGGGAGCGGGTGGCCGGGTCGGGAGTGAAGGCGAGCAGCGGGATCGGGGAGCGGTAGCGGGAGAGTCGCTTGACGGTGTCGCCGGACTGGGTGAAGGCGACGAGGAACTTGGCGCCGAGGAAGTCGCCCATCTCGGCGGCGGCGCGGGCGACGGCGCCTCCCTGGGTGCGGGGTTTGTTCCGTTCGGTCAGCGGGGGCAGGCCCTTGGCGAGGATGTCCTCCTCGGCGGCTTCGACGATGCGGCTCATCGTCTTGACGGTCTCGATGGGGTATTTGCCGACGCTGGTCTCGCCGGAGAGCATGACGGCGTCGGTGCCGTCGATGACGGCGTTGGCGACGTCGGATGCCTCGGCGCGGGTGGGGCGGGAGTTGTCGATCATCGAGTCGAGCATCTGGGTGGCGACGATGACGGGCTTGGCGTTGCGCTTGGCGAGTTTGACGGCGCGCTTCTGGACGATGGGGACCTGTTCCAGGGGCATTTCGACGCCGAGGTCGCCGCGGGCGACCATGATGCCGTCGAAGGCGGCGACGATGTCGTCGATGTTCTGGACGGCCTGGGGCTTCTCGATCTTGGCGATGACGGGGAGGCGGCGGCCTTCTTCGTCCATGATGCGGTGGACGTCTTCGATGTCGCGGCCGCTGCGGACGAAGGAGAGGGCGATGACGTCGGCGCCGGTGCGCAGGGCCCAGCGCAGGTCGTCGATGTCCTTCGCCGAGAGGGCGGGGACGGAGACGGCGACTCCGGGGAGGTTGAGGCCTTTGTGGTCGGAGACCATGCCGCCTTCGATGACGTGGGTGTGGACGCGGGGGCCGTCGACGGAGGTGACTTCCAGGGTGACGCGGCCGTCGTCGACGAGGATGCGTTCGCCTGTGGTGACGTCGGTGGCGAGTCCTTCGTAGGTCGTTCCGCAGATGTGGCGGTCGCCGTCGACGGGTTCGACGGTGATGGTGAAGTCGTCGCCGCGTTCAAGGAGTACGGGGCCTTCGAGGAAGCGGCCGAGGCGAATCTTCGGGCCTTGAAGGTCGGCGAGGATTCCGATGCTGCGGCCGGTCTCGTCGGAGGCTTTGCGTACGTGCTGGTAGCGCTCCTCGTGTTCGGCGTAGGTGCCGTGGCTGAGGTTGAGGCGGGCTACGTCCATTCCGGCTTCGACCAAGGCCTTGATCTGGTCGTATGTGTCGGTGGCGGGGCCCAGGGTGCAAACGATTTTGGCTCGGCGCATGGTTCGAGCCTAGGGCTTACCGGTGGGTAGAGCAGGGGCCGGGCATGGCTGTTCAACAACCTTTGCGTGAAAGGTTATTGACAAGACTTGAATCTGTGCGGCGGGGTGCTCCGATGAGCATGTTCGGGGTCTTCGCGGTGCTGCCGCCTCGCCGCGGCGCTGACGCGTCAGAGCGTGGGAGGCAGCATCGTGAAGCGGGCCTCGACCTCGGCCGTGACGGTCTGACGCTGGGGTTCCAGGTCCAGTGGCGGGGCCTCGTCGACCGATTCCGCCGCGAACGCCATCCGTGCGCCGCCCATCAGTGCGGGCGGTGGGGCCATGCCCGTGTCGGAGAGTTCGAGGAGTGCGGAGAGGCTGGTGCCGAGGGCCGCCGCGTACGCCCGGGCGCGTTGGACCGCCTCGCCCACCGCCCGGCGGCGGGCCTCCTCGTGTGCCGGGGAGTCGGGGCGCAGGCCCCACCACGGGCCATCGACGCGGGTCAGTTCCAGATCGGCGAGGCGTGTGGTCAGCTCGCCCAGGGCCGTGAAGTCGTTGAGTTCCGCCGTGAGGCGGACGTGGCCCCGGTAGGCGCGCACCCGCTCGCCCCGCCCGTGCCTGCCGGGCTCCGGTGCGATCGAGAAGGCGCTCGTCTCCAGTTTCTCGACGGCCTCGCCGTACGAGGTGACCAGCTCCAGGGCGAGCGCGTTGCGGCGGGTCAGGTCGGCGAGGGTCGCCCGCCGGTCGGAGCCGCGCGCGCTCACCGTCACTCCGACCCGGGCGATCTCCGGGTCCACCTCCAGACGTGCCTCCCCGCGCACCGCCACCTGCGGGGCCTGAGGAGTGGGGCGTTCGGTCGTCGTCACTGCGGGCTCCCTCGGACGGACAGCGGCTGTGCTCCCAAACACTTTCCCACTCCGTAACCCGAAAGCTCTGTTCCCGGGGTGGCGTCTGAGCCAGAATCTACGCGCGTTGTGCGCCATCGAACCAAGGAGAACACATGCCGCTGAACCGCCGGACGTTCCTGGAGAGCTCCGTCGCCGTCGGGGCCGGGGCCGCCCTCACCACGGGGGTCGCCGCCCCCGCGCAGGCCCAGGGGCGTCCCCCCAAGCCGGCCAAGCGGTACTCCTTCACCGTCATGGGCACCACTGACCTGCACGGCAATGTCTTCAACTGGGACTACTTCACCGACAAGGAGTTCGACGACAAGGCCCACAACGACGTCGGTCTCGCGAAGATCTCCACCCTCGTCCACCAGGTGCGTGCGGCGAAGGGGAAGGGCAACACCCTTCTTATCGACGCCGGCGACACCATCCAGGGCACCCAGCTCTCGTACTACTACGCCAAGGTCGACCCGATCACGCAGACCGGCGGCCCGGTCCACCCCATGGCGCAGGCGATGAACGCCATCGGCTACGACGCCGCGGCGCTCGGCAACCACGAGTTCAACTACGGCATCCCGGTGCTGCGGAAGTTCGAGGAGCAGTGCGACTTCCCGCTGCTCGGTGCCAACGCGCTCGACGCGAAGACGCTGCGCCCGGCGTTCGCGCCGTACAGCATGCACCGGCTGCGTACCCCGCACGGCCGGGACGTGAAGGTCGCGATACTCGGCCTGACCAACCCCGGTATCGCGATCTGGGACAAGGCGAACGTCTCCGGCAGGATGGTCTTCCCCGGTCTTGAGGAGCAGGCGGCGAAGTGGGTGCCGAAGCTGCGCTCGATGGGCGCCGACGTGGTCGTCGTCTCGGCGCACTCCGGCTCCAGCGGCACCTCGTCGTACGGTGACCAGCTCCCGTACATCGAGAACGCGGCCGGGCTCGTGGCCGAGCAGGTCCCCGGCATCGACGCGATCCTCGTCGGGCACGCCCACACGGAGATCCCGGAGTACCGGGTCACGAACAAGGAGACGGGCAAGGACGTCGTCCTGTCCGAGCCGCTCAAGTGGGGGCAGCGGCTGACCCTCTTCGATTTCGACCTGGTCTGGAGCAAGGGCCGCTGGACGGTCGAGAAGGTCGCCGCCCAGGTCCTCAACTCCAACACGGTGGCGGAGGACCCGGAGATCACCGGGCTCCTCGCGGACGAGCACAAGAAGGTCGTCGCGTACGTCAACCAGGTGATCGGCACCTCGACCGCCGCCATGGCCACGGCCGACGCGCCGTGGAAGGACGAGCCGATCATCGACCTGATCAACCACGTCCAGGCGGAGACGGTGAAGGCGGCGCTGGCCGGTGGCGAGTACGCCGCGCTGCCCGTCCTCTCCCAGGCGTCCTGCTTCTCCCGTACGGCGGCGATCCCGGCCGGTCAGGTCACCATCAAGGACGCGGCCGGGCTCTACCCCTTCGAGAACACCCTGGAGGCCCGTCTGCTGACCGGTGCCCAGGTGAAGGACTACCTGGAGTTCTCGGCGCGGTACTACGTCCAGACCCCGGCCGGAGCGCCGGTGGACACCGCGAAGCTGACCAACGCGGCGGGGACCCCGGACTACAACTACGACGCCGTGTACGGCCTGACGTACGAGATCGACATCGCGCAGCCGGCCGGGTCGCGGATCGTGAACCTGTCCTTCGACGGCAGGCCGATCGACCCGGCGGCGCGGTTCGTGCTCGCGGTGAACAACTACCGGGCGAGTGGCGGCGGAGCGTTCCCCCACGTGGCGAACGCCAAGCAGCTGTGGGCCGACTCGGACGAGATCCGCAACACCATCATCCGGTGGGTGCAGGCGAAGGGCACGGTCGACCCGGCCGGGTTCGCCTCGGTGGACTGGAAGCTGACCCGGAACGGCGTGCCGGTCTTCTAGGCCACGGGTCAGCTCTGTGTGAGAGGCGTCAGCTCCTGGCCCTGGGCCGGGATGCGTGGCGCCTCTCGCCGTTCCAGGCCGAAGCTGGTGAAGGCGGTGCGGCGCGGCAGCGGGTACGGCTCCTTGCCGGTCAGCGTGTTGAGGATGGTCGCGCTGCGCCAGGCGGCGAGCCCGAGATCGGGGGCGCCGACGCCGTGGGTGTGTTTCTCCGCGTTCTGTACGTAGACCGAGCCGGTGACGGACTCGTCGAGGACGAGCCGGAACGCGTCGTCGATCCGTGCCCGGCCGGCCGAGTCGTGGCGCAGATACGGGTCGAGTCCGGCGAGCATCCGGTCGACCGGGCGCTCGCGGTAGCCGGTGGCGAGGACGACCGCGTCGGTGGTGAGCCGGGAGCGGGTGGCCTGCTGGACGTGTTCGAGGTGCAGCTCCACCTTTGTGGTGGCGACGCGTCCGGCCGTGCGGACGCGGACGCCCGGGGTGAGGACGGCGTCCGGCCAGCCGCCGTGCAGGGTGCGGCGGTAGAGCTCCTCGTGGATGGCGGCGATCGTCTCGGCGTCGATGCCCTTGTGCAACTGCCACTGGCGGGGCACGAGTTCTTCCCGTACCCGTTCGGGCAGGGAGTGGAAGTAGCGGGTGTAGTCGGGGGTGAAGTGTTCCAGGCCGAGCTTGGAGTACTCCATCGGGGCGAACGCCTCCGTGCGGGCCAGCCAGTGGATCTTCTCGGCTCCGGCGGGCCGCGCCCTGAGCAGGTCGAGGAAGACCTCGGCGCCGGACTGGCCGGAGCCGATGACGGTGACGTGTTCGGCCGCGAGGAGCCTCGCACGGTGGTCGAGGTAGTCGGCGGAGTGGATGACGGGGACGCCGGGGGCGTCCGCGAGCGGCTTCAGCGGCTCGGGGACGTACGGCTCGGTGCCGACGCCCAGCACGACGTTGCGGGCGTGGGCACGGCCCAGGGCCTCGGCCTCGCCGTCGGCGTCCAGTTGGGTGAAGTCGACCTCGAAGAGGGCGCGTTCGGGGTTCCAGCGGACGGTGTCGACCTGGTGTCCGAAGTGGAGGCCGGGGAGCCGGCTGCTGACCCAGCGGCAGTAGGCGTCGTACTCGGCGCGCTGGATGTGGAATTTCTCGGCGAAGTAGAAGGGGAAGAGCCGGTCCCGGGAGCGCAGGTAGTTGAGGAACGACCAGGGGCTGGCGGGGTCGGCGAGCGTGACCAGGTCGGCGAGGAAGGGGACCTGGAGGGTGGCGCCCTCGATGAGGAGGCCGGGGTGCCAGTGGAAGGCCGGGTTCTGCTCGTAGAAGGCGGTCGCGAGGCCGCCGGGGACGCCGTGGGCGAGCGCGGCGAGGGAGAGGTTGAACGGGCCGATGCCGATGCCCACCAGATCGTGGGGGTGGTCGTGGTCGCGCTGGGGGGTGCTGCCGGTCATCGGTCGGTGCCGCCTTCCACGAGGGAGATCAGGGTGTCGAGGTCGCCGGAGGTGGCGTGGGGGTTGAGCAGGGTGGCCTTGAGCCAGAGCCGGCCGTCCTCGTGTGCCCGGCCGAGGACCGCGCGGCCCTCGGTCAGGAGGGAGCGGCGGATCGCGGCGACGGTGGCGTCGTCGGCGTCGGTCGGCCGGAACAGGACGGTGGTCAGGGTCGGGCGCTCGTACAGCTCCAGGCCGGGGGCCTTGTCGATCAGGTCGGCGAGCTGCTGGGCGAGGTCGGCGCAGGTGTCGACGAGCGCGCCCAGGCCGGTGCGGCCGAGGGCGCGCAGGGTGACGGCGGTCTTGAGGATGTCGGGGCGGCGGGTGGTGCGCAGGGAGCGGCCGAGGAGGTCGGGCAGGCCGGCGTCGGTGTCGTCGTCGGCGTTGAGGTAGTCGGCGGTGTGGCCGAGGGCGGCCAGGTCGGCGGCGTCCTTGACGGCGAGGAGTCCTGCGGCGACCGGCTGCCAGCCCAGTTTGTGCAGGTCGAGAGTGACGGTGCGGGCCCGGTCGAGGCCGGCCAGGAGGGGGCGGTGGGTGTCGCTGAAGAGGAGTGCGCCGCCGTAGGCCGCGTCGACGTGCAGTTCGGCGCCGTGCGCGGTGCAGAGGTCGGCGATCTCGGGGAGGGGGTCGATGCGGCCGGTGTCGGTGGTGCCGGCGGTGGCGGCGACGAGGAGCGGGCCGTGGAGGTCGGTGAGGGCCTCGTCGAGGGCGACCGGGTCGAGGGTGCCGTTGGGGGTGGGGACGGTGACCGGTTCGGGCAGGCCGAGGAGCCAGGCGGCGCGGTGGAAGGAGTGGTGGGCGTTGGCGCCGACGACGGTCTGGACGGGGTGTCCTGGGCCGTGGCGCTCGCGGGCGAGGAGCAGCGCCAGCTGGTTGGCCTCGGTGCCGCCGGTGGTGACGAGGGCGTCGGGGACCGGGGCGTCGGGGTACGCGGCCGGGTAGACCTCGGCGGCGAGGGCCTGGGTGACGAGGGCTTCGAGGGCGGAGGCCGCGGGGGCCTGGTCCCAGGAGTCCATGGAGGGGTTGAGCGCGGAGGCGGCGAGGTCGGCCGCGGTGGCGAGCGCGAGGGGCGGGGTGTGCAGGTGTGCGGCGCAGAGGGGGTGGGCGGGGTCGGCGGCGCCGGCTGCGAGGGCGTGGACCAGGGTGTGCAGGGCCGCTCGGGCTCCGGTGCCGGTGGCGGGGATCGCCTCCCCCAGGGCTTGGCGTACGCGTGCGGCGACGGCGTCCGGTCCCCCGGCGGGCAGGGGGCCACATCGGGCGGTGGCCCCGTCGTGGAGTGCGGTCAGGACCGTGTCGAGGAGCGGGCGGAGGGCTGCTGGCCCGGATGCGCCTCCGGCGAGGGGCGGGGGGTCGGGCGTGGGCGCGGCACACATGGCACCACCCTGCCGGGGGTTCTGGGGGTTTGTCCGGTGAGTGGAGGCAAGCAACCCGAACGGGGGACGGGGCCCTGGGAAAGGCCCCGTCCGTGAAGTCGGGCGGGGCCGCCCGGCCGACCGCCGGAAGCTGCCCCGCGGATCAGGGGCGGGCGGCCCACCCGCCCGGCCGACCGCCCACCCCCGACCGCCTGACCGCCCGGGCGACCGGCCGCGTGAAGCTGTTAGGCGCCGCGGACCCGCAGGGCCCTGCGCAGGTCGTCGAGTTGGTCGACGAGCTTGCGGTGGAGAGCGGGGATCATGGCGTCGTCGTCCAGGTGGGTTTCGCCGAGGGAGAGGGAGGCCGCGTCGACGGCGTGGGCGGGGAAGGCGTAGCGGCCCGCCGCCTCGGCCATCGCGGGTCCGCGGCGGGCGCCGAGGGCGGCGGCGGCGGGGTAGAAGCGGGATACGTACTCCCGTACCAGATCGGCCTGTTCGGGCTGCCAGAAGCCCTGGGCCGTCGCGGTGAACAGGTAGTTGGACAGGTCGTCCGAGTCGAAGAGCCGGGACCAGGCGGCCGCCTTCGCCTCCGGGTCGGGCAGGGCGGCGCGGCACCGGGCGGCGCCCTCCTGGCCGGTGGCGCTGGGGTCGCGGGCCAGTTCCTCGTCGATCGCCGTCTCGCCGACGGCGCCGAGGACGGCGAGGCGGGCGAGGATGCGCCAGCGGAGCTCGGGGTCGACCTCCGGGCCGCCGGGGACGGTCCCCTCGGTGAGCCAGGCGGCGATCGTGTCGGGCTGGGTGGCGCTGTCGATGAAGGTGCGGACGGCGGTCAGGCGCAGGCCGGGGGCCTCGCCGTCCTCGGTGCGGCGGATGAGGTCGCGGGCCAGTGACGTGATGAGGGCGAGCGCGCCGGGCCGCTCCTCGGCCGTCAGATACCGGTCGGCGATCTGGGTGCGGGCGAAGCCGAGGACGCCCTGCACGATGGCGAGGTCGCTCTCCTCGGGGAGGTGGGTGTGGGCGGTCCCCAGATAGGCGGCGGGTTCCAGTTCGCCGTCGCGGACCATATCGCGCAGGGTGTTCCAGACCAGGGCGCGGGTCAGGGCGTCGGGGATGCCGGAGAGGTCGCGCAGGGCGGTCTCCAGGGAGGTCGCGTCGAGGCGGACCTTGGCGTAGGTCAGGTCGCCGTCGTTGAGGACGACGAGGGCGGGGCGCGGTCCGGGGAGGTCGGTGGGCGCGGTCTGCGGTACGTCGAGCTCCAGGCGTTCGCGGAGCACGAGCCGGCGGGCGTCGATGAGGTCGCGGTCGTACACGCCGGCCGCGATGCGGTGCGGGCGGCCGCCCTGCCGGCGCACGGTGAGGGCGGTGCGGGTCTCGTCGCCGTCCAGCTCGGGGGTGAGGGTGTCGACGCCGGTGGTGCGCAGCCACCGCTCGGCCCAGGCGTGTACGTCGCGGTCGGTCGCGGAGGCGAGGTTGTCGATGAAGTCGGCGAGGGTGGCGTTGCCGAACTTGTGGCGCTCGAAGTGGGCGTTGATGCCGGCGAGGAAGTCCTTCTCGCCCATCCAGGCGACGAGCTGGCGCAGGGCGGAGGCGCCCTTGGCGTAGGAGATGCCGTCGAAGTTGAGCAGCGCGGAGGCGGTGTCGGGGACGGCTTCGGGGTCCGGTGCGACGGGGTGGGTGGAGGGCCGCTGGTCGGCGTCGTAGCCCCAGGCCTTGCGGACGATGCCGAAGTCGATCCAGGTGTCGGGGAAGCGGTCCGCGCAGGCCTCGTTGATGGTCTGGTAGCCCATGTACTCGGCGAAGGACTCGTTCAGCCAGATGTCGTCCCACCAGCGCAGGGTGACGAGGTCGCCGAACCACATGTGGGCCATCTCGTGGGCGATGACCATGGCGCGGGTCTGGCGCTCGGTGACGGTGACGGCGGAGCGGTAGACGAACTCGTCGCGGAAGGTGACGAGGCCGGGGTTCTCCATCGCGCCGGCGTTGAACTCGGGGACGAAGGCCTGGTCGTAGGAGTCGAAGGGGTACGGCTCCTCGAACTTCTCGTGGAAGCGGTCGAAGCAGGCCTTGGTGACGTCGAGGATCTCCTCGGCGTCGGCGTCGAGGTGGGGGGCGAGGGAGCGGCGGCAGTGGATGCCGAAGGGCAGGCCGGCGTGCTCGGTCCGTACGGAGTGCCAGGGGCCGGCGGCGACGCACACGAAGTACGTCGACAGGAGCGGGGTGGGGGCGGAGGTCCAGCGCCCGTCGGGCTGCTGCTCGGTGATGCCGTTGGCGAGGACGGTCCAGCCCTCGGGGGCCGTGACGGACAGCTCGAAGACGGCCTTGAGGTCCGGCTGGTCGAAGGCGGCGAAGACGCGCTGGACGTCCTCCATGAAGAGCTGGGTGTAGACGTACGACTCGCCGTCGGTGGGGTCCGTGAAGCGGTGCATGCCCTCGCCGGTGCGGGAGTACCGCATGGTGGTGCCGACGCTGAGCGTGTGCTCGCCCTCGGTGAGGGTGAGGGGGAGCCGGTTACCGTCGAGGGAGCCGGTGTCGAGGGGCTCGCCGTCGAGGAGGGCGGAGTGGAGGGTTTCGGGCTTGAGCTCGACGAAGGTGTTCCCGGCGGTGCGGGCGGTGAAGCGGATGACGCTGGTGGATTGGAAGGTCTCGTCGCCGGTGGTGAGGTCGAGGTCGACCGCGTAGTGCTGGACGTCGAGGAGCTGGGCACGGGTCTGCGCTTCGTCGCGCGTCAGTACGGACATGGGCCCATGCTGCCTGACGGCGCGGGGGCGCGGCAGGGGGATGCGCGCTCTTACGCGAGCCCGGCGCCGTCGAGGTGGGTGAAGGCCGCTGTGATGCGGGGGCGGTCGTATCCGGCGGGGCCCGTGACGCCGCTGGAGAGGAGGGCGTGGAGGAGGAGGCGGGCCTTGGCCGGGTCCAGGAGGCCGGCGGGGACGAGGCCGCGGTGCAGGACGTCGTACTCGGAGCCCGGTCCGCGGTAGGTGTGGGAGAGGGTGGGGCCCGCGCCGGTGCGGGAGGCGAGGACGACCGGGATGCGGGTGGCGAGCTCTTCCAGGGGCTCGACCAGGCGGGCCGGGACGTGTCCGGCGCCGAAGGCGGCCACGACCAGGCCGTCGAAGCGGTCGTCGACGGCTTCGAGGAGTTCGCCGCGGTCACCGAGGGAGAGGGTCACCAGGGCCACGCGTACCGCCGGGTCGAAGCGCAGCGGGCAGATCGCCGTGGTGGTGGCGGGGCGCAGCAGGATCCTCGGCTCGCCCTCGACGACCGTGCCGATCGGGCCGGCGCCCGGGGAGGCGAAGGTGGCCACGGAGGTGGTGTGGGTCTTGCGGACGAAGCGGGCCGCGTGGATCTCGTCCGCGAGTACCACCAGGACGCCGAGGTTCCGGCAGCGGGGGTCCGCGGCAACGGTGAGCGCGGCCGCGAGGTTGGCCGGGCCGTCCGCGCCGGGCAGGTCGGGGCGGCGCATGGCGCCGGTGACGACGATCGGCTGGTCGGTCGCGCAGAGCAGGTCCAGCAGGAACGCGATCTCCTCCAGGGTGTCGGTGCCCTGGACGACGACGACGCCGGAGCCCGCCGTGACCGTGTCCCGTACCTCCTGGGCGAGTGCGGCCAGGTCCTCGAAGGAGAGGGAGGAGCTGGGGAGCCGGCGGAAGTCGCGCAGCTCCGCGTCGACGGCGGAAAGGCCGAGGCCCGCCACGACCTCGGCGCCGGTCATGCGGGCCGCGTCGCCGCCCCGTGCGGAGATGGTTCCCCCCAGCGTGAAGACCGTGACGCGGCCCATCAGCGTGCTCCGTCCGCGATCGTCTCGTGGTGGCGGATGACCTCCGCGATGATGAAGTTCAGGAGTTTCTCCGCGAACGCCGGATCCAGTTTCGCGCTCTCGGCGAGCTCTCGCAGCCGGGCGATCTGGCGGGCCTCGCGCGCCGGGTCGGCCGGGGGCAGCTGGTGCTTCGCCTTGAGGACGCCGACCTGCTGGGTGCATTTGAAGCGTTCGGCGAGCATGTGCACGACCGCCGCGTCGATGTTGTCGATGCTCTCGCGCAGCCGGGTCAGTTCCGCGGTGACGGACTCGTCGATATCGCTCATGAGCAGCGAGCTTAGACGGATCGGGTGGCGATGGTCGGAGGGTGTTCGGGATCCGGGATCCGGTTGCTCCAGCCGCCCGGCACGGTTCTGCCCTGTTGTTCGCGGAAGCGGATCGGGGCCGTGCCGACCCGGCGGGTGAACAGCCGGGAGAAGTAGGCGGGGTCGTCGTAGCCGACCCGGCGGGCGACCGCCGCGACGGGCAGTTCGGTGGCGGCGAGGAGCTCCTTGGCGCGGCCGAGGCGGATGGAGAGCAGGTAGTCCTTGGGGCTGCAGCCGGCGGCGCGGCGCACGGCGGTGCGCAGCTCGGCCGGGGTCATGCCGTGCCGGGCGGCGTGTTCGGCGACGGACAGCGGCTGGAAGGCGTCGCGGGCCAGGGCGGTCAGGACGGGGTCGCCGTCGGCGTTGGTGTCGGCGCGGGCGCGGCGCAGTGCGACGAGGAGTTCGTGGACGGCGGCGCCGGTCTCGACCTCCAGGAGGGGGTTGCCGCGCCGGGCGGCGCGGGCGATCCGGCCTATGGCGGCCCGGGGGGCGGCGGCGTCGGAGAGGGGGACGACGGGCCGGTCGGGTTCGATGTAGCCGAGTTCGGTGTAGGTGGCGGTGGCGGGGCCGCCGAAGTCGACGAAGGACTCGTCCCAGCCGGTGCCGGGGTCGGCGGAGTAGTGGTGCGGTACGCCGGGGGTCAGCCAGATCAGGGCGGGGGCGGTGATGGTGGTCCGCCGCCCGTCCGGGCCGCGGTACCAGCCGCTGCCGGCGCTGACGACGACGGCGACGTGGTGGTCGAGGGTGCGGGGGCCGACGGTGGGCAGGGTGCCGTGCTGCAGTCCGACGCCGAGGCAGACGAGCCCGAGGCGGTGGTGGACCGGGCTGGGCGTGAAGTAGCGCATCCAGGTGTGGTACATCGGGCTCACGCCTCCCCGCGGGTTTCCTCGCGTCTCCTTACGTCCAAACAGCGACGATCTTTGTCCATGGACCGGTCCGCCGCCAGAGGGCGAGGGTGAGTCCATGAGCACGTTCGCTGTGGGTGACGAGGATTTCCTCCTGGACGGGCGGCCGGTGCGGCTGCTGTCGGGGGCGCTGCACTACTTCCGGGTGCACGAGGACCAGTGGGACCACCGTCTGGAGATGCTCCGTGCGATGGGGCTCAACTGTGTCGAGACGTACGTGCCGTGGAATCTGTACGAGCCGGAGCCGGGGCGCTACGGGGACGTGGCGGCGCTCGGCCGGTTCCTGGACGCGGTGGAGCGGGCCGGGATGTGGGCGATCGTGCGGCCGGGGCCGTACATCTGCGCCGAGTGGGAGAACGGCGGGCTGCCGCACTGGGTGACGGGCCGGCTCGGGCGGCGGGTGCGGACGGACGACGCGGAGTTCCTGGACCTGGTGGGCGGCTGGTTCCGTACGCTCCTGCCGCAGGTCGTGGCGCGGCAGATCGACCGCGGCGGGCCGGTGATCATGGTCCAGGTGGAGAACGAGTACGGCAGTTACGGCTCCGACCAGGGGTATCTGCGCCGGCTCGCGGATCTGCTGCTCGACTGCGGGGTGGGCGTGCCGCTGTTCACCTCGGACGGGCCGGAGGACCACATGCTGACGGGCGGTTCGGTGCCCGGGGTCCTCGCCACGGCGAACTTCGGTTCGGGGGCGCGGGAGGCGTTCGCGGCGCTGCGGCGGCATCAGCCGTCGGGTCCGCTGATGTGCATGGAGTTCTGGTGCGGCTGGTTCGACCACTGGGGCACGGAGCACTCCGTACGGGACGCGGACGACGCGGCGGCGACGCTGCGGGAGATCCTGGAGTGCGGGGCTTCGGTCAACCTGTACATGGCGCACGGGGGGACGAACTTCGCCGGCTGGGCGGGGGCGAACCGGGACGGCGCGCTGCACGAGGGTGAGCTGCGGCCGACGGTGACCTCGTACGACTACGACGCTCCGGTGGACGAGGCGGGGCTGCCGACGGAGAAGTACTGGCGTTTCCGGGAGGTTCTCGCCGCGTTCGCGGACGGTCCGCTGCCCGAGGTGCCGGGGCCGCCGCGGCGGATCGCCGCGCCGGCGGCGGGGGCGTTGGCCGAGTGGGCTCCGCTGGGGGAGGTCCTGGAGGTGCTGGGCGACGAGGAGTCGGACACGCCGGTGCCGCCGACCTTCGAGGAGCTGGGCGTGGACCGGGGGGTGGTCCGCTACCGCCTGGAGATCCCCGGGCCCCGGCAGCCGTACCCGCTGTCGGTCACGGGGCTGCGCGACCGTGCGGTGGTGTGCGTGGACGGGGTGCGGGCGGGGGTGCTGACGACGGAGGACGCGGTACTGCCGGAGCCGGTGGCGGGGCCCGCGGTGGTCGAGCTGTGGGTGGAGTCGCTGGGCCGGGTCAACTACGGGCCGCGGCAGGGCGAGCCCAAGGGGATCACGGGCGGGGTCCGGCACGAGCGGCAGTACGTGCACGGGGTGCGGGCCCGGGGGCTGCGGCTGGACGCCTTCGAGGCGGGGGCCGTGGGGAAGGTGCCCTTCCGTCCGGCGCCGGGCGGGGCGGCCCCCGGTCTCTACCGGGCGGTCGTGGACGTCACGGAGCCGGGTGACGCGGCGCTGTCCCTGCCGGGCGGGTCGCGCGGCTTCGTGTGGGTCAACGGCTTCTGTCTGGGGCGGTACTGGGACGTGGGCCCGCAGGGTTCGCTCTTCGTGCCCGGCCCGGTCCTGCGGGAGGGCGACAACGAGGTCTGGGTCCTGGAGCTGGAGGGCGGGGCGGGGGCGCGGGTGGAGCTCGCGTAGGGCGTGCACGGACGTGGACGGACGTGTACGGGGGTGGGTGGGCCCGCCCCCGTACACGTGTGATCACGTCAGGGGGTCAGAGCGTGGCCGCGGCCGACTTGATGTTGGAGGCGAACGTCGACACCTCGGTGTAGACGCCGGGGTAGCCGGGCCGTGCGCAGCCCTCGCCCCAGCTCACGATGCCGACCTGGATCCAGGCGCCGGCGTTGTCGCGGCGGAACATCGGGCCGCCCGAGTCGCCCTGGCAGGTGTCGACCCCGCCCTCGTTGTAGCCGGCGCAGATCTCCTCGCTGGGGACGAGGCTGGAGCCGTACGCGGCCTTGCAGCTGGCGTCGGAGACGAACGGTACGGTCGCCTTGCGCAGGTACCGCTGCTGCGCGCCGCCCTCGCGGGTGGCTCCCCAGCCGGCGACGGTGAACGTTCCGCTGTTGTACGCGGTGGTGTCGGCGATCTTGAGGGTGGGCAGCGAGGTGATCGGGGAGGCGAGCTTGATCAGGGCCCAGTCCTTGCCCGTGCCGTTGTAGCCGGGGGCCTGGAGCACCTTGGTCGACCTGACCTTGATGGCGCTGCTGCTCTGGAGGTCCACGACTCCGGCGGTGGCGGTGATGCTGGTGTTGTTCCCGGAGCCGCTGACGCAGTGGGCGGCGGTGAGGACGATCTGCGGGGTCAGCAGGGAGCCGCCGCAGCCCATGGAGAGCCTGACCATCCAGGGGAACTCGCCCTGTGCGGCCTGCGTGCCGCCGACGACGGGGGTGGGCGCGGCGGAGGCGGTGGAGGGCTGGAGGCTGACCGCGGCGAGGACGACGGCGCCGGCGGCGGCGATTCTCTGCAGGGCGCGGACCAATCGGTTCTTCTTCAAGTCTCTGCCTTTCATGGGGGGTTGAGCCTTGATGGCATGTGCCCGTCAAGGCTTGGTCCGGATTATGGACAAGGCGTCACGGGGGCCACAAGAACGCGTTTTCGGCCAGCGCTTCGCCTGCCACAGCCTGCTCGTACAGTGGGGGGAAGGGGGTGACGACGTGCCGAACGGCGGCGGAGACGGTGAAGTCGTGCACGGCTTCCCCCATCTCGACACGGTCCGCGCCTCGATCACCGCCCTGTACCGCAGACTCTCCGCGGACGGGGTACGGCGGTACGCCACGAGCGTTGCGGCGGCCGACGTGGCCTTCGACGACGAGGACGACCTCCACCTCGGCGCGCAGCGGGTGGCCCGGGCGCTCGTGCACCATCTGCGGCTCCCCGAGGCACGGATGATCGTGAGCTTCCGGGAGATGCGGCACGCGGCGAGCGTCGACCTGGCGGCCGGGCCCGAGTACTTCATCGAGCTCAACGACCGCTTCCGGAGCCACCGCGGGGACGTGGGAGCGGCGCTGGCCCACGAGATCACCCATGTGCTGCTGCACCGGCTGGATCTCGGCTTCCCGGGCACCCGGGAGAACGAGATCCTCACGGACGTGGTGACCACCTATCTCGGGGCGGGGTGGCTGCTGCTCGACGCGTTCCGGGAGGACCCGGTCTCCCGGCAGAAGCTGGGATACCTGACGCCGGAGGAGTTCGGCTACGTCCTGGCGAAGCGGGCCGCGGTGTTCGGGGAGGACCCGTCGCCCTGGTTCACCAGCCCCCGGGCGTACGAGGCATGGGTACGGGGCCGGGAGGAGGCGACGCGGGACGAGCGCCGGCCTCCGCTGGCCGGGGCCGGGTGGGCGGCCCGGCACCGGTACACGAAGGAACGCCGCTACGGCCGGGCGGCGGCGGGGCTGTCGTACACCTTCGAGGGGAGCGGGCCCGCGACCAGGGTCTCCTTCCCCTGCCCGGTGTGCTGGCAGCGGCTGCGGATGCCGGCCGGAGGGCGCCCGGCACGGGTGCGGTGCGCGGTGTGCGGGTCGGTGCTGGAGTGCGACGCGTAACCATTTGCGCCGTACGTGCCCTTCGGGTGAAGGTCGCTGGATGAGCACGCTGTTCGACGCCATCCGCAGCGGGGACGACGACGCCGTCGTCCGCGCCCTCCGGGCCGGGGAATCCCCCGAAGCCGACACCGAGGGGGAGACCGCGCTGTACCGGGCCGCCCTCGCGAACGAGGCCGGGATCGTCCGCCTCCTGCTGGCCGCCGGGGCCGATCCCGCCCGGGGCAGCGGCGAGGGGGCGGGGGACCTTCCGCTGTGCGGGGCGGCCTGCGGCGGGCACACCGAGGTGGTCCGGGCGCTCCTCGCCGCGGGGGCGCGGGCCGACCAGGAAGAGGCGTACGGCTTCACCGCGCTCGCCTGGGCGGTGCGGCTCGGGCACGCGGAGACCGTACGGGTCCTCCTGGAGCACGGGGCGGACCCGGGGCGCCCGGGCGCCGACGGCCTGCCGC
>NZ_JAGGOS010000049.1 GCF_018614205.1 Streptomyces sp. ISL-36 | reverse complement strand
GGCTTCGGCTTCGGCTTCGGCGGCAGCGTGCCAGGTGCGCCTACCGGCGCCGGGCAGTCGCCTCCCGGGGCCGGGTGGCGGGCGGCGACCGCCGGTGGCAACTGCCGGACGGCGGGCGGCGGCTGCTAGCGCCGCCTCCCGGTGCCGGGTGCCAGGCGGCGGCTGCCGGGGTCGCCTCCGGCGCCCACCCGCCCGCTCCCCCTCGTCAGGCGGTCGGTGGTGCCGAGCGGGACGGGTCCGTGCCGCGTTGCTGGGCCAGGACGTCGCGGGTGCGCTGGAGGCGGAGGGCCAGCTGGACCTCCAGGACCTGGCCCGGCTTCTGCCACTCCGCGCCGAGGAGTTCGCCGATCCGTTCCAGCCGGCGCGACACCGTGTTGGGGTGGACGTGCAGCGCCTCCGCCGCGTTCGTCGGGCTGCCGCCCGACGCGAAGTACGCCTCCAGCGTGCGCGTCAGATCGGTGAACCGCTCGGCGTCGTAGTCCAGTACGGGCCCGATCGCCGACTCGATGAAGCCGTCCACGTCGTGGTCGTCCGAGAGCAGAAGCCCCAGGAACCCCAGGTCCTGCACGGAGGCGGCCGAGCCGGAACCGCCCAGTGCGCTCATCGCGTCGAGGCAGCGCATGGCCTCCAGGTAGAGCCGCCCCGCGCTGTCCGGGCTCCAGCCGGGGCCGGCCGCGCCGACCGAGACCGGGTGGCCGAGCAGCGGGGAGAGTTCACCGGAGACCGCTTTCGCGACGGCCGAGGCGTCGAGTCCGGGCAGCAGCAGCACGATGCAGCCGCCCTGCACGGTCTTCAGACCGGACATCCGGTACGCGTACGAGGACGCCCACACCACCGCCCGCCCCTGCTCCCCGCCCTCCGGCCGGGCCACCACCAGGACGTGCGGCTTGCCCAGGTCGATGCCGAGGCGCCGGGCGCGCTGCACGATCTGCTGGGGGGCGTGCTGGGGGTCGGCGAGCAGGTCGTCGAGGAGCTCGTCGCGGACGGGCCCCTCGGCGACAGCCGTGGAGCGCTGCATCAGGAGGAGGAAGGCCACGGACTGGGCGGCCAGTTCGAGCAGCCGCTCGTCCTCGCCCGTCAGTCCGGTCGCCGCGCGGATCACCAGGACGCCCAGGTCCTCGGAGCCGGCGATGACCGGCGCCACCCAGGTGTTGTCGCCGGTCACGACGGGCCGGCGGCCGGCGTGCGCGTCCAGCGAGGCCTTCGCCACGGCCTCCTCGTCGAGGCCGGTGATCTCGCCGCCGAAGGCGAGGCTGCGTCCGCCCGGGTCACGGATCATGACGGTCGCGTCGAGCGCGTCGCCCGCCGCCTTTGCCACGTTGCACAGATCGCCGCCCGCCAGGACGAGGTTCATGATCCGGCTGTGGGCCTCGCTGATGTGCCGCATCCGGGTGAGGCTGGAGCGGGCCCGCGAACTGTCCAGCTCCAGTTCGGTCACCTCGGCCCGGGTCTGGTCGAGGAGGCCAGCCTTCTCGATGGCGACCGCGGCCAGGTCGGCCAGTGAGGACATCAGGCCGATCTCGTCGGGCGTGTAGTGGCGGACCCTGCGGTCGGCGCCGTACAGCGCGCCGACGGTCGTGTCGCCGCTGCGCAGCGGTACGGCCATGACGGCGCGCAGCCCTTCGGCCCTGACGACCTCGTCGACCGCCCGGGCGTGCGGGAAGCGGTCGTCCTCCAAGTAGTCGGCGGACCACGCCGGTTCCCCGTGGCTGTGGGCCTCGCCGCCCAGTCCGTGACCGTCGAGGACCCGCAGACCGGTGGTCAGTCCGGTGTGGGAGCCCTCGGTGGTGTGGACGAAGGAGGAGCCGTTGGCGTCGCGCAGGCTGACGTACGCCATGTCGAAGTCGAGCAGCCCCTTGGCCCGGCGGACGATGACCCGCAGGAGGCTGTCGAGGTCGTACGGGAAGGTCAGGTCCCGTGCGGTGTCGACGAGTGCGGCGAGCCCGGCCTCGCGCTGTTCCCGGCGGTCGAAGGAGGAGCTGATACCGATGGCGAGCTGAACGGCCCTCTCCAGCCTCGCCAGTTCGCCGGGTGGTGCGCCCGCCCGGCGGGCCTCCTCCAGCAGTGCTTCGTAGCGGCCCGGTGGGGCCTGTTGAGCGAGCAGCTCCAGAACCGAGAGCGCGTCGGTGCCCCCGCCTCCGTCCGCGCCGTGCTGGGACATTGCCTCAACCCCCGTTGTTGAGAGAAACCGGGAGCCCCTGAGGGAACCCGTACCGCTGGCCGAAACTAATTCGGCGCTGGGAGAGGGTCAACGGTGACCTCGGCCACTTCGTTCCCGGCCGATGGCCGGGGTACGACGGGGGTGGCAAGATCACCACGGGGTGGCGTGAACGGTGTCGTGCGACCACCTTGCCGGCGCGGCCGAGGGTTCGGAAAACTCCGGGCCCGAGGCGTCCCGGCCGAGGGGTCGGAAAACTCCGGGCCCGAGGCACTCCCCGGGGTCCGGCCGTCAGGGCGCCCCAGCGGCAGGGCGCGAGGTCCGGCCCAAGGGCCGGGGCCCGGGCAGTCGCCGGGTCGGGCCGTCAGCGTGCCGTCGTGCGCAGGACGATGCGGCTGCCGTGGGGGCCCTTCGTCTCGATGCGGCGGTGGACCTCCGCGGCCTCGCTCAGGGGACGGACCTCGACCTCGCGGGGGAACAGCACCCCGGCGGCGAGCAGTCGGTTGATGGTCTCGGCGGCCTCGGCCAGTTCGGCCGTGGAGGCGTGCGAGATGACGAATCCGGCGATCGTGCCGTCCTTCATGTAGAGCTGACCGGCCGGCAGGACGGGCTGTGTCCGGGCGCCCGCGAGAAGCACGATCCGGCCGCGTCGGGCCAGCACGTCCACGCTGCGGGTGAGGTCGTTGGTGCCCGACGCGTCGAGATAGGCGTCGACGCCGTCCGGTGCCGCCCTCCGGATCAGCTCATGGACCTCGGGGTCGGTGTAGTCGAAGACCTCGGCGGCGCCCAGCGAGGAGACGTACGAGGCGTCCCGCTCCCGGGCGGTGGCGATCACCCGTACCCCCGCCCGGGCGGCGAGGACGACCATCGCGCTGCCGACGTTGCCGGCCGCGCCCGCGACCACCACCGTCTCCCCGGCGCGTACGCGGCCGTGGGTGAAGAGCCCGAGGTACGCGGTGGCCGCCGGATGGACCACGGCCACCGCGGTCTCCGCGTCGACGCCGGGTGGAAGCCGGTAGAGCCGGTCCGCGGCGACGACGGCCTGTTCGGCGGCGGCGCCCTGACGCCCCTCGTGGCCCAGGCTGTTGCTCCACACGAGGTCGCCCACCGCGAAGCCGTGGACGCCCGCTCCGGCCTCCGCGACACGCCCCACGAGATCGCGCCCGATCACGAAAGGAAAGGGCAGCGGAGTCCGGAACACTCCGGAACGGACGAAGGTGTCGACAGGATTGACCGTCGTGGCCAGAACGTCGACAAGAACGTCCGTAGGACCGGGACGTGGTGCGGCCAGTTCTCCGTATTGAATCGCGTCCGGCGGTCCGAGCTCTTCGATGTAGGCAGCGCGCATGACCGGATACTGACAGAGTGGAACCGTTCTTTCGCCCCCGCGACGCATGATGTGTCAACTCGACCGGAAAACACGGGATTACCGACCTACGCTGACGGCCATGGAATTGACGATGACCGATCTGACGCCGGACGACCCCGCCCTCGCCACCGACGTCGGGCCGTTGATACGGACACTGCGACCCGGCCTGGACGCCGCCGGCTTCCTGGAGTTCGCGGCCGTCGCGCACCTCCAGGGACTCGTCTTCACCGCCGCGTACGACCCGGCCGGCCGGTGTCTGGGCGTGGCCGCACACCGCGTACTGGCCACGAGCCGCGGGCGGTTGCTCTTCGTCGACGACCTCGTCACCGCGCCGTCCGCCCGCTCGGCCGGCGTGGGCGCCCGCCTCTTCGACGAGCTGCGGCAGCGGGCCCTGCGGGCCGGCTGCCTACGAATCGAACTCGACACCGGCACGGCCAACCTCGGGGCGCAGCGCTTCTACCACGCCCGACGCATGAACATCGTGGCACTGCACTTCGCACTGGACGTGCGTCGGACGTGCGACTGATCCGCGACTGATCCGCATCGGACCGACATCGGATCGGCATCGGATCGGCATCTGACCCGCACCGGACTTGACGGACCCTGATTCGTTCCGTTGACCGTCCCATGAACGCTCAGCAGTATCCCGTTCCGAGAACGGCGAATTAGCGCCCATTCTCCGTCCGCCCTTCTTCACCCCGCGCATTCTCGCGGGAGCGGCTCGAATTCGCCTTGCCGATCTCTGTCGATCTCGGCATTTCTACCGACGAAAGCCTGGGGACATGCTGCTGCAGCGCATTGGAAACCGTGGAATCCGGCTGGGTACGCTGTTCGAGCGAGCGGCGTCCCGGCATCCCGCGAACGTGGTGATCCTCGACCACGACCTGGACATCGCGCCCGAGCTGGGGCGGCGTACGACGGTCGCGGAGGTCGCCGACCTGATCGACGACTTCGCGTCCCGGCTGTGGGCGGCGAAGGTGCGCCCCGGCAAGCGGGTCGTCGTCTACAAGTCCGACGGCTTCGACATCACGCTGCTGTCCTGTGCCATCGCCCGCATCGGAGCCGTACCGGTGCTGCTCTCGCCGAAGCTGGACGGCGCGACCGCCGCCGAGCTGGTGCGGCGCACGGAGCGGCCGTTCCTCCTGACGGACGCCACGAAGCTGGAGAAGGAGCTGCCGGCCGAGGTCTTCGACCTGGCCGGAACCGTGCTGCTCGCCTCGGGCAGCCATGAGCGCGCCACCGAGCTTGCCGGTCTGGCGGGCGTGGCGCGGGTCCCCGCGGTGACCATGCCGCCCGAGCACCCGACGCTGATCACACACACCTCGGGCACGACGGGAACTCCGAAGCTGGCCGTGCACACCGGCCGTACGCTGCAGGCCCGTTACCGGCCGCAGGTCTCCGCCATCGCGCCGCTGATCCGGGGCCGCGAAACGATCGCGATGCATGTGTCGTTCGTGCACTCGCGGCTCTTCACGGCGCTCGCGATCTCCCTCTTCCGGGGCTTCCCGATCATCGTGCTGGCCGACCCCGACCCGAAGCAGGCCGCCGACCTGTTCGCCCGGCTGAAGCCGGGCATCCTGGAGGCGCACCCCAACTCCTTCATGGAGTGGGAGGAGTTGGCGGACGACCCGCGCGGTCCGCTGTCGAACGTCAAGCTGTTCTCGTCCACCTTCGACGCGATCCACCCGCGGACCGTGCACACACTGCTGCGTGCCACGAAGCGGCGCGCGCCGCTCTTCGGCCAGCTGTACGGGCAGAGCGAGGTCGGCCCCGCGGTGGTGCGCGCCTTCACCCGGCGCCGCTCGCTGGAGGACGACGGGCGCTGCGTCGGCCGCCCCTTCCCCGGGATGACGGACGTCCGCGTGGTGAGCCGGGACGGCAAGGAGCCCTCGCCGGAGAACCCTGGCTACATCGAGGTCCGCAGCGACGGCCGGATCGTCACCTACCTCGGGGAGCAGGAGCGGTACGACCAGCAGGTGTCCGCGGACGGCTGGTGGCGGATGGGTGATGTCGGCTACCGCACCAAGTGGGGTTGTGTGCACCTGCTCGACCGGGAGGTCGACCTGATCGAGGGCTTCGGATCGACCCTCGCCGCGGAGGACACCCTCTTCGGGAAGCTGGCCGAGCTGGCCGAGGTCATCATCATTCCCGGCGCCGACGGCCGTGCCGTTCCGGTGGTCTGCACGAAGGACGACCGCCCGCTGGACCCGGCGGCGTGGAAGACGGCGACGGCCACACTGCCTCCGATGGCGGAGCCGGTGCAGTGGCGGCTCGGTGAGCTGCCGCAGACGGCGACGACCAAGATCAAGCGGCTCGAACTGGCCCGTCTGCTCGCGGCCGGCACGACCGGTGCGACCGGTGCGACCGATGCGACGCGTGTGCCCGGTACAGCAGGTGCGATCGATGCGACCCGTGTGACCGGTACGAACGGTTCCGCCCCCGCCGCCGGGGCGCAGGCATGAACGGCGCGCACGCCGAGCTCTGCATCGTCGGCGCCGGGCCGCGCGGCCTGTCCGTCCTGGAGCGGATCTGCGCCAACGAGCGTGTGGCGCCCACCCACCGGACGCTCACCGTCCACGTGGTCGACCCCGCGGCGCCCGGCCCCGGCGCGGTCTGGCGGACGGAGCAGTCGCGGCACCTGCTGATGAACACGGTCGCCTCGCAGGTGACGGTCTACACCGACGACAGCACGCGGATCGAGGGCCCGGTCGAGCCTGGGCCCAGTCTGTACGCGTGGGCGCAGCAGCTCGCGGTGCTGACGCGGGCCGGCGCGTCCGCCGACGGGTACGACGCGGAGACGCTGGAGGAGGCCCGCCGGCTCGGCCCGGACTCGTACCCCTCACGCGCCTTCTACGGCCGCTATCTGCACGACTGCTTCCAGCGGGTGGTGGACCGCGCGCCGGATCATGTGACGGTCCGGGTGCACCGTTCGCGGGCGGTGGCGATGGCCGACACCCACGGTGTGCCCGGCGGCCCGCAGGGGGTGCGTCTGGAGGACGGCACACGCCTCAACCACCTCGACGGAGTCGTCCTCGCCCAGGGCCATGTGCCGGCCCGGCCGACGGCCCGCGAGGCCCGTACGGCGAGCCTGGCCCGGATCCACAACCTGCGCTACATCACGCCGGCCAACCCGGCGGACGTGGATCTGAGCTTCATCGAGCCGGGGCAGCATGTGCTCCTGCGCGGCCTGGGGCTCAACTTCTTCGACCACATGGCGCTGTTCACGGCCGGCCGGGGCGGGGTCTTCGAGCGGCGCGACGGCCGACTGGTGTACCGCGCCTCGGGGCGGGAGCCGAAGCTGTTCGCGTCCTCGCGCCGCGGGGTGCCATACCACGCACGCGGCGACAACCAGAAGGGCGCGTACGGGCGTCACCTGCCGCAGCTGCTGACACCGGAGTTCATCGCGCGGCTGCGGGCCCGGAACGTCGACGGCGAGCGGGTGAACTTCACCCAGGACCTGTGGCCGCTGATCTCACGCGAGGTGGAGAGCGTCTACTACGGCACGCTCCTCGACTCACTGGGGCGCGGCGACCGCCGCGAGGAGTTCACCGCCCGCTACCTGGAGGCGGCCGAGGAGCCCGAGCGGGCGGCGCTGGTGGCGGAGTACGGAGTCACCGAGCCGGACCGGTGGGACTGGGAGAAGCTGTCCCGGCCCTACGGGGAGCGGAAGTTCACCGGCCGGGACGACTTCCGGGCCTGGCTGCTGCGCCATCTGGAGCGGGACGTGGCGGAGGCGCGGGCGGGCAATGTACGGGGCCCACTCAAGGCCGCGCTCGACGTGCTGCGGGACCTGCGCAACGAGATCCGGCTGGCCGTCGACCATGGCGGCCTGGAGGGCAATTCGCACCGGGACGACCTGGAGGGCTGGTACACCCCGCTCAACGGCTTCCTGTCGATCGGGCCCCCGGCCTCCCGTGTCGAGGAGATGATCGCGCTGATCGAGGCGGGTGTCCTGGAGGTCACCGGGCCGGGCACGCAGATCCGGCTGGACGCGGCGGCGCCGTCGTTCGTGGCCGCGTCGGAGTCCGTGCCGGGGCCGCCGGTACGGGCCGGTGTGCTGATCGAGGCGCGGCTGCCGGAGCCGGACCTGCGGCGCACCCGGGACCCGCTGATGCTGCATCTCCTCGGCACCGACCAGGCGGCGCCGTACCGGATCGCCGGGTCCTGCGGGACGAGTTACGAGACCGGGGGCCTGGCCGTCACCGAGCGGCCGTACCGGGTGGTGGACGGCCGCGGCCGACCGCACCCGCGCCGGTTCGCGTACGGTGTGCCGACCGAGTCGGTCCACTGGGTCACCGCGGCCGGCATCCGGCCGGGCGTCGACTCCGTGACACTCGGCGATTCGGACGCCATCGCGCGGGCGCTGTGCGCGCTGCCGCCGGCGACACAGGTACCGGCGGGCGTGCGGCCGGTGACGGAGGGCTCCTCGATGGAGCCGGCGGGGGTGATCGTGTGACGCGGCCGTGGGAGGACGCGGGGCTGCTGTCGCCCGTACGGGCCGGGACTCCGGTGGAGGCCGCGGTCGGCGACCGGGCCTGGCTGCAGGCCATGCTGGACGCCGAGGCGGCGCTGGTCCGGGCGCAGGCGCGGCTCGGCACGGTCCCGGCGGAGGCGGCCCGTGCGGTCTCCAACGCGGCGCGCGCGGAACGCCTGGACCTTCGGGCCCTGGCCCTCGCGGCGCGCGAGACCGCGAACCCCGTCGTCGGCCTGGTGCAGGCGCTGACCCGGGTGGTCGCGGCGGAGGAACCGGCGGCCGCGGAGTACGTCCACCGGGGCTCGACGAGCCAGGACATCTTCGACACCGGCGCGATGCTGGTCGCGGACCGGGCGCTGCGGCTGATCCGCGCGGACCTGTCCCGCACGGCGGTCGCGCTGGCCGCCCTCGCGGAACGCCACCGTGACACCCTGATCGCCGGCCGCACCCTGACCCTCCACGCGGTCCCGACCACCTTCGGACTCAAGGCCGCGGGGTGGCGCGAACTGCTCCTGGCCGCCGACGAACGCCTCGCGCGCGTCCAGGAGTCCCTCCCGGTGTCCCTGGGCGGGGCGGCGGGCACGCTCGCGGGGTACGTGGAGTACGCGCGCCTCGCGGCCGGGCCCGCGGGGGCGACCGGCGTGGCGGCGGGCGAGGGGGCGACCGGCGAGGCGGCGGCGACCGGCGAGGCAGCGACCGACGACGCCGCGGAGAGGTTCGACGCCGGGGCGTACCACGAGCGGCTCCTCACGGCGTTCGCCGAGGAGACCGGGCTGAGCACCGCGCTGCTGCCCTGGCACGCCCTGCGCGCCCCGGTCGCCGATCTGGGCTCCGCGCTCGCCTTCGCCAGCGGTGCGCTCGGGAAGATCGCGGTCGACGTGCAGTCGCTCGCGCGGACCGAGGTCGGGGAGGTCGCCGAGCCGTCGGGCGGGTCCGGACGCGGGGCGTCCTCGGCGATGCCGCACAAGCGGAACCCGGTCCTCGCGACCCTGATCCGATCCGCCGCCCTGCAGGTACCGGCGCTCGCCGGCGCGTTGGCGCAGTGCCTGGTGACCGAGGACGAGCGCTCCGGCGGGGTGTGGCACGCCGAGTGGCAGCTGCTGCGCGAGTGCCTGCGGCTGACCGGCGGCGCCGCGCACACGGCCGTCGAGCTGGCCGAGGGTCTTGAGGTGCGCGCGGAGCGGATGCGGGAGAACCTGGCGCTCACCGGCAGCCAGGTCGTCTCCGAGCGGATCGCCGCCGTGCTCGCGCCCCGGCTCGGGAAGGCCGCAGCGAAGGAGCTGCTGACGTGGGCGTCGGTGACGGCGGACCGCGACGGCCGGCCCCTCCCCGACGTCCTGGCCGAGGCCCCCGAGCTCGCCGGCGTCATGGACGCCGCCGAGATCGCCTCGCTCTGCGACCCGGCCGCCTACACGGGCGCTGCGGGCCCCCTGGTGGACCGGGCGCTGAAGGGCGCACCGTGAGCGCCGAGGGCCGGCGCGCGGGCGGCCGGTGGATCGAGGACTGGGACCCCGAGGACGTCCGGTTCTGGGAGGGGAAGGGCAAGCGGATCGCGCGGCGCAATCTGGTGCTCTCCATAGCCTCCGAGCACGTAGGTTTCTCCGTCTGGTCCATGTGGTCGGTCCTCGTGCTGTTCATGTCGCCGCGTATCGGGCTGCCGTTCACGCCCGGCGAGAAGTTCCTCCTCGTCGTCACCCCGACCCTGGTGGGCGCGGTGCTGAGACTCCCGTACAGCCACGCGGTCACCCGGTTCGGCGGCCGGAACTGGACGGTCTTCGCCACCACCGTGCTGCTCGTCCCCGCCTGCGGTGCCGCGTACTTCACACAGCGCCCCGGCACACCCCTGTGGGTCTTCCTCCTCATCGGCGCGCTCGGCGGCGTCGGCGGCGGCAACTTCGCCTCCTCGATGACGAACATCACCGCCTTCTTCCCCCAGCGCCACCAGGGCTGGGCCCTCGGGCTCAACGCGGGTGGCGGCAATCTGGGGGTGGCCGTGGTCCAGCTTCTCGGGCTGCTGGTCATCGCCACGGCCGGCGACACGCACCCGTCCTACGTCGCCGCGTTCTACCTGCCGCTGATCGTCGCCGTCGCGCTCCTGGCCGCGCTGCGGATGGACAATCTGGCGCTGGTGCGCGGCGAGAAGGGTGCATTGCGCGAAGCCCTGGGTGTCGCGCACACCTGGTGGATCTCGCTGCTCTACATCGGCACGTTCGGGTCGTTCATCGGGTACGGGTTCGCCTTCGGTCTGGTCCTGCAGACCCAGTTCGGGTCCAGCCCGCTCCAAGCGGCCTCGTACACGTTCCTCGGCCCCCTCCTCGGTTCTCTGGCGCGCCCCTTCGGTGGGCGGCTCGCCGACCGGTGGGGCGGGGCGCGGGTCACCGCGTGGACGTTCACGGGGACGGCGGCCGGGACCGCGGGACTGCTCCTCGCCTCGCGCGAGGGCTCGTTCGCCCTGTTCGTGGCCGGTTTCACCGTGCTGTTCGTGCTCACCGGGATCGGCAACGGCTCCACGTACAAGATGATCCCGGCCGTCTTCGCCGAGCGGGCCGGCCGCGAGGTCACCGGCGGCGGGGACGCGACCCGGGCCTTCGCCCGTGCCCGCCGGCTCTCGGGGGCCGTGATCGGGATCGCCGGCGCGGTCGGCGCGCTCGGCGGGGTCGCGGTGAACCTCGCCTTCCGGGCGGCGTACGGCTCCGAGGGCGGCAGCGGCGCGCCGGCGTTCCTGGCGTTCCTCGGCTTCTACGCGCTCTGTGTGGCGGTCACCTGGGTGGTGTACCTGCGGCCGGTGCGGCCAGGCCGGCCCGGCAGGCCCGGGCAGTCGCAACCGCGTCCCGTACGGTCCGGGGCCACCCGTGTCTGACCCGATCCACTCCCCCGCCGTGACGCCCGCTGTCTCGCCCGCCGTGACGCCCGCTGTCTCCTCCGCCGTGTCCGCAGCCCCCCGCGCGGTCCATACGCACTGCCCCTACTGCGCGCTGCAGTGCGGTACGCGGCTCGGTCACGCGGGCGGCCGCGGATCCCTCGGTGAGGTCACCGTCGCCCCCTCCTCCTTCCCCGTCAACCAGGGCGGTCTGTGCCAGAAGGGTTGGACCGCGCCCGAGGTGCTGTCGGCGGCCGACCGGCTGCGCGAACCCCTGGTGCGCGGCGCGGACGGGAGGCTCGCCCCCGCCGGCTGGGACGTCGCCCTGGACCTGGTCGCGGGGCGGCTGCGGGAGATCCGGCGGGAGTACGGCCCGGACGCGGTGGGCGTGTTCGGCGGCGGCGGGCTGACCAACGAGAAGGCGTACCTCCTCGGCAAGTTCGCCCGGATCGCGCTGCGGACCAGCCGGATCGACTACAACGGGCGCTTCTGCATGTCGTCGGCCGCCGCCGCGTCCAACGCCGCCTTCGGTATCGACCGGGGTCTGCCCTTCCCGGTGGCCGACCTCGGCCGGGCGGACGTCGTGCTGCTCGCCGGGGCGAACCCGGCCGAGACGATGCCGCCGCTGATGCGGCATCTGGACCGGGCCGCGCTGATCGTGCTCGACCCGCGCCGCACCCCGACCGCCGAGCGGGCCGCGCTGCATCTGCGGCCCGCGCCCGGCACCGATCTCGCCCTCGCGCTCGGGCTGTTGCAGCTGACGGTGGTCGACGGACGGCTCGACCACTCCTTCGTACGGGAGCGCACGAACGGCTTCGAGGAGGCCTGGCAGCGGGCGCTGCCCTGGACGCCGGAGCGGACCGAGCGGGTGACGGGGGTGCCGGTCGCGGCCCAGCGGGAGGCGGTACGGCTGCTCGCCGACGCCCGACGGGCGTACGTCCTGACGGGGCGCGGCGCCGAACAGCACAGCAAGGGTGCCGACACGGTCTCCGCGTTCGTCAATCTCGCGCTCGCGCTCGGGCTTCCGGGCCGGGACGGCAGCGGCTACGGCTGCCTCACCGGCCAGGGAAACGGTCAGGGCGGACGTGAACTGGGGCAGAAGGCCGACCAGTTGCCCGGCTACCGGATGATCACCGACCCCGCGGCCCGCGCGCACGTGGCCGGGGTGTGGGGCGTCGACCCGGCGGCGCTGCCGGGGCCCGGGCCGAGCGCGTACGAGCTGCTCGACTCGCTGGGGACGCCCCGCGGTCCGCGCGCGCTCCTGGTCTTCGGTTCGAACCCGGTGATCTCCGCCCCGCACGCCGGCCATGTCACCGAGCGTCTCGCCGCGCTCGATCTACTGGTCGTGGCGGACTTCGTTCCCTCGGAGACGGCCCGGATGGCGGACGTGGTCCTGCCCGTCGCCCAATGGGCGGAGGAGGAGGGCACGCTGACCAACCTGGAGGGGCGGGTGCTGCGCCGTCGCGCGCTGCTCGCTCCGCCACCGGGGGTACGCGGCGACCTGGAGGTCCTGCGCGGAATCGCGGTACGGCTGGGGGAACCGGCCGAGCGGTATCCCGTCGCGCCCCGCGAGGTCTTCGAGGAGCTGCGGCGGGCCACCGCGGGCGGCCGGGCCGACTACTCCGGGGTGAGCTACGAACGCCTCGACGCGGGCGAGGCGCTGCACTGGCCCTGCCCGGCGGTGCCGTCGGGACCGGCTCATCCGGGGACGCCGCGACTCTTCCTCGACGGCTTCGCGCACCCGGACGGGCGGGCCCGTTTCGTACCGGTCGAACACCGCGACGCGGCGGAACTGCCGGGCGGCGACCTGCCCCTGTACGCGACGACCGGCCGGGTCCTGGCCCACTACCAGTCCGGGGCGCAGACCCGGCGGGTGCCGGGACTGACGGCGGCCGAGCCGGAGCCGTTCGTGGAGATCCACCCCGACGCGGCCCGGCGGGCGGGCGTGACGGCGGGCGGGCTCGCCCGGGTGGTCTCGGCGCGGGGAGCGGTGGTGGCGCGGGTGCGGCTGGTGGAGAGCCTGCGGACGGACACGGTGTTCCTGCCGTTCCACTTCCCGGGGGACGGCCGGGCCAACCTGCTGACGAGCGGGGCGCTCGACCCCCGCAGCGGCATGCCGGAGTTCAAGGTGAGCGCGGTACGCGTGGAGCCGGTGGAGGCCGAGTCGGTGGACGCGGTACGGGTCGGGCCGGTGGAGGCCGAGTCGGTGGACGCGGTACGGGTCGGGCCGGTGGAGGCCGAGTCGGTGGACGCGGTACGGGTCGGGCCGGTGGGCGCGTGAAGCGGATTCTCGTCGTCGGCAACGGGCCGGCCGCGCATCGGCTGACCGACCGCCTCGGGGCACTCGGCCACGACGGCCCGGTGACCGTCCTGGGCGCCGAGCCCCACCCCGCGTACCAGCGCACCCTGCTCGGTTCGGTGATCGGCGGGGACCTGCCGCCGAGCGCGCTGACACTGTCCGCACCGCCGCCCGGGGTCCAGGTGCGGACCGGTGTCCGGGTCGTCGCGATCGACCGGGCGCGCCGCCAGGTGCGGTGCGCGGACGGGGCGGTGTACGGCTACGACACGCTGGTCCTGGCGACGGGGGCGCGGCCCACCGGCGATCTGCACACCCTGGACGACGGCGCCCGGCCGGTCCGGGGCCGGGTGGCCGTGGTGGGCGGGGGCGTCCTGGGCGTGGAGACGGCGACGGCCCTGCGGCGACGCGGGCACCGAGTGGTCCTGGCGCACGGAGGCCCGTACCCGATGCACCGCCATCTCGACGAGGTGGCGGGCCAGTTGGTGGCGGCGCGGCTGGAGTCCTGCGGCATCGAGCTGCGGCTCGGCGCGTACGTCCCGCCGTCCGACACGCTCGGCGCGGACACGGTCCTGCGGTGCACCGGCACCGTCCCGGACACGGCGCCGGCCCGCGAGGCGGGTCTTGCGGTGCGGCACGGTACAGGGAGCGTCGTGGTGGACGACCGCCTCCGCACGAGCGACCCCTCGATACGGGCCATCGGCGCCTGCGCGGGTACGCCGGACCAGGCGGGGTCCATGGCGCAGGCGGAGACCCTGGCCACGCTTCTCGCGGGGGGCGAGGCGCGGTACGTCCCGGTGCCGCCGCTCCTGCGCCCGAGGGTGCCGGGCCTCGACATCGCCTCCGTCGGGACCTGGGGGTGGCCGGGCGCCGGTCCGGCGACCGGGCCCGACGAGGTGGTGACCTTCTCCGACCCGGCGCGCGGGCGGTACGCCAGGATCGAGATCCGGGGCGAGCGGATCGCGCGGGCCGTGCTCGTCGGCCTTCCCGAAGGGATCGCGGCCGTCGGCCAGTTGTCCGCCACGGGGCGGCCCGTGCCCGCGGACCGGCTCGCCCTGTTGCTCGGCGGCCGGGCCGAGGAGCCCGGGGACGACCCGGCCGCGATGGCCGACGAGGCGGTCCTCTGCCACTGCAACAACGTCAGCAAGGGAACCGTCGTGCGGGCCTGGCAGGACGGCGCGCGGGAACTCACCGCCCTGGCGGCGGCGACCCGGGCGACCACGGGCTGCGGCGGCTGCGCGGAGACGGTCCGCGCGGTGTGCGCGGCGCTGCGGGTCCCGGAGGAGGTCGGATGAGCCATCACCGTACGCGAAGGGCCGCGGGACGCCCCGCGACCGGAACGCTTGAGAGGACGCGGGCAGCCGAGGTGATCCGGACGGCGCAGGCAGCCGAGGCGATCGGGGCCCGGACGGCGCAAGCCTCCGAGGCTATCCGGGCGGTCCCGGTGCCGTATGTACCGGAGGTGGCCGCGTGAGCCGTCGTACGCTCGTCGTCGCCGGGTACGGGCCGGTCGGGCACCGGCTCGTCACCGAGGTCCGCGCCCTTGACCGGACCGACAGTTGGCGGATCGTCGTCCTCGCCGAGGAGCCGCGCCCCGCCTACGACCGGGTCGCCCTCTCCTCCCTCGTCTCCGGCCGCACCCCCGGCGACCTCACGCTGCCCGCCCCCGACTCCCTGGTGGACGTGCGCCTCTCCACGACCGTGACCGGCATCGACCGGGTCCGGCGGACCGTGCGGTGCTCCGACGGGTCGCGGCACGCGTACGACGCGCTGGTCCTGGCCACCGGCTCGCGGCCGTTCGTGCCGCCCGTGCCGGGACACGATCTGCCGCACTGCCTCACGTACCGCACCATCGACGACATCGAGGCGCTCCGCGCCGCCGCCCGCCCCGGCGAACCGGGTGTCGTCATCGGCGGCGGGCTGCTCGGTCTTGAGGCGGCCGACGCGCTGCGGGGGCTCGGAATGCGGCCGCACGTGGTGGAGGCCGCCCCCAGACTCATGCCGCTCCAGGTCGACGCGGGTGGCGGCCGGCTCCTCGCCTCGCTGGTGCGGGAGCTCGGGATCGAGGTGCACTGCGGGGCGACGACCGTCTCGGTCGACGCCGACCGGGTCCGCCTCGCCGACGGTGCGGAGATCGAGGCCGGGCTCGTCGTCTTCTCCGCCGGGATACGGCCCCGGGACGAGCTGGCGTCCGCCGCGGGGCTGGCGACCGGGGAGCGCGGCGGGTTCCTCGTCGACGACGGCCTGCGCACGGCCGACGAGCGGATCTGGGCGATCGGCGAGTGCGCCGCCGTCGAGGGGCGCTGCCACGGCCTGCTGGCCCCGGGCCTCCGGATGGCCGCCGCGGTGGCCCGGCGTCTCCTCGGCCTCGACCACACGCCGTTCACGGACACGGGACAGCCGACCCGGCTCAAGCTGCTCGGCATCGACGTCTCCGGGTTCGGGGACATCCACGCCCGTACGGAGGGGGCGATCGAGTTCAGCGAGGCGGACCGTGCGGGCGGCCGGTACCGCAAGCTCGTCCTGGGAGCGGACGGGCGTACCCTCCTCGGGCGCGTGGAGGTCGGCACCGCACCCACCGGCACAGCACCCACCAACCCCGCACCCACCGGCACCGCACCCGTCCGCGCCTGACACCTGCCCGCGTCCGACACCTGCCCGGGTACGACACGCGAGGACCCGTTCCCGCACAGGCCTTGTCGGGGACGCCGGTTCCTACGAAGGGAACAGCCGGGCCATCTCGGCGTGGAAGCCGGGGAAGGTCTTGGCCACGCACCCCGGGTCGTCCAGCGTGATCACGCCCGGGGCCGCGAGTCCGAGCACCGAGAAGGCCATGGCGATCCGGTGGTCCCGGCGGCAGGCGATCCGCGCCGGGCGCGGGGACCCGGGGTGCACGGTGATCCGGTCGGCGGCCTCCTCGGTGCGGATGCCGCAGGCCCTCAGGTTCTCCGCGACGGCCGCGATCCGGTCGGACTCCTTCAGCCGGGCGTGGGCGATACCGGTGAGGGTGATCGGCGCGTCCGCGAGCGGGGCGATCGCGGCGAGGGTCATGAAGGTGTCGGAGATCTCGCCCATGTCGAGGGTGAACCCGCCGCGCAGGGGGCCGGCGCCGGTGACGGTCGTCGCGCTCTCGCCGATCTCGACCCCGGCTCCGGCACGGCGCAGCGCCTCGACGAAGCGCAGGTCGCCCTGGAGGCTGCCGCGCCCGAGCCCCGGCACGGTGACGGTGGTGCCGGTGACCGCCGCGGCGGCGAAGACGTACGAGGCGGTGGAGGCGTCCGGTTCGACGACCAGATCGGCGGCCCGGTAGCCGCCGGGCGCCACCGTGATCACCCCGTCCCGCTCGGCGGTCCGCGCGCCGAAGTGGCGCATGAGGGCGAGGGTCATGTCGATGTAGGGGCGGCTGACGAGGGAGCTCGCCTCGACGGTGAGCCCCTGGGCCATGAGCGGCGCCGCCATCAGCAGGCCGGTGAGGTACTGGCTGCTGAGCGAGGAGTCCAGGGCGATCCGCCCGCCCGCGAGCCCGTCGGCCGTGAGGGTGAGCGGCAGTGCGCCGTCGCCCGCGACCCCGGCCCCGAGCCGCCCCAGCGCGTCGGCGAGCGGGGCGAGAGGGCGGGCGCGCAGCTGGGCCGAGCCGTCGAAGGTGAACGTGCCGTGCCCGGTGGCCGCGTACGGCGGCAGGAAGCGGGCCGCCGTCCCCGCGTCGGCGCACCACACCCGGCCACCGGAGCGGGGGCCGTGCCCGCTGCCGGTGATCTCCCAGCGGGTGTCGTCGGGGGTGGCGCGCACGGAGGTGCCGAGATCGGTCAGTGCGGTACGGAAGGCGAGGGTGTCGTCGCTGACGAGCGGCGACCCGAGGGCGGTGGTGCCGCGGGCGGCGGCGGCGAGCAGCAGGGCCCGGTTGGTGATGCTCTTGGATCCGGGGATCCGTGCGGTGGCGACGGCGGTGGGGCTCATGTCCGATCCTCCTTCCGACCGGGCCGACGCGCCGCGCCCGCCCGCCGCCTCGCCGTCACGGCGGACGTGCCGGAGCCCGTGGGCCCGGCGAGGACGAGGAGGACGGCGGGCGGGCGGGGCGGCGGGCCGGTCACGCGACGGGCACGCCCTCGGCCGGGGCGCTCTTCACCAGACCACCGAGCAGGGACGCGACGATCCGCGGTCCGCTCTGGGTGAGCACGGACTCGGCGTGGAACTGCATCGAGGCGAAGTACGGTCCGCGCAGGGCGTGCACCTCGCCGGTCTCCCGGTCCCGGCTGACCTCGACGGTGCCGATGTCCGGCCGGTGCAGACGGTCGGTGTCGCTGCGGGCCGCGAAGGTGTTGTAGAAGCCGACCCGCTCCCGGCTGCCGAAGAGGTCGATCTCCTTCTGTACGCCCTGGTTGGGCACGTCGCGGCGGGCGAGGTCCAGGCCGAGGCGCAGGCTGAGGACCTGGTGGCTGAGGCAGACGGCGAGGAACGGCCGGCGCTCGCGCAGCAGGGTGGAGACCGCCTCCCGCAGGTGGGCGATCTTGGGGTGGCCGGCCTCGCGCGGGTCGCCCGGGCCGGGGCCCATGATGACGAGGTCGTACCCGTCGAAGGCGTACTCCTCGTCGAAGCGGCGGACCGTCACCTCCGGCCCCATGGCGCGCACCTGCTGCCCGATCATCGAGGTGAAGGTGTCCTCGGCGTCGACGATCAGGACGCGCCGGCCGGCGAGGACGGGGTCGAGGCCGGGCCGGCCGCGGCCGGACTCCTCCGCCAGCCAGAAGTCGGCGATGGTGGCGTTGCGCCGTTCCAGCGCCTCCCGCACGCGGGGGTGGGCGCGGAAGCGGGCGGCGCCGTCGTCCTGGAGCGCGGAGAGCAGCCCGGCGGCCTTGGCGCGGGTCTCGGCGACCTCCGACTCCGGGTCGGAGTGGCGCACCAGGGTGGCGCCCACCCCGATCCCGAGCCGGCCGGTGGCGTCGATCTCGGCGGTACGGATGAGGATGGCGGAGTCCATGGCCCGGCCGCCGAGGGCGTCGCGGCCGATGAGGGCGGCGATGCCGCTGTAGTAACCGCGGCCGTGAGGTTCGTACTTGGCGATGACGCGGGCCGCGCTCTCCAGCGGCGAGCCGGTCACGGTCGGGGCGAAGAGCGTCTCGCGGAGGATCTCGCGCGGGTCGCGGTCGGTCTGTCCCTCGATGAAGTACTCGGTGTGGGCGAGCCGGGCCATCTCCTTGAGGTAGGGGCCGACGACCCGGCCGCCGTCCTCGCAGATCCGGGCCATCATCTTCAGTTCCTCGTCGACGACCATGTACAGCTCGTCGGCCTCCTTGCGGTCGGCGAGGAAGTCGAGGACGCCGGGGAGGGTGGGGCCGGAGGCCGGGTAGCGGTAGGTGCCGCTGATCGGGTTCATCACGGCGGTGCCGTCGGCGAGGCTGACGTGCCGCTCGGGGGACGCGCCGACGAAGGTGCGGTCCCCGGTGTGGATCACGAAGGTCCAGTACGCGCCCGTCTCCCGCTCCAGGAGCCGCTTGAAGAAGGTGAGGGCGCTGCCCGGTCCGTAGTCGGTGATCTCGGCGGTGAAGGAGCGGCGGATGACGAAGTTCGCGCCCTCGCCGGTGCCGATCTCGTCGGCGACGATCCGGCGCACGATCTCGGCGTAGGCGGAGTCCTCGACGTCGAAGTGCCCGTCGGCGAGGGTGATGGGGACGTCGGGGATCGCGGCGAGGACGGTGTCCAGGGGGAGGGTGGCCTGCTCGGTGACGCTCATCGCGATGAGCGGGGCGCCGTCGTCGGTGCGGTCGTAGCCGCGCTCGCCGATCTGGCGGTACGGGACGACGGCGAGGACCTCGTGGCGCCCGGCGGTGCCCGGCTCGTCCCGCAGGGGGAGGTCGGCGAGGGTCGCGGGCAGCGAGATGTCACCGGTCAGCAGGTCGAGGGCGCCGGGCCCGGTGGTCTCGGGGCGGTGCAGCACGGCGAAGGCGGGCGGGTTCGGGCCGAGGACGCGGCTCAGCAGGTCCTGCTTCTCGTGGGCCGGCGCGGTCATCCCAGGACCTCCTTGGTGGTGGTGACCACGGCGCAGCGTTTGGCCGCGTACTCGACGGCGGAGAGGTGCTCGGCCTCCGTGAAGTCGCCGAGCGCGTCGGCGACGAGGAAGGTCTCGATGTCGTTCGTGAAGGCGTCGACCGCGCTGGCGAGGACGCCGACGTGGGCGTACACCCCGCAGATGATCAGCTGGTCGCGGCCGTGGAGCCGCATCCGCTCCAGGAGGTCGGTCTTGAAGAAGGCGCTGTAGCGCCATTTGGTGAGCAGCCAGTCCCCCGAGGCGGGGGCGAGCGGCTCGACGACCTCCCGGTCGGCGGGGTCGACGCGCATGCCCGGGCCCCAGAAGTCGGCGAGCAGGCCGCGCTGTTCGGGCGTCATGCCGCCCGGCTGCGCGGTGTACGCCACGGGGACGCCGCGGCCCGCGCAACGGTCGCGGAGCAGCGCCGCGTTGGCGATGATCTCCTCGCGCAGCGGCGAGGGGAAGGGCGCCAAGAAGTAGCGCTGCATGTCGTGGACGAGCAGGACCGCGCGGTCCGGGTCGACGGACCACTGCGGGGTGGCGGCCGGCAGCGCGCCGGCCGTCGGCAACGGATAGGCCTTGATGGGCGGTATCCCGGCCATGACGTCCTCTCGTGACGTGGGGGCGTGTACGGAGCGGGTTCAGGCGCCGAGCGAGGCGCCGCCGTCGACCGTGAGGTCGTGGAGGGTGATGTGGGACGCCTGGTCGGACAGGAGGAAGACGACGGCGTCGGCGATGTCGGTGGGCAGCGCCAGCTTCTTCAGCGGGATGCCGACGCGGAACGCCTCGGGGCGGCCCTCGATGGTGCCCCGGGGGCCGGACTCGTCGTGCCACATCGAGGAGAGCATCGGGGTGTCGGTGGAGCCGGGGGCCACCAGGTTGCAACGGATGCCGTACCGGGCGACCTCCAGCCCGAGCGACTTGGTGAAGAGGGAGGCGGCGGCCTTGGAGGCGGCGTACGCGGCCATCTCGCTGCGCGGGGTGTTGGCGGCGTTGGAGGCGACGGTGACGAGGGCGCCCGAGCCGCGCGGGATCATCCGGTCGACGACGGCGCGGGAGACCTGGAAGACGCCGGTGGCGTTGACGGCGAAGGTGGCCGCCCAGTCCTCGTCGGTGAAAGTGCGCACGGGGCCGAGGCGCAGGACGCCGGCCGCGTTGACGAGGTGGTCGATCGGGCCGAGGCGGCGCTCGGCCTCGTCGACGAGGGCGGTGACCTGCGCGCTGTCGGTGACATCGGCGGGGAACGCCTCGACGCGCAGGCCCTCGTCGGTGAACGCGGCCACCCGCTGCTTGAGCGTGGTCTCGTCGCGGTCGACGGCGGCGACGGTGGCGCCGCGTTCGGCGAGGGCGCGGACCACCGCGGCGCCGATCCCGCCGGCGGCGCCGGTGACGAGGGCGACCTTGTCCCGCATGTCCTGCGTGTTCCGCGTGGTCTGCCTGTCCTGGGTGTCTGGCCTGTCCTGCGTGGTCTGCCTGTCCTGCGTGGTCTGGCTGTCCTGTGCGTTCTGCCTGTCCTGCATGACGGTTCCTCCCTGAGGGCGTGGGGCGGGCGGACGGGGCTCAGGCGCGCCAGGCCGAGATGACCGTGACGGCCTGGCCGGGGTTGAGCCGCGGGTCGCAGAAGCTGGTGTAGTGCTCGCCGCAGCGGCCGACCCACTGCTCGCCGAGCACGCACTCGGTGACGTCGTCGGGGGTGGTCTCCAGGTGCACGCCGCCGGCGATGCCGCCGGAGGAGCGGACGGCCAGCTGGAACTCGGAGATCTCCCGCTCGACGGTGGTGGTGTAGCGGGTCTTGAGGCCGCCGGGCGCGGAGACGGTGTTGCCGTGCATGGGGTCGGTGAGCCAGATCACCGGGTGGCCGGCGGCGCGGACGGCCTCGACCAGCGGGGGCAGCTTCTGGGCGACCTTCTCGGCGCCCATGCGGGCGATGAGGGTGAGCCTGCCGGGTTCGCGGGCCGGGTCGAGGATCTCGCAGAGGGTGAGCAGTTCGTCGGGGGTCATGCTCGGGCCGACCTTGCAGGCGACGGGGTTGACCACCTCGGCGAGCAGGGCGACATGGGCGCCGTCGGTCTGCCGGGTGCGTTCGCCGATCCACGGGAAGTGGGTGGAGGCGAGCAGCAGCCGGCCCTCGTCGTCACGGCGGAGCATCGGCACCTCGTAGTCGAGGAGCAGGGCCTCGTGGCTGGTCCACACGGGCGGGTCGATGACCGGGCGGCCGACGGGCTTGCGCCAGCCGAGGTGGCCCATGATGTCGTTGGCGGCCATGTAGCCGGTGAGCAGGCGCAGCGGGTCGGGGCGGCGGGACTCCGGGTCGGGCTCGGGTCCGTTGACCATGTGGCCGCGGTAGACCGGGAGTTCGAGGTCGCCGATCTTCTCGGTGTCGTTCGAGCGCGGCTTGCCGAACTGTCCGGCCATGCGGCCCACGCGGATCACCGGCTTGTGGGTGATCATCTTCATGGCGCCGGCGAGCAGGTCGAGGACGGCGGCCTTGCGGGCGACGTGCTGGGCGGTGGACTCGTCCGGGTCCTCGGAGCAGTCGCCGGACTGCACGATCACGGCCTCGCCCGCGGCCGCCCTGGCGAGCAGGGTGCGCAGGGTGTGCACGTCCTGGGGGCTGACCAGGGAGGGGCGGACGCTCAGTTCCTCCCGTACGCGTGCCACCTGCGACGCGTCTTCCCACACGGGCTGTTGCAGAGCCGGCCTTTGCCGGATGTCGAGCAGAGTGTTGTCCACGGGGGGTCTCTCCTAAGACGACAGGACGACGGTGCGGCGGCATTCTTCGCGGCAGAGATCCGCTCGGCGGGAAGAGGGAGCAGGTGGAGGGCCGGCCGGCAGTGCGGATCAGCGAACCGGTGTCCGCGGTGTCCTCGACAGGGGCCGGCCGGCCCGGAATTCGTTGGAATCATCCGCTGTGTGCGGGGGCCCGGCCAATGATGCGGGCCGCACTCCGTCAAGTGGGCGGAGAATCCATCAGGTCGGTTCGTGCTGGGTTCACACGACTTCCATCTGGGCCATCATTCCCATCGCCGCATGGTCGAGCATGTGGCAGTGGTAGAGATACTTCCCGCGGAAGCTGTCGAATGTCGCCTGGAACTTCACCGTCTCGCCGGGCATGACGCGGATCGTGTCCTTGAGTCCGGCCTCGGCCGGGCCGGGCGGATTTCCGTTCCGTTCGAGAACGCGGAACTGCACCAGGTGAATATGGAAGTTGTGCGGAATGGCTTGATTGCTGTTGGTCACCGTCCAGATTTCCGAACCGCCCCAGGGGACGGTGTTGTCGATGCGGTGGTGGTCGTAGACCTTTCCGTCCATATATCCCTGGGGATTCGGTCGCCCGTCCTCGTCCATGCTCATGACGACGGTCCGCCGTCCGGTGACGGCCGGCAGCGGGGGCAGGGTGCGCAGGGTGGCGGGCACGGAGCTGGAGTCGGTGGCGGTCTTCACCACGTCGAATCTGAGTACCTTGCCGGTCTGTTCGGCCGGTCCCGGCCCCTCGGTGTTCTCCAGGACGAGCCGGGTGCCGACCGGATAGCGGGAGAAGTCGATGACGACCTCGGCGCGCTCTCCGGGCGAAAGGGAGACGGTGTCGGTGGAGAAGGGCTTCTCCAGCAGACCGCCGTCGGAACCGATCTGGACGAACGGCGAGCCGTCCTGCAGGCGGAGGGTGAAGAACCGCAGGTTGGTGGAGTTGAGCAGCCGGAAGCGGTACTTGCGGGCGGCGACCTGGAAATAGGGCCAGGCCTTGCCGTTGGCGAGGATGGTGGAGCGGCCCATGAAGTCGTCCATGGTGTAGACGAGCTTCCCGGCCGCGTCGAGGTTCGCCTCGCGGAGCATGATCGGCACGTCGTACGCGCCGGAGGGCAGCGGCAGCGCCTTCTCCTGGGCGTCGCTGAGCAGGTAGAACGCGGACAGGCCGCGGTAGACGTGCTCGGACTCCATGTGGTGGGCGTGGTCGTGGAGCCAGAGCGGGGCGTGCGCCTGCTGGTTGGGGTAGTGGTACGTACGGACGCCGCCGGGGGCGATCGTGGCCATCGGGTCGCCGTCGTGTTCCGGGGCGACGTGCCCGCCGTGCAGGTGGATCGAGGCCGGCATGTCCAGCTTGTTGTACTGGTTGATGACGACCGGGCGGCCGGAGGTGGCCCGGATGAGCGCGGGGAAGCCGCCGTTGAAGGTGAGGACCTCGGTGAGTTTGCCGGGCAGGATCTCCTTGGTGTTCGTGCGGATCGAGATGTTGTAGGTGTCCACGCCGTTGGCGGTGGAGCTGGGTGCGATGACCTGCGGCAGCGGCATCGGCTGGGTGAAGAACGCGACGGCGGTCGCGTCGGCCGCGGAGGCCGATGCCGCGCCGAGCAGCGGGGTCAGGGCTGCGCCGGTGGCCACCGTGCCGCCTGTCGCCAGGGCGGCACCGATGAACCGTCGTCTGGAAAGCATGGGGATTCCCCTCGTCATGGGCGCGCCCTGTGCGCGCCCCGATCTCCTTGCCTTGGGTGTGGGGGGGTGTGGGGGGGAGGTGGGGGTGTGGGGGTGTGGGGGCCGGGTGTGCGACGGGCCGGCCCTTCGTGGGGGCCGGCCCGTCGCTGCGTCGTTCCCGGTGCGGGTGGGGGGTGGCGTCAGTCCTTCTCGACGACGACCTTGATCTTGCCCAGGGTCTCGGTGACGTCCCAGGTCATCTTCTCGGTCCAGTCGGCGATGAACTTCTGCTTTTCGGCCTCGTCCATGTCCTTGGTGATCTCGTGGATCCCGGGCGAGGCGTATCCCATACGGAACGTCTGGGAGAGCGTGGCACCGTCCTCGGTGGGCTCGATCAGAAAGGACCAGGTGAGTTCCTGCGGTTCACCGGTCTTGGAGTGGATCTTCCAGCGGAAAGCGCGGCCGGGCGTGGTCTCCACGACTTCCGACTTGGTGTGCCAGATTCCACGGATGAGCGGAGCCCAGGACACGATGTCGTCGCTGCGGAAGTTCTCTCCCTCGAAGATCGATCCGACCTGTCCCGGCTCTCCGGACAGCCACTTTCCGCCCTGGAGTTCCGAGCTCCACTCGGAATGCCGTTTCATGTCGCTGACGATCGAGTAGATCTTGTCCGCGGAGGCCGCGATGTGAATCTCGGCACCCAGCTCGAAAAGGGGGCGGGAGTCCAGAATCGACGTTGTCATGCCTGGATCCTGCCGATACCCGACGGGTGTGCTCAAAGGGTCGCGTGTGAATACGTCAGGTCACCGTGACATCGCTTCGACCGGCCGTCCGACTGACCTGACTGAGTACGCCGAAGCGCATTGGCCGAGGCCGGGAGCGTACGGCACCCTCACACCGTCGTCACTCTTCGACGTGCCGTCTTTCGGCATTCGCATACCCGGGGAGTTTTGTTTATGGACCGGTCGGGAGTTGGACATGAGCCGCCACCTATGCCACGGAGACGTACGGTCGTCGCGGCCGCCGCAGCGGTGGCGACCGCGGTGACCGTGCCGGGCGCCGCCGCGGCGACCGTGCCGGGCCCGGCCGCCGCCGGCGCCGCGTCCGACGAGGCGGTCACCGGTGTCGTCGCCCGCGTCGAGGGCGGCCTGATCAGGGGCGAGCGGACCGGCGGTCTTTCCGTCTTCCGTGGGGTGCCCTACGCCGCTCCCCCGGTCGGTGCGCTGCGCTACCGCTCTCCGCGTCCGGTGGTCCCGTGGAGCGGGGTGCGGGACGCGACCGCGTTCGCACCCGTCTCGTACCAGTCGTATCTGCCGGGCTCCAGCGAGGACAGCCTGTACGCGAACGTCTGGACACCGCACACCGGTGGCTCCGGGCCGGGCCACCCCGGTCGCCCCGTGGTCGTCTACATCCACGGAGGCGGCTGGTTCCTCGGCGCCGGCAGCGAGCCCGACTTCGACGGCGCACGCCCCGCCACCCACGGCGACATGGTCGTCATCACTTTCAACTACCGTCTGGGCGCGCTTGGCTGGGGCCTGCACGAGGACCTCGTCGACGAGCGCACCGGCGGGTACTCCAACTGGGGCCTGCAGGACCAGGTGGCGCTGCTGCACTGGGTGCGCCGCAACGCGGCGGCCTTCGGCGGCGACCCGGAGAACATCACGCTCGTCGGCACCTCGGCCGGCGGCTCCTCCACCTGGCAGCTCGGACTGCTCCCCGAGCTGCGCGGGACCGTGCGGCGGATCGTTCCGATCAGCGTCAAGCACGTGTGGGAGCCGGCCAGTTCGATGAGCCGGGAGGACTCGCACCGGGTCTTCGAGCTGGTCGCCCGCAAGCTCGGCACCAGTGTCCGCGGGCTGCGCGCCGTCCCGGCGGACCGGCTGAAGGAGACCTGGGAGAAGATCTTCTCGGGCAGCCCCACCGACCGGGAGATATCCACCTGGCGCGAGTACCAGGGCCCGGTCGTCGACGACCGCTGGATGCTCGGCCACGACTTCGAGCTGCCCACCCCCGACCTCCCCACCCTGGCCGTCTACGGCCGGACCGAGGGGACCTTCTTCACCACCGGCCCGGGCTATCCCTTCCCCGGTCCGCACCCCACCGACGACGCGAGCCTGCGCACCGCCGTCCGGGCCGTGCTCCACAAGGGCGCCGTCCATGTCGCCGACACCGAGGTGGACGCCGCGATATCGGCGTACCGCCGGGCCGCCGCCATCGACGGACTGCCGCAGGACCCGGTGTCCATCTGGGGCGCGATCTGGGGCGACAGCCTCTTCCGCTACCAGATCACCCGGCTCG
This sequence comes from Streptomyces sp. ISL-36, assembly GCF_018614205.1. Taxonomy (GTDB): domain Bacteria; phylum Actinomycetota; class Actinomycetes; order Streptomycetales; family Streptomycetaceae; genus Streptomyces. Next base: position 66,110 of record NZ_JAGGOS010000049.1, on the reverse strand, counting down.
CCGAGCGGCAGGCGCGGGAGCGGCCCGAGGTGCCGAGCTACCTCATGGAGTTCGCGCACCCGGTCGCCCCGCCGCTGACCGGCACCCCGCACGAGGCCACCTCCAAGTTCCTCTTCGGCACCTACGGCTCCGCCGTCAACGCCCCGCACTACGGCGACGGCCCGCTGGAACGTCTTGTCTCGGACACCTTCATCGACCTGATCGCCTCCTTCGCCCGCGGCCGAGCCCCGAGCAGCCCGAACGCCCCCGCGGTGCCGCGCTTCTCGCCGGACCGGCCCTCCACGCTGATCCTCGGCGGGGAACGGGTCGCCGAGATCGGCGAGCGCTCGGCGCTGCGCGGGCTCGCCCACTGGGACACCGCCGGCTGGGTCCCGGTCCCGAGGCCCGCGACGGTTCCGGCGGCCACGACGGTTCCCGAGCCCGCGACGGACCCGAAGCCGACGACCGTTCCGGCGCCCGCGACCGCCCCCGGCCCCTGACTCCGTACATCCCGCTGATCAGTTGATCATTCGAGAAAGGACCTGAGGCGCCATGTGCGGACTCACCGGCTGGGTCGCCTACGACCGCGACCTGACGCTCGGCGGCGACGCCGCCGAGGCCATGACCCGGACCCTGGAGTGCCGGGGCCCGGACGACGGCGGCATCTGGCTCTCCCGCCACGCCGCCCTGGGACACCGCCGGCTCTCCATCATCGACCTGGAGAACGGCCGGCAGCCCATGCACGCCGTGCCCGGCGACGACGGGCAGCCCGTTCTCATCTACACCGGCGAGGTCTACAACTTCCGCGAGCTGAGGGACGAACTCGCCGGCCTCGGCCACACCTTCCGCACCTCGTCGGACACCGAGGTGGTGCTGCACGCCTACCTCGAGTGGGGCGAGGAGTTCGCCGAGCGGCTCAACGGCATGTACGCGCTGGCCATCTGGGACCCGCGCACCGAGGAGCTCCTCCTGGTCCGCGACCGGATGGGCGTCAAGCCGCTCTACTACTACCCCACCGCCGACGGCGTCCTCTTCGGCTCCGAGCCCAAGTCGATCCTCGTCCACCCCGAGGCGGAAGCCGTCGTCGACGCCGAGGGCCTGGCGGAGATCTTCGCCATCATCAACACCCCCGGCCACGCCGTCTTCAAGGGCATGTACGAGGTCGTCCCGGGCACCGTCGTCCGCTTCTCCCGCGCGGGCACCACGACCCGTACGTACTGGACGCTCCAGGCCCGTCCGCACACCGACGACCTGGACACCACCATCGCGAAGGTCCGCGAACTGCTCGAGGACATCATCGAGCGGCAGCTGATCGCCGACGTGAAGGTGGGCACGCTGCTCTCCGGCGGCCTCGACTCCAGCGCCGTGACCGCGCTCGCCGCCAAGGTGTTGCGCGACCAGGGCTCCGACGAGAGGATCACCGCCTTCTCGGTCGACTTCAAGGACCACGGGAAGACCTTCCGCGACAACGGCATCTGGATGGACCCGGACACCCCCTACGCCGTCGACGTGGCGCAGCACTCCGGCGCCGAGCACGTCATCGTGGAGCTGGAGAACCGCGACATCCTCGACGAGGACGTCCGCGCCGCCGTGCTGCGCGCCCAGGACCTGCCGGTCTCCACCGGGGACATGGAGCACTCCCTGTACCACCTGTGCAAGGCGCTCAAGGAGCGGGTCACGGTGGCGCTCTCGGGCGAGGCGGCCGACGAGATCTTCGGCGGCTACAACTGGTTCTTCGACGAGGAGGCCGTCAACGGGGACACCTTCCCCTGGTACGACGCCTGGCGGCGGCTCGGCGGCCTGGACACCATCAAGGAGATCGGGCTCTGGGACCGGCTCTCCATGGAGGAGTACGTCAAGCGGCGCTACGCCGAGTCCCTGGAGGCGGTGCCCCGCCTGGCCGGCGACTCCCGGCACGAGGAGCGGATGAAGGAGCTGACCTGGCTCAACATCACGCACTGGGAGAAGTTCCTGCTGGACCGCAAGGACCGGATCTCGATGTCCACCAGCCTGGAGGTCCGCGTCCCGTTCACCGACCACCGGCTCGTCGAGTACGTCTACAACGTGCCGTGGGAGATGAAGAACTTCGACGGCCGGGAGAAGAGCCTGCTGCGCGCGGCCGCCGCGCACGTCCTGCCCCAGTCCGTCCTGGAGCGCAAGAAGAGCCCGTACCCCTCGACGCAGGACGTCGAGTACGTCACGGCGCTGCGCGCCAAGGTCGAGAAGCTGCTCGCCGACGATTCGCCGGTGCTGCGGCTCGTCCCGCGCGAGGGGATCCAGAAGCTCCTCGACAAGCCGCTGGAGGAGTACGCGGCGCTCGGCGGGCTCTGGGGGACCCGGGCGGTGATGGAGCGGCTGATCGAGTTCAACGCCTGGGCGCTCGCGTACGAGGTCCGTATCGAGCTCTGACCTGCGCGTTCGCCCTGCTGCGGCGTCGTGCACGGCCTTCGGGTCGTGCGCGGCGCCGCGGACGCATGTGTGCCCCGCGCACCATCCGTACCAACCGCATCACAGCTGGGAGTTGGTCACCATGACCCACAGCAGTCGTCACCGGGCTCCGCGTACGCGGTATCTCTCGCCGCGCGCCCGCACCGTCGTCCTGGAGTTCCTGATCACGGCGGGGATCCTCTTCCTGATCGTCACCACCGCCCGCTGGCTCTTCGCTCCGGACGCGCCGCTCGGCTCGGTACTGAAGGGGCGGGCGGCGTTCGTCGCGCTCGGGATCTTCTTCGGCGGCGTCAACACGGGGATCATCCATTACTCGATGTCGCGGAAGACCGCCGGGCACATGAACCCCTCGGTGAGCATCGGGCTGTGGCTGCTGCGGGTCTTTCCCGGCCGGGACGTGCTGCCGTTCTGTGCGGCGCAGATGGCCGGTGCCGTGGCCGGCGTGGGGCTGGCCCGGCTGGTGTGGGGCGCGGACGTGGGGCTGCCCCAGGTGGGCTTCGCGGCGGTGGCGCCGCAGCCCGGCTGGGGGTTCTGGGGGGTGCTGGCGGCCGAGACGGTGGGGCAGCTGATCTGTATGACGCTGGTGGCCGCCCTGCTGATCCGGCCGCGCTGGGAGTGGCTGATCCCGGGCGTGGTCGGGCTGTGCATCAGCGGTTTCATCGCGATCCTCGGGCCGCTGTCGGGCGGCTCGGTCAATCCGGCCCGGCAGTTCGGGCCCGCGCTGTGGGCCGGGAACTTCGGCTTCCTGGCCGCGTATCTGATCGGTCCTGTCCTGGGCGCGGCGCTCGCGGCGGGACTCGCGGCGGCGCTGCGGCCGCCGCCGCAGGCCCCGTCGATCCCGTCAACCGAATCGATCCCGTCGGCCGAATCCGTCCCGCCGTTCCCACCCTTCCTGTCGGGCGCCGAGGGGACGGTCTGCCCGGACACCATCCCGCCCGAGCTGCTGCGGGACGACGACCCGCACCGCATCTGACAGAGCCAAGGAGACACCCATGCTGGGAACGTACGGTCTGCCCGTGACGGTCGAGGCCGATCCGGAGTGGCAGAGCGAGCGCCTCGACCTCGACGCGTATCTGGCCCGGATCGGCTTCACCGGTCCCCGCACTCCCACCGCGGACACCCTGCACCGCGTCCTGCGCGGCCATATGTCCACGATCGCCTTCGAGAACATCGACATCGCGCTGGGACGTCCGGTCTCGCTCGATCTGGAGCGGATCCAGGAGAAGTTGGTACGGGCGGGGCGCGGTGGCTACTGCTACGAGAACAACCTGCTGCTCGCCGCCGCCCTGGACCGGCTCGGTTTTCCGGTGACCCGGCTCCTCGCCCGGATCCGGCAGGGCGAGACCCGGCGCCGCTTCCGTACCCACACGGTGCTGCTGGTGCGGGCCGACGACCGGGTGTGGCTGGCCGACGCCGGCTACGGCTACAGCGGGCTGATGGAGGCGCTGCCGCTGGAGGACGGCGCGACCTCGTCGGTCGCCGACTGGACCTGGCGGCTGGTGGCGGACGGCCCGGACTGGGTGGTGGAGATCCCGGACGGGGACGGCTGGTTCGCCATGTACAGCTTCCGCCAGGAGCCGCAGTTCCGGATCGACTTCGAGGCGGCGCACTACCTCTCCTCCACCCGGCCGGGTTCGCCGTTCGTGGGCCAGCTCGTCGCGCAGAAGGAGACGGAGAAGGAGCGCCTGCTGCTGCGGGACAAGATGCTGGAGATCCAGTACGCGGACGGGCGGGTCGAGCGGCGCGAGCTGAGCGCGGCGGACACGGTGTGCGCGCTCGGGGAGCTGTTCTCGGTCGAACTGAAGGACGAGGACGAGCAGGCTGTGCTGCGGTTCTTCGCCGGAAAGTGACATCCGGGGGCGGGACCTGACGGACTTTCCCCGGCCTCGTGGAGTGGCGCCGTGTCGTTCGGGGAAGGTCGCGACGGGCCTTGTGCTCAACGGTTCCACCCTTTCCCGTCCTCCGTAGTCAAGGAGCAGGTCTGTCATGACCAACGTCGCAGTCATCTACTACTCGTCGACCGGCAATGTGCACGCGCTGGCCACCGCCGCCGCGAACGCCGCGGAGAAGGCCGGTGCGGAGGTGCGGCTGCGGAAGGTGGCGGAGCTGGCCCCGCAGTCGGTGATCGAGACGAAGGCGGAGTGGGCCGAGCACGTTCAGGCCACCCGTGACATCGAGGTCGCCACGCCCGAGGACCTGGAGTGGGCGGACGTCGTGCTGATCGGCACGCCCACCCGTTTCGGTCTGCCCGCCGCGCAGATCAAGCAGTTCATCGACACCACCGGTGGCCTGTGGGCGCAGGGCAAGCTCGTCAACAAGGTCGCCTCGGCGTTCACCTCGACCTCGACCGCGCACGGCGGCCAGGAGTCGACGCTCCTCGCGCTGAACAACACCTTCTACCACTGGGGTGCGGTCATCGTGGCGCCCGGCTACGCGGACCCGGTCCAGTTCGCTCCGGCGAACGGCAACCCGTACGGCACGAGCAGTGTCTCGGCGAACGAGGCGAACAACGTGGCCGGTGAGAACCTGGCCGCGATCGAGTTCCAGACCCGTCGTGCCGTCGAGATCGCCACGGCGCTGAAGAAGGGTCTCGCCGACGTCTGACGGCCGAGACACGAAGGAGGGGCGGGACGCTTCGAGCGTCCCGCCCCTCCTTCGTGTCGTGCGTACGACGGTCAGACGAGCGAACCGGCCGGTACGCGACGGGGGCGGGTGGAGGTCTGGCGCCCGAACGCGGGGCGGGCCACGTCCCGTACGGTCAGGATCGAGCGCTGGAGCCTGCGCAGGCGCGCGGAGGGCTCCATGCCCGTCTCCTTCTTCAGGCCGTTGCGCAGCCGCTGGTAGACCTCCAGGGCCTCGTCCTGCCGGCCGCAGCGCAGCAGCGCGAGCATGAACTGGCCGTGCAGCGGTTCGTTGGTGCGGTACTGGGCGACGAGTTCGGCGAGGTCGGAGATCATCTCGAAGTGGCGGCCGAGCCGCAGCTGGGCCTCGACCCACTGGTCGAGGGCGCTCAGCCGGGAGGCCTCCAGGCGCTCGATCTCCATGCGCAGATGGGGGCCGGCCGCGACGCCCGCGTAGGGGTCGCCGTGCCACAGGGCGAGCGCCTCCTGGAGTCGGCGTGCCGCGCGCTGCAGGTCGCCGGCCTCCATGGCGCGGTAGCCGGCTCCGGCGGCCCGTTCGAACTGCCAGGCGTCGTTGGAGCCGCCTCCGGTGTCGAGCCGGTAGCCGCCGGGCAGCGAGACGAGCACGGCCTCGGCGGTGTGGCGCTGCTGCCAGGCGGCGTCCGGATCCGGTGGCTCGGCGCCGCGCAGCGCGGTGGTGATCAGTGCGCGTAGATCGATGATGTGGGACTGGAGTTCGACTCGGGCGCCGCGTGGCGCCCCGGACGGCCACAACTCCTCCATCAGTACAGTCACGGGCACGACCTGGTCGGCGTTGGCCGCGAGCAGGGCGAGCAGCTGCCGCGGTGCCGCGGCCGTCGGAGTGATCGAAACCCCGTTCTCGCGTACCGACAGTCCCCCCAGGATGCGGACGTCCACTTTGCCCCCTCAGTGTCTGTGCGCGGCATGGCCCTGGATGATTAGAAAAGAGACCCGGAGGCATGTCAATAAGAAACCGCAGGGTATGGAATGCCCTGGCCAAAGAACTGGGAATTATGCCCTAGTTGGGCGGATTTGCCGCGATCAAGAATCTGTAAGGGGCACAGAGAAGCGTACCCACGGATCCAGGATCTGGACTCGCGGGTACGCTTTTGTCCGGTCGATTTCCGACGAAGAGAAGATGGCACGTTCGTGTCATCCACAGAAAACCGGCCTGTGGGTATGGTTTGAAGCTCCATACGGGGCCTGACAGGCCCGGACTGCCCTGTCAGCCGGCGGCGGCCCTGTCAGCCGGCCGCGGCGGCCTCCGCGGCCTCCAGGGCTCTGGCCCCCCGCCCCGGCTCCATGTCGAGCATCGCGAGCACGGCGGGCACGGCGATGCTGGGCAGCACATGGCGGTAGAGCACCGAGGCCCAGCGGTCCATCTCGGCCCGGTTGTTCCCCAGCGCCTGGGTCATGAGATTCAGGCCGGCGTAGGCGCCCACGACGAGCGGGGCCACCTCCTGCGGATTGGCGTGCGGCAGCAGTTCGCCGCACTCCTTGGCCTCGTTGAGCACCCGCAGATTGAGTTCGGTCCACTCCCGGTAGGGGCCGCTGCGGTTGAGCTCGTGGCCGCCCTGGTCCAGGGTGAGCCGCACGCTGCCGCGCAGCAGCCCGTCATGGGCCAGCCGGTGCGCGAACACCATGCCGATGTCGACGAACTCCTGCACCTTGGAGACCTGCGGCATCGGCATCGGGGCGGTGGAGACCTGCGCGTCGATCACCGCGTGCGCGAGGTCCTCCTTGGAGTCGAAGTGGAAGTAGAGCGCGCCTTTGGTGACTTGGGCCAGCCGGAGGATGTCGGTGAGTTTCGCGGCCTCGTAACCACGCTCGTCGAAGACGGTGGCAGCCGCTTCCAAGATCGCCTGGCGCGTCCGAATCGCGCGATCCTGCTTCGCCATTGGGGGTCACGTCCCTCTCATAGCCCGATGCCCCAAAGGGCCCTCGCGCTCGCTCCGTGCTCCGTGCACTTCACGGTCGAAAACAGCAAGTATGGACGGATACGTGCAGAGGACACAAGACATCGCACGCAGGCCGTTCGGTCGGGCGTCACCCGGCTCACACCATCGTGAAGCCGCCGTCCACCGGCATGATCGCACCGGTGACGAACGACGCTCGGTCACTGCAGAGCCAGGCGGCGGCCTCCGCGATCTCCTCCGGTTCGGCGGTGCGCGGCTGCGGGGTGGCGGCGTGCAGCGCCTCCTCCATCCCGGGCACGGCGGCGAACCAGTCGGTCACCACCTCGGTCCGGGTCGTGCCGGGCGCCACCGCGTTGACCCGGATGCCCTGGGCCGCGTACTCGGCGGCGGCAGCCCTGGTCAGTCCGATCACGGCGTGCTTGGCGGCGACGTAGGGGGCGGCCACGGGGGTGGCGAGCAGCCCGCCGACGCTGCTGGTGTTGACGATCGCGCCGCCGCCGGTGGGCAGCATCGCGGCGATCTCGTCGCGCAGGCAGTTCCAGACGCCGCGCACGTTGACGTCCATGATCCGGTCGTAGAGCTCGTCGTCCATCTCGTGCAGGGGCTCGCGGCCGGTGCCCCACCCGGCGTTGTTGAAGGCCAGGTCGAGCCGCCCGTACGACGCCACGGCATGCGCCACGGCGGCTCGGGTGTCCTCGCGGCGGGTCATGTCCGCCACCACGTACTCGGCCTCCGCGCCCTGCTCGCGCAGGGCGGCCACCAAGGCCTTCAGCTTCTCCTCGCGGCGGGCGGTGAGAACCACCCGGGCGCCCTCCCGGGCGAAGACCCGGGCGGCCGCCGCTCCGATTCCGCTGCTGGCGCCGGTGATCAGGGCGACCTTGTCGCTCAGCAGGCGGTGGTCGGCAGTCATGGGACGGTCGTCTCCCTCGGCAGTCGGATGGATGACACCTGGTCATGAGGCGTCGAGGTCGTCGGGCTCGGCGGGCTCGTGGAGATCACCGCGGTCGCGCGGGCGGCGCCTTCGCGGGGGTGCGCCACGGGACTCAGCCGTTCCAGACGCGGCCGGCGGCGGCCTCGGCGTCGAGCGTGCGCAGCAGGGGCTCGTCGATCTCGTCGAGCGACCCCACCAGGTGGCGGACGCCCGCCCTTCGCATCAGCTCGCCCTGGAAGCCGTGCGCGAAGTCGCTCGGGTGGCCGATGAAGGGGACACCGAGCTCCTTGGCGGCCTCGGCGACGCGTGCGACGTCGTCGATGAACAGGGCCTGGTCGTGACGGAGCCCGAAGACCTCCGTGGTGATCTCGTGCACACCGGGGCGGAAGTCGTTGGTGCAGACGTAGCCGGGACCGTCGAAGAGGTGCGCCAGCTCCCGCAGGTGCCGGTCGAAGTGGGTCTTGTCGAGCCCGCCGTAGCAGACCGTCCTGAGCCCTAGGCCCCGCAGCCGGTGCAGCAGCTCGACCGCGCCGTCGAGCAGTCGCAGCGGATGCTCGGCCAGATGGGCCTCGCGCTCTTCGAAGTAAGCGGTCAGCACGTCCGCGGGACTCGCGTCGAGTCCGGCGGCGGCGCCGAGGGCCTTGGCCGCGATGAGCTGGGGCTGGGAGAAGATCTCCCGCTCCACCTCGGCGTCGTAACGCCCGCCGCGGCTGGTGACGAACCGGTGGATCACCGGACTGAACGTGTCGTTCAGCAACACGCCGTCGATGTTGACGGCGGCGAGGGATATCTGGCGCAGTTGTTCCACGGAATCTCCAAGGGGCAGCCGGTCGGCGAGCCGGGGCACATCGGGTCGAATCACTCGGATGGTGACGTGTCCGCCCGAACCGGCGTCTCGGATGCCCGAGAAACAAACCTGGCGGTACAGATTTCCGGCAGCTGGAAGATACCCGAAGCCTCTCCCCTCGTGAACCCTGGGGTCTCACGAGTCGGACATCTGCCGTTCTGACAAGCATGGTTGACTGCGTACAGGGCCGATCACGCTCCGCACCGTCCTCCGACCGACCTGACAGAACCGAGACCGGCGACTTGCAAAACCGACCCATGGGTTCGTAACTTCCGCCGTGCCCGGATGCCCGAATCTCCTTAGTAGGCCCCTAGTTGAGGGATCTCATGCTGCAGACGCCCGCTCCGACCGACCTCGTGGGTACCGAAGCCCTCGTCCGGCTCACCACGACGGCCCCTCGTGAGTACGTCCACCGGGCCGCGCTCGCCGAGGTCTTCCTGACCGCCGACTGGTCCCGTACGGACGAGGCTCACTTCACCCTCAGCGCCCAATGGCCTCGCGGGCATTCCTTCTTCGGGCCCGTCGGGGGGAGTCACTACGACCCGATGCTGGCCGCCGAAACGATCCGCCAGGTGGGGGCGCTCCTCGCCCACGTGGGCTTCGACGTGCCGCTGGGTCACCAGTTCCTCATGTGGGAGCTCAACTACCGCGTGGTCCCGGCGCTGCTGCCCGTCGGTGACGCGCCGGCCGAGCTGCGCCTCGACGTCACCTGCTCCGACATCCGCCGCCGGGCCGGCCGGCTGGCGGGGCTGAGCTACGAGGTCGTGATCAGCGAGAGCGGCCGGGCGATCGCCACCGGCGACGCCCGGTACATCTGCACCAGCCCCGAGGTCTACCGCCGGCTGCGCGCCGACCGTCTCGCCGAGCACTCCGCCGCTGCGCCGGCGCCGCCCACCGCGCCCGTGGAGCCGCGCCGCGTCGGCCGGCACCACGACTTCGACGTGGTGCTCACCCCCACCGAGCGGGACGACCGCTGGCGGCTGCGCGTCAACACCCGCCACCCGGTGCTCTTCGACCACCCCGGCGACCACATACCGGGGATGGTCCTCCTGGAGGCGGCCCGCCAGGCGGTGCACACCCTCACGCCGGACGGCCGCGCGGTCCTGCCGGTGGCGATGGACTCCGCCTTCCACCGGTACGCGGAGTTCGGCAGCCCCTGCTGGATCGAGACCGAGCCGGCCGTCGGCTACCCCGGCGGCGTGGAGCGGCTGATCCGGGTGACCGGCCGGCAGGACGACGAGATCCTCTTCACCGCGATCACCACCGTGGCGGACCTGCCCACCGGATAGGGCCGCGTCGCGGAAAGCCCCGGTCGCCAGAACGACGGGGAGCTCGCCGCTCAGTTCAGACAGGCGGCGATCAGCAGCCCGAAAGCAGCGGTGATCAGCACCGTACGGATCAGATGGAAGCCGTTCCACCGCTTCTCGAAGGCCGACCGGACGGCAGCGGGAGACTCCCCCGTGCCCTCCGAAGCGGCCAGGGCGTTGTTGAGCGGGATGTTGCCGCCCATGGTCACGAGGTGGTTGAGGACCGCGCCGACGAGACCGGCCAGGATCAGCCATTTCTGGGTCTCTGAGCGGCCGTCGACCGGGACGAGGAACGCGGCGGCGGGGAAGGCCACGACCCCGAGGAAGACGACGAGGAACACGGCCTTGGGCACGTACTCGTTGATCCGGCGCATCGCGCCCACGAACTCCGCGTCGTCGAGCCGGGCCAGGGCGGGCATGATCCCCGTCAGGAAGATCAGCATGAACCCGGCGTAGAGACCGGTGGATCCGACGGCGAGGGCGAGCAGCAGGGTGGCCATGAGGTCATCTTGACGCTCTCCATGGCCACCGCGCGCGAGAAAATTGGGATCACGCGGGGAACGGGGATCAACCGCTGTACGGATCGCCCGGTTCCGCGTCCCCGTCCGGGCCGTGCAACCGGTCCGCCTGCCGGATCGCCTCGGTCAGTTCCCGGACCACCTTCGAGCGCGACCGCTCGGCGATGGCCGCCGAGTACCGAGCGAGCTCCGAGAGACTCGGGGCGCCCGGCAGATCACCGCCGCGCAGCCTCTCCGCGAAGTAGGCGGTGACGGCGGTCAGCTGCAGGCTGTCGTGGCCGGCGGCCCAGACCGAGGAGGTCAGCGCGGCCGTCCCCACCGTCCCGGAACGCTCGTGCGGGGCGCGGGTCTTCGGGTCGAGCCAGCGGACCGTGGCCGTCGCCAGGTGGCCCGTGCGGCCGGGGCGGGTCTTCACCGCGTACAGCGCGGTCACGGTGTGACCGGCGCCGACCTCGCCGCCGTCGACGCGGTCGTCGCGGAAGTCCTCGTCGGCGACCTCGCGGTTCTCGTAGCCGATCAGCCGGAACCTCTCCACGGTCGCCGGGTCGAAGGCCACCTGCGCCTTGGCGTCGCGGGCGCGCAGCTCGATGTGGGTGGGGAGCTGCTCCACGAAGACCTTGCGGGCCTGTTCGCGGGTGGAGACGTACGTGGTGTGCCCGTCGCCCTTGTCGGCCAGCCGCTCCATGAACGCGTCGCCGTAGTCGCTGCCGACGCCGACGCCGAAGAGGGTGATGCCGTACTCCCTGCGCTCCTCGTCGATCCGGTTCAGGATCGACTGCGCCTCGGTGTCGCCGGTGTTGGCCAGGGCGTCGGAGAGCAGCACGACCCGGTTGACCGCTCCCTTGCGGTGGCCCTCCACGGCGACGTCGTACCCGGTGCGCACACCCGCCTCGACGTTGGTGGAGGAGGTGGTGGCCAGCTCGTCGACGAGGCCGTGGATGCGCTCACGGTTCTCCCCCACCGTGGACATGGGCAGCACGGTCTCGGCCTCGTTGCTGAAGGTGACCAGGGCGACCGAGTCGTCGTCGCGGAGCTCGTCGGTGAGGATGCCGAGCGACTCCTTGACCAGGTCGAGCCGGCCCGGTTCGGCCATCGATCCCGAGATGTCGACGACGAAGGTGAGGGCGGCCGGCGGGCGGGTGCCCTTGGGCTCCGCGGCCCGGGTCGCGAGGCCGACCCGGACGAGCGACCAGCCGTCGTCGGAGCTCCGCGCGCCGTCGACCGTCACACTGAACCCGTCGCCCTCGGGCCGCCGGTAGTCCGGCCGGAAGCTGTTGACGAACTCCTCGGGCCGTACGGTCGCCGGGTCCGGCAGCCGGCCGTCGGCCAGCGTGCGGCGGGCGTAGCCGTACGAGGCGGTGTCCACGTCCAGCGCGAAGGTGGAGAGGTGGTCGGCGGCCGGCGGGCGGGAGCGCTGTTCGCCCTCGGGGGCGTCCGCGCCCGTCCGGCCGCCGCCGTCGGGGACGGCCGGTGCGTGCCTGCCGCCGCCCCGGTCCGATGTCCGCTCGACGCCGTTGCCGCCCGCGCACCCCGTCAACAGCAGTCCGGTGACCAGGATCCCGGCGCCGAGCCGCCCGCCGTGTCGTCGCTTCATCGCTTCTTCCCCTCGTTGTCCGGCACTGGTGAATGAGACGTCCGAGGGGCGGCGACGGAGCAGACGAAGGCGTTGCGGATGGATCTCGATGCGGCAACGGCTGCCCCGGCCGCCCCACGTGGCATGGACTCGCCATCCTTCTCAACAGGGGTTGTCACCGTGTGCAGTCGCATGCGTACATGGAGTGGCACACCGATCGGCGGGGGTGGTCAGCGGTGGCACAGACTGCGGGCTCCGTGATGCTCGCCCGGTCGGCGATGAACCGCGCCGTGACGGAGGCACAGCGGCCGCCGGGACGACCCGTCCGCGGCGCCCGTCGCATCAGCGCGGCGCTGGCCGGTCTCGCCGCCTCGACCCGGCAGGAGTTGCTGACCTTCGACGACCCGGCCGCCTCCGCGGGCCGGGCGATCCCCGAGCCGTTCCTGGAGCTGGCGGAAGCGTGCATGCGGGCCGCGGTGGAACGGGCCCCGGAGGTCAGACGGATCGTGCCGCGCCACGCCCTCCCCCAGGTCGCGGGCGCGGTCGGGGCGCCGGGCCGGGCCCGGTTCGTGGACTCGATCCCGTTCAAGATGATCGTCGTCGACCGCACGGTGGCGGCGGTCCCGCTCGACCTGGAGCTGCTCTACAACGGGCTGCTGCTGATCCGCGACCCGGTCGTCGTCCAGGCCCTGGTCCGCGCCCATCACACGAGTTGGGACGCGGCCGAGGAGCTGGCCGGTGCCACCGCTCCGCCGCGGGACCTCCCCGCACAGCTGCGGCCGGTGCTCGACGCGCTCCTCGCCGGTCTGACGGACGAGACCGCTGCCGCGCGTCTGGGGATGTCGGGCCGTACGTACAGCCGGCGCGTCGGTGAGCTGATGCACGCCCTCGGCACGACGAGCCGCTTCCGCGCGGGTGCGGAAGCGGCTCGAAGGGGGTGGCTGTGAAAAGCGCCGGTTCGGCTGCTACGAAACGATGTCCTTGCGGGCGAAGCCCCGGAAGGCCAGGGCGAAAAGGATCAGTGCGTACGTCACCGAGACCGCCGCGCCCTTGGCCATGCCGCCCCACTCCAGTTGCGGCTGCAGGGCGTCGGCCCAGGCGAACTGCCAGTGCGCGGGCAGGAAGTCGCGCCAGGAGCCGAGCGCCGTGACCGCGTCCAGGACGTTGCCGATGATCGTCAGGCCGACCGCCCCGCCGACCGCGCCCAGCGGGGCGTCGGTCCGGGTGGAGAGCCAGAACGCCAGTCCGGCGGTGACCAGTTGGGAGACGAAGATGAAGGCGACGGCGAGCGCGAGCCGGGGCAGGGTCTCTGCGGCGGGCAGGGCCCCGCCGGTGGGCAGCTTCAGCGGCCCCCAGCCGTAGGCGACCGCGCCGGCGGCGAGCGCCACCAACGGCAGCAGCACCATCGCGGCCGCGCTGAATCCGAGCGCCACGGCCAGCTTGGACCAGAGCAGCCGGGCCCGGGGCACGGGCGCCGCCAGCAGATAGCGCAGCGAGGACCAACTGGCCTCGGAGGCCACGGTGTCCCCGCAGAACAGGGCCACCGGCACCACGAGGAGGAATCCGGCCGAGACGAAGAGACAGGTCGCGGCGAAGTTGGCCGCCGAGGCGGTCGCCGTGTCCATCAGCGTGATCCGGCCGTTCCGGTCGCCGCCGTCCGGGCCGCCGCCGATCGCGAACGCGATGATCAGGACGAACGGCAGGGCCGCGAGCACCGCTCCCATGACCAGGGTGCGGCGCCGCTTCAGCTGCCGCAGGGCCTCGACGCGCAGCGGCAGGGTGTGCCGTGCCCGGTAGCCCGGGGCGCTCTCCACCAGTTCCGCGGTCGTACTCATGCGGATCCTCCTCCGATCAGGGTGAGGAACGCGTCCTCCAGGCGCCGGTGAGGTCCCACACCGGTCACGGGTACGTCCAGGCGGACGAGTTCGCCGATCAGGGCGGTCGCGTCGGCCCCGTCGAGGCGGACCAGGAGTCCGCCCTCGGTCCGTACCGCCGAGTCGATCCCCGGCAGCGCGTCGATCTTCTCGACGAGCGGGTCGGGGACGGCCTCGCCGAGCGTCACCAGGAGGGCGTCTCCCGCGCCGGTGATCTCGGCGACGGGTCCGGCCTGCACGAGCCGGCCGCGGTCCATCACGACCAGATGGGTGCAGGACTGTTCGACCTCCGAGAGGAGGTGGCTGGAGACGATGACGGTCCGGCCACCGGCCGCGTACCGGATCATCACGTCCCGCATCTCGCGGATCTGTGGCGGGTCGAGTCCGTTGGTGGGCTCGTCGAGGATGAGCAGGTCCGGCAGGCCGAGCATGGCCTGGGCGATGGCGAGCCGTTGCCGCATGCCCTGCGAGTACGTCCGCACCGCGCGGGCGAGGGCGTCGCCGAGGCCGGCGATCTCCAGGGCCTCGTCGATGTGCGCGTCCTCGGCGGGGCGGCCGGTGGCCTTCCAGTACAGCTCCAGATTGTCCCGCCCGGACAGGTGGGGCAGGAAGCCCGCGCCCTCGACGAAGGCGCCGACCCGGGACAGGACCGGGGCGCCGGGGCGGACGGCCTGGCCGAAGACGCGGATCTCCCCGCCGTCGGGGGTGATCAGGCCCATGAGCATCCGCAGGGTGGTGGTCTTCCCGGCTCCGTTGGGGCCGAGCAGACCGAGGACCTGGCCCTGCTCGACACGGAAGGAGAGGTCCCGTACGGCGTACCGGTCGGAGGACTTGGCGTACTTCTTCGTCAGCCCGGTGATCTGCAGGGGTACGGCGGCGAGGGTCGGCTCCGGTGCGGGTGGCGCGGTCCGGCGGCGGCCGGTGAGCAGCAGCGCGGCGGCGGCGAGGGCGCCGAGGAGCGGCAGCCCCCACACCCACCAGGGTGTCCCTGCCGCCTGGGTGGCGACGGCTGGCGCGGTCGGCACGGTGAGTCCGCTCTCCACGGCGACGGTGTACGTGGCGGGCGTGGCCGGCGAGGCGTAGCCGAGGTCGGTGGCGGAGAGCACCAGCCGCAGCCGGTGCCCGGCCTCGACCTCGTGGTCGATCGCGGGCAGGGTCAGCTCCACCGACGTGCCGGCTCGGGCGCCCTCGATCCGGACGGGCGCGACGAGCTGGGCGGGCAGCACCTGCTGCCGCCCGTCGGGTCCGACGTCGTACACCTTGCCGAAGAGGACGGCGGAGCCGTCGGGGCTGTCGGAGGTGACCTTGACGCGGACGGTCGGCGAACCGGTGATCCGCAGCGGTTCCTCCTGCGGCTTCGTCTCGAACCGGGCGTGCTGGCCGGGGAAGTCGAGGGAGAGGCCGACGCCGAGGGAGGAGAGCTGGGAGAGTCCGCCGCCGACGCCGGGGACGGCCGAGATGGCGGGCGGGTTGGCCCCGGCGGGGTTGGCGAAGGGCTGCGGCCGGCCTGCGCCGAGGGCGAGGGTGCGCCGGTCCTCGCCGGAGAGACCGGGGTAGCGGTCGGAGGTCGCACCCCGCAGGGTCGCCTGCCCGTCGGTGGAGTCGACTCCGCCGGCGCGGCTGACCCGGAACACGGGGCCGGTGTCGGCGCCCTTGTCCTGCTTGAGGTGGCGGTCGAACCAGCTGCTGATGCGGGCCTGGACCCGGTCGGTCTCCTGGTTGCCGCCGTCGTGGCCGCCGGCGATCCAGTCGACGGCGACGGGCGCGCCGTTGGCGCCGATGGTCCGCGCCATGGCGTCGGCGTGTGCGAGCGGGAAGAGGGAGTCGGTCTGCCCCTGGACGATCAGGGCCGGGACCTTGATGCGGCCGCCGACGGCGGAGGGGCTGCGGGCTTCGAGGATCGCACGGGCGGCGGCGTCGGGCTTCCCGGAGACGGCGACGCGTTCGTACAGTGCGCACAGTTCGGGGGTGAAGCGGCCGCAGCCGTCCGTCGCGCCCGGCCCGCTTCCGGCGGAGAAGAAGATGCCGGCCCAGAGCTTCTTGAAGACGCCTTCAGGGAAGAGCGCGTCGGCGAGGTTCCAGTAGGTGATCTGCGGGGCGATCGCGTCGACGCGGCTGTCGTACCCGGCGGCGAGCAGGGAGATCGCACCGCCGTAGGAGGCTCCGGTGACCCCGACGCGCGGGTCGCCGGCCTTGTCGAGCTGGACCTCGGGGCGCTTGGCGAGCCAGTCGAGGAGCCGTTGGACGTCCCTCACCTCGTGGTCGGGGTCGTTGAGACCCACCTGGCCGGTGGAGGCGCCGAATCCGCGCGCGGACCAGGTCAGCACGGCGTATCCGTCCCGGGCGAGTCTCTCGGCCTGGGCGCGGACGTCGTCCTTGGAGCCGCCGAAGCCGTGCCCGAGGAGGACGGCGGGCCGGCGGCCACCGCCGCCGTCGGTGAAGTACGAGGTGTCGATCCGCGCCCCGGGCATGTCGAGTACCTGGTCCGCGCGGTGCACGGGCGGGGGTTCGTCCGTGGCGACGGCGGTCCAGGTGCCGGCGCCCGCGAGTACGGCGAGGGCGGCGGTGACCGCGGCCCACCGGGGAAGTCGGAGCTGCATGCCCCTGAGCCTAGGCGGGCGAGCTGTGCGGCACGGCTGCCCAGGGGCGGAGGTCCCGGACCTCCCGGAGGCGTACGCAGTACCGTCCCGTACACCAGGCGCGGTATGCGCGGCCGTGATCCGAGGGGCTGGGGATGGAGATCAGGCGGGCGACGACGGTGGCCGAGCTGCTCGCGGCGGAGCATCTCTACGACGGCCCGCCACGCGCCGCGTGGGCGGAGAGGTTCCTGACGGCGCCGGGCCATCTGATGCTGATCGCGTACGCGGAGGACGGCTTCCCCGCGGGTCTGGTCTCCGGGATCGAGATGCTCCACCCGGACAAGGGCGTGGAGATGTGTCTGTACGAGCTGTCGGTGGACGAGGCGTACCGGCGGCGGGGCATCGGGCGGGCGCTGACAAAGGCGCTGGTGGCGGTGGCGCGGGAGCGGGGCTGCTACGACGTGTGGGTCGGGGTCGACACGGACAACGAGGCGGCGTTGCGGACGTATCGGTCGGCCGGTGCGGCGGACGGAGGGGTGTTCGCGATGTTGGAGTGGCGGTTCGGTGAATGAGGACCGACACCGTCTTGTGCAGCGCATGACAACGGCGAGAACCTGTGGGGCACCGCACGACCAGCACCAGCCAGTCTCCGTGCCTGCCCGTGCCTCGGACAACGAAAGGTTCAGGTGCCTCACCCGATGTCCCCCACCACCCGCCGTATCGCCGCGCTCATACCGGTCGTCGCGCTCACCGCCGGCCTGCAGTTCGCCACCTCCCCCACCGCCCAGGGCGCCGCCACCGCCCCCCTCGGTGACCTCCGGCTCGCCCCGGCCTCCCTCGCGGTCGAGAACAGCTGGATCGTCGTCCTCAAGGACGGCTCGACCCACGCCGCCGACCTCGGCGTCACGCCCCAGCACGTGTACCGCACGGCGCTCAAGGGCTTCTCCACCACGATGTCCCGGTCGAGGGCCGCCGCGCTGGCCGCCGACCCTCGCGTGGCGTACGTCGAGCAGAACGCCACCGTCCGCGTCGCCGACACACAGACCGGCGCCACCTGGGGCCTTGACCGGATCGACCAGCGGAACCTGCCGCTGTCCACCACGTACACGTACAACAGGACGGCCTCCAACGTCACCGCGTACATCATCGACACCGGGATCCGCATCTCCCACAGCGAGTTCGGCGGCCGGGCGACCGTCGGGACGGACACGGTCGGCGACGGCCAGAACGGCCAGGACTGCCAGGGTCACGGCACCCATGTGGCGGGCACGGTCGGCGGTGCGAAGTACGGCGTCGCCAAGGCCGCGAAGCTGGTGGCGGTACGGGTCCTGAACTGCACCGGCTCCGGCACGACCGCCGGGGTCATCGCCGGCGTGGACTGGGTGACGGCCCACGCGGCCAAGCCGGCGGTGGCGAACATGAGCCTGGGCGGCGGCACGAACGCCTCGCTCGACGACGCGGTGAAGCGCTCCATCGCCTCCGGCGTCAGCTACGCCGTCGCGGCGGGCAACGGCAACATCCTCGGCCTGCCCGCGAACGCCTGCAACTACTCCCCGGCCCGCGTCCCCGAGGCGATCACGGTCGGCGCCACGGACTCGGCCGACAAGCGGGCGTCGTTCTCCAACTACGGCACCTGTGTGGACCTCTTCGCGCCGGGTGTCTCCGTCACCTCGGCGTGGAAGGACAACGACACCGCGACGAACACCATCTCGGGCACCTCGATGGCCACCCCGCACACCGCGGGCGTGGCGGCGCTCTACCTGTCGGCGAACCCGACGGCGTCCCCGGCCCAGGTCCGGGACGCGCTGGTGAACAACGCCACCAGCGGCAAGGTCCAGGACCCGAGGACGGGCTCCCCGAACAAGCTGCTGTACTCGCTGTTCTAGGCCTCAAGCGACCAGCTGCCCGAGGAGCTCCGGACCCGCCGGGTACGGACGCTCCCCGGGCAGCCGCTTCTCCGCCTCGTCCAGCCGGCCCGCCCGCACCAGCGCGTGGATGTCGTGGGCGAGCGGCGTGACGTCCCGTATGCCGACGGTCCATTCGTCGGCGTAGCGCCGGGCCGCCTCGCCCGCGAGGCCGAGCTGGAGCGAGCGGTACGGCAGGGCGGTGAGGTGGACGTCCCGCTCGGGGTCCCACTGGACGCGGGTCGGAGCCTGCTTCAACTCCCGTTTCCAGGCGCCCCGGTCGGGGTGGAAGCCCCGGACGTAGTGCGACAGGCAGGCGTGGCGCAGGGCCCATTCGAAGCCCTCGCGGGTGATCTCCACGGCGAGGACCGTCTGCTGGCCCTCCTTCAGGCCCCAGCCGCAGCGGTACATCATCCAGAGGAACGAGGGCTTGATCCAGGTCATCCGGTCCCGTTTCCACGCGTCCGGGAACCGCCCGTCCCGGACGGCCGGGAGACCGATGGAGGGGCCGTACGCCTGGTAGACGGTCACCGTCGACTCGGTGTGCAGGGCGCGGATCTGGTATTTCGGTGGAACGGACATGACCCCAGCCTCCGCCGCCGCACGCCCTGGGGCCATCGAATTTCCGCGCGGAAGCGGCACTCTCAGTCAGCCGCGACGGGGGAAGCACTCCATGAAGCGGCCCCATGCGTGGACCGTGAAGTGCAGCGCGGGACCACTGGGATTCTTGCTGTCGCGCACCACCGTCGCACCTCGGAGACGACCTGTTTCGACGCAGTTGCTATTGGCCCCGCTGTGACTGGACTTGCGCCATGCCACAGGGAGGGTCGACGCGTCCGGGGTGATCGCACTCACTGGTGTGCATCCTTCTTATGGTCGGCGATGAGGCTCAGCGACTGATCGAACGGCAGCGCAGATGCGGTGAGCCGCTCGAACGCTTCCGTGTACCCGTCCACTTCGGCGGGTTCCTCGATGTACAGACTGCTGTTCAGGTGCTCCAGCAGCACGACGTCCATGCCTGGCTGCCCGAAGCCCAGAATGGCGAACCCACCTGTGGCACCGGGGTGCAGCTCGGCAGTGGCTGGGAGAACCTGAATCGTCACATGCGGATACTCGGCCACGTCGAGAAGACGCTGCAACTGGTCCCGCATGACGCCGGCTCCTGACACACGGGCGGTGAGGGCAGCCTCGTGGATGATCGCGCGCAGCTTCAGTGGGTTGGGCCGTGTCAGGACCGACTGGCGCGCCATGCGCACTTCCACGAGCGGTGAGATCTCCTCGGGCGTCGCGGTCATGCTGACGGCCCCGATTGCAGCGCGAGCGTACGCCGCCGTCTGCAACAGCCCTGGGATCAACAGTGGTTCGAAGTTGCTGACCGAGGCCGCGTCGGCCTCCAGACCGATGAGGTCGGCGTACACGGGAGCAATGTCGTAGGTCTGCCACCATCCTCGTCGGCTGCCATCCTTCGCGAGCGTCAGCAGGAACTCGGAGAGCGCCTGGTCCGCCCCGAACAGGCTCAGCAATTGCTCGACGTCAGCCGATCTCGCGCCTCGGGCCGCGCTTTCGAGGCGCGAGAGCTTCGACGCGCTGAGACCGGTCCGCGCTTCGACCTCTTCAAGGGTGAGCTTGGCCTGCTCCCGAAGTCTGCGCAGCTCCAGGCCAAGTCTGCGCCGCCGCACGGTGGGTGGTGCCATGACCGGGTAACTCCCTTACTCGCTTGCTGGTTCAGCCTGCTCCGCTCCAGACGTAGGCCGCTACATGCTCGCACAGGCGGTCGTGAAACCAACTCGATCGAGTTGGCAAATAGGCCAACTCACCAAAGCAGCTTGCCGAATGGCTGGCAGGCGTCCATTCTGGATATGGCAATGCGCACACGGCTTGTCGCTGTGCGTGACGCTGCGTCGAAACGAAAAGACCCCCGCGACCGTGCGACCGGTCCGGGGGCATGGCCAACGCTGCGAAGGAGCGTCAACATGAGCAACCCTATCGTCCACCTCACCACGTGGTTCTTACGGCTGGTCCTGCCACCGTCCGGACGTCGACGGCGATGCGCCGGCTCGCGCTGGCAAGCACCGTTGGTGACCGCCTGGACGGCTTCGGCGGTGCCCGCTCGCCACCGCGTCCCACTGCTTCGTGGCGAGGACAGCAGGCTCGTGCGCCCGTATCTCGACGCGCACGAGGCGAAGGAACAGACACGGTCGCTCGTCAGCGGCGGCGGGCGTTGTGGCTGGCCGTTCACGGTGTGGATGTGGGCCCGCGGCTGATCCACGGCGTGGAGGTGGCCTGATGGAAGTGGGCGGCCTGATCGTACTGCGCTGGGAGCGGGGAGCAAGGAGCGTCCCGCTGGCCCGAGGTGAATTGCGCAGGGCACTGAAGGACTGGGGGCTGAGCCACATCGAAGACGCGGCTTCGCTCGTGCTCTCGGAGCTGCTCACCAACGCGGTCCGGCATGCGCGTGTGCCGACCAGGGCGATCGAGACGCGCTTCGTCCTCATCCCCGATGGACTGCGCGTCGAGGTCCACGACGCCTCGGAGCGACGGCCCTTGATGGCACTGCCGGATGGTGACGCCGACGGCGGCTGGGGGCTTCCGCTCGTGGACACGCTCTCGGAGAAGTGGGGCGTATCCGATCGGTCGGGCCCTGGCAAGCTCGTATGGGCCGAACTGTCTGCCTGAGAACCGTCGACGGAGCCCCGGTCGAACGGCCGGGGCTCCTCACGCTGGATACAGCGTCGGAGGTGCGGCCACCTGCTCGACCAGGTACGGCCCCCACATCGCCGCAGCCACCCACGAGGTGAACCCGGACACCAGCTCGGTGATCACGTGCGCCGATGCTCCCGCCTCGACGAGAACGACGGCGGTGGTGAGCCCTGCACCCCGGCCCCGACAACGACAACCCGCTTCCCCTGCGGTCGTGATCCTGACCTGACGGCCGCGTGGCTTGGAGGCGGCGTGTTGGACGGCCGATCTCGCACGCCGTCACCGTGGGCGCCGTGCCCCAGCGCCGACCAGACTCTCTCGGACATGGCCTGGACGGTGTGTGGCCTGCCTTTCGAGGCCAGTCGATCACTTACGCCAGCGACTTCCGTACCGCTTCTGTCAGCGAAGCCGCGCGTGCATCGTCGGCCCCGCTGATGATGTGGTTCATCACGTAGCCGAAGGCGATGGCGTGATCCGGGTCGGCGAAGCCGAGTGAGCCGCCGCGGCCGGTGTGGCCGAAGACGTTCGGGCCCGTCATGGGGCTGGATCCGGTGGGCAGCATGTATCCGGTGCTGAAGCGGCTCGGGATCAGCATCACCTGGTCTTGCCCGCTTGCCTGCTCCGCAGTCGCCGATGCCAGCGTTTCCGGGGCGAGCAGGCGCACGCCGTCGACCTCCCCGATCAGCGCGGCGTACATGCGCGCAACTGCGCGTGCGGTGCCGATGCCGTTGGAGGACGGGAGTTCGGCGGCCTGCACCTCGGGGGAGTCGAAGTCGATCCCGGCGGGGTCGGTGACCGCGAACGCCCGGTTGCCGAACGAGTTCGGGTCGCGCCAGGCGGCGACCTGTTCGCGGAGTTCTTCGGGGAGGGATCCGGCGGGGACCGTCGTGAGGTCTACGGCCGGTGGCCGGTACACCATGCGGCTGACTCGGCCGCGTTCACTCGCCGGCAAGCCGATGAAGAAGTCCAACGCGAGAGGGCTCGCGATCTCGTCGTCGAAGAAGCGGCCCGGCGAACGCCCGGAGACTCGTCGGATCACCTCGCCGACCAGCCAGCCCCAGGTTCGACCGTGGTACCCGTGTGCAGTGCCCGGAGCCCACAGGGGGCGCTGGGCCGCCAATGCAGTCGCCATGGGATCCCAGGCCAACGCCTCTGTCAGCGGGAGCGGTTGATCGAGCGCAACCAAGCCGGCCTGGTGGGACAGGAGCCAGCGCACTGGGATGTCGGCCTTGCCGTTGGCCGCGAACTCCGGCCAGTACTTCGCCACCGGTGCGTCGAGGTCCAGCATGCCGCGCTCAGCCAGCATGTGCACTGCGGTCGCGGTGGCTCCCTTGGTCGCCGAGTAGACCAGCTGGAGGGTGTCCCGCGTCCACGGACGACCGGTCTCCGGGTCGGCGACGCCACCCCACAGGTCCACCACTGGTCGGCCGTGCTGATAGACGCACACGGCCGCGCCGATGTCTCCGTGCTGGGTGAAGTTCTTTATGAACGCTTCGCGGACCGGTTCGAACCCGGGCGCTACCTCACCGTCGATCGTCGCCATGCCGCTCATCCTGGCAGCTTGGCTGCCTTCCTTGATGCGGTGAGCCGATCTCACGCTCAAGAACCTGCTCGCCGTCGCCCGACCGCCCCGTACGCCTGGGCCCGGCCGGAGTACGCATGGAAGGGCTGCGCAGAACAGCTTGCTTCCCAGCCCTCCGGCCGGGCGGCCCGACAGAATCACCGGCCTCTCCCCTGGAGTCAGCTATCGGGCTCAGAGGCGCTCGGCATCGGTGCGTACGACGAGGGTGAGACGTTCACCGCTCGTGATCGGGCGTACGCCGTGGGTGTGGTCGCGTGTGGCCGGGAAGGCGACCAGGCTGCCACAGGGAGGCTTGAACTCTTGGGCGGGGTTCTCGAAGAACAGCTCGCCGCCGCCGTAGGAGTCCGGGGTGTTGAGCCAGACCACGAGGGTGAGGTCACCGCCGACGACAGGCTGACCATTGGTCCGGGCCCGTTCGCGCTCGATGTCGGTGACCTCGTCGTGGTGGGCGACGAAGCCGACGCCGGGGCCGTAGCGGTAGACGACCGCAGGCTGGGTGGGTATGCGCGCCGGGGCGATCTCGAAGTGACCGCGGACGTGGGCGGCGCAGTGGGAGATGACTGCCTCCTCCATGTGCGTCGGGACCTCGACGTACTCGCTCTTGCGCAGCGATTCGTCGATGACGCCCTGGTAGGTGCGCGGGCGGGCGGTCCGGTTCTTCACGTGGTCCATCACCGCTCCGCAGAGGCTGAGGGGGATGGCGCTCTCTACGACGAGCGGTAAGCGGCTCTTCCAAGTCATGAAGTGGTCTCCTTCCACCAACGGGTGCCCTCGGGCGAGTCCTCAAGGACGACGCCCTGCTGGGTGAGCTGGTCACGGATCGCGTCGGCCTCAGCGAACTTCTTCGCCGCGCGGAGCCGGTCACGTTCCTTCACGAGTTCGTCTACGGCGGCATCGCTCTGGGCGGAGCCGGGGATGTCGAAGGTTCCGAAGAGGTTGTTCACGTCCTCGATCAGCCGCAGGGCGGCCGGGCCGGCCGGCTCCTCCATGCGGTTCTGCTCGCGGATGTACTGGAAGAGGACGGCGAAGGCGCCGGGGGTGTCGAAGTCGTCGTCCAGGCGCTCGCGCATCTCCTTCCAGGCGTCCGTCGCCCGTGCGGCGTTCGCCGGGCTGTCGGTGTGCGCGGGGTCGATGGTCCGGGCGAAGTTCTCGATCCGGCGTCGTGCCCCTCGGGCCTGCTCCAGCGTGGAGTCGTTCAGCTCCATGGAGGAGCGGTAGTGCTGGGAGAGGAAGGCGTGCCGCAGGGTGCGGAAGTCCGTCCGGGCAAGGGCGTCGCGGATGGTGAGGAAGTTGCCGGTGCTCTTCGACATCTTCTCGCCGTCGACCCTCAGGAGACCGGTGTGCATCCAGTAGCGGGCCAGCGGCTCGATGCCGGAGGCGGCTTCCATCTGCGCGACCTCGGCTTCGTGGTGCGGGAAGATGAGGTCGACGGCACCGCCGTGCAGGTCGTACGAGGGCCCGAAGAAGGTCTCCGTGATCGCGGTGTCCTCGATGTGCCACCCCGGTCGGCCGGGGCCCAGCTCGGTCTCCCAGAAGGGCTCGCCGTCCTTGCGGCCCTTCCACAGGGCGAAGTCGCCCGGGTTGCGCTTCTTGGCGTGGTCGTCGATCCGCGATACCGAGTCTTCGGGCTGCAGGTCGGTACGGCCCGAGAGCTTGCCGTACGCGGGGAACGAGGCCAGGTCGAAGTACCAGCCGTCGTCGAGCTGGTAGGCGTGGCCGCGGGCGATGAGCCGCTTGATCTGGTCCACGATCGCGTCGATGTGGTCGTGGGCCCGGGCGTGGACGTCGACACCGGTGTTCCCCAGCGCGGCCATGTCCTCCCGGTACTGCTTCTCGAAGAGGGCCGCGATCTCCTCCGGCGGGACGCCATCCTCCGCCGACCGCCGGATGATCTTGTCGTCGACGTCGGTGATGTTCTGGAGGTAGGTGACCTTGTACCCGCTCACTTCCAGGTACCGGGCGATGAAGTCGAACTGCGTGTAGGTCTTCGCGTGCCCGACGTGGCTGGGGCCGTAGACGGTGGGTCCGCACACGAACATCCGCACCTCGGCCTCCCGCTCGGGGCGGAACTCCTCGGTCTGGCCGGTCAGCGTGTTGTGGACCTTGATCGACATCCTGCCTCCTGTGTAAGCGGATCACGCAGCGTACTGACGCCCGGACATAAGCGTCTAACTGGAACCGCCGCGCTCGGCGAAGGTGACGAATCGCGGGGTCGGCTGGTCGGCGAAGACCGCCGCCTCGCCTCCGAGGAGGTGGTGGTTGGCCTGCTGGTACGCCTTCCGCACGGCCTCGATCGCCCCCGTGCTCAGGTCCATCCCGGCCGTGCGGCAGAACTCGCCCAGGGCCTCGCACCGCCGCTCCAGGTCGACCATCGACAGCGGGTCGCACTGCTGGGCCTCGATCAGCAGGTTCTCCTGCTCGCCGCCGATCAGGCCGAGCGCGCCGAGGGAGTACAGCTTCCACTTCATGTTCGGCAGCAGCCGGCCCGAGCGGGCGTACATCCAGTCCACGACCTCGTCCAGCGCTCCGGAGAGAACGAAGTGCCCCGTGGGCACCCCGACCCGCCGCGCCATGCGCAGCGGGATCTCTCGCACGTCCCACGTGATCCGGTCGTGCAGCCGGTGGGTCTCGCCCTCCAGCCGCGCAAGCTGCTCCCGCGTCTTGCGGGAGATCAGCGCCCCGAACGCGCCCTCCCGGTCGAAAAGCGGCTCGCCCTTGTTCCCGTAGGCGTCGCACTTGTCGCTGTTCCACGTCGTGCGCGGGTCGACCTCGTACTGGAAGAGGACCTGGTGGACGTTGACCTCCATGCGTCCCCAGGGCACGGGCAGGTGGAAGCTGAACTCCGGGATCCAGGCGGGGAGCCGGTCACGGACCAGGGCGTATGTGTCCGCCGGCCGCGGCCTCCACTCGTCCTCCTTGAGCGGAACGTCGAGGACAACGGCCAGGTCGAAGTCCGAATCGGTACTGAATCGCGTGACGTTGCGGGGCGCGACCGCCGAGGAGGAAAGGACGTAGAGCGCCTGGACCTCCGGCATCGTCTTGAGCGTGTCGAGCAGACCACCAGCTGCGGCGCGGGCCTGCATTCTCAGCTTTTCCACGAGAACTCCTGGTCAGATGATTGGGCGATCCATCACGGCACGGAGCGCGGGAACGAGCTCCGGCGCGATGCCGCCGTGAGTGCGCTGAATGTGTGCCAGGGAGGGGCTGCTGTTGCCCTCGATGACCACGGGTCCGCCCGGCGTGAGGGCGATGTCCCAACCGATGAAGGGCACCTGCGGGAACAGGCGGGCACAGCGCGCGGCCAGCTCTCGGACCTCTCTCATACAGGTGATCCGGTGGTCGGCGAACGGCACCGAGCTGACCTGGTGGCTTGTGTGGGCGTTGAGATGCCGGTCGTAGCCGTAGCGGTCGAGTTCGCCGTCCGGGTACACGCGGATCTGCATGCCGCCCGCCGCCGAGTTGTCCGTGCTGCTCTCGATGCCGCCGAGCTTCAACATCACGTACAGGACCTCGGGGGCGCCTTCCCGCAGCAGAGTGATCACGCGGAAGGAGTTGAGGACGTACGGGTTCAGCACGTCCAGGTCGGGGTGCTGCGGCACGTACTCCTCCACCAGCCACGTACCCCACCGCTGTGCGTAGCGCAGGAGGTCGAAGTCGTCCTCGCCGGGCCGCACGATCACGACGCCGGACCCGCCACTGGAGTAGCGGGAGGGCTTGACCACCACGCGGCCGAAGCCGGAAGCGCGCTGCAGGACGTTCGTCAGCGGAACCGCCTCACCGTCGGGCATCACGCCCGTGCGGCGGTCACCGCTCGCGATCAGCGTCGGCTGCGGGAGGCCTGCGGAGGCGAGGATCTTCTTGCAGGTCGCCTTGTCGTCCAGGTCGATGGTGTCCCGGTTCACGCGGGGAAGGAGCCGGTGGAACAGGGCGGCCTCCGGCAGGTACGAGCAGGCGCGTTCGGCAGACACCTCGCGCCGGTATCCGCCGTAGCGGAAGTAGTGGAACGGCAGGCAGCGCCACTGCGCGGAGACCTTCACCAGGTCCCCCGCGATACGGGCCATGCTCTTGCGATCCTCGTCGCGCAGCATCGTGGGGAGGTGCTCGTGCCGCATCTGCCGCACCTGGTAGGGGAGGAACCGCGCGCCGGATACGCGGGGAAGAACTCGAGTGCGGAACCACTCCTCGGTCAGGGCCTGGCGGTGGTTGAAGCCGCGGTTCGCGGTAGGTCTCATGGTGTTCCTCCCGCTTCTCAGTGGTCTGTTGTTCCGGCGATGGCCAACGTGACGACGAACGCGGTGACGGCGACCGCGTAGGCCACGACAGCGAGGCGCTGCCTCATCGGGCGGGCCCGATGTTGTCGGCCGTAGTCGACGAGACGATGCCGCGGGCACGGAGGCCGGGGCTCGGGCCGGCCGGCAGCTCGGGATCCGTGTGCTGCCGTCCACTGGCGCCGGGCATGCGAACGGGCAGAGGCTGGCTCATCACACCCTCCTCGGGGGGTGTGCAGCCCGTCACCCAAGTGAGGGACGCCATTGATGGGCTGCGGTCCTGGGAGCCGTCGGAGCGGGGCGGGAGAGCCGGTTTGACCCGGGTGCTCAGCTCTGAACGGCGGGAGGCCCATTGAACGGCTGTGGACCACGGGCCCGGAACGTTTCCAGGGGGTTCCTCCAGTGCGAGAAACCCCCGTTTTCCGCACGGGGAGTAGCCTCCTGACCACCAACCTGAGGGGAGGGTGGGATGTCTGACCCGATGGCTCTGCACCCGCTGACCTACGTGCGAGAAGGCAAGGGCTGGGGCAAGGCCGAGTTAGCCCGGCGCATGCGTGAACGCGGGGCCGAGCTGGGCGTACCGCTGGCCACCAACCGGACGACGGTGTGGAAGTGGGAGCAGGGGCAGGCGCCTGACGCCGACGCGCAACAGGTGCTCGCCGACCTGCTGGGCGTCCCCGAGGACCACGTACGCTCGGCGTCCTGGCCCCGATGGTTGCCGGCGTGGGAGTCGACGGCCCTGGCAGCGCCATGGACTCCGGCCGGCACCGTGAAGGTATTCGCTGATCTGGTCAGGAGCGGCGACATGGATCGCCGGGGATTCCTGTCCATCACCGGCGTCGCATTGACGGGCGTGGCGGCCAACTGGGCAGCCGCACCAGAGCCGTTCGCCTCAGCCTTCGACGGCGACCGCGTCACCGACGTGATGGTGACCACCATCGAAGCGCGCGTGGACACCCTCCGCACGCTCGATGACCAGATGGGCGGTGCTCGCCTCCTGGACCAGGCCACCGGCGACCTCGCGCTGATCACCGGCCTCCTCGACCACGGGCGCTACACCGACGCCGTCGAGCAGCGCCTCTACGGGGCGGCGGCCCGGGTGTCGTACCTCGCCGGATGGATGGCCTACGACAAGGGTCTGCGCTCCCTCGGCCAGCGCTACTACGTCGGCGCTCTCCGCAGCGCCCACAGCGCGAAGGACGACGGCTTCGGCGCGTTCATCCTGGCCGAGATGGGCGTCCACATCTCCGACTCGGGCGACACCTCCGCACGCGTGAAGCTCATCGACACCGCCATCGGCAACGCTCCGACGGCCCTTCCGCCGGCGGCGACCTCGTACCTCTACCTCCACCAGGCCGAGGCGCTGTCCCGAGACACCCAACACGAGGCGGCCGGCAAGTCCCTCAACCGGGCCTACGACCTGTGGGGCACCCACCGCGAAGGCGACCGCCCCGACTGGCTCGGCTGGTACGGCGAGGCCCAACTCAAGTCCACCGAGGGCAAGATCATGCTCCGCTCCGGCTTCCCCGAGCGAGCGACCAGCGCCCTCGCCGTGGCGGTGGACCAAGCGGTCCCGCGCGACAGAGCCGTCCGCTCCGGCCGCCTCGCGACGGCGCGGCTGGCCGCCCGGGACCTGGACGGCGCCCTGGACGCCGCCAACGTCGGCCTGGAACTGCTGGAGAACCGGGTCCGCTCCGACCGGGCGTACGTCCGGCTGATGAAGTTCAGCAACCACCTCGAATCGCACTTCGCGGTGCCGGCCGTACGGGAATTCCGCGACCGCCTCCGGGCTCTGCCCACTGCCGATTGACAGCACGGACGGTCGGTACCTCGCACACTGAGACCCCCGCCGGCCGGGGCCGACGGGGGTCAACTACGTGCGGGGCGGCGCGTCAGTGGTTGCGCGGGAAGCCCAGGTCCACGCCCGCCGGGGCCTCCGAGGGGTCCGGCCAGCGGGTGGTGACGACCTTGCCGCGGGTGTAGAAGTGGACGCCGTCGTTGCCGTAGATGTGGTGGTCGCCGAAGAGCGAGTCCTTCCAGCCACCGAAGGAGTGGTAGCCCACCGGCACCGGGATCGGCACGTTCACGCCGACCATGCCGGCCTGGATCTCCATCTGGAAGCGGCGGGCCGCGCCGCCGTCGCGGGTGAAGATCGCGGTGCCGTTGCCGAACGGCGACGCGTTGATGAGGGCGACGCCCTCCTCGTACGTCTCGGTGCGCAGCACGCACAGCACCGGGCCGAAGATCTCGTCCTGGTACGCCTTGGCCGTCGTGGGCACCTTGTCCAGGAGCGAGAGACCGATCCAGTGTCCGTCCTCGTAACCGTCGACCGTGTAGCCCGTGCCGTCGAGGACGACCTCGCAGCCCTCGGCCGCCGCGCCGTGCACGTACGAGGCGACCTTGTCGCGGTGGACGGCCGTGATCAGCGGGCCCATCTCGGAGGTCGGGTCGTTGCCGGGGCCGATCTTGATCTTCTCGGCGCGCTCGCGGATCTTCTCCACCAGCTCGTCCGCGATGGAGCCGACCGCGACGACCGCGGAGATCGCCATGCAGCGCTCGCCGGCCGAGCCGTACGCCGCCGAGACGGCCGCGTCCGCCGCCGCGTCCAGGTCGGCGTCCGGGAGCACCAGCATGTGGTTCTTGGCCCCGCCGAGCGCCTGGACGCGCTTGCCGTTGGCGGAGGCGGTGGTGTGGATGTGACGCGCGATCGGCGTCGAACCGACGAAGGAGATCGCCGAGACGTCCGGGTGCTCCAGGAGCCGGTCCACGGCCACCTTGTCACCGTGGAGGACGTTGAAGACACCGTCCGGCAGACCGGCCTCGGCGAGCAGCTCGGCGATCTTCAGCGAGGGGGAGGGGTCCTTCTCGCTCGGCTTGAGGATGAAGGTGTTGCCGCACGCGATGGCGATCGGGAACATCCACATCGGCACCATGGCCGGGAAGTTGAACGGGGTGATGCCGGCGACGACACCGACCGGCTGGCGGATCGCGGCCACGTCCACCCGGTTCGACACCTGGGTGGACAGCTCGCCCTTCAGCTGGGTGGTGATGCCGCAGGCCAGGTCGACGATCTCCAGACCGCGGGCGACCTCGCCGAGGGCGTCCGAGTGGACCTTGCCGTGCTCGGCGGTGATGAGCTCGGCGATCGCGTCCCGGTTGGCGTCGAGCAGGGCCCGGAACTTGAAGAGGATCGTGGTCCGCTGGGCCAGCGAGGCCGTGCCCCACGTCTCGAACGCCGTCTTCGCGGCGGCGACGGCCGCGTCGACCTCCTCGACGGAGGCGAGGGCCACCCGCGTGGTCACGGCGCCCGTGGCCGGGTCGGTGACCGGGCCCCAGTTGCCCGACGTGCCCTCGACGGTCTTGCCACCGATCCAGTGGTTGACGGTCTTCGTCATGACGACATGCTCCTTCTGGCTGTTACAGGTGGCGGCGTCGGGCGGTGACGTGCCGGTCGTACTCCTCCCGGGCCTTGACCGCCGACGCGCGGGTCGAGGTCTCGGCCACGGGCACATCCCACCACGCCTGGGCAGGGGGCGCGCCCGACACTGTGTCTGCCGTTTCGGTCTCGACATAGACACATGTGGGAACGGTCGACGCCCGGGCGTCGGCGAGGGCTTCTCGCAGGTCACGTACGGTGCGGGCGGTCAGCACCCGCATCCCGAGGGAGGCCGCGTTGGCGGCGAGGTCGACGGGGAGCGGCGCTCCGGTGAAGGTGCCGTCGGGGGCCCGGTAGCGGTAGGGAGTGCCGTACCGCTCACCACCGACGGCCTCGGAGAGCCCTCCGATGGAGGCGTACCCGTGGTTCTGCAGGATGACCACCTTGATCGGTACGCCCTCCTGTACGGCCGTGACGATTTCGGTGGGGTTCATCAGA
The DNA here is from genome assembly GCF_018614205.1 of Streptomyces sp. ISL-36. Lineage (GTDB taxonomy): Bacteria > Actinomycetota > Actinomycetes > Streptomycetales > Streptomycetaceae > Streptomyces. The sequence goes on along the minus strand of NZ_JAGGOS010000049.1, from coordinate 35,168 downwards.
TACGTACCGTCGCCGACGAGCGCCCAGACCGGCCGCCCCGGCGCGGCGAGCGCGACTCCGATGGCGGCGGGGATCTCGTATCCCATGCACGAGTACCCGTACTCGACGTGGTACTGGTCCGAGGAGCGGGCCCGCCAGAGCTTGTGGAGGTCGCCCGGCAGCGATCCGGCCGCGTTGATCAGGATGTCGCTCTCGTCGACCAGGGTGTCGAGTACGCCGAGGACCTGCGGCTGTGTGGGGCGGGCGTCCTGGTCCGGTGCGGCGTAGGCGGCGTCGGTCCGTTCCTGCCAGTCCGCCTTGGCGAACGTCCACTGGACCATGTCCTGGCGGTGGTCGCCGAGCGCTTCGGCGAGTGCGGCGAGCCCCTCGCGGGCGTCGGCGACGAGGGGCAGGGCGCACTGCTTGTGGGCGTCGAACCCGGCGATGTTGAGGTTGAGGAAGCGGGCGTCTGTGGGAAAGAGGGTGCTGGAGGCGGTGGTGAAGTCGGTGTAACGGGTGCCGACGCCGATGATCAGGTCGCTGGTGCGGGCGAGCGCGACGGCGGTGGCGGTACCGGTGTGGCCGATGCCGCCGGTCTCGCAGACGTGGTCGTACGGCAGGACTCCCTTGCCGGCCTGGGTGACGGCGACGGGGATGCGGGTCTGTTCGACGAGGGCGCGCAGGGCGTTCTCGGCGCCGCTGTACTTGACCCCACCGCCGGCGATGATCAGGGGGCGTCGCGCGGCTCTGATCGCCTGTACGGCGGCCTCGAGTTCGGCGGTGTCGGGCCGCGGGCGACGCACCCGCCAGACCCGGTCGGCGAAGAACTCCTCAGGCCAGTCGTACGCCTGTGTCTGTACGTCCTGCGGCAGGGCGAGCGTGACCGCCCCGGTCGCGACGGGGTCGGTGAGGACCCGGGCGGCTGCGAGAGCGGCCGGGATCAGCGCCTCGGGGCGGGTGATCCGGTCGAAGTACGGCGAGACCGGCCGCAGGCAGTCGTTGACGGAGACATCGCCCGCGTACGGGACCTCGAGCTGCTGGAGCACAGGGTCGGCGGGCCGGGTCGCGAAGGTGTCGCCGGGCAGGAGCAGCACCGGCAGGTGGTTGATGGTGGCGAGGGCGGCGCCGGTGACCAGATTGGTGGCGCCGGGGCCGATGGAGGTGGTGACGGCGTGGGCGGAGAGCCGGTTCGACTGGCGCGCGTAGCCGACGGCCGCATGGACCATGGACTGCTCGTTGCGCCCCTGGTGGTACGGCATCTCCTCGGCGTACTCGACCAGGGCCTGGCCGATCCCGGCGACGTTGCCGTGACCGAAGATTCCCCAGGTCGCGCCGATCAACCGATGTCGCACGCCGTCGCGTTCGGTGTACTGGGCGGCGAGGAACCGCACCAGAGCCTGGGCGACCGTCAGCCGGGTCATCGATATCCCTCCGTGTGGTCGGGGTGGAAGCAGATCTTCCACTCCCGTTCCGGTCCTGGTCCCGCCATCACGTTCAGGTAGTACATGGCGTGGCGCGGCTGGGCGATCGACGGGCCGTGCCAGCCGTCGGGGACCAGGACGGCGTCACCCGTGCGGACCTCGGCGAGGAGATCGGCGCCGCCGGGACGGGAGGGGGAGATCCGCTGGTAGCCCACTCCCCCGTCGGCGATCTCGTAGTAGTAGATCTCCTCCAGCTCGGACTCCGTGCCGGGGCGGTGCTCGTCGTGCTTGTGGGGCGGGTAGGAGGACCAGTTGCCGCCCGGGGTGATCACCTCGACGGCGATCAGCCGGTCGCAGTCGAAGGCGTCGGCCGCGGCGAAGTTGCGCACCTGCCGGGCCTGGTTGCCGCTGCCGCGGGCCTCGACGGGCACCTCCGGCGCGGGGCCGTAGCGAGCGGGGAGTCGTCGCTCGCACTTCGCTCCTGCCAAAGCGAAGCGGCCTCCCGCACCGGAGGCGATCTGGGCCCGGGCGTCGCGGGGCACGTACGCGAAGTCGGTCACTCCGCCGAACACGCTCTCGCGGCCCAGGAGTTGAAGCACCTCGCCGTCGATGTGAACCGTACAGCCGCCGGTGAGCGGAAGCACGATCCATTCGGCGTCCCCCGAGTCCAGGAGGTGGGTGTCGCCCGGGCCGAGTTCGAGGACGCGCAGTGCGGAGTAGCTCCAGCCGGCCCGATCGGGGTCGACATGGAGGGCGTACGGCCCGCGGGAGGCGGTCCCGGCGGGCAGGTGCAAGGAGTTCATGGTCGGTGACTACCCCTTCTTACAGCAGACCTGCCGCCGTATCGACGGCTCCGGCCACATCCCCGTCGGGCGGATACAGCAGTGAGCGTCCGACGACCAGGCCTCGGACGGTGGGCAGGCGCAGCGCGCCGCGCCATTTCTCGTACGCCAGGTCCTGCGCGTCCGGGCCTGGACCGGGGTCTCCGCCGAGGAGGACGGCAGGCAGGGTGGTGGTCTCCATGACGCGGGCCATGTCGTCGGGGTGTTCGGTGACGGGGACCTTGAGCCAGGTGTAGGCGGAGGTGCCGCCGAGGCCGGAGGCGACGGCGAGGGAGGTGATGACGGCTTCGGCGGAGAGGTCGTTGTGGAGCCGTCCCCGGGAGTCGCGGCGGCAGTGGAAGGGCTCGACGAAGACGGGCAGGCGCAGGGCCGCCATCTCGTCGACGGCGCGGGCGGCGGAGTGGAGGGTGGTGAGGGAGCCGGGGTCGTCGGGGTCGATCCGCAGCAGGAGTTTGCCGGCGTCGAAGCCGAGACGGGCGAGGTCCTGGGGGCGGTGGCCGGTGAAGCGGTCGTCGAGCTCGAACGCGGCCCCGGCGAGCCCGCCGCGGTTCATGGAGCCGACGGCCAGCCGGTCCTCCAGGGCCCCGAGGAGCAGCAGGTCGTCCAGGATGTCGGCGGAGGCGAGGACCCCGTCGACCCCGGGCCGGGACAGCGCCAGGCAGAGCCGGCCCAGCAGGTCGGCGCGGTTGGCCATGGCGTACGGCCGGTCGCCGACGGCCAGCGCCCCGCGGGCGGGATGGTCGGCGGCGACGATCAGCAGCCGGTCGCGCCCCTGGAACAACGGCCGGGTGCGGCGCCGCGAGGCGGCTTCGGCGACGGCCTCGGGGTGGTGCGCGCGAATCCGTACGAGCCGGTCGACATCGACATCGACATCGACAGACGCCGCACCGGGGGAGGGATGCGGGTGGGGGCGGGGGCGTGCGCCCCTGGAACCCGGTGCCGGCTCCGCGTACCAGGAACGGTGGCCCGGCGGCGCCGACGGGTGGTCGTACGGACGGCCCGTGACCGCCGCCCCGTCTTCCGGTTCGTGCGCCGGCCGCAGGTGCGGTCGAGGGGCCGCGGCTTCGGCGTACGGGACTTCGAGGTGAGGGGGTTGGGGCGGGGCGGCTTCGGACTGCGCGGTGTCGGTGTCGGGGCCCAAGGGAAGGTTCGAGGCGGCGGACCCCGCGGTCGCCAGGTCCTCGTCGGACGCGAAGTCGCCGGTCACGCCGTCGCCGGTCATGTCGTCGTCGGACGCGAAGTCGCCGGTCACACCGTCGCCGGTCATGTCGTCGTCGGACGCGACGTCGCCGGTCACACCGTCGTCGGTCATGCCGTCGTCGGTCATGCCGTCACCGGTCATGGGGTGCGCTCCGGGATCGTGCCGGTGCCCCTCGCCAGGGCCTGGTCGATCTCGTCCGCGTACGGCATCGCCGGGGAGCAGGCGAGACGGCCGGCGACGATGGCCCCCGCGGCGTTGGCGGAGCGGATCGTACGCTCCAGGTCCCAGCCGGCGAGCAGCCCGTGGCACAGCGCCCCGCCGAACGCGTCGCCGGCGCCGAGCCCGTTGACCACCTCCACGGGCAGCGGCTCCGCCTCCGCGCGCTCGCCGTCCGCGCTCATCGCGAGCACCCCTTTGGGGCCCTGCTTGACGACCGCGAGCCGGGCCCCGGCGGCGAGCAGGGCACGGGCGGCGGCGTACGGCTCCCGCTCCCCGGTGGCGACCTCGCACTCGTCGAGGTTGCCGACGGCGACGGTCGCGTGGGCCAGGGCGGCCCGGTAGAGCGGGCGGGCCTCTTCGGGGTCGGCCCAGAGCATGGGGCGCCAGTCCAGGTCGAGGACGGTGACGCCCGCGCGGCCCCGTTCCCGCAGCGCCCCGAGCGTCGAGGTCCTGCTGGGCTCGGCGCTCAGGCCCGTCCCCGTCACCCAGAACGCGCGGGCCGTCCGGATGGCCGCGAGGTCCAGCTCGTGCGGGTGGATCTCCAGATCGGGCGCCTTGGGCTGCCGGTAGAAGTGGATCGGGAAGTGGTCGGGCGGGAAGATCTCGCAGAAGGTGACCGGCGTGGGGTACGCCTCGACGTCCGTCACCCACCGGTCGTCCACGCCGAAAGCGCGCAGCTCCTGGTGCAGATAGGTGCCGAAGGGGTCGGCGCCGGTGCGGGTGATGAGGGCCGTACGGTGGCCGAGACGCGCCGCCGCGACGGCCACGTTGGCGGGGGAACCGCCCAGGAACTTCCCGAAGCTCTCGACCTGGGGCAGCGCCACCCCGACCTGGAGCGGGTAGAGGTCCACGCCGATGCGCCCCATCGTGATCAGGTCGTACGGCTCCGTCCCCGGCTCCGACTCCATGCACGCCACCCTCTCGCCTCGGCCCCGCACCCAGGTCTAGCCGCCCGCCCGGAGCCCTGTCAACGCTATGTCCTTACATTCGGACGAGCGTCTTGACGCTTCTCCGGGAGCCCGGCCAAGGTGGCTTGCATGACGAAGCCGTCGCCACTGTCCCGTATCCGTATCGGCTCGGCCCCCGATTCGTGGGGAGTCTGGTTCCCCGACGATCCCCGGCAGGTGCCCTGGCAGCGGTTCCTCGACGAGGTCGCCGGGGCCGGCTACGCCTGGATCGAGCTCGGCCCGTACGGCTATCTGCCCACCGATCCCGCCGTGCTGGCCGAGGAGACCGGCCGACGGGGGCTGAAGGTCTCCGCCGGGACGGTCTTCACCGGGCTGCACCACGGCCCGGCCGTGTGGGAGCGGACCTGGGCCCATGTCGCCGACAACGCGGCCCTGGCCCAGGCCATGGGCGCGGAACACCTCGTCGTCATCCCCTCCTTCTGGCGGGACGACAAGACGGGCGCCGTCCTGGAGGACCGCACGCTCACCGCCGAACAGTGGCGGAATCTCACCGGTCTGACCGAGCGTCTGGGCCGCGAGGTGCGGGACCGCTACGGGTTGCGGATCGTCGTCCATCCGCACGCGGACACGCACATCGACAGCGAGGAGAACGTCGCCCGGTTCCTGGACGCCACCGATCCGCAGCTGGTGTCGCTCTGCCTGGACACCGGGCACTACGCCTACTGCGGCGGCGACAGCGTCAAACTGATCGAGACCTACGGTGAGCGGATCGGCTATCTCCATCTCAAGCAGGTCGACCCCGAGATCCTGGCCGGGGTCGTCGCCGACGAAGTGCCGTTCGGGCCGGCCGTCGCGCGGGGCGTGATGTGCGAGCCGCCCTCCGGGGTGCCCGCCCTGGAGCCGGTCCTGGCGGCGGCGCAGGCGCTGGACGTGGACCTCTTCGCCATCGTCGAGCAGGACATGTACCCGTGCGATCCGGACCGGCCGTATCCGATCGCGGTCCGCACGCGCCGCTTTCTGCGCTCCTGCGGGGCGTGACACCGGGAAGCGGCACATCGCCACGCCGATGTGATGGTGTGTGATCGTGCGCCACTTACGTCACATCCATCCCTCTGTCGTCACAGATGTCTCCATTACGCGGGGTTTCCGTCACAGGCGATCGACAGCCGCTCTCCTCTCGTCACGGAGCGTCGTTCAACGGGCACAGGCTCAGTGATCGCCAGCGCTCGCCTCGCAGCTCCCCCGAACGGCACACCCGCCCGCCGCTGCGAGGCGCGCAGGGAGGTGCCCCGCATGACGGACAGAAGGCTCTGGTCGTACAAGGACATTGCCGCGCACATCAGGGTGCAGCCGGACACGGTCCGCTCCTACCGGAAGCACGGACTCCTGCCGCCGCCCGACCATGTCGAGTCGGGCAAGCCCTACTGGTACGTGGACACGATCCGCCTCTGGGTGGCCAACCGGCCCGGCAACCGGAGCCGCCAGGGCTGACCTCCTCCCCCGGCCCGCGGGCCCCGCGCCTCCCCCGGTGCGGGGCCCGCGGCCGGCCGGGGCCCCGTCGCCAGGCCGGGGCCCCGTCGTCAGGCCAGGATCCCGTCGCCAGGCCGGGTCCAGCCGTCAGGCCCAGGGTCGGATGACCGTCACTCCCGAGCCCGGCGTCGACCCCATCCCCGCCAGCGCGGCGGGGGCCGCCGCCAGTGGGATGGTGGAGGTGACGAGCCGGTCGGGGCGCAGGCTGCCCGCGCGGACCATCTCCATCATCGGGCCGTAGGCGTGCGCGGCCATGCCGTGGCTGCCGAGGATCTCCAGTTCAAGGCCGATCACCCGGGCCATCGGCACCACAGGATCTCCGGCGGCCGTGGGCAGCAGCCCGACCTGGATGTGCCGGCCCCTGCGCCGCAGGCTCTCCACCGAGGCGGCGCAGGTGAGCGGGGACCCCAGGGCGTCGATCGAGAGATGGGCTCCCCCGCCGGTCAGATCCCGCACGGCCGCCGCCGTCGCGCCGGGCGTCCCCGACAGGGCGGAGGCGTCGACACAGGCCGCCGCCCCGAACTCCCGCGCCAGCTCCAGGGCCTTCGGCGACACGTCGACGGCGATCACCCGCGCCCCGCAGGCCGCCGCGATCATCACGGCCGAGAGTCCGACGCCCCCGCATCCGTGCACCGCGACGAACTCTCCCGCCGCCACCCGCCCCTGGGCGATCACCGCCCGGAACGCGGTCGCGAACCGGCAGCCGAGCCCGGCCGCCGTCGGGTACGACAGCTCGTCCGGCACCTCCACCAGGTTCACGTCCGCGTGCTCCAGGGCCACGTACTCGGCGAAGGAGCCCCAGTGGGTGAAGCCGGGCTGGGTCTGCCGCTCGCACACCTGCTGGTCCCCCGCGGCGCAGGCCGGGCAGCTCCCGCAGGCGCAGACGAACGGCACCGTGACCCGGTCGCCGGGCTTCCACCGGCCCACGTCCGCGCCCACCGCCTCCACCACCCCGGCGAGTTCGTGGCCGGGGACGTGCGGCAGGGCGATGTCGGGGTCGTGTCCCATCCAGCCGTGCCAGTCGCTGCGGCACAGCCCGGTCGCCTCGACCCGGACGACCACGCCATGGGCGGAGGGGGTGGGGTCCGGCACCTCCCGGACCTCCGCGTCCTGTCCGTACCGCTCGAACACCACCGCTTTCATGGGCCCCACCCTCCGCCGCCGTACCGCCGATCCGACCTTCGAAACTAATCCCCCCTGCGGCTCCCTGTCCCGGCCGTCGTCGCACTCCGGCCCGGTCTCCGCGCGGCACGCGTACGACGGCGCTGGAATTTATACCCCCTAGGGGTATAGAGTGTGCTTCAGTACGACCCTGAAGCACCTGAACCAGCACCGCCCCTCGAAGAGGAGACCGTCATGACCGCCGAGACGAAGACCGAACTTCCCCAGGTCACCGGCAGCTGCTGCTCGTCGACCGGCTCGTGTCAGGACGGCGCGGCCGAGGCCCGGACGGAGGGTGTCACCACCGTCTACCAGGTCAAGGGCATGACCTGCGGCCACTGCGAGGGCGCGGTCTCCAGCGAGATCTCCGAGATCGCCGGCGTCTCCTCCGTCACGGCCGTGGCCGCGACCGGCCGGGTCACCGTGGTCTCCGAGGCGCCGCTCGACGAGGCCGCCGTCCGCGCCGCCGTCGACGAGGCCGGCTACGAGCTGGTCGGCCAGGGCTGAGACCTGCCCCCGGCATACCCGGCGGGGCCGTACCGTTACGACGGTACGGCCCCGCTCCCTTTTGGACACCGCACATGACCTCCACTCTCACCACCGAGCTGACCATCGGCGGGATGACCTGCGCCTCCTGCGCGGCCCGCGTCGAGAAGAAGCTCAACCGCCTGGACGGCGTCACCGCGACCGTCAACTACGCGACGGAGAAGGCGCGGATCGAGCACACGGCCGACGTCGGGATCGCCGATCTGATCGAGACGGTCGTCAGGACCGGCTACACCGCCGAGGAACCCCCGCCCCCGGAGCCCGAACCCTCTCCCGAGGACGAGGACGAGGACGAGGACCGGGACGAGGCCAGGGCCGAGCACGAGCCGCGCGGCCGGGACCCGGAGCTCGACCCGCTCCGCACCCGCCTGACCGTCTCCGCCGTCCTCGCCGCCCCCGTCGTCCTCCTCGCGATGGCCCCGGCCCTCCAGTTCGACCACTGGCAGTGGCTCTCGCTCACCCTCGCCGCCCCCGTCGTGGTCTGGGGCGGGCTGCCCTTCCACCGCGCCGCCTGGACCAACCTCCGGCACGGCGCGGCCACCATGGACACCCTCGTCTCGGTCGGCACCCTGGCGGCCTTCGGCTGGTCCCTGTGGGCGCTGTTCCTGGGCACGGCGGGCATGCCCGGCATGCGCCACGGCTTCGACCTCACCGCCGGCCGCACCGACGGAGCCTCCACGATCTATCTGGAGGTCGCCGCCGGGGTGGTCTGCTTCATCCTCCTCGGCCGCTATCTGGAGGCCCGCGCCAAGCGGAAGGCCGGCTCCGCGCTGCGCGCGCTGATGGAACTGGGCGCCAAGGACGTGGCGGTGCTGAGAGGCGGCACGGAGGTACGGATCCCGGTCGCCGCGCTGCGGACCGGTGACCTCTTCGTCGTACGGCCCGGCGAGAAGATCGCCACCGACGGCACCGTCACGGAGGGCGCGTCCGCCGTCGACGCCTCCCTGCTCACCGGCGAGTCGCTGCCGGTCGACGTGGCGGCCGGGGACCCGGTGACGGGCGGCTGCGTCAACACCTCCGGCCGTCTCGTTGTCGAGGCCACCCGGATCGGCGCGGACACCCAGCTCGCCCGGATGGCGAAGCTGGTGGAGGACGCCCAGAACGGCAAGGCGCGGGCACAGCGCCTCGCGGACCGGATCTCCGCCGTCTTCGTTCCCGTGGTGCTGCTCCTCGCGCTCGGCACCCTGGCGGCCTGGCTCCTCACGACCGGCGACACGACGGCCGCGTTCACCGCCGCCGTCGCCGTCCTGATCATCGCCTGCCCCTGCGCCCTGGGCCTGGCCACCCCCACCGCCCTCATGGTCGGCACCGGCCGCGGCGCCCAGCTCGGCATCCTCATCAAGGGCCCCGAAGTCCTGGAGACCACCCGCAAGGTCGACACCATCGTCCTGGACAAGACCGGCACGGTCACCACCGGCCGGATGACGCTGCGGAAGGTGTACGCGTACGAGGGGGAGGACGAGGCCGAGCTGCTGCGGCTCGCCGGCGCCCTGGAACACGCCTCCGAGCACCCGGTCGCCCGGGCGGTCGCGGCCGGCGCCGCCGAGCGCCTCGGGCTGCCGGTGGCGGAGCTTCCCGTACCGAAGTCCTTCGCGAACGCGCCCGGTCTCGGCGTCCGTGGCTCGGTCGACGGCCACGAGGTCCTGGTCGGCCGCCCGGCCCTCCTGGCGGCCGAGGGGATCGAGACGCCCGGCGCGCCCGAGCCGGGGGCCGTCCAGGTCGCCTGGGACGGGCGGGCCCGCGGGTTCCTGACGGTCGCCGACGCGGTCAAGGAGACCAGCGCCGAGGCGGTCGCCCGGCTGCGCGCCCTCGGCCTGACGCCGGTCCTGCTGACCGGCGACGAGCGGTCGGTGGCGGAGACGGTGGCGGCCGAGGTCGGCATCGACGCGGACCGGGTCTTCGCCGAGGTGCTGCCGCAGGAGAAGGTCGACGTGGTCCGGCGGCTGCAGGCGGAGGGCCGGACGGTCGCGATGGTCGGCGACGGCGTGAACGACGCGGCCGCGCTCGCCACCGCCGATCTGGGCCTGGCCATGGGCACCGGCACGGACGCCGCCATCGAGGCGAGCGATCTGACCCTGGTCCGAGGGGACCTCCGGGTCGCCGCGGACGCCATCCGGCTCTCCCGCCGCACCCTGGCGACGATCAAGGGCAATCTCGGCTGGGCCTTCGGCTACAACCTGGCCGCCCTGCCCCTGGCCGCCGCGGGGCTCCTCAACCCGATGATCGCGGGGCTGGCGATGGCCTTTTCGTCCGTTTTCGTCGTATCCAACAGCCTGCGACTTCGGCGCTTCACGTGAATTCACCTACACGTGACGCACAGGACCTTCACAAAGAGACCTAGATCACAGATATTTGGGGGTAACCATTCGGGCCGTTCGCGAGTCTAAGTGGGCGATGCCAAGAACGTCTTGGGGGACGTTCATGGGATGTCTTGGGGGACGTCCCAGGCAAGCGTTGGCCGGGGCACGTGCACCGGGGAGCTTTGAGCGGCCCTCCCGTACGTACGTACCCCGGCAGACCGCGCCGCCCGCCCAGCTTCTGCTGACACCGGCAGACGCCCGGCCCGGATCCCGTGGGGGGAATCCGCACCGGGGATATGGGAAGCGCCCCGCTCGCCGACCCGTGGGGGGATCGGAAGCGGGGCGCTTTTCGTTCAGCGGCGCCGAAGACTCAGCGGCCCTCGCGTCGGAGGCTCAGCGGCACTCGCGCTGGAGGTTCAGCGGCCCTCGACCGGGACGAAGTCGCGCAGGACCTCGCCCGTGTAGATCTGGCGCGGGCGGCCGATGCGGGAACCCGGCTCCTTGATCATCTCGTGCCACTGGGCGATCCAGCCCGGAAGGCGGCCGAGCGCGAAGAGCACGGTGAACATCTCGGTCGGGAAGCCCATCGCGCGGTAGATCAGACCCGTGTAGAAGTCCACGTTCGGGTACAGGTTGCGCGAGACGAAGTAGTCGTCGGAGAGCGCGTGCTCCTCCAGCTTGAGCGCGATGTCCAGCAGCTCGTCGGACTTGCCGAGGGCCGAGAGGACGTCGTGCGCCGCCGCCTTGATGATCTTGGCGCGCGGGTCGAAGGACTTGTACACCCGGTGGCCGAAGCCCATCAGGCGGACACCGTCCTCCTTGTTCTTCACCTTGTTGATGAAGGAGTCGACGTCGCCGCCGTTGGCCTGGATGCCTTCCAGCATCTCCAGGACCGACTGGTTGGCACCACCGTGCAGGGGGCCCCACAGGGCCGAGATGCCGGCGGAGATCGACGCGAACATGTTCGCCTGCGAGGAGCCGACCAGACGCACGGTGGAGGTCGAACAGTTCTGCTCGTGGTCCGCGTGCAGGATCAGAAGCTTGTCGAGCGCGGAGACCACGACCGGGTCCAGCTCGTACTCCTGCGCCGGGACCGAGAAGGTCATGCGCAGGAAGTTCTCCACGTACCCGAGGTCGTTGCGCGGGTAGACGAAGGGGTGGCCGATCGACTTCTTGTAGGCGTACGCCGCGATCGTCGGGAGCTTGGCGAGCAGCCGGATCGTGGAGAGGTGACGCTGCTTCTCGTCGAACGGGTTGTGGCTGTCCTGGTAGAACGTGGACAGCGCGGAGACCACCGAGGAGAGCATCGCCATCGGGTGGGCGTCACGCGGGAAGCCGTCGAAGAAACGCTTGACGTCCTCGTGCAGCAGCGTGTGCTGGGTGATCTCGTTCTTGAAGTTGGACAGCTCGTCGACCTTGGGGAGCTCACCGTTGATCAGCAGGTACGCCACCTCGAGGAAGGTGGAGCGCTCGGCCAGCTGCTCGATGGGGTAACCGCGGTACCGCAGAATGCCCTGCTCGCCGTCCAGGTAGGTGATGGCGGATTTATAGGCGGCGGTGTTGCCGTATCCACTGTCCAGGGTGACCAGACCGGTCTGGGCTCGGAGCTTCCCGATGTCGAAGCCCTTGTCGCCGACGGTGCTCTCGACCACCGGGTAGGTGTATTCACCGTCCGCGTACCGCAGTACTACAGAGTTGTCGCTCACGTCATCCCTCACCGACGTAGTGCCTCTTCTTCGAGGTGCCCTGACTGTCTCTACCATCCCCCATTTGGCTCAGGAGAGTGCACTCGGGGTCGACCATTGGGCCGTTTGGCGGCACTCAGTGCCGCCAACCTGCTCATCTTGCCCCCTTCGCCCCGCTTCCGGAAGTCCGGGGTGGTCTTTCACACGACCGGAGGCCCGCGGCCGGCCCCTCGGCGTCACGCGCGGACGGCGGACGGCCCGGCGAGCCGGTGGGCGAGGCCGGTGAAGCGTCTGCCTGCGGAAACGGTACGGACCGCCTGGGCGATCGCCTTGCGGGAGCCCACCAGGACCACGAGCTTCCGGGCCCGGGTGACGGCCGTGTAGAGCAGGTTCCGCTGAAGCATCATCCAGGCGCTGTTGGTGACGGGGATCACGACGGCCGGGTACTCGCTGCCCTGCGAGCGGTGGATGGTGACGGCGTAGGCATGGGCCAGTTCGTCCAGCTCGTCGAAGTCGTACGGCACCTCCTCGTCCTCGTCGGTCCGCACCGTCAGCCGCTGCTCGACGGTGTCGAGCGAGGTCACGACGCCGACCGTGCCGTTGAAGACGCCGTTGGCGCCCTTCTCGTAGTTGTTCCGGATCTGCGTGACCTTGTCGCCGACGCGGAAGACCCGGCCGCCGAAGCGCTTCTCGGGCAGATCCGGACGGGCCGGGGTGATGGCCTGCTGGAGGAGCCCGTTCAGCGCGCCGGCTCCGGCAGGGCCCCGGTGCATGGGGGCCAGAACCTGCACGTCCCGGCGCGGATCGAGACCGAACTTCGCGGGGATCCGGCGTGCCGCGACCTCGACGGTGACCCGCGCCGCGTCCTCGGTCTCGTCCTCCGCGAAGAGGAAGAAGTCCGGCAGACCGGTGGTGACGGGTGCGTGCCCCGCGTTGATCCGGTGGGCGTTGGTGACCACACCCGACTGCTGCGCCTGGCGGAAGATCCGGGTCAGCCGGACGGCCGGCACCGGGCTGCCCGGCGCCAGCAGGTCGCCGAGCACCTCCCCCGCGCCGACCGACGGCAGCTGGTCCACGTCCCCGACCAGGAGGAGGTGGGCACCCGGTGCCACGGCCTTCACCAGCTTGTTGGCGAGCAGCAGATCGAGCATGGACGCCTCGTCCACCACGACGAGGTCGGCGTCCAGGGGCCGGTCCCGGTCGTAGGCCGCGTCCCCGCCCGGCTTCAGCTCCAGGAGGCGGTGGACGGTGGAGGCCTCGGCGCCGGTCAGTTCCGCCAGCCGCTTCGCGGCCCGGCCGGTGGGCGCTGCGAGGACGACCTTGGCCTTCTTGGCGCGGGCCAGCTCCACGATCGAGCGGACCGTGAACGACTTTCCACAGCCCGGACCGCCGGTCAGCACGGCGACCTTACGGGTCAGCGCGAGCCGCACGGCCTCCTCCTGCTCCGGCGCCAGAGTCGCCCCGGTCCGATCGGCGAGCCACGCCAGGGCCTTGTCCCAGGCGACCTCGTGGAAGGCCGGCATCCGGTCCTCGTCCGTGCGCAGGAGGCGGGTCAGCTGAGCGGCCAGGGAGAGCTCGGCGCGGTGGAAGGGGATCAGATAGACGGCCGTCACCGGCTGCCCCTCGGGGCCGGGCACCGACTCCCGTACGACCCCCTCCGGGTCCTCGGCGAGCTCGGCGAGGCACTCGATGACCAGACCCGTGTCGACCTGGAGCAGCTTGACGGAGTCGGCGATCAGCCGCTCCTCGGGCAGGAAGCAGTGCCCCTGGTCGGTCGACTGCGACAGCGCGTACTGCAGCCCCGCCTTGACCCGGTCCGGGCTGTCGTGGGGAATGCCGACGGCCTGGGCGATCCGGTCGGCGGTGAGGAAGCCGATGCCCCAGACGTCGGCGGCCAGCCGGTACGGCTGGTTCCGCACGACCGAGATCGAGGCGTCGCCGTACTTCTTGTAGATCCGCACGGCGATGGAGGTGGAGACGCCGACGCCCTGGAGGAAGACCATCACCTCCTTGATCGCCTTCTGCTCCTCCCAGGCGGCGCCGATCAGCCGGGTCCGCTTGGGTCCGAGTCCGGGGACCTCGACGAGCCGCTTCGGCGTCTGCTCGATGACGTCGAGGGTGTCGGTGCCGAAGTGCTCGACGATCCGCTCGGCGATCTTCGGGCCGATGCCCTTGATGAGGCCCGAGCCGAGGTAGCGGCGTATGCCCTGGATGGTGGCCGGGAGAACGGTCGTGTAGTTCTCGACGGTGAACTGTCTGCCGTACTGCGGATGGGAGCCCCAACGCCCCTCCATGCGCAGCGACTCGCCCGGCTGCGCCCCGAGCAGCGAGCCGACCACCGTGAGCAGATCCCCGGCTCCGCGACCGGTGTCGACCCGGGCCACGGTGTAGCCGCTCTCCTCGTTGGCGTACGTGATCCGCTCGAGAACCCCTTCGACCACTGCCTGGCCCTGACCTTGGTTGGACATGTACCGAAGGTAGCGAAGGCCTCGGACAGCGCGCCCGGGCCTGTGGACAAACGGACCCCGTCCCGGCCGATTCCTCGACGTGCCGACGACAGCGGTGGGTCGTAGCGTTTCCGGCATGAGCGACGAATCCTCCTTTCAGCAGGACGTGCTGGCCGAACTCGGCGACGACAGGCTCCAGGAGATCGCCGGGCTGCTCGGCACGGACCCGGCGGGCGCCCGCGACGTCGTCGGCAGCTCCGTGTCCGCGCTGACGGGTGAGTTGCGACGGGCGGCGGCCGAGCCCGCGAGCGCCGACGAGGTGCGCCAGGCGGTCGACGAGGTGACGACCTTCGAGCCTCCCCTGCAGGGCGTGGCCAAGTTCGGAGCACCGGTGGGCGGAGGGCTCATGGGCGAGGTACTGGCAAAGCTCGCGAAGCCGGCGGCGAACGCCGTCGCGAAGAGGACGGGCCTGCCGCCGGCGACGGTGAACCGGGCGGTCGAGACGCTGGTACCGGCGGTCCTGGCGGCACTCACGAAGCGGGCGACCACCAGGAAGGGCGGCGGCCTCGCGGACGTGCTGGGCGGAGGCCCGAAGAGGTGACGCACGGGCGTGTCCGCGTCACACCCCGAGGCGGGCGCCCCGGCTCTCCGCGATCCGCTTGACGTCCCGCAGGGACTCGGTGAGCCGGCCTGCCAGATAGCGCAGCTCGCCGCTGGTCACCCTTCGGTCCGCGAGGAGGTCGTCGGCGTGGCCGAGCAGCTCGCCGGCCATGCCGAGTTGGACGCTCTCGATGCCGTCCGCGAGCCGCGACACGGCGCCGGTGCCGGTGGTGTCGCTGTCGGTGTCGTCGTCCGTGCCGTCGCTGCCGTCGCTGCCGTCGCTCATGAGATAGCAGGCCTTCCCTCCCTCTCCCGTCCAGGGGAGCAGCCGCACCCGGGTCCTCTCGTCGCCGTTCACGCGGCGCCCTCCGTCCCGGGGCGGAGCTCCAGCCCGTGCGCGGCGAGCAACACCACCCGTCGCCGCCCCTGCCGCCTCTCGTAGGCCAGCAGGTAGGGGCGGACGAGCGGGCTGTCCTCCCCGCGCGCCGGGCGTTCGCCGGTGCGGTGGCGGGTGGGTCCGTCGACGGAGAGGCAGGTGTACGGGGACGGGTGGAGGGCGGGCGCCGGGGAGGAAGCGGGGCCACCGGTCCCGCGCAGGAGCCGGTGGGCGAGCCTGGCGATGAAGTCCTTCACATCGATCCTTTCGTCGCGTTGTGTGGCGAACCGCTCACAGAGTGACGTCGGACGTCGCTACGCTGCCAGTACCGGAGGGTTGACAGCAGACCTGTCAGGTTGGGGAGTTGGGGTATGGAGCAGCGCCGCAAGCCGCGCACACCACGTCAGAAGTACGGAGAGGAGCTGAGGCTGCGGCGGATGGCGGCCGACCTCACCCAGGAGGCACTGGGCGATCACGTCGTGTGCTCGCCCACGCTCATCAGCCACTTCGAGGCGGGCCGACGACTGCCGAAACCCGACGACGCGCAGCGGATCGACCGGGCGCTGGGGACGGACGGGTTCTTCTCCCGCTGGCTGGAAGACCTGGAGTCGAAGTACGCCGATCACTTCGCGGCGGTGGCGGAGCTGGAGCAACAGGCGACGCTGATCCAGCAGTTCGCGCTGTCCCTGGTCCCGGGCCTGCTTCAGACGGAGGGCTACGCCCGCGCCCTCTTCCGTGCGTACCAGCCGAACCACACGCGGGAAGAACTTGACGAAGCGGTTGTCATTCGAACAAGGCGTGCCCGCATTCTCGACGGACCGCTGAATCCGGTCATGTGGACCCTTCTCGACGAGGCCGTGCTTCGCCGCCGGGTCGGCGGACGGCAGGTCATGGCGGAACAGTTGCATCGGATCGGGGACTTGGCGGAGGCCGGTCGGCTGCGGCTGCACGTGCTGCCGTTCGGAGTGGGGGCGCACGCGCTCATGGAGAGCCTGCTCACCCTCATGAGCTTCGAGGACGCTGCGCCGGTCGCCTACGTGGAGGGGTTGCTGAGCGGGCACTTGATGGATGATCCCGCTCTGGTGAGGGCCAGCCAGACGGCCTACGCTCTTGCGCTGAGCGACGCCATGTCGCAGCAGGAGTCACTGGCCCTCGTGAGGGCGGCAGCAGAGGAACACGTGCATGGTCAGCAGTGAGCACACCGTCAGGGACTCGACCACCCTCACCGGGTGGTTCAAGTCCAGCTACAGCGGCGGCGGCCAAGGTGAATGCCTTGAGGTCGCCCGTGGCCACGCAGGCGTGCCCGTCCGTGACAGCAAGGCCGCGACCGGCCCGGCAGTGGTCTTTTCCGCGGACGGCTGGTCGTCGTTCGTCGCGGCGGTCAGGAGCGGCGCGCTCTCCGTCTGATGTCCCGGCCGACGGAACGGCCGCGCGCCTCGGCGTCATGCCGCCGAGGCGCGCCCCGCTCCCGGACCCGGTCCTAGGAACGACGGGACGGCGGGGTGACGGGGCGACGGGGTGACGTCTTGGGCCGCCGCCGTCCCGGTCGGCGGTGCCGTCAGATCCGCAGGAACCGCGTCAGCGTCTCCTCCAGGACCTCCACGCCGTCCCTCGCCCACAGCTCGTCGTTGAAGAGCTCCACCTCGATCGGTCCCGTGTAGCCCGCCTCCTCGACGAGGTCGCACCAGGCCCGCAGGTCGATCGCGCCGTCGCCCAGCTGACCCCGGCCGTTGAGGACCCCGGCCGGCAGAGGGGTGGTCCAGTCGGCCAGTTGGAAGGTGTGGATGCGGCCCGCCGCGCCCGCCCGCGCCACCGCTGCGGGAGCCCGGTCGTCCCACCAGAGGTGGTAGGTGTCGACGGTCACGCCCACCTGCTCCGCCGGGAAGTGCTCGGCGATCTCCAGCGCCTGGTCCAGGGTGGAGACCGCACAGCGGTCCGAGGCGTACATCGGGTGCAGCGGTTCGATGGCCAGTCGTACACCCCGTTCCCCCGCGTACGGAGCGAGTTCGGCGATCGCCTCGGTGATCCGCGCCCGGGCGGCCGACAGGTCACGGCTGCCCGGGGCGAGGCCCCCGGAGACGAGGACCAGGGTGTCGGTGCCGAGGGCCGACGCCTCGTCGATCGCGGCGCGGTTGTCGTCCAGGGAAGTCGCCGTGGTGAAGAAACCGCCCCGGCACAGGGTGGTGACGGTCAGGCCGGCGTCGCGGACGAGCTTGGCCGTGGCCTCCAGCCCGTACGCGTGCACCGGCTCGCGCCACAGGCCGATGCCTGGGACGCCGAGCCGTACGCACTGCTCCACCAGCTCGGGCAGGGGTAGCTGCTTCACCGTCATCTGGTTGATGCTGAAGCGGGACAGAGGGTTCACGCCGGGACTCCGTAGATCGTCAGCAGGGATCGCATCCGGGACTCCGCCTGCTCCGGATCCGGGAAGAGGCCCAGACCGTCGGCGAGTTCGTACGCCCGCGCCAGGTGCGGGAGCGAACGCGCCGACTGCAGGCCGCCGACCATCGTGAAGTGGTCCTGGTAGCCGGCCAGCCAGGCGAGGAGGACGACGCCCGTCTTGTAGAAGCGGGTCGGCGCCTGGAAGAGGTGGCGGGACAGCTCCACGGTGGGGTCCAGCACCTCCCGGAAGCCCTTGACGTCACCCGTGTCCAGGATCCGCACCGCCTGCGCCGCCAGCGGACCCAGCGGGTCGAAGATGCCGAGCAGGGCGTGGCTGAAACGCCCTCCCGCCGAGGGCTCCTCGCCCGCGATCAGCTCGGGGTAGTTGAAGTCGTCGCCCGTGTAGCAGCGGACGCCGTCGGGGAGGCGCCGGCGCAGGTCGATCTCGCGCTGGGCGTCGAGGAGGGAGACCTTGATGCCGTCGACCTTGTCCGGGTGGGCCGCGATGACCTCCAGGAAGGTGTCGGTCGCGGTGTCGAGGTCGGCCGAGCCCCAGTACCCGTCGAGCGCCGGGTCGAACATCGGGCCCAGCCAGTGCAGGATCACCGGCTCGGAGGCCTGGCGGAGCAGGTGCGTGTAGGTGTCGACGTAGTCGTCGGGGTCCTCCGCGGCGGCCGCGAGGGCGCGCGAGGCCATGAGGATGGCCTGGGAGCCGGTCTCCTCGACCAGGGCGAGCTGTTCCTCGTACGCCTCCCGCACCGTCACGAGGTCGGCGGGGCCGGTGAGTTGGTCGGTGCCGACGCCGCAGGCGATCCGGCCGCCGACGGCCTTGGCCTCGGCCGCCGAGCGGCAGATCAGCTCGGCCGCGCCGGCCCAGTCCAGGCCCATTCCGCGCTGTGCGGTGTCCATGGCCTCGGCGACCCCGAGGCCGTGGGACCAGAGGTGGCGGCGGAAGGCGAGGGTGGCGTCCCAGTCGATGGCGGCGGGCGAGTCGGGGGTGGTGTCGGCGTACGGGTCGGCGACGACATGGGCGGCGGAGAAGACGGTACGGGAGGACAGTGGCCCGGTCCCGGTCGCGGCGAGGCTCCGGGTCGCCGCCGGGTTCGCGGGGCGCGGGGTGTAGTCGCGCAGCCCTCCCCCGGCGTTCGGCAGGCGGATCACAGCGCGATCTCCGGGACGTCCAGGCGGCGGCCCTCCGCGGAGGAGCGCAGGCCCAGCTCGGCGAGCTGCACACCGCGCGCGCCCGCCAGCAGGTCCCAGTGGTAGGGCTCGTCCAGGACCACGTGCCTGAGGAAGAGCTCCCACTGCGCCTTGAAGCCGTTGTCGAACTCGGCGTTGTCCGGCACCTCCTGCCACTGGTCGCGGAAGGACTCGGTGACCGCGATGTCCGGGTTCCAGACCGGCTTCGGGGTGGCCGAGCGGTGCTGGACGCGGCAGCCCCGCAGTCCGGCGACGGCCGAGCCGTGCGTGCCGTCGACCTGGAACTCGACCAGTTCGTCGCGGTTGACCCGGACCGCCCAGGAGGAGTTGATCTGGGCGACCACCCCGCCCTCCAGCTGGAAGGTGCCGTACGCGGCGTCGTCGGCGGTGGCCTCGTACGGCTTGCCCTGCTCGTCCCAGCGCTGCGGGATGTGCGTGGCGACCTGGGCGGTGACGCCGGTGACCCGGCCGAACAGCTCGTGGAGGACGTACTCCCAGTGCGGGAACATGTCGACGACGATGCCGCCGCCGTCCTCGGCGCGGTAGTTCCAGCTGGGGCGCTGGGCGTCCTGCCAGTCGCCCTCGAAGACCCAGTAGCCGAACTCGCCGCGCACGGAGAGGATCCGGCCGAAGAAGCCGCCGTCGATGAGGCGCTTCAGCTTGAGCAGGCCCGGCAGGAAGATCTTGTCCTGGACGACACCGTGCTTGATGCCGGCGGCCTCGGCGAGGCGGGCGAGCTCCAGGGCGCCTTCGAGGTCGGTGGCGGTGGGCTTCTCGGTGTAGATGTGCTTGCCGGCGGCGATCGCCTTCTTGATCGCCTCGACGCGGGCGGACGTGACCTGGGCGTCGAAGTAGAGGTCGATCGTCTCGTCGGCGAGGACGGCGTCGAGGTCGGTGGACCACTCGGTGAGGCCGTGGCGCTCGGCGAGCGCGCGCAGGGCGTGCTCGCGGCGGCCGACGAGGACGGGCTCGGGCCAGAGGGTCTCGCCGTTGCCGAGGTCGAGGCCGCCCTGTTCACGCAGGGCGAGGATCGAACGGACGAGGTGCTGGCGGTATCCCATCCGTCCGGTGACGCCGTTCATGGCGATGCGGACTGTCCTGCGTGTCACGAAGGTTCCCTCCATGGGCGATGCGCGCCTCCGACAGAAAGCGCTTTCTACTGGGAATGACGCTAGCCTGCCGACAACACCCCGGACAAGGGGGCGGCCCGACTCTCCCCGGAGGTACGCGATGACAGTCACGCTGGCGGATGTGGCCGCGCGGGCCCGGGTGTCCCCGGCGACGGTCTCGCGCGTCCTGAACGGCAACTACCCCGTCGCCGCCTCGACGCGGGAGCGGGTGCTGCGGGCGGTGGACGAGCTCGACTACGTCCTGAACGGGCCCGCGAGTTCGCTCGCCGCGGCCACCTCCGACCTGGTCGGGATCCTCGTCAACGACATCGCCGACCCCTTCTTCGGGATCATGGCGGGCGCGGCGCAGAGCGCGATCGGGGAGGGCGCGTCGGGGCGCGCGGGTGGCGAGAAACTGGCCGTGGTCTGCAACACGGGCGGCTCCCCGGAACGCGAGCTGACCTATCTCACCCTGCTGCAGCGCCAGCGGGCCGCCGCGGTGATCCTCACCGGCGGATCCCTGGAGGACGAGGAGCACATGGCGGCGGTCGCGGCCAAGCTCACCAAGCTGGCGGACGCCGGGACGCGGGTCGTGCTGTGCGGGCGGCCTCCGGTGCGGGGGGACGCGAGCGTGGCGGCGCTCACCTTCGACAACCGGGCGGGGGCGCGGCGGCTGACCGACCACCTGCTGACGCTCGGGCACCGGCGGATCGGTTACGTCGCGGGGCCGGCGGACCGGACGACGACCCGGCACCGGTTGGAGGGACACCGGGAGGCGATGTCGGCGGCCGGCGCGGCCGAGGGGCCGACGGTCCACGGCTCGTACGACCGGGGCTCGGGATACGACGCGACGCTCGAACTCCTGCGTCGGGAGCCGTCGTTGACGGCGATCGTGGCGGCGAACGACACCGTCGCGCTGGGTGCGTGCGCGGCGCTGCGCGACCGGGGGCTGAGCATTCCGGGCGACGTGTCGGTGGCGGGCTTCGACGACCTGCCGTTCTCGGTCGACGCGGTCCCCGCCCTGACGACGGTACGCCTCCCGCTGCACGAGGCGGGCGCCCGCGCCGGGCGCCTGGCGATGGCCACGGAGGAGGCGCAGCCGGGAGGCATCGCGACGATCCCGGCAGAACTGATGGTCCGCGCGTCCACGGCCCCGCCGCGGGGCTGAAGGGGCCGGGACCGGCCTCTGAAGCAACCGGGCCGGTCTTCGGAGGCGCTGCGGACTTACGGGGCGGTGCGGCCTTCGGGCGGGCGGCCTTCGGGCGGTGCGGCCTTCGGGCGGGCGGTGCGACGGCCCGGCTCGCTCGGCCCGGCCGTGCTTCGGGCCGGGGGCCCGATCGGGGGGCGGCTCGGGGGCCGGATCGGGGGAGGTCGGCTCGGGGGAGGTCGGCTCGGGGGAGGTTGGATCCGGGGGCCGGATCAGGCCGCCGGTGCGCCGGGGTGCGTTACGCGGTCGGCTTCAGGGTCGTCGCCGTCAGGATCGCCTCCACCGTCTCCTCCACCGACATCTCCACGTTGTCGATCCAGACGTCCTCCCCCGCCAGCTCCTCGCGCATCGCCTCGTCCAGCGGCGCCCAGTTCGTCGTCAGGCGCTTGTCGCGGGCGTTGTTGCGCTCCCAGGCCTTGTCGGGGCCCGGGGCGAGGAAGACGACGTACAGCGGAGTCGACTCCAACTGGCTGCGGTAGAAGCCGAGATGGGTGCGGCGGACGACCACGTCGTCGATCACCGGGAGGAAACCGGCCGTCGTGAAGCTGTCCGCGAGCAGGCAGGCGTTGCGGGCGCGCAGGAAGATCTGACGGTCCGCTTCCGGGTCGTGCTCCATGGTCGGCCAGCGGCAGCCGCCGACGATCAGTTCCTGGAGGCCGTCCACCTCGATGTGCGCGGACATCCCGAAACGCGCCGCGAGCGCCGCAGCGACCGTCGACTTGCCGCTGCCGGGGATGCCGCTCAGCAGCACGGCCGCCGACGCGGGTTCACGGTCGATCGGGACCAGGTCCAGGGACATGGACGGACTCCTTCTCGCGCTGCGCGTCGGCGTGCGCGTGAGCGTGAGCGTGCGGGCGGACGTGGGCAGGGGCGTCGGTAGGTGCACGATACGCCGCCGCCGTCCTCCCGCCCCCGAACGTCAGCGACGTCAGCGCCACCCCGCCGACCAGCAGCGCCGCCGCGCACCAGCGCAGTGGGCTCATGCCCTCGCCCAGGATCAGGGCCGCCGAGGACATCCCGAAGACCGGGACGAGCAGGGAGAAGGGAGCGACGGAGGAGGCCGGGTGGCGTCGCAGGAGCCAGCCCCAGGCACCGAAGCCGAAGATGGTCGTGATCCAGGCGACGTACACGATGACGAAGACGCCGGTCCAGTCGAGCGCCCGCAGCGCTTCGAGGTCCCGCTCGGGCCCCTCCCGTACGAGGGAGAGGGCGAGCAGCGGCAGTACGGGGACGGTGCTGACCCAGACCATGAAGTTGAGGGCGTCGGGCGGGGACGCCTTGCGGGTCAGGACGTTGGAGAGGCCCCAGCAGGCCGCCGCCGCGATCAGGAGGACGAAGCCCGCCAGGGGCCCCGACGCACCCTGGTCGACCGCCGCGACGGTGATACCGGCGAGCGCCACCACCATGCCGGCGATCTTCACCTTGCCCGGCCGCTCCCCCAGCGCGACGAAGGCGAACAGGGCCGTGAAGACGGCCTGGACCTGCAGGACCAGGGAGGAGAGCCCGGCCGGCGCACCCAGGTCCATACCGGTGAAGAGCAGGCCGAACTTGGCCACGCCGAGGACCAGGCCGACGGCGACGATCCACTTCCAGGCCACCTTGGGCCGCCCCACGAGGAAGACGGCGGGGAGGGCGGCGACGAGGAAGCGGAGGGCGGAGAAGAGCAGGGGCGGGAAGTGGTCGAGGCCGATCTCGACGACGACGAAGTTGACTCCCCAGACGGCGGCGACGAGCGCGGCGAGAGCGATGTGGGCGGGACGCATGCGATCGAGCATCGCCGCCCGGGACCGTGTAGCACCAGCACGGATTTCTTCATGGTTGGATGAAGCAGCGCTTCATCCAGACCTGTCGAGGAGAGTGCCGTGCTCGATCTCGGACGCCTGCGGGCGCTCCACGCCGTCGCCGTCCACGGCACGGTCGGCGCCGCTGCCGCCGCCCTCGGCTACACCCCCTCCGCCGTCTCCCAGCAGATCGCCAAGCTGGAGCGGGAGACCCGCACAACGCTGCTGGAACGCCAGGGGCGCGGGGTGCGGCTCACCGACGAGGCCCAGCAACTGGCCGCCACGGCGGAGACGTTGCTGTCGATCGTCGAGGAGGCGGAGGTACGCCTGGAGGAGCGGCGCGGGCTGCCGTCCGGGCGCCTGGCGATCGGCTGCTTCGCGAGCGCGGCACGCGGGCTCATGCCCCGGGTCCTCGCCGAACTGGCCCGGCGGCACCCCTCCCTGGACGCCCGGCTCACCGAGGTGGACCCGCATCTCTCGATCGACCTCGTCTCGCGCGGGGTGCTCGACCTGGCCGTGGCGCACGACTGGGACATCGCGCCGATGCCGACCCCGCAGGGGGTGGAGCAGGCGGCGATCGGCGACGACCTGTGCGACGTCCTGGTACCGCACGACCATCCCCTGGCGGCGCGGGCATCGGTACGGCGGGAGGAGCTGGTGGAGGAGCGGTGGATCACCCAGCCGCCGGGGACGGTGTGCCACGACTGGCTGATCCAGACGCTGCGGGCCACCGGGTACGAGCCGCACATCGTCCACCGCGCCGAGGAGAATCCCACGCAGGTCGCCCTGGTCGCGGCGGGTCTGGGCATCGCGCTGGTGCCCCGCCTCGGCCGCGGGCCGCTGCCGCCCGAGGTGGCCCCGGTCCGTCTGGACCCGATGCCGATGCGCCGGCTGCACGCCCTGTGGCGCGCCGGAGCGGCCCGGCGTCCGGCGATCACGGAGACCGTCCGCACGCTCCAGGAACTCTGGCCCGCGGTGTCCGCGGCGACCGCCGTGACCTGACACGGCGTCCGAGGCGACCGCCGTGACGGACGAGGTGTCCGCGGCGACCGCGGTGACTGACGAGGTGGCCGCGGTGTCCGTGGTGACGGACGAGGTGTTCGCGGCGACCGCGGTGACCTGACGCGGTGTCCGAGGCGGCCGCGGTGTCCGGGGCCGACCTGACACGGCGTCCGTGACGGCCGGGCGCGTACCCCTTTCCGCTCTCCCGGCGCGACGCGGATCCTGCCCGGATGCTTGACCTGGCAGTTACTTTCGGGCTATCCGTGACACCTTGGAAGTTTCCTTCAACCTTGCACGGCCGGAAGGAGCATCAGTGCACCACCGCGCCACCTCCAGACGCACCCTCCTCACCGTCACCGCCGCCGCAGCCGCGGCGGCCGTCACCGGAGTGACCACGCCCGCCCTCGCCGACAGCACCGCCGACAGCGCCGACACCGCCGCCGACGACGCCACGCTCCAGCAGCTCATCTCCCGGATGTCGCTGGAGGAGAAGGTCGGCCAGCTCTTCGTCATGCGGGTGTACGGCCACTCCGCCACCGCCCCCGACCAGGCCGACATCGACGCCAACCTCAAGGAGATCGGCGTCCGCACGGCCGCCGAGCTCGTCGAGCGCTACCACGTCGGCGGGATCATCTACTTCTCCTGGGCGCACAACACCCGCGACCCGCGTCAGATCGCCGAGCTCTCCGACGGCATCCAGCGGGCCGGCCTCGCCCAGCCCACCCCCCTGCCCCTGCTCATCTCCACCGACCAGGAGCACGGCATCGTCTGCCGGGTCGGCAAGCCCGCCACGCTGCTCCCCGGCGCCATGGCGCTCGGCGCCGGAGGCTCGCACTCCGACGCCCGCAAGGCCGCGCAGATCGCGGGCGCCGAACTGGCCGCCGTCGGCATCCGGCAGAACTACGCGCCGGTCGCCGACGTCAACGTCAACCCCGCCAACCCCGTCATCGGCGTCCGCTCCTTCGGCTCCGACCCGCAGGCTGTGGCCGCGCTGGTCGCGGCCCAGGTCAAGGGCTATCAGCAGGCCGGGATCGCGGCCACCTCCAAGCACTTCCCCGGGCACGGTGACACCGCCGTCGACAGCCACTACGGCCTGCCGACCATCACCCACACGCGGGCGCAGTGGGCCGAGCTGGACGCCCCGCCGTTCCGGTCCGCCATCGCCGCCGGCATCGACTCGATCATGACCGCGCACATCGTCGTCCCCGCGCTCGACCCGAGCGAGGACCCGGCGACCCTCTCCCACCCCATCCTGACCGGCATCCTGCGCGAGCAGCTCGGTTACGACGGTGTGGTGGTGACGGACTCGCTCGGCATGGAGGGGGTGCGGACGAAGTACGGCGACGGGCGCGTGCCCGTCCTCGCGCTCAAGGCCGGTGTCGACCAGCTGCTCAACCCGCCGAAGCTCGACGTCGCCTGGAACGCCGTCCTCAGGGCGGTCGAGGACGGTGAGCTCACCGAGGCCCGGCTCGACGCGTCGATCCTGCGGATCCTGCGCCTCAAGGGGAAGCTGGGGCTGTTCCGCCGGCCGTACGTGGGCGACGCGGGAGTGAACCGCACGGTCGGCTCCACCTCCCATCTGGCGCACGCCGACCGGATCGCGGAGGCGACGACGACGCTGCTCCTCAACGAGGGCGGGCTGCTCCCGCTCTCGCGGCGCAGCCATGGTGACGTCCTCGTCGTGGGTGCCGACCCCGCCTCGCCGTCCGGCACCACGGGGCCGCCGACCACCACCCTGGCCACGGCCTTCACCGAACTCGGCTTCAGCGCCACGGCGCTGTCCACCGGGATCAGCCCGACCGCCGCGAAGATCGAGCAGGCGGTGGCCGCGGCGGCCGGCAAGGACGTCGTCGTGGTCGGCACCTACAACGTCTCGGCGACCAGCTCCCAACGCACCCTCGTCGCCCGGCTGGTGGCGACCGGTGTGCCCGTCGTGACGGTCGCGATCCGCAACCCGTACGACATCGCCCATCTGACGGGGCAGCGGGCGACCGTCGCCGCGTACTCCTGGACCGATGTCGAACTGCGGGCCGCCGTCCGGGTCATCGCGGGCCAGGCGCGGCCCAAGGGCCGTCTGCCCGTCCCCGTACAGCGAGCGGACGACCCGGCGCGGGTGCTGTACCCGGTCGGGTACGGCCTCTCGTACGCCTGACAGGGAAGGGGCTGTGCCCGTCGGCTCCACGGCCGACGGGCACAGCCCCTCTCCAGGTCATGGACGGATGCCGTGCTCCCGGCTCAGCTCGTCGTCGGCCGCCTTGTCGAGGCGGGCGTCGAAGCGGGCCAGCGGCTGCGCGGCCGCCGCCGTCGGGGCGTCGACGCCGGCCCACGCGAGGATGCGGGCCGTGGCCTTGGCGCGCTCGGCCTCGACGAGGCCGGCGACCTGGGCGCCGTGGTTCGCGCCGGGGGCCGTGTAGACGTAGCTGTCACGGGCGCCCTTGCCGAGGCGGAACGGCTCGGCGCCCCACGGGTCGTTGCCGCCGTAGACGAAGAGCATCTGGTGCGCGTTCTTGCGGACCCAGTCGTCGACGTCCCGCATGACCCACGGCTTGAACGTCATGGGGATCTCGCGGGGCACGAAGGTCCGGGCGGGCTGGTAGCCGTACCGGGTCAGACCGTCCAGGTGCGGCAGCTTGATGCTGGGCGATCCGAGTTCGGTCGCCGCCTGGTAGTAGTACGGGGTGTACGGGTCGAGGCCCTGGTCGGTGTAGAAGGACCAGCCGGAGTAGGCGTCGATGGTCTCGTAGACCTCGTCGTCGCTCGCGGTCCTCGCCTCAGGCACGGAGCCGCAGACGTCCTCGCCGTAGTACTGCCAGAAGCCCCAGACGAAGTCGAGGACGACGGCCTCGTACGCCTTGTCGAGGGAGCCGACGGTGTTGAAGGTGGCGCCCTCGGAGGCGGCCCACTCCTGGTACTTCTTCTGC
Source organism: Streptomyces sp. ISL-36 (assembly GCF_018614205.1). Classification (GTDB taxonomy): domain Bacteria; phylum Actinomycetota; class Actinomycetes; order Streptomycetales; family Streptomycetaceae; genus Streptomyces. Next base: position 8,351 of record NZ_JAGGOS010000049.1, on the reverse strand, counting down.
AGCGGCTCGCGGCGGATCAGGGCCTCGCGCTGGAGGGCGTTGAGCCGGTCGCGGCACTCCTTCGTCCCGACGGTCTCGAAGAACCGGTCGTAGGCCGAGTCCTCCTTGTTGACCACGTCGTTGGGCGCGACGTACGCGACCACGCCGTCCATGTCGCGCGGGTAGAAGCGCTCGTAGTACGTCGCCGTCATGCCGCCCTTGGAGGCTCCGGTGGAGAGCCAGTTCCTGCCGTAGACCTTCTTCAGGGCGGTGAAGATGCGGTGCTGGTCGCTGGCGGCCTGCCAGATGTCGAGCTTGGACCAGTCGGCGGGCTGCGGCCGGGACGGCGTGAAGTACCGGTACTCCATGGAGACCTGGTTGCCGTCGATGATCCGGGTGGGCTCGCGGCGGCTGGGGGTCGTGCTCAGCCCGTAGCCGCTGGTGTGGAAGACGGTCGGCCGGTCGGTGTCCTTGTGAAGGACCGAGAGCCGCTGCTTGAACGTGCCCGCCCAGGGGCGGCGGTGGTCGACCGGCTGGGTGTACTCGAGGACGAAGAAGCGGTAGCCGGCGTACGGCTTCTCCTCGATCAGGCTCATCCCGGGGATCGCCAGGATGCGGTCCTTGATGTCCGTACTGTCGGCGGTGGCGGACGTACGGTCGACAGCCGTCCCGCCGAACGTGCCGGTGGCCGGCTCCGCGGCGGTAGCCGCGCCGGACGCTCCGACGGTGCCTATGAGCACCGTGAGCGACAGCAGCCATCTCAGCGACTTGCGCATTCACCCTCCCCTTGATTCACAACGGTGTCGCGAACCTAGCGGGGCAACGTGCGTGCCGCCAGCCCTGGTTGGGCCTTACCTGGGGGAATTCCTCCGCATCAGCACAGGATCCATCCCGTCGAGGCGCTCCGGCCGGCGACGGAACCGGTGGCGCGGACGCAGCGGTTCAGGGCGTGGACGGTGACCGGGCCCGCCTGGCGGGTGAAACGGCCGGAGTCGACGGCGGGGAGGCCGCCACGGGGCTGGAGGGAGACGGACATCTGCCGGCGCGCGCCGGGGCTCTTGGCCACGGTGAGGGCGCACACGTACTGGCGGCTCTTGTAGAGGCGCAGCTCTCCGGTGGCGAAGGCGACCGTCTTGGTGGGGCGGCCGCCGCACAGGGAGGCGGCGTCGGCGCGTGCGGCGCCCGGGCCGGCGAGGGTGAGGGCGCCGACGGCCAGCACCATCGTGAGCAGGTGCGTGAGCAGCCGCCCGGAGCCCGCCCGTTTCGTCCCACCGAACATGTGAGTCCCCTCCCGCCTCTGTGCCGTACATGCGTACGACGCACGGGAGGCCCGAGCGGTTGCCTCCCTCAGCTCAGCCGAAGAGGGTCAGGACGAGGAGGAGGAAGACGCACTCGGCGCCGATCAGCGTCCAGAAGGCCGCCTTGCGGGCGGTGGTGGGTTCGGCGGGGGCGTCCGGGGTGCACAGGGCGTGGATCCAGGCGGTGGCCGCCACGGCGAGGGAGGCGAGATAGGCCCAGCCCGGGGTGTCGGAGCAGCCCTCGCCGTAGCCGAGGCAGCGGCCGGCGTTCTCCGAGGCCAGCCCGAGGAACCCGGCCACGACCGTCGCGGGGAGCAGCAGCAGTCCGGCCCACAGGGCTCGGGTGCGCAGCCGCCGGGCCACCTCGTTCGGACGGGCGGCGGCGGCGCCCTCCGACCAGGCGCGGGCACGGACGTCCGGGGCGGACGCCTTGCGCCCCGCGGGCACGGGGCCGTCGGAGGCCGGGGCAGACGCCTTGCGCCCCGCGGGCACGGGGCCGTCGGGGGCCGGGGTGGGGCGCTCGTCGCTCATGGGCCCGATTCAACCCCGCCGGGGGGCCGGGCCGAATGCGCTGAGCTACTCAAACGGCCCGGCCCCGGTACTCAGAGCGCCTTGGCGGCGGCGGGCTCCTCCTCGCCGATGAACGTCCGCCACAGCGCCGCGTACCGCCCGCCCCGGGCGAGGAGCTCGTCATGGGTGCCGTCCTCCGCCACCCGGCCGTCGGCCATGACGATCACGCGGTCCGCGCGCGCTGCCGTGGTGAGGCGGTGGGCGACGATCAGGGTGGTGCGCGCGCAGGCGCTCGACGCGAGGTCGCCGTCGGGCGACGGACGGGCGGTACGACGGCCCGCGAGGCGGTCGGTGGCCTGGTTCACCTTGGCCTCGGTGGCCAGGTCGAGGGCGGCGGTCGCCTCGTCGAGGAGCAGGATGTCGGGGTCGACGAGCTCGGCGCGGGCCAGGGCGATCAGCTGGCGCTGACCGGCGGAGAGGTTGCGGCCGCGTTCGGCGACCTCGTGGAGGTAGCCGCCGTCCAGGGTGGCGATCATGTCGTGCGCGCCGACCGCGCGGGCCGCCGCCTCGACCTCGGCGTCGGTCGCCTCGGGCTGGCCGTAGGCGATGGCGTCGCGGACGGTCCCGGCGAAGAGATACGCCTCCTGGGGCACCACCCCGAGCCGGTGGCGGTACGCGGTGAGGTCCAGGTCCCGCAGGTCGGTGCCGTCGGCCGTGACCCGGCCGCTCGTCGGGTCGTAGAACCGCGCGACCAGCTTGACCAGCGTGGACTTTCCGGCGCCGGTCTCGCCGACGAAGGCGACCGTCTGCCCGGCCGGGATGCGCAGGTCGATGCCGGTGAGGGCGGCCTCCCCGTCGCCGGCGTCCCGCCCATAGGCGAAAGAGACGTCCTCGAAGGCGATCTCGCCGCGCAGCGACAGCACGTCGAGGGGCTCCTCGGCGGCGGCCGTCGACGTCGGCTCCTGGAGGAGCTCCTGCATCCGCTTCAGCGAGACGGCGGCCTGCTGGTAACCGTCGAAGACCTGCGACAGCTGCTGCACGGGAGCGAAGAAGAGGTCGATGTAGAGGAGGTAGGCGACCAGCGCACCGGTGGTCAGCGTGCCCGCCTCGATACGGTTCGCGCCGACGATCATGACGGCGGCGGCGGCCACGGAGGACAGCAGGGTGACGAAGGGGAAGTAGATCGAGATCAGCCACTGTCCGCGGACGCGGGCCTCGCGGTACGCCTCGCTGCGCTCCGTGAACCGGGCCGCTCCCGAGCGCTCGCGCCGGAACGCCTGGACGATCCGCAGGCCGGCGACGGACTCCTGGAGGTCGGCGTTGACGACGCTGATCCGCTCGCGGGCCAGCTCGTACGCCTTCACGCTGGAGCGGCGGAAGAAGTACGTGCCGACGGCGAGGACCGGGAGCGTCGCGAAGACGACGAGGGCGAGCTGCAGGTCGAGGAAGAGCAGCGCGACCATGATGCCGAAGAAGGTCACGACGGAGACGAAGGCCGTGACCAGACCGGTCTGGAGGAAGGTCGACAGGGCGTCCACGTCCGTCGTCATCCGGGTCATGATCCGGCCGGTCAGCTCGCGCTCGTAGTAGTCGAGGCCGAGCCGCTGGAGCTGGGCGAAGATCTTCAGACGGAGGGCGTAGAGCACCCGCTCGCCGGTGCGGCCGGTCATCCGGATCTCGGCGGTCTGGGCGACCCACTGCACGAGGACCGTCAGCAGGGCGAGCGCGGAGGCGGCCCAGACGGCGCCCAGGGCGAGCCGGTTGACGCCGTCGTCGATGCCGTGGCGGATCAGGACGGGCAGCAGCAGGCCCGTGCCGGCGTCGAGGGCGACCAGGCCGAGGCTGATGAGCAGCGGGATCCGGAAGCCGTGCAGCAGGCGGCGCAGTCCGTACGTCTTCTCCGGCGTGACCGCCTGGGCCTCGTCGACGTCGGGGGTGTCCGTGGCAGGTGGCAACGCCTCCACGGCGGCGAGCAGTTCGGGGGTGGCTCCGGGGGCCTGGGACTCCTCGGCGGTCTCCTCCCGCACCCACAGGGTCGGGGTGATGCCGCGTTCTGCGTCGAACTCGGCGTCCAGCTCCTCGCGGAGGGTGCGGTCCTCGGGGAGTTCCATCGCCACGGTGTGCCCGGGCGAGACGCCGCCGAGCTCGTCGGGGTCGGTGAGCAGCTTGCGGTAGAGCGCCGAGCGTTCCTCCAGCTCCTCGTGGGTGCCGATGTCGGAGAGGCGGCCGTCGTCGAGGACGGCGATCCGGTCGGCGAGGTTGAGGGTGGAGCGGCGGTGGGCGATGAGGAGGGTGGTGCGGCCGGCCATCACGGAGGCGAGGGCCTCGTGGATCTCGTGCTCGACGCGCGCGTCGACGGCGGAGGTGGCGTCGTCGAGGAGGAGGAGCCGGGGGTCGGTGAGGATGGCGCGGGCGAGCGCGATGCGCTGGCGCTGGCCGCCGGAGAGGGTCAGGCCGTGCTCGCCGACCGTGGTGTCGTAGCCCTCGGGCAGGTCGGCGATGAAACGGTCCGCCTGGGCGGCGCGCGCGGCGGTCTCGATCTGCTCCTGGGTGGCGTCGGGGTGGCCGTACGCGATGTTGGCGCGGACGGTGTCGGAGAAGAGGAAGCTGTCCTCCGGGACGAGCCCGATGGCGGCGCGCAGGGAGTCGAGGGTGAGCTCGCGGACGTCATGGCCGCCGACGAGGACGGCGCCGTGGGTGACGTCGTAGAAGCGGGGCAGGAGCAGCGAGACCGTGGACTTGCCGCTGCCGGAGGCGCCGACGACGGCGACGGTCTCGCCGGAGCGGATCTCCAGGGAGAAGCCGTCGAGGACGGGGCGGCCGTCTTCGTACGCGAAGCCCACGTCGTCGAACTCGACGGTGGCCTCGGCGTCGGCCGGCAGCTCCTTCGTCCCGTCCTTGATCACGGGTTCGGTGTCGATGAGCTCCAGGACGCGCTCGACGCCGGCGCGGGCCTGCTGGCCGACGGTGAGGACCATGGCGAGCATCCGGACCGGGCCGACGAGCGAGGCCAGGTAGGAGGAGAAGGCGACGAAGGTGCCGAGTGTGATCTGGCCGCGGGTGGCGAGCCAGCCGCCGAGCGCGAGGACGCCGACCTGGCCGAGTGCGGGGACGGCCTGGAGGGCGGGGGTGTACCGCGAGTTGAGCCGGATGGTGCGCAGCCGCCCTGCGAAGAGCCGGCGGCTGGCGTCGCGGATCTTCCCGGTCTCCTGGTCCTCCTGCCCGAAGCCCTTGACGACGCGGACACCGGTCACCGCCCCGTCGACGACACCGGCGACGGTGGCGGCCTGGGCCTGGGCGTACCAGGTGGCGGGGTGGAGCCGGATGCGGCTGCGTTTGGCGATGAACCACAGGGCGGGCGCGACGGCGAGGGCGACCAGGGTCAGCGGGATCGACAGCCAGGCCATGACGGCGAGGGAGATCAGGAAGAGCAGGATGTTCCCCACCGTCATGGGGAGCATGAAGAGAAGACCTTGGATGAGCTGAAGGTCGCTGGTCGCGCGTCCGACGACCTGCCCGGTGGACAGCTCGTCCTGCCGCCGCCCGTCGAGCCGGGTGATGGTGCCGTACATCTCGGTACGGAGGTCGTGCTGGACGTCGAGGGCGAGCCGGCCGCCGTAGTAGCGGCGGATGTAGGTGAGGGCGTAGACGACGACGGCGGCGCCGATGAGCAGGCCGGTCCACACGGTGAGGGACCTGGTCCGCGCGCCGATGACGTCGTCGATGATCACCTTGGTGATGAGCGGGACGAGGGCGAGGACGGCCATGCCGGCGAGCGAGGACCCGAGCGCGAGGACCACGTTCGCCCTGTAGCGCCACGCGTATCCGGTCAGCCTGCGCGCCCAGCCCTGCTGTTTCTGCCCCGCCACGGCCACGTGGTTCCTCCCGTTCGTCCTGCTCTACCGGAAGGCCCAACGCAGGCGGGGTGGGATTTCATCCCGCCGCGACGAACCTCCGGGCAGGACCGGCTTCGGTCCTGGGACCGGGCCGCGGTGCGCCGGGGGCGTGCTCCCGTGCGCGGGGGCAGGGCGTTCCGCGGGCCCGGGGAACGGGTAGGCAGTCACGGGCCGTCGAACGGCGGCGGGTCGAGGAGGGGGTGAGCATGTCGGAGACCGAGCACCGGGCGGCGTATCTGTGCGGGCAGCTCCACGCCGCGCTGCGCGCGCTGGAGAGCATCGGGGCGCGCACCAACAAGTTGGCGGAGACCGCCGCGCTGTACGAGACCGCCCGTTCGCCGCAGAACAAGCTGCGGCAGCATCTCAGGCTGGCGGGTGAGCACATCGTGGCGGCCGTGGAGCGCGGTGGGGCGCACGCCAAGGCGGCGACGGAGGTCTTCCAGGGCATACCGGCGCTCATCCCGGCGAAGGGGATCCCGTCGGGCGCTCTCGGCAACTCCGACTCCGCGCTGTTCAGCGACGGGTACAACGACCAGCTCAGCGCCTACAAGGAGAAGTACGGCGCGCTGCTCGCCTGAAAGTCCCGGGCGTCCTGGGCACGGGCGTCCTGGGCGCGAGCGTCCTGGGCCCCTGTCCGCGCCGCGCCTCCGCGTGTGGCGCGGCGCGGTCAGGGTGCCCGGGAGACGCTCAGAGGTGCGTGGGTTCGAACATGCGCAGGAGGGCCGGGAGGACCACCACCGACGGGCCCGGGGTCGACAGGGCCTTCGTCAGGTCGGCCGTCAGGGACTCCGGGGTCGTGCGGACCGCCGGGACGCCGAAGGACTCCGCGAGGGCAACGAAGTCCGGGCGGGACAGCTCCGTCGCCGTCGCCTCGCCGAAGGCGTCCGTCATGTACTCGCGCAGGATGCCGTAGCCGCCGTCGTCGACGATCAGCCAGGTGACGTCGGAGCCGTACTGCTTGGCCGTGGCCAGCTCGGCGATCGAGTACATCGCGCCGCCGTCGCCGGAGACCGCGAGGACCGGGCGCGTCGGGTCGGCCGCCGCCGCGCCGAGGGCGGCGGGGAAGCCGTAGCCGAGGCCGCCGGCGCCCTGGGCGGAGTGCATGGTGTTGGGGTGGCGGGGGTCGAAGGCGGACCAGGCCCAGTAGGCGAGGATCGTCATGTCCCAGAAGCTCGGCGACGTGTCCGGCAGGGCCTCGCGGACCGAGGCCACGATCCGCTGCTCCAGGGTGAGGTCCTGGGCCGCGATGCGGTCGCGGACCTTGGCCAGGACGGCCGCGACCCGCTCCGGGGCCGTCGGGTCCTCCCGTACCGCCACGGTTTCGAGCAGCGCGGAGAGCGCCAGGCGGGCGTCGGCGTGGATGCCGAGGGCCGGGTGGTTGGACTCCAGCTTCCCGGCGTCGGCCTCGATCTGGATCACCCGGCCGCGCGGGGCGAAGGTGTGGTAGTTCGAGGACAGCTCGCCGAGGCCGGAGCCGACCACCAGCAGGACGTCGGCGTCCTCCAGGAAATCGGTGGTGTGCCGGTCCTCAAGCCAGGACTGGAGCGAGAGCGGGTGCTCCCAGGGGAAGGCGCCCTTGCCGCCGAAGGTCGTCACGACGGGGGCCTGGATCCGCTGGGCGAGCGCGAGAAGCTTGCCGGAGGCGTCGGAGCGGACGACTCCGCCGCCCGCGATGATCGCGGGCCGCTCGGCGTTCGCGAGCAGATGCGCCGCCACCGCGGTCAGCTCGGGGCGCGGCACGACCTCCTCGGGGGTCGCGTCCATCGCCGTGACGACGGGGAGCGTCGTCTCGGCGAGGAGGACGTCCTGGGGGATCTCGACCCACACCGGCCCGTGGGGGGCCGTCAGCGCCGACTCCCAGGCCGCCGCGATCGCGGACGGGATCTGGGACTGGGTACGGACGGTGTGGACGGACTTCACGATGTCCCGGAAGGACGCCTGCTGGTCGCGGAGCTCGTGCAGATAGCCGTGGCGCCCGCCGCCGAGCCCGGCCACCGGGACCTGGCTGCCGATGGCGAGGACGGGGGCGGAGGCGGCGGCCGCCTCCTGCAGCGCGGCCAGCGACATCAGCGCGCCGGGGCCGGTGGAGAGCAGCAGCGGGGCCGCCTCACCGGTCATCCGGCCGTACGCGTCGGCCGCGAAGCCGGCGTTGTTCTCGACGCGCAGCCCGACGTAGCTGAGCGAGGAGCGGCGCAGGGCGTCGAACATGCCGAGGGCGTGCTGGCCCGGGAGCCCGAAGACGGTGGTCGCGCCGAGGCCCGAGAGCGTCTCGACGACGAGGTCGCCGCCGTTGCGCCCGGCGGGCGGGTTGAGCGCGGCCTCGGTCTGGGCGGCCGTGGGCCGGAGCACCAGGTCGTGGTCGTGGGTCATGCGGTGTCCCTTCGGTCGCGTGCCACCTGCCGCCCGCGGCGGGTGAGATCGATTCTCGACGATCACGGCCCCTCTACCGGCCGCGGTCTGGCCGGGGGCCCTCCGACCGCCCCGGCGACCGGCTGCGAGCACCCGTGTCTTCGGGTCTCGTACGGCCCCGGCGACCGGCCGCCTGCGGGCCCCGGGGGCCGCGTGGTCGGTGGGCCTTCGGCCGGCCGGAACGCCGCGGGTTCGGGTTTCGTACGGCCCCGGCGGACCGTCCCGTGCGGGCCCGGGGCCGCGTGGTCGGTGCCCCGGC
>NZ_JAGGOS010000004.1 GCF_018614205.1 Streptomyces sp. ISL-36 | reverse complement strand
GGCCAGGACTTCCCGGCGCGGGCGCCCCAGGGGCCGGCCTCCCCGGCCCCGGCCCCGGTCCGAGCGCAGGTGCCAGTGCGGGGGCCAGTGCGGGGGCGGCACCGCCCACCGCCCCCGTCGTACCGCGGTCTCCGGCCGCCGTCGTACCGCCGCCTCCCGCCCCGGTCGTACCGCCCCCGAACCCGCCCCCCAACCCGCCTCCACCCCGCGCGAACCGTCCCGAGGACGCCACCGTCGTCGCCCCCGTCGGCGAGGAGGGGCTCCTGGCGCGGCTGCATCGCCGCTCCCGCGAGCTCCCCGAGCTCACGGTCGTCATGGTCCTGCTGCTGTTGCTGATCCCCGCGGCGATCGCCGCCGCCCTCCTCGGCTCCCGCCCGCGTTGACCACGAAAGGCATGAAGGCACCATGGCCCTGCTGGAAACCTTCGTCGTGGTGCTCGGCGTCGCCGTGGTCGCCGCGCTCGCCGTGGTCGCCAAGACCAGGCTGTTCCCGGTCGAGGAGGACGAGGAGCCCCGCGAGGACGTCGCCGAGTACATCGCGATGATGGTGTCGGTCCTGTACGCCGTGGTGCTCGGGCTCTGCCTCGTCTCGGTCTGGGACAACCGCGCGTCGGCCGCCGACCACGTCCAGGCCGAGGCGAGCGCCCTGCACCAGACGTACCTGCTGGCCTCCTCCCTCCCGGAGGACCGGCAAGGGCCCCTTCGCGCCGCCGCCCGCTCGTACGCCGACCACGTCGTCAGCGTCGAGTGGCCGCGCATGGCCGCCCGCGAACCCCTCGACGCGTCGGGCTGGTCCCTGGTCGACCGGCTCCGCGCCGCCGGCGAGGTGCGTGAGACGACCTCGGTCTCCCAGCAGATCGCCGCCCAGGAGATCCTCGCCCAGATCGGCTACGTGGACGACGCCCGGCGGGGCCGCGAGGCCGCCGCCCAGGAACGGCTGTCACCCGTCCTGTGGACGGGCCTGATCATCGGCGGTGCGCTGACCCTGGCCTTCATGTTCCTCTTCGGCATCAGGCGGAGCTTCACCCATATGGTCATGGTCATGGGCCTGGCCGGGTTCATCGCCTTCACGGTGCTGCTGATCCATCAGCTCGACTCCCCCTTCGGCGAGATGCTCGGCACCTCCTCCGAACCCTTCACCCGCTATTTCGCCGTCCGCGACTCCCCGGCGTGAAGCGTCTCCGCCCGGGGAACGCATACCGCCATGAAATATCTCGTACGGGACAAGATCTTCGCTGTCGGCGACGACTACTGGATCGAGGACGAGCACGGCCGCCATGCCTTCCTGGTCGACGGCAAGGCCCTGCGGCTGCGCGACACTCTGGAGCTGAAGGACCCCGCCGGGCAGGTCCTGATCACCCTGCGCCAGAAGCTGTTCAGCGTGCGGGACGCGATGACGATCGAGCGGGACGACCGCCCGCTCGCCACGATCCGCAGGAAGCGGCTCTCGCTGCTGCGCAACCACTACCGGGTCACGCTGGTCGAGGGCACCGAGCTGGATGTCAGCGGCCGGATCCTGGACCGGGAGTTCACCGTCGAGTACGACGGCGAACTCCTCGCCCACATCTCCCGGCAGTGGTTCCACGTCCGGGACACCTACGCCGTCAACGTGGTCCGCGAGGACGCCGACGCGGCGCTGCTGATCGGGGTCGCGGTGTGCGTGATCCGGATGGCGGAGCGGGAACGGGAGGACTGACGCGGCCCGCCCCCTCGCGCCGCGGACCCCGGCCCTGGGCTCAGGACACCTTCGTCGCCCGGTCCAGCGCCTGCTCCACGTCCGCCCAGAGGTCCTCGACGTGCTCGATGCCGGTGGACATCCGTACCGTCCCCTGGCCGATGCCCGCCGCGTCGAGGGCCGCCGCGTCCAGCTGACGGTGCGAGGTGGAGGCCGGGTGCATCACCAGGGTCTTCACATCGCCGAGCGAGGCGGTCAGGGAGGCCACGCGGACCGCCTCGATGAAGGTGCGGCCCGCCTCACGCCCACCGGCGAGGTCGAAGGAGACGACCCCGCCGCCGCCCTTCGGGAGCAGCCGCCGCGCCACGGCGTGGTCCGGGTGCCCGGCCAGAGCGGGGTGGCGGACGGCCGACACCGCCGGGTGCGCGGCGATCCGGCCGGCCAGGTCGAGGGCGCTCGCGCTCTGCCGCTCGATGCGCAGCGGCAGGGTCTGCAGGCCGCGCAGGGTCAGCCAGGCGGCGAACGGGTCGGTGACGGCGCCCTGTTCGACGGCGTAATGGCGGATGCGGCCGTACAGCTCGGCGTCCTTGAAGACGGCGATCCCGCCGAGGACGTCCGCGTGACCGGCCAGGTACTTGGTCGCCGAGTGGATCACGATGTCCGCGCCGAACTCGATCGGCCGGCACAGCAGCGGCGAGGCGAAGGTGTTGTCGACGGCGCTGGGGACGCCGGCCTCGGCGGCGACGGCGATCAGGGCGGGCAGATCGGCGACCCGGGTGGTCGGGTTGGCGATGGTCTCCAGGTAGAGCAGCCGCGTCTCGGGCCGCATCGCCCGTCGCACCTCCTCGGGGTCGGTCCCGGAGACGTACGTGACCTCGACGCCCCAGCGCGCGGCGAGGTCGGTCAGGACCGCGTACGTACCGCCGTAGAGGCAGCGCTGTGCGATGACGTGGTCCCCGTTGGAGAGCAGTCCGAGCAGGACGCCGTTGATGGCGCCCATGCCGGAGGCGTACGAGAGGGCGGCGGCTCCGCCCTCCAGGCGGGTGACGGCGTCCTCAAGGGCGCGGACGGTGGGGTTGCCGAGGCGGCTGTAGAGGAAGGTGTCGGGCGAGTGGAAGGCGTCGGCCATCGCGTCGGCGCTGTCGAAGGTGAAGACGTGCCCCTGGTGGAGGGGGACGCCGAGGGGGGTGCTGCCGGTGACCCGTACCTGGGGCGGGTGGACGGCGAGGGTCTCGGGCCGGAGTGGTGCGGTGTCGTCGCTCATGGAACCCAGTGAAGGGGCAACCGGCTTGCGGGCACAGGACCAATCACGGCAGATTGGTCCGGCGATGGAGCCAATTCCTCTCTCCCTGGACGACCTTGTCGCCCGTCTCGGCCGCTGGTCGGCGGGCCGTGGGCCGCTGTACCTCCTCCTTGCCGCCCGTTTCCGGCAGTTGATCGACGACGGTCTGCTGGCCCCCGGCTCCGTGCTGCCGCCCGACCGGCGGCTCTCCGCCGCGCTCGCGGTCGGCCGGACGACGGTCGTGGCGGCGTACGACACCCTGCGTCAGGAGGGGCGGCTGATGCGGCGGCAGGGCAGCGGGACGCGGGTCGCGTCCGCCGCGCTCGCGCCGGGTCCCCGGGTGCGGGAGACGTCCAACCCGCTCTTCCTGCACCTGCTGGAGGCGCCGGACGACGTGATCCTGCTGAGCTGCGCGGCGCCGGTGGGTCCACCGCCCGAACTGGCGCTGGCGTACCGGACGATGATCCTGCCGGACGGTGATCTGGGCTACCACCCGGCGGGGCTCCCGGCCCTGCGGACGGCGATCGCGGCGCGGTACGGGGTACGGGGTGTCCCGACCGGTCCGGAGCAGATCCTGGTCACCACGGGCGCCCAACAGGCCCTGGCGTTGGTGACCCGGCTCCTGGTGGCGCCCGGTGACGGGGTGCTGGTCGAGTCGCCGACGTACCCGGGGGCGCTCGACCTGTTCCGGGAGGCGGCGGCGGTGCCGCATCCGGTGGCGGTGGGGGCGGACGGGATCGGCGTGGCGGAGGCGATCCGGGTGATGGTCCGTCACCGTCCCGCGCTGGCCTACGTCGTCCCGCGCTTCCAGAACCCGACCGGTACCGTGCTGCCGCCGCTGGCCGGGCGGCGCCTCGTCGAGGCGGCGAACAGGATGGGGGTGCCGCTCGTCGACGACGAGGTGCTCGCCGACCTCGCGTTCGAGCCCGGGCCGGCGCAGCAGCCGCTGTCGTCGTTCGGCGAGGTGATCGGGGTGGGCTCGCTCAGCAAGGTGGTGTGGGGCGGGCTGCGCATCGGCTGGGTGCGGGGGCCGGCGGCCATGGTCTCCCGGCTGGCCCGGCTGAAGGCCATCCACGACCTGGGGAGCGATGTGCCGGCGCAGTTGGCGGCCGTCCGGCTGCTGGACGGCTTCGATCCGATCGTGGCCGGCCGGGTGCGGGCGCTGCGCTCGGGCCACGACCATCTCCGGGCGGAGCTGGCTCGGCTGCTGCCGTCCTGGAGCTGTCCTCCGGCGTCGGGCGGCCAGACGCTGTGGGTCCGCCTCCCCTACGGCGACGGTGTCGCCTTCGCCCAGGTCGCGCTCCGCCACGGGGTGGCGGTGCTGCCGGGCGCCACGATGGACGCGCTCGGCGGCAGCACCCGGCGCCTGCGGCTGCACTTCCTGCTGCCGCCTGCCGTGCTGTCGGAGGCGGTACGGAGGCTGGCGGCGGCCTGGCGCGAGTACGCACCGGAGCCCGCCGCACCCAGGCCGGGGCCGGGCCCGGGGACGTCCCCGGCGGCGCTGCACGCGATCACGGTCTGAACCCGCCACCCGGGCCGCCCGGCCCCCGCAACCACGCCCACGCGCCCCTGCTCCGCGCCACTGCCACGCGCCGCGCCCCGAGCCACTCCCACGCGCTCTCTGACGCGCCGCGAGCGCCGTCACGCGCCACACCCACTCCCACGCGCCGCGCCCCGAGCGACGCCCGCGCGCTGTGACGCGCCCCGAGCGCCGTCACGCGACGCGCATCCCGCCCGCGCGCGCCGTGCCCCGGGTCCGCGCCGCTCAGCCCCGCTCGGGGCCGGCCCCCGGTCCCCGCTCGGGGCGGTCCAGGCCCAGGACCCGGTCCTTCAGGGCGGGGAACTGGTCCCTTGTCGTGAGCACCTTCGCCGGGTCGAGGGTGACGCGCAGGATCTCCTCGTCCGGGCCCGCCTCCGCGAGGACCTCGCCCCACGGGTCCACCACGATCGAGTGACCGGCCTGCTCCACGCCCGCGTGCGTCCCGGCGGTGCCGCAGGCCAGCATGTACGCCTGGTTCTCCACCGCCCTCGCCTGCGCCAGGAGCGTCCAGTGCGCACGCCGGCGGGCGGGCCAGCCGGCCGGGACGACGAAGACGCCCGCGCCCGCGTCCACCAGGCGCCGGAACAGTTCGGGGAAACGCAGGTCGTAACAGGTGGCGACGCCGAGCGTCAGCGGCGCCGGCAGGAGCGGCAGCGCGACCGTCACCGGCTCCTCGCCCGCCGCCATCATCACGGCCTCGCCCTTGTCGAATCCGAAGCGGTGGATCTTGCGGTAGCTCGCCGCGAGTTCGCCCTCCGGCGAGAAGACCAGCGAGGTGTTGTAGAGGGCACCGCCCGCCGCCTCGACGATCGACCCGGCGTGCAGCCAGACCTCCGCGTCCCGGGCGGCCGCCGCCATCGCCTCGTACGTGGGCCCCTTCAGCCGCTCGGACTCCGCCGCGAAGGACTCGTACGCGAACGCCCCCATCGGCCACAGCTCCGGCAGGACGACGAGGTCCGCGGCGCCGCGCTCCTGCCGTACCAGAGCCGCCACCCGCGCCCGACGGGAATCGACCGGTTCGTCCTGGTCTACTGCGATCTGGATCAGCGAGGCGCGCACACTACCACCGTCCTGGCATTCGAGCCGTCAATGCAGGCCTACGATCGTCACACGAAAGCACTGCCGGGGTGCCTTCGGGCAGCGTAACTTAGCGTCCGAGCCTCCCACGCAGTCTTGTTTTCAGCTCGCTTTTCAGCCCGCGCACCGCAGAACCGCCGAGGGGTCCCGTGACCGTCCATCCCAGCCTCCAGACCTACGCCGACGCCTGGACCCACTCCATCGAAGCGATAGCAGAGCTGGTGCAGCCGCTCGTGGAAGGCGAATGGAACCGCGCCACACCGTGCCCGGGCTGGTCGGTGCGCGACATCGTGTCCCATGTGATCGGCATGGAGTGCGAGATGCTGGGCGACCCGCGCCCCATCCACTCCCTGCCCCGCGACCTCTACCACGTGCGCAGTGACTTCGCCCGCTACATGGAGATGCAGGTCGATGTGCGGCGGCACCACACCGGCCCCGAGATGACCTCGGAGCTGGAGTACATCCTGATCCGCAGGGCCCGCCAGCTGCGCAACGAGAACCGGAAGCCCGACCATCTGATCCGTGCCCCCCTCGGCGCCGAGCAGACCCTGGAACTGGCGTACCGGATGCGCGCCTTCGACGTCTGGGTCCACGAGCAGGACCTGCGCACCACGCTCCGTAAGCCCGGCAACCTGGACTCCCCCGGTGCGCTGGTCACCCGTGACGTGCTGCTCGAAGCGCTGCCGAAGGTGGTCGCCAAGGACGCGGGAGCGCCGGCGAGTTCGGCGGTCGTCTTCGACGTCCACGGTCCGGTCGAGTTCCTGCGCACGGTGCGGGTGGACGCGGAGGGCCGGGGTTCGGTCGACGGGGCTCCCTCGCTGGGGCCCGCGGCGACGCTGGCGATGGACTGGGAGACGTACGTCCGGCTCGCCTGCGGCCGGGTCCGGCCGGCCGAGGTGGCCGACCGGGTCAAGTCCGAGGGCGACCTGGACCTGGCGCAGGCGATCCTGGACAACTTCGCGGTGACGCCCCGGTAGGGCCTGCCTACACCGGTACGTGCACGGCCTCGACCCGGCTGGCGACCAGTCGTTCCCGCTCGCGCTTGGCGGTGCGGGCCTTGAGGCGCAGGATCTGCACGATGCCCAGCGCCTCCAGGACGAAGACGGAGGAGAAGGCGATCCGGTAGTTGTCACCGGTGGCGTCGAGGAGGACGCCGACCGCGAGCAGGGTCGTCATCGAGGCCACGAAACCGCCCATGTTGACGATTCCCGACGCCGTTCCCTGACGTTCCGGCGGGTTGGCCGGGCGGGCGAAGTCGAAGCCGATCATCGAGGCGGGGCCGCAGGCGCCGAGGACCGCGCAGAGTGTGATCAGCAGCCACATCGGGGCCCGGTCCGCGGGGTAGGCGACGGTGGTTCCCCACAGGAGGGCGGTCGCCGCGACGGTGCCGAGGGCCAGCGGGGCGCGCGCCGCATGGTGTCGGGCGATGATCTGCCCGTAGGCGAGGCCGACGACCATGTTGGAGAGCACCACGAGCGTCAGCAGCTCACCGGCGACTCCCCGGGAGAGGCCCTGGGCCTCGACCAGGAACGGCATCCCCCACAGGAGCAGGAAGACCATCGCGGGGAACTGGGTGGTGAAGTGGACCCACATGCCGAGCCGGGTGCCGGGCTCCCGCCAGGACTCGGCGATCTGCCGCCGGACGAACGCGGCACCGGCGTGCGGCGCGGGCGCGGGCTCGTGCCCGTCGGGGTGGTCCTTGAGGAAGAGCAGCAGCAGGACGAGCACCACCACGCCCGCGGCCGAGCTGCCGACGAAGGTCGCCGTCCAGCCCATGCCGTGCAGCGCCCGGGCGATGAAGAGGGTCGAGACGAGGTTGCCGGCCATGCCGAAGAGGGCGGCGACCTGGCCGATGAGGGGCCCGCGCCGGGCGGGGAACCAGCGGGAGCCCAGCCGCAGCACGCTGATGAAGGTCATCGCGTCGCCGCAGCCGAGCAGCGCGCGGGAGGCGAGCGCCATGCCGTACGAGGGGGAGAGCGCGAAGCCCAGCTGCCCGACGGTGAAGAGAACGACCCCCAGGGTCAGCACCTTCTTGGTGCCGAGCCGGTCGACCATCAGGCCGACGGGTATCTGCATGCCGGCGTAGACGAGCAGCTGGAGGATGGAGAAGGTGGAGAGGGCGGAGGCGTTGACGTCGAAGCGGTCGGCGGCGTCGAGGCCGGCGACGCCCAACGACGTACGGAAGATGACGGCGACGAAGTAGACCGCGACGCCGACGCCCCAGACGAGGGCGGCGCGCCGGCCGCCGGGAGGGTCACCGGGCAGGGTGACGGCGGATCCGAATCCCCTTCCGCTCACCGTGCCTCACCCCGGACCAGGACCTTGACCCAGCTCAGGTGGAGCCTGACGCAGGCGGCCGCGCCCTCGACGTCGCCCTCCCGGATCCGCTCCAGGATCTCGGCGTGTTCGGCGATGTTCTTGGCGATGCGGTCCGGCTGGGACTGCATCACGGCGACGCCCATCCGCAGCTGACGGTCGCGCAGCTGGTCGTAGAGGCGGGCGAGGATCTGGTTCCCGGCGTGCTTGACGATCTCGGCGTGGAAGCAGCGGTCGGTGACGGCGACCTCGGCCAGGTCCCCGGCCTCGGCCCGCTGCTTCTGCTCCTCCAGGAGCTCTTCGAGCCGGGCGATCAGTGTGGGGGATGCGGGCACGGCGCGGCGGACGGCGAACTCCTCGACGAGCAGCCGCGTCTCGACGACATCGGCGATCTCCTGCGCGGAGACGGCGAGGACGAGGGCGCCCTTCTTCGGGTAGAGCTTGAGCAGCCCTTCCATCTCCAGCTTGAGCAGCGCCTCCCGCACGGGCGTCCGGGAGACTCCGACGGCCAGGGCGAGTTCGCCCTCGGTGAGCAGCGTCCCTCCCTCGTACCGGCGGTCCAGGACCGCCTGCTTGACGTGCATGTAGACGCGGTCGGCTGCTGGAGGTGCGGATGCCATGCGCACAGCTTAGATACAACAGGGGTGCAACAGACAGTCGTGTCCGCGATACGGACGAGAGGCCCGGCCCCGGTGCGACGTGACGCCCGCACGAGGGGAAACCCCCGGCCGGGCGTCACGGGCCCTTCGACCCACGGAGCGGAGAGGCGGGTCAGCTCGGCCGGAAGAGGGAGGGGCCCGGACGCCGCCCACCGGCGTCCGGGCCCCTCCTCCACGGGGCGTTTCACGTGAAACGACACCCTTGACGCATCACGCCCAGGTGATCAACCGCTTCGGCTGCTCCAGGATCGCGGCGACGTCCGCCAGGAACTTCGAGCCGAGCTCACCGTCGACCAGACGGTGGTCGAAGGAGAGCGCCAGTGTCGTGACCTGACGCGGCTTCACCTTGCCCTTGTGGACCCACGGCTGGAGCTTGATCGCTCCGACCGCGAGGATCGCGGACTCGCCCGGGTTGAGGATGGGCGTACCGGTGTCGACGCCGAAGACGCCGACGTTGGTGATGGTGAAGGTGCCGCCCTGCATCGCCGCCGGGGTCGTCTTGCCCTCGCGGGCGGTGGCGACCAGCTCGCTCAGGGACCGCGACAGCTCAGGCAGCGTCTGGGCGTGCGCGTCCTTGATGTTCGGCACGATCAGACCGCGCGGAGTGGCCGCGGCGATGCCCAGGTTGACGTAGTGCTTGAGCACGATCTCCTGGTTCGCCTCGTCCCAGGCCGCGTTGATCTCCGGGTTGCGCTTGACGGCGACCAGGACGGCCTTGGCGATGAGGAGCAGCGGGTTGACCCGCAGGCCCGCCATGTCCTTGTCGGACTTGAGCTCCTCGACCAGCTTCATCGTGCGCGTGATGTCGAAGGTGACGAACTCGGTGACGTGCGGCGCGGTGAAGGCCGAGCCGACCATCGCCGCCGCCGTGGCCTTGCGTACGCCCTTGATGGGGACACGGGTCTCCCGCGCGTCCGACGCCACGGCGGGCGCCGCCGCCGGGACGGCCGCGGGCTCGGGGGCCCGCACCGGGGTGGGCGCCTCGACAGCGGGCGCCGGGGCGGCCGCCGCGTGGACGTCCTCGCGGGTGATGATCCCGTCCGGGCCGGTCGGGGTGACCGTCGCCAGGTCGACCCCGAGGTCCTTGGCGAGCTTGCGCACCGGCGGCTTGGCCAGCGGCCGGGCGGCTGCCGGCCCGTGCCCGTTGAGCTGCTCCGGAACGGAGACGGGAGCGGCGGCGGCCGGGGCGGCCGTATCGGTCTTGCGGGCACGGCGCTTGGTCGAGGTCGCGGCCACGCCGTAGCCGACGAGGACCGGCTGACGGCCCTGGGGCTCGGCCTCCGCCTCCTCGGCCTCCGGCGCCTCGGCCGGGGTTTCGACCGGGGCCTGGACCGGGGCTTCGGCCTCCGCCGTACCGCCGCCGACGTTCACCGAGATGATCACCTCGCCGACGTCGACCGTCGTGCCCTCGGGGAAGCGCAGCTCGTGGACCACGCCGTCGAAGGGGCTCGGCAGCTCGACGGCGGCCTTGGCCGTCTCGACCTCGCAGACGACCTGGCCGTCGGCGACGGTGTCACCGGGCTGGACGTACCACTTGAGGATCTCGGCCTCGGTGAGGCCCTCGCCCACATCGGGCATCTTGAATTCGCGGATCGTCACGATGCTCTCCTCAGTACGCCAGCGAGCGGTCGACGGCGTCGAGCACGCGGTCCAGGCCCGGCAGGTACTCCTCCTCCAGGCGCGCCGGCGGGTACGGCGCGTGGTAGCCGCCGACCCGCAGGACGGGGGCCTCCAGGTGGTAGAAGCAGCGCTCGGTGATCCGGGCGGCGATCTCCGCACCGGAGCCGTAGAACACCGGCGCCTCGTGCACCACGACCAGGCGGCGGGTCTTCTCGACCGAGGTCTGGATCGCGTCGAAGTCGATCGGGGACATCGAGCGCAGGTCCAGGACCTCCACCGACTTGCCCTCCTCCTGGGCGGCCGCGGCGGCCTCCAGGCAGACCTTCACCATCGGGCCGTACGCGGCGAGGGTGAGGTCCGTGCCCTGACGGGCCACCCGCGCCTTGTGCAGCTCGCCCGGGATGGCCTCGGTGTCGACCTCGCCCTTGTCCCAGTACCGGCGCTTGGGCTCGAAGAAGATGACCGGGTCGTCGCTCTGGATGGCCTGCTGGAGCATCCAGTAGGCGTCGCTCGAGTTCGACGGCGAGACGACCTTGAGGCCCGCGACGTGCGCGAAGAGCGCCTCGGGGGACTCGGAGTGGTGCTCGACCGCGCCGATGCCGCCGCCGTACGGGATACGGACGACGACCGGCATCTTGATCTTGCCGAGCGCACGGGCGTGCATCTTGGCGAGCTGCGTGACGATCTGGTCGTACGCGGGGAAGACGAACCCGTCGAACTGGATCTCGACGACGGGCCGGTAGCCGCGCAGGGCCAGGCCGATCGCGGTGCCGACGATGCCGGACTCGGCGAGCGGGGTGTCGATGACCCGGTCCTCGCCGAAGTCCTTCTGCAGCCCGTCGGTGACCCGGAAGACGCCGCCGAGCTTTCCGACGTCCTCGCCCATGATGAGGACCTTGGGGTCGGTCTCCAGGGCCTTGCGGAGCGACTCGTTGAGCGCCTTGGCGAGCGGAAGCTTCTGTACAGCCATGGTTACTTGACCTCGCCCTCAGCGCCGGAGTCCGCGAACGACGCCTGGTAGGCGGCGAACTGTGCGCGCTCCTCGTCGACGAGCGCGTGCCCGTCGGCGTAGACATTCTCGAAGATCGCCATGTGGTCCGGGTCGGGCATGGCACGGACGGCCTCACGGACGCGCTTGCCGAGCGTCTCGCTCTCCGTCTCCAGCTCCTCGAAGAAGGCGGCGTCGGCGTGGCCCGCCTTCTCCAGGTACGCCTTGAGGCGCAGGATCGGGTCCTTCGCCTCCCAGGCCTCGCGCTCCTCGTCGGCGCGGTACTTGGTCGGGTCGTCGGAGGTGGTGTGAGCGCCCATGCGGTAGGTGAAGGCCTCGACCAGCGTGGGGCCCTCGCCGCGGCGGGCACGCTCCAGCGCGGACCGGGTCACCGCCAGGCAGGCGAGGACGTCGTTGCCGTCGACCCGTACGCCCGGGAAGCCGTAACCCTGCGCGCGCTGGTAGAGCGGGACGCGGGTCTGCCTCTCGGTCGGCTCGGAGATCGCCCACTGGTTGTTCTGGCAGAAGAACACGACCGGGGCGTTGTAGACCGCGGAGAAGGTGAACGACTCGGCGACATCGCCCTGGCTGGACGCGCCGTCGCCGAAGTACGCGATCACGGCCGAGTCCGCGCCGTCCTTGGCGACGCCCATGGCGTAGCCGGTGGCGTGCAGGGTCTGCGAACCGATGACGATCGTGTACAGGTGGAAATTGTTGGTGTTGGGGTCCCAGCCACCGTGGTT
This sequence comes from Streptomyces sp. ISL-36, assembly GCF_018614205.1. Taxonomy (GTDB): domain Bacteria; phylum Actinomycetota; class Actinomycetes; order Streptomycetales; family Streptomycetaceae; genus Streptomyces. The sequence goes on along the minus strand of NZ_JAGGOS010000004.1, from coordinate 16,543 downwards.
CACCCCACGGAACATGCCCAGCAGATTGGTCGGGTCGACCCCGCGGCACCAGGCGACGCCGTGCTCCCGGTAGGTCGGGAAGACGTAGTCGTCGTCGCGCAGCGCGCGGCCGGAGCCGATCTGCGCGGCCTCCTGGCCGAGCAGCGACGCCCACAGTCCCAGCTCGCCCTGGCGCTGCAGAGCGGTGGCCTCGGCGTCGAAGCGGCGGGTGAGGACCATGTCCCGGTACAGGCCGCGCAGCTCGTCGGCGCTCAGATCGATGTCGTACTCGGGGTGCGAGACGCGCTCCCCTTCGGGCGTCAGCAACTGAACGAGCTCGGGCTCGGCGCCCTGCCCCTTCTTGGCGCCCGCGCTGGCAGTGCGCTTGGTGCCGCTGCTGCGTCGCGTCGTCTTGCGCGCGGCAGTGCTTTCCACGGTCACGTGCGTGCTCCTCCGTCGGTCCGGCCCCCGGGTTCGCCGGGTGGGCCTGGGGTCCCCCTACCGCAGGTAAGGGGAGGCTCGCCCTTTCGGCCCGCGCACGGGGTGGGTGCGACTCGGCCGGGGTCGGGCGTGACAGGTGCCCCGGCGAGCGCCCTGTCATAGGCACGTTACCCAGTGCGCCGCATTCCTGCGAAACCCCATTTGACCTGCGATTTTGCTTGGATTTCCAAGTAAATCGAGAAATGCGGAAACACAGCTGGTCAGCGCGGTGCAACGGCCTTGAGGCCGCCGGAACACGGGCACGTTATCCCGGCACACCCGGGCACGGGAAGAGCCAATATGTGAGACTGACCCCGTGCGCGAAGAGGGAAAAATCCGGGTATTTCTGTTGGACGACCATGAAGTGGTCCGGCGCGGCGTCCACGAGTTGCTCTCCGTGGAGGACGACATCGAGGTGGTCGGCGAGGCCGGTACGGCCGCGGACGCCCTGGCCAGGATCCCCGCGACCCGCCCCGACGTGGCCGTGCTCGACGTCCGGCTGCCCGACGGCAGCGGGGTCGAGGTCTGCCGCGAGGTGCGTTCACAGAACGACCAGGTCAAATGCCTGATGCTCACCTCCTACGCCGACGACGAGGCGCTCTTCGACGCGATCATGGCCGGGGCCTCCGGCTATGTCCTCAAGGCCATCCGGGGCAACGAGCTCCTGTCGGCGGTGCGCGACGTGGCGGCCGGCAAGTCCCTGCTCGACCCGGTCGCCACCGCGCGCGTCCTGGAGCGGCTGCGGGACGGGAACACCCCGAAGGGTGACGACAAGCTCGCCAATCTGACGGATCAGGAACGCAAGATTCTGGATCTGATCGGCGAGGGCCTGACCAACCGGGTCATCGGTGAGCGGCTCCACCTCGCGGAGAAGACCATCAAGAACTACGTCTCCAGTCTGCTGTCGAAGCTGGGCATGGAGCGGCGGTCCCAGGCCGCGGCCTACGTGGCCCGGATGCAGGCCGAGCGCCACTGACCCTTCCCGGCCCTGACCGGCGGGCCCGATTCGGGTCCGGGCCGGCGGGCCCGATTCGGGTCCGGGCCGGCGGGCCCGATTCGGGTCCGGGCCGGCTGTGGAAGAACGGGCCCGATTCGGGACCTTCGTCCCGGCCGGCCGGGACAGGGGGCCCCTTCTCCGGCCCGGCGCCGGTGGCGGAGAGTGGAAGCCATGTCCACCGAGGAGATCCGCGCCATCGAGCTGCTGACCCGTGTGTCCTACGGCCGGGTGGCGACGATCATGCGGGCGATGCCCTTCGTCGCACCCGCCCGGCACATCGTGGACGACGGCCGCGTCCTGCTCCTGATGCACCGGGGACTCGGCTACCACCGGGCCTGCGCCGGCGGCGTGGTCGCCTACGGCGCGGACAACCTCAACTCCGGCGCCGCCACCCTATGGTCCGTGCAGTTCACCGGCACCGCCGAGGTCGTCGAACCGACCGAGGCACAGAGGGCCGCATTCGGCCCCGCGCCCGAGATGGTGGACGGCGAGCCCTTCGACCCGGTGTACATGCGCGTCGAGCCGCAGTTCGTGACCGTGCACACGCTCGATCCCACCACCGAGCCGCCCTCGACCCCTTCCGGGGAGCGACATTTCCACCACGTAGCGTGATCTAACATTTGGGGAGTGCCGCGCTCATCTGAAACGCTCGCCCCTCCCGTCGGTGCTCTGCTGCGCCGCTACCGAGACGCCGGCGAGCCGCTCTCCTGCGAACCCGTCAGCCAGGGCCTCCTCAACCGCGGCTACCGCCTCGCCACCACCCGTGGCGCCTACTTCCTCAAGCAGCACCTCGACGCCCCGACCGCCGACCGGGACACCATCAGCCGCCAGCACCGCGCCACGCACCGCCTGCACGCCCTCGGCCTGCCCGTCGCGCCCCCGATCGCCGACGTCACCGGCCGTACGGTCGCCGTCATCGGCGGACGCTGCTACGCCCTGCATCCCTGGGTCGACGGCAGCCACCGCGACGGCGCCCAGCTCTCCACCGGAGGCTCCCGGCGTCTGGGCACCCTCCTCGGACACGTCCACACCTGCCTGGAGCAGGTCATGGAGTGCGCGCCGCCCGGCGAGGAGTACGAGAGCGCCCGCCCCGAGGACACCTTCCGGGTCATCGACGAACTCCTCCGCCTGGTCCGCGCCGGCCGCCCCCGCACCTGCTTCGACGAGCTCGCCGAGCACCGGCTGCTCGAACGCCGGGGACTCCTCGCCGAACACGCCCACCGCCGTCCGCCGCCCGCCGCCGCGGCCGGCTGGGTGCACGGCGACTTCCACCCACTGAACCTGCTCTACCGGGGCGCGGAGCCGGCCGCGATCCTCGACTGGGACCGCCTCGGCGTCCAGCCCCGGGCCGAGGAGACGGTCAGGGCCGCCGCCATCTTCTTCGTACGGCCGGCGGGCGAGCTGGCGCTGGGGAAGGTACGGGCCTACGCGCGGGCCTACCGGCGGGCGGCCGGGGCGGACGGGGCCGAGCTGGCGGCCGCGGTGCACCGGGTGTGGTGGGAGCGGCTCAACGACTTCTGGATACTGCGCTGGCGCTATCAGCTCCACGACCGAAGGGCCGACCCGCAGTTCCCCGCGGCGTCAGCCCTGGCGGTGTGGTGGACGCGCGAGTACGAGGCGGTACGGGACGCGTTCGCGGGGTGAGCAGGGCGATGCCGCCGGCCGTCGGCGCCGGCGGCGGCGGCGGTGTCAGCCGCCGGTGCCGCCGTCGGTGACACCCGTGGTCGTACCCGTGTTGGTGCTGCCCGTCGTCGTACCCGCGTTCGTGTTACCGGTCGTCGTCCCGGTGTTCGTGCTGCCCTCCGTGGACCCCTGGGTGGTGCCCTGCGTGGACCCCTCGGAGGTGTTGCCCTCCGTGGTCCCCTCGGTCGTCCCCTCCGTGGTCCCCTCGGTGTCCGTACCGCCGTCGGCCGGATCGGTCGAGGGAGACGAGGGATCCGTCGACGGGGTGCTCGGGGACGACGGCGTGTACGAGGGCCTGTACGTCGGTGTCCGGGTCTCCTGGTTGCCGCCCGTGGAAGTGTCCGGCTCCTGCGTCTCCTGCGAGGGAGTCTGCGACGGCGTCGGCGAGTCCCCCGTCTTCGACGGGGAATCGGAGACGACCGGCGGCTTCTGCTCGGTGCCGCCGCCCTTCTGGCCGGCCTTGTCCAGGGCGTAGACCACGCCCGCCATGATGGCGATCAGCGCGAGGGCCACGAACAGCAGCAGCTTGCCGCGGCTGCCACTGCCACCCTTGCCGCCCTGGGAGCCGTAGCCGCCGTGCCCGCCGTCGTAGCCACCGTCGTCGGGGTTCATCTGGGGCAGGATGGGGCGCTGCGCGGTCTCGTGGTGCATCGGGTGCCCCATCACCGACGTCGCGGCGACGCCGCCGACGGGGGTGTGGCCGCCCTCGTGGACCTCCACCGGGCCGGTGCTCCACGTGCCGGTGTGCCCGCCCTGCTGCTGGAGCATCTGCAGGCCGTACTGGATCAGCCCGCGCATCTCCTCCGCGCTCTGGAACCGGTCGTCCGGGTCCTTCGCGAGCGAACGCATCACCAGACCGTCGAGCTCCGGAGGCGCCGCCTGGGCGACGTCCGACGGCGGAATCGGCGCGTCCTGCACGTGCTGGTAGACCACCGAGAGCGGGGTCTCACCCGTGAACGGCGGCCGCAGCGCAAGGAGTTCGTAGAGCAGACAGCCGGTGGCGTACAGGTCGGAGCGGTGGTCCACGGCCTTGCCGAGGGCCTGCTCGGGGGAGAGGTACTGCGGCGTGCCCATGACCATGCCGGTCTGCGTCATCGTCGACTGCGCGCCGTGCAGGGCGCGGGCGATGCCGAAGTCCATGACCTTCACCGCGCCGGAGTGCGTGATGATGACGTTCGCGGGCTTGATGTCACGGTGCACGATGCCGTGCTGGTGGGAGTACGCGAGCGCTTCGAGGACGCCCGAGACGATGATCAGGGCCTGCTCGGGGCCCGGCGCCTCGGCGCTGATCAGCAGTTCGCGGATGGTGCGGCCCTCGACCAGCTCCATCACGATGTACGGGACGGACTGGCTTCCGACGACGTCCTCGCCGGAGTCGTACACCGCCACGATGGCATGGTGGTTGAGGCCGGCGACCGACTGCGCCTCACGTGTGAAACGGGCCTTGGACACCGGGTCCTCGGCGAGGTCGGAGCGGAGCAGCTTGACGGCCACCGTGCGGCCGAGCCGCACGTCCTCGGCGGCGAACACCTCGGCCATGCCGCCGCGCCCCAGACGGTGGGTCAGCCGGTAGCGGCCGTCACCGACCACTCCGCCAACGCCCCAGGACTCCGCAGCAGCGCCCGACACACCGCCGCCTGCCTCGGATTCGGGTGCCATCAGTCCTCGCCGTCATCTGTACTCGCGTGTCTTCCCGTACCGCCGTCACGCTACAGGCTTCGTCCGACAGCACGGTCCGAGATGGACCGGCCATCCAACCCCGTCCGCGTACGCCGGTGCAAATTTCCGCCCGTTCCTGTAACGCTTCCGAGACGCTTCTTGCGCGGAGGGTCACGGAACGGGCACCCGGCTTGACGTGTCGGTGCCCTGGGGCAGACTTGGCCAGGAAATTTCGGATCAGCGCCGCCACGCGCGCGTAGGGGGAAGCACGAATGAGCCAGGACGGCGCACAGGGCCGCTATGCGGGCGGTTCGGTCGCGGGCGGCCGGTACCAGCTTCGCGACCTGCTCGGCGAGGGCGGTATGGCCTCCGTCTACCTGGCCTACGACAGCGCCCTGGACCGGCAGGTCGCCATCAAGACGCTGCACACGGAACTCGGCCGGGAACAGTCGTTCCGCGAGCGGTTCCGTCGTGAGGCACAGGCTGTCGCGAAACTGTCGCACACCAACATCGTGTCGGTCTTCGACACCGGCGAGGACACCCTCGACGGCGCCGTCATGCCGTACATCGTCATGGAGTACGTCGAGGGCCAGCCGCTCGGCTCGGTCCTGGCCTCCGACGTACGGCAGTTCGGCGCGATGCCCGCGGACAAGGCGCTCAAGGTGACGGCCGACGTGCTGGCCGCGCTGGAGACCAGCCACGAAATGGGCCTGGTCCACCGGGACATCAAGCCCGGCAACGTGATGATGACCAAGCGCGGTGTGGTCAAGGTGATGGACTTCGGCATCGCGCGCGCCATGCAGTCCGGTGTCACCTCGATGACCCAGACCGGCATGGTCGTCGGCACCCCGCAGTACCTCTCCCCCGAGCAGGCCCTCGGCCGCGGTGTGGACGCCCGCTCCGACCTGTACTCGGTCGGCATCATGCTCTTCCAGCTCCTCACCGGCCGTCTGCCCTTCGACGCGGACTCGCCGCTGGCCATCGCGTACGCCCACGTACAGGAGGAGCCGGTCGCTCCGTCCTCCGTCAACCGCTCGGTGACCCCGGCCATGGACGCGCTCGTCGCCCGCGCGCTGAAGAAGAACCCGAACGAGCGTTTCCCGAGCGCCGCGGCGATGCGGGACGAGTGCCTGCGGGTCCTGTCCGCGGGCCAGACGGGCGCGCCGATGATCGTGGCGGGCGGTCCGGTCAGCAGCGGTTCCGGCGTCGGTTCGGCGGTCTTCCCGCCGGTCGGTCAGACCCCGCCGCCCTCGGCGCACGGTGTCCAGCAGCCGTACCAGGCGCCGACGCCCCAGCCGGGCCCGTACGGTCCCGCCACGCCGGCCCCCGCGCCCGCCTACGGGTACCCGCAGCAGGCGCCCACGCCGGCTCCGATGTACCAGACGCCCGCTCCGGGGCCGTACACGATGTCGCCGCAGCCCCCGGCGTCGCCCGCGAGCGGTGGCTCCGGCGGATCCCGGCGGAACATGCCGATGATCGTGGGCGCGATCGTCGTGGCGCTGGTCGCCATCGGTGTCGTCACGGCGATCTCCCTGAACAAGGAGGAACCGAACACCAATGCGGGCGGTGACGACCCGAGCCAGAGCCAGACGGCGGCGCCGGGCCACAAGGGTCCCGACCTGTCCAAGACCATCGATCCGAAGAAGTGCACGGAGCCGAAGGAGTCGAGCGACGACCCGGCGAAGTTCGAGATCCCGAACTTCACGTACAAGAACATCCAGTCGGTGAAGGCCTGCATCCAGGCCGCGGGCTGGAAGATCATGACGCAGACGCCGGTGGACGAGGCGACGTACGGCGAGGGCACCGTCCTGGAGCAGTACCCGCCGGCGGGCGAGGACGCGACCACGGAGAACGCCGAGTTCACCCTCAAGGTCTCGACGGGCAACCCGCCGCAGTAGTCGGCCGCTCTCCCCTCTCCCCCCCTCACCCGCCCCTCCCGTCCGGGATGCCTGAAATGTCCCGGCATGTGACGCTGAGCTGCAACAGCTCGGCGGCTCGCTACGGGAGGCGGTCCCGGTGACTCCAGGACTCCGCTGCGCGCGGACGGGGGCTCTCGGCCCGGTGTTCGCGTGCTGGCTGGTGATGGGTGCCGTACCGGCGGCGGACGGGGCCGAGAGAGGGCCGACACCGCACCCTTCGGTCTCGGCGGAGGCTCCTGGGAAGGCCTCGGGGACGGCTCCGGTCAAGGCGCCGACGACGAACGCTTCCCCGAAAGCTTCGCCGACGGCTTCGGCCGAGGCGCCCCTGACGCAGGCTTCCCCAAAGGCTTCGGCCAAAGCGGCCCTGACGCAGGCTTCCCCTAAGGCTTCGGCCAAGGCGCCCCTGACGAAGGCTTCGCCGAAAGCCCCCGGGAAGGCCTCGGGGAAGGCCTCGGGGACGGCCCCGGGGAAGACGTCAGGGAAGGCGCCGGGAAGGGCTCCGGCGACGGCGGCGCGCCCGTCACCGCACGGCCAGTACGGCCCGCACGGCTCGCACCGTCCGCATGACTCCCACTCGCCCGTGGCGAGCCGCCCGGCCGGGGCGGCCGGCCCCTCCGGATCAGGGCACCCCTCCGGGCACCCCTCCGGATCAGCGGGGCCCTCCGGATCAGCGGGGCCCTCGGCCTCGCCCGGCTCGGACAGTTCCTCGGCGGCGTCCGGCGGGGTCGGCTCCTCGGCGGCGTCCGGATGGGCCTCGGCGACGAGTGCGGTGGCCGCCTCCGCCCCGGCCGACGAGACCCCCGGCCCCGGTCCTGTCGGGTCCCTGGCCGGTCGCCCGGCCGGGGAGGGGCGCGAGCGCCCCGGCCGCCCGGTCTGGCCCTCCGCGGACGAGGTGAGCGAGCCGGGGGAGCCCAGCGCCTCCGAGGAGTCGCCCAGCCCCTCACGTACCAAAACAGCAACAGCCGACGCACCCCCGTGGGAGGCGGAGGCGCCGGGCGAGGCCCTCGAAGCGGTACCTGAGGCGGAGGCCTCGCCTTCCGAGCCGCCCGGCGCGACCGCGCCCGCCGCCGCTCCCCGGCTCACCACCAAGGCCACCGGCACCCTCGCTGACCGGCAGGTTCCCGTGCTGACCCTGGGGGCGGGGCTCGCGATGGTGGGGCTCGGTATCGGTTTTCTCGGGGTCCGGTTGCGTCGCCGCTGAGCGCTCCCCGTCCCCCGGACGCGCCTCACGTCCCCCTTGAGACGGACCCACAGGTTCCCCCGGAGGTCGCTTGTCGGCGCCGACATACTCGGTATACATACTGAGTATGTCGATCCGCCACGGGCTTCTCGCCCTCCTCGAACGCGGTCCGCGCTACGGCTCGCAGCTCCGTACGGAGTTCGAGACCCGCACGGGCTCCACGTGGCCCCTCAACGTCGGCCAGGTCTACACGACCCTCAACCGTCTCGAACGGGACGGCATGGTCGAGCAGGGCGGCGCGGACGAAGCCGGCCACGCGCTCTACGCGATCACCGACAGCGGTCGCGAGGAGCTCAGGAACTGGTTCGAGAAGCCCGTCGACCGCACCAGCCCGGCCCGTGACGAGCTCGCCATCAAGCTCGCCATGGCCGTCGGGGCGCCCGGCGTCGACATCCGCGCCGTCATCCAGTCGCAGCGCCACCACACCGTGAAGGCGATGCAGGACTACACCCGGCTCAAGGCCCAGGCGATCACCGCCCTCGAGAGCGGCCCGTCCCGGGAACGCGACGACGTGGCCTGGCTGCTCGTCCTGGAGCAGCTGATCTTCCAGACCGAGGCCGAGGCCCGCTGGCTCGACCACTGCGAGTCCCGGCTGATCCGGCTCTCGACGACGGCGCCCGGCGCCGGGGGTACGCCCGGCCCGTCCGGCGACACCCGGCCGGCCGCAACCGCCGTCCCACCCACCCAGGACGTGCGTCCGGCACCGCTGCGCTGACCCCGCGGCCCTGCCCCGGCCCCGGGCACCACGCTCCGCGCCCCGGGGCCCGGGGCCCGCACGTCCCGCACCCCACCCCATGTCCCGTACCACCTCTTCAACCGCTCCGTACCCGGCCGTCCGTCACCCGGTCGTTCGTCGGCGTACGCCTTAGGGGGACTCCTCCATGTCCACACAGCAGCCCGTGCTGCAACTGCAGAACCTGACCCGCGTCCACGGCTCCGGCGCCACCGAGGTGCACGCCCTGCGCGGTATCGACCTCGACGTGTTCCCCGGTGAACTCGTCGCCGTCATGGGCCCCTCCGGCTCCGGCAAGTCCACCCTGCTCACCATCGCGGGCGGCCTGGACACCCCCACCTCCGGGCGGGTCATCGTCGAGAACACCGACATCACCACCGCCGACCGCAAGGCGCTCGCCGCCCTGCGCCGCCGCAGCATCGGGTACGTCTTCCAGGACTACAACCTGATCCCCGCGCTCACCGCCGCCGAGAACGTCGCCCTTCCCCGAGAGCTGGACGGCACCTCCGCACGCAAGGCACGCGGCGAGGCCCTCGCCGCCCTCCAGGAGATGGAGCTCGGCCACCTCGCCGACCGCTTCCCCGACGAGATGTCCGGCGGCCAGCAGCAGCGGGTGGCCATAGCCCGCGCCCTGGTCGGCGACCGTCGCCTCGTCCTGGCCGACGAGCCCACCGGGGCCCTGGACTCCGAGACCGGCGAGTCCGTCCTCGCCCTGCTGCGCAGCCGCTGTGACGCCGGCGCCGCGGGCGTCCTGGTCACCCACGAGCCGCGGTTCGCCGCCTGGGCCGACCGCGTCGTCTTCCTGCGGGACGGCGCCGTCGTCGACCAGACCGTCCGCAGCGAGGCCGACTCGCTCCTGTCCGGCCAGGCGGCCGAACGGTGAACAACTGGTTCCACTCCTGGCGCGTCGCGATCCGCATCGCCCGCCGTGACGCCTGGCGCTACAAGGGCCGCAGCTTCCTGGTCCTCGCCATGATCGCCCTGCCCATCCTGGGCGTCAGCGCCGCCGACCTGACCGTGCGCAGCTCCGAGCTCTCCACCGAGGAGAAGCTGGACCGGACGATCGGCGCCGCCGACGCCCGCTTCGACGACGCCGCCGTGGCCGGGGTGCCGATCCTCCAGGCACCCGACGGCGAGATGCACACCCCCGCCGAGGACTACGGGGACAAGATCTGGCCCAGCGGTCCGACCGATGTCACCAAGACCTTCCCGGCCGGCGCCGTCGTCCTGACCGACAGCACCGGAAACGCCAAGCTCACCACCGTCCACGGGCTGCTCCAGACCGAGGTCCGTGAGCTCAAGGCGGCCGACCCGATCGCCCGGGGCATCATGACCCTCCTGGAGGGCCGCTTCCCGGAGAAGGCGGACGAGGTCGCCGCCACCACGAGCTTCCTGGAGAGCAGCGGTCTGGGAGTCGGCTCCACCCTCTCCGCCCGCGGCTACGACCGCACGTACCGCATCGTCGGCTCCTACGAGCTCCCCGACGATCTGACGGCCAACCAGGTCAACGCCCTGCCGGGCGCCTTCCTCGCCCCGTACGCGAAGGCCCTGGAGAAGGCCGGGCTGAGCCTGCCCGGGACCTCCACCAGCTATCTGGTGAAGACGCCCGGTGGTTTCACGTGGAACACCGTCCAGAAGATCAACACCAAGGGTGTGGTGGTCACCTCGCGTGCCGTCCTCCTGGACCCGCCCGCCGACTCCGAGGTCCCGCTCTACCAGAAGGACGGCTGGGGCGACTTCCGGACCAGCGCGGGCGCCCAGGCCGCGGAACTCGCCGCCCTCGGCACCGTCGTCGGGCTCGCGATGCTGGAGATCTGCCTCCTTGCCGGGCCCGCGTTCGCCGTCGGCGCCCGCCGCTCGCGCCGCCAGCTGGGACTCGTCGGAGCCAACGGCGGAGACCGGCGCCACATCCGCGCCATCGTGCTGAGCGGCGGGCTCGTCATCGGCGTCGCCGCGGCCGTCACCGGCACCGTCCTCGCCCTGATCCTCACCTTCGCCCTGCAGCCGCTCCTCGAAGACGCCCTGGGACAGCGGTTCGGCGCCTTCGACATCCGCCCGCTGGAACTGCTGGGCATCGCCCTGCTCGCCGTGCTGACCGGAGTGATGGCCGCGATCGTCCCGGCCGTCACCTCCTCCCGGCAGACCGTCCTGGCCTCGCTCACCGGCCGTCGGGGTGTCCGCCGCAGCAGTCGCGTACTGCCCCTGGTCGGCCTCGGCGCCCTGCTCCTGGGCGGCGCGATCGCGCTCTACGGGTCGATGGTCTCCGACCAGTTCGTCATCGTCGCGGGCGGCAGCGCCATCGCCGAGCTCGGCGTGGTCGCCATGACCCCCGCCCTCGTCGGGCTCTTCGGCCGCACCGGCCGGTGGCTGCCGCTCTCTCCCCGGCTCGCCCTGCGCGACGCCGTGCGCAACCGGGGCCGTACGGCACCCGCCGTCGCCGCGGTGCTCGCCGCGGTCGCCGGAACCGTCGCCGTCTCCACGTACGCGGCGAGCAGCGACGCCCAGGCGGAGGCCGAGTACCAGGCACGCCTGCCGCACGGCGCCGTCTCCGCCCTCGTCATGGAGGAGGGCGGCCGGGACGCCTCCGCGGTCCGTGAGGCCGTGCAGCGTCTGCTTCCCGTCGACACCCGTGCCGAGGTGAGCCGCATCCAGGTCGGCAAGCCCAGCTGCTCCCCCTACGGTGAGGGCGCCGGCTGCGGCCGCTTCGAGATCGTCATTCCCCCCGCCAACGAGTGCCCGCTGTGGGGCCCGTCCGTCGACGGCGAGGACCCCTCGGAGAAGTTCTCCAAGGAGGAGCGGCGCAAGCTCGCCGAGGACTGGCGCTGCAAGACGAACGACAGCGGCGGCATCTACGTGGACGGCGGACTGCTCGTCGGCGACGCGAAGCTCCTGAAGGTCCTCGGCATCAAGGACCCTGGCGCCGAGAAAGCCCTGGCCGAGGGCAAGATCGTCTCCTTCGCCAAGACGCAGGTCGACCGGAGCGGCAAGGTCTCCCTCAAGGTCATCACCGACATGGAGAAGGCCCAGAAGGCCGAGCAGGAGGGCAAGCCGGCCCCCGGGACCATCACCTCCCTCCCGGCCTACCAGACGCCCGGCGACACGACGTCGTACGGCATGCAGGCGCTCATCACCCCGGCCGCGGCCAAGGCCGCCGGTCTCTCCACGGTGCCGCTCGGCTCGTTCTACTCCACCGACCGCATGCCGAGCACCGAGCAGCGGCAGAAGCTGGACAGCGAGATCGCCAAGCTCGGCAGCGAGGTCGACCTCCATGTGGAGGAGGGTTTCGTCGGGGACAGCAGCATCGTGCTCCTCGCCCTGACCGTCTTCGCCGGTCTGGTCACCATCGGCGCCGCCGGTATCGCCACCGGCCTCGCGCAGGCGGATGCCGAGGCCGATCTCAAGACGCTCGCCGCCGTCGGAGCGCCGCCGCGGGTCCGCCGCACGCTCAGCGGCTTCCAGTGCGGGGTGGTGGCCGCGATGGGGGTGATCCTCGGGTCGGCGGCCGGCGTGCTGCCGGCGATCGGGCTCCGGCTCACCGAGGAACGCCAGCAGCTGCGCTTCTACCAGCAGAGCCTGGACGAGGGCTGGGGCATGCCCACCCCGCCGTACGTGCCCGTCGTCATCCCCTGGGAGACGCTGGCCGCCCTCCTGGTGCTCGTACCGCTCGGCGCCGCACTGCTCGCCGCCCTGGTGACGCGCTCGCGCGGCGCCCTGGCCCGCCGCGCCGCCGTCTGACGGCACCCCCGGCGGTCCGACGGCGACGTCGTTGCTGTCACACCGTTGCTCTGACGCCGCGGCTCCGACGTCGTTGCTGTTCCGTGCCCCTGTACGAGGGTGGATCACCCTCGTACAGGGGCACACCGTGTGGTGAGGCATGCGTGCGAGAGAATGGCGGCATGGAGATGCCGAGGAATGAACGGTCGCAGGAGAGCCCCCAGGTCCTCATCGTGGGACAGGACGGAATGGCGCTCGGCGGCACTCAGGGTGACGACGAATCCCGCGAGGTCCCGGTGACGGAAATGGTCGAGCAGCCTGCGAAGGTCATGCGCATCGGCAGCATGATCAAGCAGCTCCTGGAGGAAGTACGAGCGGCACCTCTCGACGAGGCCAGCCGGGTCAGGCTCAAAGGCATCCACGCCAGCTCCGTGAAGGAGCTGGAGGACGGGCTCGCGCCCGAGCTGGTCGAGGAACTGGAGCGTCTCTCCCTGCCGTTCACGGACGAGGCGATCCCCTCCGAGGCGGAACTGCGCATCGCCCAGGCACAGTTGGTCGGCTGGCTCGAGGGCCTCTTCCACGGCATCCAGACGGCGCTGTTCGCCCAGCAGATGGCGGCCCGCGCCCAGTTGGAACAGATGCGCCGGGCGCTCCCGCCGGGGGCGTCCCACGACGATGACGACGACCAGGGGCCCGGTCACGCGGTCCGCTCGGGCCCGTACCTGTAGGGATTCCCGATACGGAAGGGCCCGGCACACATGCTTGGGTGAGTGCGCCGGGCCCTTCCGTTCGTTGTCCGGGTCAGTCCTGCGGCGCGAGCAGCAGGACCTTGCCGACGTGACTGCCGGAGTCCAGCGCCCGGTGCGCCTCGGCCGCGTCCCGCATCGGCACCGTCCGGTCGACGACCGGGCGGATCGTGCCCGCGCCGATCAGCGGCCAGACGTGCTCGCGTACGGCGGCGACAATGGCCGTCTTCTCCTGCAGCGGGCGGGCGCGCAGGGTGGTCGCCGTGATCGCGGCACGCTTGGCGAGCAGCGCGCCGAGGTTCAACTCGCCCTTCACGCCGCCCTGCATACCGATGATCGCCAGACGCCCGTTGACCGCGAGGGCCTTCACATTGCGGTCCAGATACTTCGCGCCGACGATGTCGAGGATGACGTCCGCGCCCGCGCCGTCGGTCGCCTTGTGCAGCTCCTCGACGAAGTCCTGCGTGCGGTAGTCGATCAGAATGTCCGCGCCCAGTTCGGCGCAGCGCGCGAGCTTCTCGGGGCCGCCCGCGGTGACCGCGACCCGGGCGCCGACCGCCTTCGCGAGCTGGATCGCCATCGTGCCGATGCCGCTCGCACCGCCGTGCACCAGCAGCGTCTCGCCCGGCCGGAGGTGGGCGATCATGAACACGTTCGACCAGACCGTGCTGGTCACCTCCGGCAGTGCCGCGGCCGTGACGAGGTCCACCCCGTCCGGCACGGGAAGCACCTGGCCGACGGGAACGGCCACCTTCTGCGCGTAACCGCCGCCCACCAGCAGCGCGCACACCTCGTCGCCGACGGACCAGCCGGACACCCCCGGGCCGAGCGCGGCGATCCGGCCCGAGCATTCGAGCCCGGGGTACGGGGACGTACCGGGCGGCGGGTCGTAGAAGCCCTGCCGCTGGAGCAGATCGGCACGGTTGACGGCGCTGGCCACCACCTCGACGAGGACCTCGCCCTCGGCGGGCACGGGATCGGGCACCTCGGCCCAGACGAGGGCCTCGGGTCCGCCGGGTTCCGGAATCGTGATCGCATGCATGGCGGCGAGGCTACTCGGGCGGAGCCGTCAGCGGGGTGACGGGCGCCGCGCGCACGATCGTGATCACACGGTCCATCAACTGCAGCGGGCTGGCGGCCGGATCGTCGTAGCTGAGGAGCCGGTGCCCGCGCAGCACGCTCACCACCAGATCGTCGGTCTCCCGCACGCTCTTGCCCACCTCGGCCTTTATCACCGGCCGTTCCACCAGATCGAGCCCCGAGCCCTGCTGGATGAGGTCCTCCATCACCGTGCCCGCACTCGGGCTGAGCACGGAGAGTCCGAGCAGCCGTCCGGCCGCACTGGCGCTGGTGATGACGGCATCCGCCCCGGACTGACGCAGCAGCGGCGCGTTCTCCTCCTCGCGGACCGCAGCGACGATCTTCGCGCCCCGGTTGAGCTGCCGGGCGGTCAGGGTGACCAGGACGGCCGTGTCGTCGCGCTGGGTCGCGATGACGATCTGACGGGCCTTCTGCACCTCGGCCCGGATCAGCACGTCACTGCGCGTCGCATCACCGACCACCCCGACGAACCCGTCGGCGTTCGCCGTCTCGATCACCTTGCTCGAAGGGTCGACGATCACGATCTGCTCCTTGCGCAGCCCCGTCGCGCAGAGGGTCTGGATCGCGGAGCGGCCCTTGGTGCCGAAGCCGACGATGACGGTGTGGTCACGCAAGGTGGACCTCCAGCGGTTCAGCCGCCACTCCTCCCGGGTCCTTTCGGTGAGGACCTCGAGAGTGGTGCCGACCAGGATGATCAGGAACAGCACGCGCAACGGCGTGACCAGCAGGATGTTGACGAGCCGCGCCGAGTCGCTGTGCGGGACGATGTCGCCGTACCCCGTGGTGGAGAGGGTCACCGTCGCGTAGTAGGCGCAGTCGAGGAAGTCGAGGGTGCCGTCGGCGTTGTCGTGATAGCCCGAGCGGTCGAGGAAGACGATGACGGTCGTGAGGGCCAGCACCCCCAGGGCCATCAACAGCCTTTTGCCGACCTGCCACAGGGGCCGTTCGACGACCT
This sequence comes from Streptomyces sp. ISL-36, assembly GCF_018614205.1. Lineage (GTDB taxonomy): Bacteria > Actinomycetota > Actinomycetes > Streptomycetales > Streptomycetaceae > Streptomyces. Next base: position 1,337 of record NZ_JAGGOS010000004.1, on the reverse strand, counting down.
GGCGGGGAAGCCGCACCCGGGAGGGGGAGACCTTCTCGTCCGCATGACGGGCCATCACGTCACGACTGGGAAGTTTCACGTGAAACATGCTCCTTGAGCGGCGCCCTGGGCCGGCGACACGGGCCAGGGAAGGTCGAGGATCTCCAGCACATCACCGGGCCGGGCGCCGCCGGGCGGGACGACGGCCATCCCGTCCGCCGCGGCGATACCGCGGAGCATCGCCGGACCGTTGTAGTGCAGGGGGACGACCTGATCACCTCGGTGGACGACCGGGACCAGCCGGGTGTCGTGGGGATGGCCGTGCACCTCGTCCCGTACGGGCGCACGGTACGGCGCGGGGGCGGGGGCTCCCGCCAGGGCGCGCAGCAGCGGCTCGGCCAGGGTGAGCAGCCCGGAGATCGCGGCGAGCGGGTTGCCGGGCAGGCCGACCAGATACCGGCCGCCTGCGAGGCGGGCGAGCAGCATCGGATGGCCGGGGCGGACCTTCACCCCGTCGACCAGCAGCTCGGCTCCCGCTTGGGCGAGGACGGGGTGGACGTGGTCGACGGGTCCCGCGGCCGTGCCCCCGGTGGTGATCACCAGATCCGCCGGGGAGCCGGTGACGGCGGCGCGCAGGGCGTCGGCGTCGTCGCCGATCCGGCGGGTGGCGAGTACGTCCGCGCCGAGCGTGTTCAGCCAGGGGCCGAGCATGGGGCCGAGCGCGTCGCGGATCAGTCCGTCGTGGGGGAGTCCGGCCGTCAGGAGCTCGTCCCCGAGGACCAGGATCTCCACGCGCGGGCGGGGAAGTGTGGGCAGCTCGTCGTAGCCGGCGGCCGCGGCGAGGCCGAGGACGGCCGGTGTCACCGGGGTTCCGGCGGGCAGCAACTGGTCCCCGGAGCGGCATTCCTGGCCCCGGGGACGGATGTCCTGACCGGGCACGACCACGCGCCGGGCGTGCAGATGACCGCCGGCGTCGGTACGGGCGTGCTCGCTGCGGACGACCGCGGTGGTCTCGGGCGGAACGCGGGCGCCGGTGGCGATCCGGACCGCCGTGCCGTCCTCCAGCGCGGCGGCGGGGCCATGCCCGGCGAGCACGGCTCCGTCGTCGCGGATCGCCCAGGGGCCGGGGCCCGCGACGGCCCAGCCGTCCATGGCCGAGGTGTCGAAGGACGGCAGATCGGTGAGCGCGCGCAGCGGCTCGGCGAGGACGTGACCGAGGGCCTGCCCGAGGGGAGTGGAGCGGTGACCGGGGCGGTGGGGGGCGTCGGCGGGGCCGGGGTGGGTGCGACCGGAACCGGGGGCGGGTTCGACGCGGCTGGGGTCGGGGCGGCCGGGGTCGGGGCGGCCGGGGTCGGGGC
>NZ_JAGGOS010000048.1 GCF_018614205.1 Streptomyces sp. ISL-36 | reverse complement strand
CCCCGACAGGCGGCCGGGCCGACGCCCGGTCGCCCCGACACCCGGTCGGCCCCAGCCACGAACACCGAACGGGGCTCGGCCCGGTGCGGCTCGGCCCGACCCGTGGTCGGCCCGGCGCCCGGTCCGCCCCTCGTCGGCCGCCCACCGGCCGGCCCCAGCCACGAACCGCCCGGCGAGGGCCCGGCGCGGCTCGGTCCGACCCGTGGTCGGCCCGATGCCCGGTCGCCCCGATGCCCGGTCGGGCCGACGTCCCGTCAGCCCTCCTCGGCCGCCCGTACCGCCTGGATGTCCAGCGTCACCCGCAGCGTCGTGCCGATCGCCGCGATGCCCGCGGACACCACCTGGTTGTAGTTCATCGCGAAGTCCTCCCGCCGCAGCTCCGCCTCCGCGCGGAAGGCCGCCCGCACCCCGCCCCAGGGGTCCGCGCCCGTACCCAGGTAGGTGAGGTCCAGGGGGACCTCCCGTGTGATGCCCCGCAGGCAGAGCGCGCCGTCCACGACCCACCGGTCCGGGCCCGCCGCCCGCAGCGCCGTGCCGCGGTACGTGATCTCCGGGAAGCGGTCCACGTCCAGGAAGTCCTCGGAGCGCAGGTGCTTGTCCCGCAGGCCGTTGCCGGTGTCGACGGACCCGGCCGCGATGACCGCCTCCACCCGCGACGCCAGGACGTCCGGTGCGATCTCGATCCGGCCGGTGAACTCGGTGAACCGCCCGTGCACGCTGGAGATCCCCAGGTGCTGGGCCACCGCCCCCACCGAGGAGTGCGCCGCGTCCAGAGTCCAGGCGCCCGGGGCGGGCAGTTCCGTACCGCCCGTACGGGCCAGGACGACCGTGCCCACCTCGGCCCGCCCGGCCGCGCCGACCAGCGCCGTGCGCGCGTCCGGCGCGTAGCCGAGCGCGGTCACCACCACCGTGTACGCCCCCGGCGCCAGCGCCAGCGCAGGCTCCGACCGTACGACCCCGTCGCCGTCCGCCTCCGCCCGCAGGACCTGTCCGCCCGATCCGTCCGTCACGGTCACCACCGCGTGCTGGACCGGCCACCCGTCGCGGGTCCGTACCTCTGCGTGCAGTCCCATCCGTACCCTCACTCTTCCGAAAAAACAGCGGGGCGGCAGGCCGTCCCCTGCCTGCCGCCCCGGACCCGGCCGCGTCTCCGCTCGAAGCGCGGCCGGGGGTCGGTCACTCGCCCGGGTGGGCGAGTTCGATGTCGTGGCCGTCGACCCCGGCGCCGGTCACGGTCAGCCGCCCCGCCACCGGCGGGTAGCCGGTCGCGATGAGCGTGTACTCGCCCGCGTCCAGGTCCGCGAAGCCGTACGCGCCGTCCGCGTCCGTGGTCGCCGACGCCTTCACGTTCCCGGCGGCGTCGACCAGGGTCACCCGTGCGTCGGCCAGCGGCCGGTGGTCGAGTCCCGCGCGGACCGTGCCCTGGACGACCGCTCCGGCCGCGAGGGCCACGTCGAGCCGGGTCGCGCCCAGGCCGCCGATCTCCACGGGCAGCGCCTGCGGTCGGTAGCCGGCGGCGGTGACCGCCACCGTGACCGGACCGGGCACCAGCTCCGCGAAGGCGTAGCCGCCGTCCGCGCCGGACTTGCCGCTGGCCAGGACCTCACCCCGTACGTCCGTGATCACGACCATCGCGCCGTCCACGGGCGCTCCGCCCTCGGCGGCGGTGACGGAGCCCGTGAGCCCGCTGGTGCCGGTCAGGAGCACGTCGTGGGTGAGCGGGCCGTCGTTCACGACCACCGTGGAGGCCTGCGGCTGGAAGCCGTCGGCGGAGGCGATCAGGACGTACGATCCGGCGCCCGGCGCGTCGAAGGCGTAGCCGTCCTCGTCGCGCACGACCGAGCGGCCGAGCTGCTGCCCGCCGAGCGAGATCAGCGTGACCGTCGCGCCGGGGACGTGCGTCCCTTCGGCGGTACGAACCGTTCCGCTCACGGTCAGGCCGGTGGACACCGGGGCCACCGCCGTCACGTCGGTCACCGCCGTCCCGTCTGCCACGGGGGTCACCGCTGCCGTCGGGGCGGGGGCCGCCTGCTCCTCGGACGTCGTCTTCGCCGCCGCGCCACCGGCGCTCTTCAGTGCGACCTCCTTGATGAACAGGGTCACCAGGAAGGCGAGCAGGGCGAAGGGCGCCGAGTAGAGGAAGACATCGGCGACACCGTGCCCGTACGCGCTCTCCATGACGGTACGGATCGGCGCCGGCAGGCTGTCCATGTCGGGGATGCCGCCGCCCGAACCGCCGCTGCCCGCTCCCGCTGCCGCGGCCTTCGGGCCGAGGTCGGCGAGCCCGTCCTGGACGTAGTGCGTGACCCGGTGGGCCAACACGGCGCCGAGGGCCGAGACGCCGATCGCACCGCCGAGCGAGCGGAAGAAGGTCACGACGGAGGAGGCGGAGCCGAGGTCGGCCGGGTCGACCTGGTTCTGCGTGCACAGGACCAGGTTCTGCATCATCATGCCGAGGCCGAGACCCATGACGGCCATGAAGACCGCGATGTGCCAGTACTCCGTGTCGTAGCGGATCGTGCCGAGCAGGCCGAGTCCGCCCGTCACCAGGACGCCGCCGCTGACCAGCCAGGCCTTCCAGCGGCCGGTCTTGGTGATGACCATGCCGGAGACCGTCGAGGAGACGAACAGACCGGCGATCATCGGGATGGTCAGGACGCCGGACATCGTCGGCGACTCGTTGCGGGCCAGCTGGAAGTACTGGCTGAAGAAGACCGTGCCGGCGAACATCGCGACACCCACGAAGAGCGAGGCGAGCGAGGCCAGCGTGATGGTGCGGTTGCGGAACAGGCGCAGCGGGATGATCGGCTCGCTCGCCTTCGACTCGACGAACACGAAGAGCGCGCCGAGGACGATCGATCCGCCGACCATGGCGGCCGTCTGCCAGGACATCCAGTCGTACTTGTCGCCCGCGAAGGTCACCCAGACCAGCAGCAGCGAGACGGCGGCGCTGATCACGAGGGCGCCCGCCCAGTCGACCTTGACCTGACGCTTGGCGACGGGGAGCTTCAGGGTCTTCTGGAGCACCAGCAGCGCGATGATCGCGAAGGGCACGCCAACGTAGAAGCACCAGCGCCAGCCGAGCCAGTCGGTGTCGGTGATGACGCCGCCGAGCAGCGGGCCGCCGACGGTGGCGACGGCGAAGGTGGCGCCGAGGTAGCCGCTGTACCGGCCGCGCTCGCGCGGGGCGATCATGGCGGCCAGGATGATCTGGGAGAGCGCGGTCAGACCGCCGACGCCGATGCCCTGGACGACCCGGCAGGCGATGAGCATGCCGGTGTTCTGCGAGAGGCCTGCGACGACCGAGCCGGCGACGTAGATGACCAGCGCTATCTGGACGAGCAGCTTCTTGGAGAAGAGGTCCGCGAGCTTGCCCCACAGGGGGGTGGTCGCGGTCATCGACAGCAGGGCCGCGGTGACCACCCACGTGTAGGCGGACTGGCCGCCGCCCAGGTCGGTGATGATCTGGGGGAGCGCGTTGGAGACGATCGTCGAGGACAGGATGGCGACGAACATGCCGAGCAGCAGCCCGGAGAGCGCCTCCATGATCTGCCGGTGCGTCATCGGCGCCTCCCCGCCGGAGGCGTGGCCGCCCGCCTGCGTCGACGGGGCGGATGTGGTCGTGGCCATGAACTTCCTTTGCTTTTACGCGTGGTGGGCCCGGCAGTCCCCGAAGGAGTCGCGGAGACGGGCGAGCAGTGTGGTCAGGAGGTCGACGTCGTCGTCGGACCAGCCCGCGAGGTTGCGGGCGAGCATGGCGGTCAGCCGTCGGTCGAGTTCGGCGAGCTTGTCCCGGCCCCCGTCGGTGAGGCGCAGGAGTCGGGAACGCTTGTCGCCCGGGTCCGGCAGTCGCTCGACCCACCCTCGGTCGACGGTGTGGGCCACATGGCGGCTGCTCACGGACATGTCGACCGCCATCAGTTCCGAGACGCGGCTCATCCGCATGTCTCCATGACGCTTGAGCAGGGCGAGCACGACGGCCGAGCCGCTGGGGCAGTCGGCGGGCAGGGAGCGTGCCATGCCTCGCTTGACCGCGCCGATCGCGCTCACCTGGCGGGCCAGGTTCTCGTAGCGGTTCCGTGTCTCCATCGGGTACCCCATGCATCTTGTTGCTTAGGGCAACCATAAGGATGGATGGTTGCTTCAGGCAAACTAAATCGGTCAAACCGCGCTAAAGAATCGGCAAAGGAGGAGGAGGTGTGGGGGAGCGGTGCCGGGGCACGGGGCGGGGCTTGGGGGCGGAAGCCCAGGTTCGCTAGGGTCCTGGCTCATGGCACACAACCCCCAGGCACCGTACGGTCAGGGCCCCGGCCCCGAGGGCAACTACGACCCGGCCGGCAACACCCAGATGTTCCGCGCCTTCGTCGACGAGGGCGTCCCGCAGGGGCGCCAGCAGGCCGCGCCCCAGTCGTCCGGCCCGCGGGTCGGCCTGATCGTGGGCGTGATCGCGGTGATCGCGGTCCTGGCCGCGGTCGCCTGGCTGGCCCTGGGCTGACCACCCGAGCCGCTCGCCCGCCGAGCGTTCCCCCCCCCACCGATTCCGCGCCCCGGCCGCCCTCCCACCGAGGGCGGCCGGGTCTTTTTCCGAGGCCCGGTGCTCGACTGCGGGTGCTCGACGGCGGTGGTGGTCGGCGGTGGTGGTCGGCGGTGCTCGTCCGTCGGTCCTCGGCGCTCGGCGCTCGGCAGGCAGGGGTGGTCGACGGAGTCGGGGTCGGGTCACGTCCAGGTCGCGGTGACCTCCCGGGTGTCGACGTGCATGCCGAGCGGCACCCGCCAGGACTCCACGCAGACGGTGTACGTATGGGTCCGTGCCGCTCCCGCCGCGATCGGCGCGGGCAGCGGCTGCGTGGACTCGACCGTCGCCCAGTCGATGCCGAGCGCACCGATGACGTGGGTGGCGAAGGTGACGGTGCCCGACGTGGCCGCCGTGCCGCCGGTGTTGCGGAACGTCACGGTGACCCGCTCGCACCACCGCTTGTCCGCGTCCGTGAGGACGGGGACGGAGAGCGTGAGCGCGGCGGGCGTGGACGGGGGCCGGGGCGGCGGCGCGGGAGGTGTGGTCCCGGGGGCCGGCGGGGCGGACGAGGCGGGCGGTGTCGTCGCACCGGGGCCGCCGGTCGTGCCGGGGCCGCCGGTCGTGCCAGGGGTCCCGGGGAGAGGGGCGGCGGGGTTCGTGCGGCCGGAGGGCGAGGTCCCCGGGTCCGGCGCCGAGGGCCCGCCCGGACCGTCATCCGTACCCCCGTTCGTACCCGCGCCCGCGCCAGCACGCCCGTCCGTACCCCCGCCCTCGCTCGTGCCCGGGGCGCCGGGGGAGGGGGAGGAGGTGCTGGAGGTCGTACCGCTCGCCGAGGGGTTGTCGAGGGGCACCAGAGTGACCTTGCCCGACGGTGGTACCGCGTCCTCGGGGGTGGAGCCGGCGCCCACCGCCGCGTAGCCCTCGCCGTCGCCTCCGCCGCCGCACGCGGTCAGCGCTCCACCGAGGCAGAGCGCGACCACCACAAGGCCTGACGTCCGTCGCCTCTGTCGCCGCATGGCGCCAGTGTGACTGACGGTCCGTCAGCAAGGAAGAAGTTCCGGCTCTTTCAGTCGGCGATCAGGCCCTGCCGCAGCTGCGCCAGGGTCCGCGTGAGCAGCCGTGAGACGTGCATCTGGGAGATGCCGACCTCTTCGCCGATCTGCGACTGGGTCATGTTGGCGAAGAACCGCAGCATGATGATCTGCCGTTCCCTGGGCGGGAGTTTGGCGAGCAGGGGCTTCAGCGACTCGCGGTACTCGACGCCTTCCAGGGCCGTGTCCTCGTACCCGAGCCGGTCGGCGAGCGAGCCCTCGCCGCCGTCGTCCTCGGGGGAGGGGGAGTCGAGCGAGGAGGCGGTGTACGCGTTGCCGACCGCGAGGCCGTCGACGACGTCCTCCTCCGAGACGCCCAGGACGGCGGCGAGTTCGGGCACGGTCGGGGAGCGGTCCAGCTTCTGGGCCAGCTCGTCGCTCGCCTTGGTCAGCGCGAGCCGCAGCTCCTGCAGCCGGCGCGGCACCCGCACCGACCACGAGGTGTCGCGGAAGAAGCGCTTGATTTCGCCGACGACCGTCGGCATCGCGAACGTCGGGAACTCCACGCCGCGTTCGCAGTCGAACCGGTCGATGGCCTTGATCAGGCCGATCGTGCCGACCTGGACGATGTCCTCCATCGGCTCGTTGCGCGAGCGGAACCGGGCCGCCGCGTACCGCACGAGCGGGAGGTTGAGCTCGATGAGGGTGTCACGGACGTAGGTCCGCTCCGGGCTGTCCGCGGCGGCACCCTGGTCGTCCAGGGCGCGCAGGCGCAGGAAGAGGGAGCGGGAGAGCGTGCGGGTGTCGATGGCTTCCGGCGAGACGACCAGCGGCGCGGCAGGCGCTTCGCTCTGGGCCTGAGCCTGCGGCTGCACCGGCATCTGAACCGGCGTCTGCGCGAGCGCGGGCGTGAGCGTGAGCACCTTCGAGCTGCCCTGTTCTGCGGACATGCCACCCCCTTGAGGTCGCGGACGGTCGCGGCGGCCACGACCATCGGAGGAACGCAGCCTCCACCTGAATACCGGAGGCGGGGCTGCGGCAAACGCGGTTCCAGCAGAATGTCACATGTCGGCAACACGCTGTAGTGACTTGTCGACACAGTGAAAGCACAAATCCGCAGGAAACAAGGGGTGTACGGCATTTGGGCCGCTGAAAAGCCGTTCCGGACTGCTCCGAACCGGTCTACCCGTTCCGGCTACGCCTCGATCCTGTTTGCGGACCTCAGACGGGCGAAGCTGCGGGCGAGGAGCCTTGACACATGCATCTGCGAGACACCGAGTTCCTGGCTGATCTGGGACTGTGTCAGATTGCTGTAGTAACGGAGCATCAGGATCCGCTGTTCGCGCTCGGGCAGTTGTACGAGCAGATGCCGTACGAGGTCCCGGTGCTCGACGCCGGCGAGCGCCGGGTCCTCGTAGCCGAGCCGGTCGAGCAGCCCGGGCAGTCCGTCGCCCTCCTGGGCCGCCTCCAGGGAGGTGGCGTGGTAGGACCGGCCCGCCTCGATGCACGCCAGCACCTCGTCCTCGCCGATCTTCAGACGTTCGGCGATCTCGGCGGTGGTCGGTGAGCGGCCGTGGGCGGTCGTCAGGTCCTCGGTGGCTCCGTTGACCTGGACCCAGAGCTCGTGCAGGCGCCGCGGCACGTGGACGGTCCGTACGTTGTCGCGGAAGTAGCGCTTGATCTCGCCGACGACGGTGGGCATCGCGAAGGTCGGGAACTGGACGCCCCGGTCGGGGTCGAAGCGGTCGATGGCGTTGATCAGACCGATGGTGCCGACCTGGACGACGTCCTCCATCGGTTCGTTGCGGGAGCGGAAGCGGGCGGCGGCGTACCGCACGAGCGGCAGGTTGGCCTCGATCAGCGCCCCGCGCACCCTGTGATGCTCCGGAGTGCCCGGTTCCAGCCCCTTGAGCTGCCCGAAGAGCACCTGCGTGAGCGCACGGGTGTCGGCGCCCCGGGTGCTCTGCGGCCGGGGGCGCGGGGCGTCCGGGCCGCCGGCCTCGTTCTGGGGCGGGACTTGAGGCGCTGTACTGGCCGGCACGTTCACGCCACCCCTTTGGCTGGTCTTGCTGGTCAACTACGGTCAAACTCATCCATCAAAAGCGGTCATAGCATCACAAGACATGTCCACTGTGTGCAAGCACCGTATAACCACGTGTTGACGGCAAGTTGTGACGAAACGGGAGGTAAATACCCAAAAGGCCCCACGCCGTCATGGCGGGGGCCCGGGAAAGAGAGGGGCGAAGGGGCGGTCGGGTGCCCCTAGAACTCGTAGTCGGCGATCACCCACGTGGCGAACTCGCGCCACTGTGCGACACCCGCCTGATGCGCGGGATGGGCCAGATAGCGCTGGAGCGCATCGGTGTCCGCGACCGCCGAGTTGATGGCGAAGTCGTACGCGATCGGCCGGTCGGTGATGTTCCAGTCGCACTCCCAGAACGTCAGCTCCGGGATGGTCCCGCCCAGCGCCCTGAAGGCCTCGACGCCGGCGACCACGCGCGGGTCGTCGCGCTTGACGCCGTCGTTGAGCTTGAAGAGGACCAGATGGCGGATCACTGGGGACTCCTAGTTGATGAGCTCGGTCATGAACTCGCCGACACCCTGCGCGGCGCTCGATATGCCCTCGAACCCTACCTGGACCAGATCGGCCGCCCGACTGGGGGAATTGATGATCGTGTACAGCACGAAGACCGCGACCGCGTACAGCGCGACCTTCTTCGCTTGCGCCATCTGCCGCGCCCTCCCGTGTCTGCGCCCCTGCGTGGTCGCGTGAGTCTAGCGGAGCCTCTTCACCCGGCCTTTATGGACCAAGGGCCCGGGGATCGGGGCCTTTTGCCGCCCCCGGAAGGGTGACGGCACAGCAGTATGGATGTCGAGCCCTTGCGGAGTCGGCAGGAATCCGCAGGGCGAGGAACCGGCCCTCACTGCGGGGTCCGCGCCGCGAGCTTCCCCCCGACGCGGCGCGGGCTTGCAGGACCGGTTCTCATCGGGGGGAGCGGCTTGTCCCCCCGATGCCGCTCCCCCCGTCCTACGTGAGAAGGCCCCGGCCGCGTGACACACGCGCCGGGGTCTTCTGCCGTCCACCCGCTGCTGGGAGCGCGATCCGGTGTCGTTCACCGGGCACGAAACGGCCGACGGCGCCCGTCATGAGACGTACCCCGCTCCAGTGGAGGAGCCAGGCGGACGCAGCCGTCGGCCAGTCCCCCGAGCTTGTCAGCACCCGAAGGTGCCCGCAGCTTAGCCAGCCGCCCCGGCTCACCGTCAAAGGAGTTCCCAGCAGGGCCCTGACCGTCCCCGGTCGCCTCAAGTGGGGCGGCGGCGCCCGCGGCACAAGCGGACCGATCCCGAGCCGGAACGAGATGAAGGGCCGGCCCCATCGGGACCGACCCTTCATCTACCAGCGGTAGCGGAGGGATTTGAACCCTCGGTGACTTGCGCCACACTCGCTTTCGAGGCGAGCTCCTTCGGCCGCTCGGACACGCTACCGAGAGAGAGCTTAGCCCAAAGGTGCCGCTCCGATGAAATCCGTATCGCCGCGCAGGTCGGAGCGGTGTTCAGCGCTCCCGGAAGAAGGCCGTCAGCTGCGCCGAGCACTCCTCGCCGCGCACGCCGGCGATCACCTCGGGGCGGTGGTTGAGCCGCCGGTCCCGTACGAGATCCCAGAGGGAGCCGGCCGCGCCCGCCTTCTCGTCGTACGCGCCGAACACCACCCGTTCGACCCGCGACTGTACGAGCGCGCCCGCGCACATCACGCAGGGCTCCAGGGTCACGACGAGCGTGCAGCCGGTCAGCCGCCATTCGCCGGTGCGCGCCGCCGCCCGGCGCAGGGCGAGGACCTCGGCGTGGGCGGTCGGGTCGCCGGTCGCCTCACGCTCGTTGTGCCCGACGGCGAGGACCGCGCCGTCGGGGGAGAGCACGACCGCGCCGACCGGTACGTCACCGGTCAGCGCGGCCCGGTCGGCCTCGGCGAGAGCGAGCCCCATGGCATCCCGCCAGGGATCCCGTACGGGATCGGCGGCGGGATGCTCGGGCGCGGGCCGCTGGAGGCCACCCCGTACGGGATCGGGCGCGGACTGCTGTACGTCACGCTGCTGTACGTCGTGCGCGTGACGCCGTACGGGATCGGGTCCTGCCTCGGTCACAAGCGAACGGTCTCCAGCACCTCCGCGGCGCCCAGTGCGTCCGCGATCTCCGCCAGCGCGTCGCTCTCGAGCGCCAGCAGCTCCTTCTCGGCCAGGCCGAGATCCGCCAGGATCAGCCGGTCGCCGACCGGCGCGGCGGGCACCGCGTCGGCGGTGGCGCCCACCGTCTCCTCGTCGTCGTCCTCCCGGTCGAGAGGCTCGCCGTCCTCCGTACCGTCGAGGTCCAGCGCGTCCAGGTCGGCCGTGTCGTCGTCCTGGTCGTCACCGAGCAGTTCCTTGGTGAGGATCTCCCCGTACGAGGAGCGGGCGGCGGCCGCCCCGTCCGACACGTAGATGCGAGGGTCGTCCTCGCCCTCGACGCGGAGAAGGCCGAACCAGGCATCCTCCTGTTCGATGAAGACGATGACCGTGTCGTCGTCGACCGAGGCCTCGCGGGCCAGTTCGATCAGATCCGACAGGGTCTCCACATCGTCGATCTCTGTGTCGCTCGCTTCCCACCCGTCTTCGGTGCGCGCGAGCAGTGCGGCCAAGTACACCGTGACTCTCCCACTGATCAGAGGTGTGACGATCCGGCGGCGCTCTCCTGGTGCCCCGCCCAATCGGCATCGTGGCAGAAACAGCGGCTTCAGGAGAGGTCTTCGGCTCTTGCGTCGTGCATCAGTCTGATCGAGACGGCGAACGGGTGGACGCGGGCGGGCGCGTCGCCCGGCGCACGGCCCCGGCGCACAGGCGGCGCGGCGCCGGTCCCCGTCACCACCGCCGTCACCAGCGGAAGGTCCGCATCCGCATGGCTTGGCGCATCCGTGCCGCCCGCGCGCGCCGGGGCTGGACGCGGTCGCGCAGCGCCTTCGCCTCGTGCAGCTCGCGCAGGAACTGGGCGCGGCGCCGACGGCGCTCCGCGGCCGTCTCCGGCGCACTCTCCGGCGCGTCGTCCGGCGCGTCGGCCCGGTCTTCCGGGTTCTGCGGGTCGGGCATGGGCCACACCACCCCACGACTGGGTCCTGTGCCCCCACCTTCCCTCCACGGCGTGGGTTGATGCCAGTGCGGGCTACTGTTGGAGCCATGCGTCTCCACGTCGTCGATCACCCGCTGGTCGCCCACAAGCTCACCACGCTGCGCGACAAGCGCACGGACTCCCCGACCTTCCGCCGTCTCGCCGACGAGCTGGTCACCCTGCTCGCCTACGAGGCCACCAGGGACGTGCGCACCGAGCAGGTCGACATCGAGACCCCCGTCACGCCCACGACCGGTGTGAAGCTGTCGTACCCGCGGCCGCTGGTCGTCCCGATCCTGCGGGCCGGTCTCGGCATGCTCGACGGCATGGTGCGGCTGCTGCCGACGGCCGAGGTGGGCTTCCTGGGCATGATCCGCAACGAGGAGACGCTGGAGGCGTCGACCTACGCGACGCGGATGCCGGAGGACCTCTCGGGCCGCCAGGTGTACGTCCTGGACCCGATGCTGGCGACCGGCGGCACGCTCGTCGCGGCCATCCAGGAGCTGATCAAGCGCGGTGCGGACGATGTGACCGCGGTCGTGCTGCTCGCCGCCCCGGAGGGCGTCGAGGTCATGGAGCGCGAGCTCGCGGGCACGCCGGTGACCGTCGTGACGGCCTCGGTCGACGAGCGCCTCAACGAGAGCGGCTACATCGTCCCGGGCCTGGGCGACGCGGGCGACCGCATGTACGGCACGGCCGACTAGCGGACAGCGGGCCCAGCGTGTTCACAGGCACGCCGGGCTGGTTCACGCGGGCTCGTTCACACGCACGCTGAGCTCGTTCACGCGGGCTCGTTCACACGCGCGCTGGGCTCGTTCGCGCGGGCTCGTTCACACGCGCGCTGGGCTCGTTCGCGCGGGCCCGTTCACACGCACGCCGGGCCCGTTCGCGCGGGCCCGTTCACACGCACGCCGGGCCCGTTCACGCGGGCCCGTTCACGCGGCTCAGCACTTACCGGCGGGCGCGACCTTGGGCTTGTTCAGAGCGACCAGGGCCGCGTCCGCCGTCGTCTTCGGGTCCAGGTTCTTGAAGGCCGTGCCGATGATCAGGTCCACGTCCGCCGTGGCGCGGGTGTCCGTCTTCGTCGTGGCGGCCTTCAGCTGGGTGCCCAGGACCGGGAACGCGCCCTTGACGGCCCCGGGCGCACCGAGCAGGAGGCCGGCGCCGGGCACCTTCTTGTCGTACGCCGCGGGTGCGTTGCCGACCTTGCCGATGGTGAAGCCGCGCTTCTTCAGCTCGTCGGCCGTCGTCTTCGCGAGGCCGCTGCGCGGGGTCGCGTTGTAGACGTTCACCGTGATCTGGCCCGGCTTGGGCAGGGCGGCCCCGGGTGCCGTGGTCGCCTTGGGGGCGGGCTTGCAGTCGCCGCCGCGGCCTGCGGCCGTGGCCGTCTTCTCGCCGTCGCCGCCCGAGAAGACGTCGACGAGCTGCAGCGTCCCCCACCCGGCCGCGCCGAGCGCGACCACAGCGGCGCCGGCCGCGAGGACGATCCTGCGACGGTGCCGGGGGCGGCGCATGCGGGGGTACGTGTCCCCCGTGATGCGGTACTTTCCGCCCATACCGGGGGGAGTGAGCATGCTCATGGACGCAGCGTAATGCCGCCCGTGAGGGATGCCTACTGGATGATCATGTGATCGCGTCCGGATGGGCGGGAAGAGACTCCGAACGGGTCACGGAGACGCGGTCGCTAGTCCATTTCCAGGACGCGCGCGTGCAGGACCTGCCGCTGCTGGAGCGCCGCGCGCACCGCGCGGTGCAGCCCGTCCTCGAGGTAGAGGTCGCCCCGCCACTTCACGACGTGCGCGAAGAGGTCGCCGTAGAAGGTGGAGTCCTCCGCGAGCAGCGTCTCCAGGTCCAGCTGGCCCTTGGTGGTCACCAGCTGATCGAGGCGGACCGGGCGCGGCGCCACGTCCGCCCACTGCCGGGTGCTTTCCCGGCCGTGGTCGGGATACGGCCGCCCGTTACCGATGCGCTTGAAGATCACACGGAAAGCCTACCGGGCGAGCGGCTCCCGGCGCAGCCACGCGGGGCCGATGGGATGCTGGGGCAAATCGCCGTAAACCCGGAATTAGGGGCCTCTCATGAGCGTGAGCGAAGAGCCTGTGGCCACCGAGATCGCGGCGGGGTACGAGTTCACCGGCGCGGCACTCGAACTGGGGGCGCTGCTCTGGGGCGGCGTCTGTCACCCGGACGCGCGGATCCGTATCCCGCTGGCCATGCTCAACCGCCACGGGCTCGTCGCCGGCGCCACCGGTACGGGCAAGACGAAGACCCTCCAGCTTCTCGCCGAACAGCTGTCGGCGAACGGAGTGCCGGTCTTCCTCGCCGACATGAAGGGGGACCTCTCCGGGATCTCGGCGCCGGGCCGGGAGAGCGAGCGGGTCGGGGAACGGGCCGGGCAGGTGGGACAGGAGTGGGCCCCCAAGGGCTTTCCCTGCGAGTTCTACGGGCTCGGCGGCACCGGTTCCGGCATTCCGGTGCGGGCCACGGTCACCAGCTTCGGCCCCGTGCTCCTGTCGAAGATCCTCCAGCTCAACCGGACGCAGGAGCAGTCGCTCGGCCTGATCTTCCACTACGCGGATCAGAAGGGCCTGGAGCTGGTGGACCTGAAGGATCTGCGGGCGGTGGTGGCCTTCCTGGTCTCCGACGCCGGAAAGCCCGAGCTGAAGGGGATCGGCGGGCTGTCGACGGTGACGGCCGGGGTGATCCTGCGGGCGCTGACGGCCTTCGAGCAGCAGGGCGCGGCCGGGTTCTTCGGGGAGCCGGAGTTCGACACGGCCGAGTTCCTGCGGACGGCGGCGGACGGGCGCGGGGTGGTCTCCGTACTGGAGCTGCCGTCAGTGCAGGACAAGCCGCAGCTCTTCTCGACGTTCCTGATGTGGATGCTGGCGGACCTCTTCCACGACCTGCCGGAGGCCGGGGACCTGGAGAAGCCGAAGCTGGTCTTCTTCTTCGACGAGGCGCACCTGCTGTTCGACGGGGCGTCGAAGGCGTTCCTGGACGCGATCACGCAGACGGTACGGCTGATCCGCTCGAAGGGGGTCGGGGTCTTCTTCGTGACCCAGACGCCGAAGGACGTGCCGGGGGACGTGCTGGCGCAGCTGGGCAACCGGGTGCAGCACGCGCTGCGGGCGTTCACGCCGGACGATGCGAAGGCGCTGAAGGCGACGGTACGGACGTTCCCGAACTCGCCGTACGACCTGGAGGAGGTCCTGACGGGCCTCGGGACGGGCGAGGCGGTCGTCACGGTGCTGAGCGAGACGGGCGCGCCGACGCCGGTGGCGGCGACACGGCTGCGGGCGCCGGAGTCGCTGATGGGGCCGGTCGAGGCGGCGGCGCTGGACGCGGCGGTGAAGGGGTCGCCGCTGTACGGGCGGTATGCGGAGGCGGTGGACCGCGAGTCGGCGTACGAGAGGCTGACGGCGGAGCAGCGGGCGGCGGAGGTGCGCGCGGAGGAGGCGGCGGCCGCGGAGGCGCGTGCGGAGGAGACGCCGGAGACACCGGAGACACCGAAGGCACCGGAGACGCGGGAGACGCGGGAGGGGCGTAAGACGCGGGAGGCCGCGTCGCGCGAGGAGCCGTCGCTCGCCGAGCAGGTGGTGGGAAGCGGGGTCTTCAAGTCCCTCGCGCGGTCGATCGGTACGCAGCTGGGCCGGGAGATCAGCCGGTCGCTCTTCGGGACGGCCCGCCGCAAGCGGTAGCGGCGAGCGGTGGGCTGTGGGCGCGAGCAGTAGCGGCGGGGCGGGGGGAATCCCCCGCCCCGCACGTGACGTACTCCTACCTACTCACTCCTGCTGTTTACTCCGTGACCTCGTGGTCGTGGCCCTCGTGGAGCCCGCCGCCGCTGCCCGCGTCGCCGTCCGTCGGAACGGAGACGACCGGCTTCTTCAGGGAGCTGATGTCGTGGGCGTACGTGCCCACGGCGTTGGCGATGACGTCGATGTTGACGTCGAAGGCCGTCATGTTGATGTTCGACAGGTCATCGCCGGCCGCGTGGTAGTTCACGTCGTACGCGACACCCGCCGTTCCGCCGAACTTCGCCGCCTGCGCCGCGGTCTTGATGCCCTCGGCGCCGGTGAACGTGCCGCCGGAGGGGATGCCGACCTCGATGAACGGGCCGTAGTCCGAGCGGCCCGTGAAGTCGGTGCCCTCGTGCGGCTTGCCCTGCTGGTCGAGGAAGGCGTTGATGTCGCGCTCCAGCTGGGCGGAGCCCGCCGGGCCCGGACCCGCGCCGACGCCGTCGGAGTTGTCGCCGTCGTAGACGAACAGGCCGTAGTTGGGCGAGGCGATCATGTCGAAGTTGAGGTAGAGCTTGACTTCCTTCTTGTCCAGCTCGCTCATGTTCGCGACGTAGTGCTCGGAGCCGAGCAGGCCGTTCTCCTCGGCCGACCACCAGGCGAAGCGGACCTTGTTGCGGACCTTCGCCTTCGACTCGGCGAGCTCCAGGGCGGTTTGGAGCAGACCGGCGGAGCCGGAGCCGTTGTCGTTGATGCCGGGGCCGGCGGTCACCGAGTCGAGGTGCGCGCCGAGCATCACGGTGTTGGCGGCGTTGCCGCCCTTCGTCTCCGCGATGACGTTGTTGGTGGTGCGCTTCTCCTGGAGCTGACGGATCTCGAAGGAGAGGCTGACCGGGCCCTTGGCGAGGTCGGCGGCGAGCTTCTCGCCCTCCGCCAGGGTGATGCCGCCGGTCGGGATCTTGCCGGCCGCCGGCTCGCCCAGAGTGCCCGAGAGCACGCCCTCGGCGTTGTTGTAGATGATCGCGCCCGCGGCGCCCGCCGCGGCGGCGTTCTCCTGCTTGACGGCGAAGGCGCAGCCGCCGCGCTTGATCAGCGCCACCTTGCCGGTGAAGGTGCCGGAGGCGAAGTCCCCTGGCTCACAGCCGGAGGTGCCGTCGGCGTCGACCGGGACGGCGGCCAGATCGGCCTTGATACCGCCGACCGGCGTCGACTTGGTGTAGGTCATCGCCTTGATCTCGACCGCGCGGGGGGCGGGCGAGAGGACCGAGACCTTCTCGGCCAAGGTCTCGGTGTAGATGAAGTCGAACTTCTCGTACGAGACGTTGTAGCCGGCCTTCTTGAGCTGCTGGTACACGTACGCCGCCGAGGCGTCGTGCCCGAGCGAGCCGGCCGCGCGGTGGCCGCCGGCGGAGTCGGCTATCGCCTGGAACTTCTGCAGGTGCTTGTAGGCGCCCTCGGCGGACGTCTCACGGATCAGCTTCTTCGCCAGCTTCGCGGCGTCCCTGGCCGGTGCGGCCGCCGGGTCCGGAGTGGCGGTGGCGGGGGAAGCGGCGGCCAGCAGGAGCGGGGTCGCGAGTGCGGCTGCGGCCAGAGTGGCCGCGGCTCTGCGATGGGATGCGTTCACAGAGGTCCTTCCCGGTGCGAACGAGGTTGAGGGGAAGTTAGCGATCTCTGGTGTGTTCTGTGAACAGATCGGCCGCGATTCCTGTCACATGGAGCAGGATTGACATCCGGAGCGGTCATTTTTCAGCGGATTTGGCCGCCTTTGCGGCGCGCTTGGCCTCCTGCTTGAAGGCGCGGACCTTCGCCAGTGACTCCGGTCCCGTGATGTCGGCGGCCGAACGGTACGAGCCGGTCTCTCCGTAGGCGCCCGCGGCCTCGCGCCAGCCCTCGGGACGTACGCCGTACTGCTTGCCGAGCAGGGCGAGGAAGATCTGTGCCTTCTGCTTGCCGAAACCAGGCAGATCGAGCAACCGTTCGAGGAGTTGCTTGCCGGTCGTGGCGTCCGACCACACGGCCTCGGCGTCACCGCCGTACTCGTCCACGAGGAACTGGCACAGCTGCTGGATCCGCTTGGCCATGGAGCCGGGGTAGCGGTGGACGGCGGGCTTGTCGGAGAGGAGCGCGGCGAAGGCCTCGGGGTCGTGCGCGGCGATCATGCCGGCGTCGAGGTCGTCGCCGCCGAGGCGCCGGGCGATCGTGTACGGCCCCGAGAACGCCCACTCCATGGGCACCTGCTGGTCGAGCAGCATGCCGACGAGCGCGGCGAGCGGGGACCGCCCGAGGAGTTCGTCGGCCTCGGGCTGCTGGGCGAGATGGATCTCGGTGCTCATGCCTCGATCATCCCGCGCGACCGCCCGCGCCGCCGCCCGGGCCGCTCGGGCTGCTCGGGCGGCTTGGGCCCCTCGGGCTGCTCGGGCCGCTCGGGCCCCTCGGGCCGCCCGGGCCGCTGGGAGGGAGGGCGGGGAGCCGTCTCACCGGGGTGCGAAGCGCTCCAGCGCCGCCAGGACCCGGTCGCGGGTGTCGTCGCCCCCCAGATGGCCCGCGTTCTCCACGACCGAGAGGTCGGCGTCCGGCCAGGCGCGGGCGAGCTCCCAGGCGGTGGTGAGCGGACCGCCCATGTCGAGCCGGCCGTGGATCAGGACGCCCGGGATCCCCGCGAGCCGGTGCGCGTCGCGGATCAGGGCGCCCTCCTCCAGCCAGGCGCCGTGCGCGAAGTAGTGGGCGCAGATCCGGACGAAGGCCAGGCGGGTGGCGTCGACCCGGTCGGTGTACGGGGTGCCCATCCCCTCCATCGACAGGACCGCGTCCTCCCAGGCACACCAGTCGGCCGCCGCCTTCTCCCGTACAGCGGGGTCCGGGTCCTCCATCCGGCGGGCGTAGGCGGCGACCAGGTCGAGGCCCGGCGCGGCGGCGGCGCCGTCCACGCCCGCGCGGAAGCGCTCGTGGGCCTCGGGGAAGAACCGGCCCACGCCCTCGTACAGCCAGGCCGTCTCCGAGCGACGGGTCGTGGTCACGGCCGCGATCACGATCTCGGAGACACGCGCGGGGTGGGCCTGGGCGTACGCCAGGATCAGCGTGGAGCCCCAGGAGCCGCCGTACAGCAGCCAGCGCTCGACCCCGAGGTGCTCGCGCAGCCGCTCCATGTCGGCGACCAGGTGTGCGGTGGTGTTCACGGACATGTCGGTGGCCGGGTCGCTCGCGTGCGGGAGCGACCGGCCGCAGCCGCGCTGGTCGAACTGGACGATCCGGTACCGCTCGGGGTCGAAGAGCCGGCGGGCGGACCGGGACGAGCCGGATCCCGGGCCGCCGTGGACGACGAGGGCGGGCTTGCCGTCCGGATCGCCGCTGGTCCGCCAGTGGACGAGATTGCCGTCACCGACGTCGAGGAGGCCTTGGTCGTACGGTTCGATCTCCGGAAACATCCGGCCGACCCTACCGGGCGCGCAGCCGCACCGAAGGGTTCTCGCACCACTCCAGGACCGAGGGCCACTCCCCGTACCCGGCGTGCATGTCGAGGTGACCGCCGGGCAGGACGAGGTCGCGGTCGAGGGAGAGCGGGTCGCCGTAGTGGACGGCCGCGCCCTCGGGGCAGTACGGGTCGCCGCCGCCGTACACGAGCCGGACGGGCGCCTTGAGCCGTACGGCGTCGAGGTCGAGCCCCTCGGCGAAGCCGGCGATCTCCCGGAAGGAGGCGGTGACGGCGGGGGACGGCGGGGCGACGAGGAGGACCCGGTCGACGGGGAGGTCGTCGGGGGTACGGGAGGCCGCGTGCAGCCAGAGCAGGACGGACAGGCTGTGGGCGACCACGACGAACTCCCCGTTCCCGGGCCGGTGGAGGTGGGTCCGGAGCGCGTCCAGCCACCCCGCGAGGACCGGGGCGTCCGGCTCGGGGAGCTGCGGGTAGCGGACCTGGTGGCCGCGCTCCCGCAGCCGACCGGCGAGCCAGTGCTGCCAGTGGCCCTCGGGCCGGTGGTTCTGGAAGCCGTGGAGGATGAGGAAGGTCTTGGGCGCGGTCGTCTGCGGTGCGGTCGTCTGCGGTGCGGTCGTCTGCGGTGCGGTCGTCATGCTCTGATCGTCGTGACTGGAGGTACGCCAGGTCCAGTTAATGTCTCTGCATGGAACCGGTAAGCGGAACCTTCACGATCGATCTGCGCAGGCTGGGCGCGCTGCGCGAACTCGACCGGCGCGGCAGTCTCGCCCGTACCGCCGAGGCCCTCCACCTCACGCCCTCGGCCGTCTCCCAGCAGCTCGCCGCGCTCTCGCGCGAGCTGGGCGTTCCGCTCATCGAGCGCCAGGGGAGGGGGGTACGGCTGACCGGCCAGGCCCGGCTCGTCCTTCAGCACGCCGACCTGATCGCGGCCCAGCTGGAACGGGCCCGCGCCGATCTCGCCGCGTGGGAGGAGGGGCGGCGCGGAGCGGTGACGATCGGGGCGTTCTCGAGCGGGGTGTCGGGGCTGCTCGCCCCGGCCCTCGCCGAACTGGCGGGCACCCGGCCCGAGATCGGGATCGCGGTCGTCGAGTCGCAGCCGCCCGATCTCTTCACCCGGCTCGACGCCGGCGAGATCGACCTCGCGGTCGCGGTCGACTTCGCGGCCGCGCCGCCGCACACCGACCGCCGGTACACGCGCTACGACCTGCTGACGGACGTCCTGGACGTGGCCCTGCCGGCCGGCCACCGGCTGGCGGACCGGGAGCGCGTCCCGCTGCGTGAACTGGCCGTCGATCCGTGGATCGTCGGCGACGCCTCGACCTGCTGCGGGGCGGTGACGCGCTCGGTCTGCGCGGCGGGCGGCTTCACCCCCGAGATCCGCCACGCGGTCGACGACTGGCAGGCGCTGGCGGCCCTGGTGGAGGCGGGCCTCGGCGTGGCGCTTGTGCCTCGCCTCGTGCAGCCGCTGGGACGGCCGGGCGTGGCCGTCCGCCCGGTGACGGGCCGGCCTCCGGCGCGCAGCGTGTTCGCGGCGGTCCGTACGGGTTCGGAGAACGATCCGGTACTCGCCTCCGTACTCGACCTGTTGAGGCAGCACGCGCGATGAACCTGGCCGGGATGACGGCAGGTGCGCGGGGCGCCGGCGCCCGCGACGGCGGTGAACGCGTAGGCCTCGCGGGTCGGGGAGGTGCCGGCGGTGGCGTACCAGGGCCTCCGCAGCCCGGACCCGCCTGTGCCTTCGGTCTCGCCACGTTCTGGGCGGACTCGCGGCGCTCATCCCCCCAGGTTCAGCAGCGCGTTGAGACCCGCCTTGAGCTCGTCAGCGGAAAGGTTCCGCTCCACGGACAGGTGGTGCATCAGGCTCGGCGAGAACGGCGCGAGCAGGAGATGCGCCAGCAGCGCGCTGTTCGCCTCGGGCCGGAGCCGCGCGATCAGCAGCGCCACGTGGGTGTGCATCGCGAGGTACGCACCGCTCGTGTAGCGGGCGCTGGGCGCGGCGGCCTGGGCGGCGAGGAGCAGTTCGCGCTGTTCGATGACCCGGTCGACGAGGGCGTCGAGAAAGGCGTGCAGCCGTTCGTCGGCCGGCGCTCCGGGGCCGAGCGGGGGAGGGCCGCCCATGTACGACTCCTGGAACTGTCGTTCCCGGTCGTCGAGGAGCGCCCACAGGAGCTGGGCGACATCGCCGAAGCGGCGGTAGACGGTGCCGACGCCGATTCCGCTGGCGTGGGCGACCTGGTTCATGGTGACGGCGCCGGGCCCCACCTCGGCGACGATGCGCGCGGCCGCGTCGAGGATCTTGCGCCGGTTGCGCGCGGCGTCGGCCCGCTCGGCTGCCGGTCGACCGGCGGTGGGAAGGCCGGCGGTGGGCAGGAGGGCGAGCTCGGGGCCGGAGGCCAGGGGTAGCGGCCGGGAGAAAGGGGGCGTGGGAGCGGGCGCGTCCGGATGGGGGCCCTGTACGGCGCCGGGGGTCTGGTCCCGCGTCGGGTCCTGGTCTCGCGTCGGGTCCTGCTCGGGGCCCTGTACGGCGTCCGGGATCCGGGCCGGGGTCGGCTCCGGAGGCTGGGACCGCGCCCCGCCCGCCGGGCGCTTTCTCGTGCTCATCTCGTCCGCCTGCCCTTCGTCGCCTGCCCCCTCGGTCCGTCCGTGACACGAGCATAACGGAGCGCTATCCGCTTCCCCAGGGCTTCCTCTTGCTAACCGGATCACTATCCGGTTAGCCTCGAACCACTGAAGCGGAAACTAATCCGGTTGAACCGAGGCTCAGGTTTCAAGGGTCAAGAGGAGCTCGTCATGTCCGTCAAGGTCGCCGTCGTCTACTACTCGTCCACCGGGAACGTCCACGAGCTCGCCAAGGCCGTTGCGGAAGGCGCCGAGAAGTCCGGCGCCGAGGTCCGCCTGCGCCGCGTGCCCGAGCTCGCCCCCGACGCGGCCATCGACGCCAATCCCGCCTGGCGCGCCCATGTGGACGCCACCGGAGACATCGAGATCGCCACCCTCGAGGATCTGGAGTGGGCGGACGCCTACGCCCTCGGTTCGCCCACCCGGTTCGGCAACGTCGCCGCGCAGCTGAAGCAGTTCATCGACACCACGGGCGGGCTGTGGCAGCGGGGCGTCATGGCCGACAAGCCGGCCACCGCCTTCACCAGCGCCCACAACGTGCACGGCGGCAACGAGTCGACGCTGCTCGCGCTCTACAACTCGTTCCACCACTGGGGCTCGGTCATCGTCTCGCCCGGCTTCACCGACCCGGCCGTCTACGCGGCCGGCGGCAACCCCTACGGCACCGCCCACCCCGGCGCGAACGGCGCCCCGGAGGAGAACGTGCTCCAGGCCGCCCGCTACCAGGGCGAGCGACTGACCAGGATCGCCAAGCGCCTGAAGGGCCTCGCGGTCGACTGACGCGCGGGGACGGGCGGGGGGTTGGAGCGCCCGAGCCGTGGCTAAGGGGTTTCTCCCAGGTCTCCCAGGTCTCCCAGGTCTCGCAGGCCTTGCGGGGCCGGTCGGTCGTCCCTCCCGTACCTGCCGAGGAACATGTCCACCCCGTCGGTGATCAGGCGCTCCGTCAGGTCGTCGCTCAGCTCGGTGCCGTAGTGGCTGAAGACCATCTGGGGGTAGATCAGCAGGGCGTACAGCTGGATGATCGCGACCTCCAGGTCGGGGATCTCCAGGCGGCCACGGTCCGCAAGCGCGCGCAGCGCGTCGGCGACGGCGGGGTGGTGGCCCGCGGGCCCGTGATCGCGCCAGGCGCGGCCGAGCTCGGGGAAGCGGTGGAGTTCGGCGGCGACGAGGGCGCGCAGCGCGCGGACCTCGTCGTTCTCGCGGACGGCCCGGACCCATGCGCGGGCGGCCTCGACGAAGGCGGCGCGCAGGTCCACGGCATCGGCGAGGCGGGCGAGATCGGGGCCGTTCTCGTGCTCGCCTTCGGCCAGGGGCTCGTCGAGCGCGCCCGCGACGACGGCGGTGAAGAGCGCTTCCTTGCTGCCGAAGTGGTTGTAGACGGTGACCTTGGAGACGCCGGCCTCGGTGGCGATGGCGTCCATGCCGACCCCGAATCCCTCGCGCAGGAAGAGGGCGCGGGCCGCCCGCACGATGGCCTGGCGCTTACGGGCGGCGCGGGGGCCGCTGGGGGCAGGTTTCGGCGTCTCTGCGCTCATGGGCCGACCCTACCAACAACTGAACTCTTGAGTTCATCTGAACTGAACCGTACAGTTCAGTCATGACGGCTTCTCCGGATGCTCACGCCCACAGCCATGCCCACTCCGCCGACCGCACGCCGGCCCACACCGCTGGTGACACCCCGGCCCACACCCCTGGTGACACCCCGGCCCATTCGCCAGCCCATCCACCGGCCCATTCGCCGGCCCATCCACCCGCCGATCCGCCGGCCCGTTCCCGGCGTTGGACCGCGCTCGCGCTGATCTGCGTGGCCCAGTTCATGCTGATCCTCGACGTCACCGTCGTGAACGTCGCGCTGCCGCGGATGGCCGCCGACCTGGACCTCGCCCGCACCTCGCTGACCTGGGTGGTCACCGCGTACACCCTCTGCTTCGGCGGTCTGATGCTGCTCGGCGGGCGGCTCGCGGACGCCTTCGGTGCCCGCCGCACCCTCCTCGCCGGGCTCGCCCTCTTCACCGCCGCGTCCCTGCTCTCCGGCCTGGCGGCGAACGCCCCGATGCTGATCGGCGGCCGCATCGCCCAGGGCGTCGGCGCCGCGCTGCTCTCGCCGGCCGCACTCTCCCTGGTCACGACCTCTTTCCACGGAGCCGAACGGGCCAAGGCCCTCGGTGTCTGGGCCGCCATCGGCGGCACCGGTTCGGCGGTCGGCGTCCTGCTCGGCGGCGTGCTGACCGACGGACCGGGCTGGCCGTGGGTCTTCTACGTCAACGTCCCGGTCGGCCTCGCCCTGCTCGTCGCCCTCCCGCTGGTCGTCCCGGCCCGCACCCCGCGGCCGGCCGATGCTCCGCGGCCCGCCCGCGGGCTCGACGCGCCGGGCGCGTTCCTCGTCACCGCCGCCACCGGCTCCCTCATCTACGGACTGGTCCAGGCGGGCGACACCGGCTGGACATCCGCCTCCACGCTGCTGCCCCTGCTCGGCTCGCTCCTCCTGTACGGGATCTTCGCCGCCGTCGAACGGGCGAGCCGGGCCCCGCTCATGGACCTGCGGATGTTCACCCGGCGCCCGGTCCTCGCGGGCTCGTTCCTGATGCTGGTCGCGACCGCGCTGCTGATCTCCTTCTTCTTCCTCGGCTCGGTCCAGCTCCAGCACCTCGGTGGCTTCAGCGCCTTCACGACCGGTCTCGTCTTCCTGCCGGTCGCCGTCACCACCGCTGTCGGCGCCCACCTCGGCTCCCGCCTGGTCGGCTCCCTCGGCCCCCGCGCCTGCGCGACCGGCGGCATGGCGATCGCCGCACTCGGCTGCCTCCCCCTGGCGCTCGTCACCCCCGGCTCCCACCCCTGGACCACGCTGATGCCGGCCCTCTCCGTCGCCTCCCTCGGCCTCGGCGCGGTCTTCGTCACCGCCACCACCACCGCCCTCGGCATGATCGACCACCACGAGGCCGGCCTCGCCTCGGGCATCGTCAACACCTTCCACGAGGTGGGCGGCTCGATCGGCGTCGCGCTGGTCTCCACGACCGCGGCGACGAGCATCCAGGGCACGACGACCACCGGCTTCACGGCCGCCTTCACCCTCTGCGCGGCCACGGCCGCAGCAGCGGCACTGGCCGCCCCCGCCCTCGTACCCCGCGGGAAGCCTCGCATGACGGGCGGCCCGCACGTTCACTGAGGGAGACGCGCGGCCTTCATCTGCAGGTAGTGGCGTTCCGGAACACTGAGGGTGAGGCGGGCCGCCGTGCGGTACGCGGCGCGGGCGGCCTCGATGGCGCCGGTCCGCTCCAGGAGGTGCGCGCGGACCGCTTCGAGGCGGTGGTGGCCGGGGAGGCGGGGTTCCAGGGCGGCGAGCTCGGCGAGGCCGGACTCGGGGCCGTGGACCATGGCGACGGCGACCGCGCGGCCGAGTTCGGCCATCGGGTCGGGGGCGTCCGCCACCAGGAGGTCGTAGAGGGCCAGGATCTGCGGCCAGTCCGTGTCCTCGGCGCGCGGGGCCTCGTCGTGGAGGGCCGAGATGGCCGCCTGGAGCTGGTACGGACCGGCCGGGCCCTCCCTCAGGGCCTCCTCGACCAGGGCGGTGCCCTCGGCGATCGCGGCCGAGTCCCACAGCGTGCGGTCCTGTTCGTCGAGCGGGACCAGCTCGCCGTGCGGCCCGGTACGGGCGGCGCTGCGGGCCTCCGTGAGCAGCATCAGGGCCAGCAGCCCGGTCACCGCCCCTTCTCGGGGCAGAAGTCGGCGCACCGCCCGGGTCAGCCGGATCGCCTCCTCCGCCAGGTCGGCGCGGTGGAGGGCGGGGCCGGATGTGGCGGTGTACCCCTCGTTGAAGATCAGGTAGAGGACCTGGAGCACGGTGGCGAGCCGGGCGTCCCGGTCGCCCGGCCCGGGCTGGTGGAAGTGGCGGTCCTTCAGCTTCTGCTTCGCCCGGCTGATCCGCTGCGCGATCGTCGCCTCTGGTACGAGATGGGCCCGGGCGATCTCGGCCGTGGTCAGACCGCCGACCGCGCGCAGCGTCAGCGCGATCTGCGCGGCGGGCGCGAGCACCGGATCGCAGCAGAGGAAGAGGAGGGTGAGGGTGTCGTCCTCGGACGGGGCGGCCCGGGTCTCCCGCGGCTCCAGGCGCGCGGCGGTCTCCTCCCGCCGGGCGCGCGCCTCCTCCGCCCGCAGCTGATCGGTCAGCCGCCGCGCGGCCACCCGGATCAGCCAGCCGCGGGGATTGGCGGGCGTCCCGCTCTCCGGCCACTGCCGGGCGGCGGCGAGCAGAGCCTCCTGCACGGCGTCCTCGGCGGCGTCGAAATGCCCGTACCGGCGCACGAGCGCGCCGAGGACCTGCGGCGCGTGCCGGCGCAGCAGGTCCTCGATGCGGTTTTCCACCTGGTCCTCGATGCGGTTCGCCTCCACGGTCAGAGGTCACCTTTCGCTGCCACGGTCAGAAGTCGCCGCCGCCGCGCTCGTCGATCGGCCGGATCACCACCGGGTACTCCGGCGCCCCGGCCGGCTGGGGGCACTGCGCCACGCGCGCCGCGATCTCGGTGACCCTCTCCAGGCTCTCGCAGTCCAGCACCCAGAACCCGGCGAGGAGTTCCTTCGTCTCCCCGTACGGCCCGTCCGTGATCACCGGCCGGCCGTCCTTGCCGGCGGACACGAACCGGGTCCGGGCGGGCTCGACGAGTCCCTGCGCGTCGACCAGCTCACCGGACTCGGCGAGGTCGTCGTTGATGGCCCCCATGAAGGCGAACATGGCCTGCATCTCCTCCTGGCTCCAGGCGGGGCTGTGGGCGGAGGGCTTGCCGTTCATGGCGTCGTAGTCGGCCTGGGTGCCCTGCACCATGACGAGGTACTTCATGACGTGCTCCTGTTCCTCCGTGCGGTCGTGCTCTTCACAGGGGACGTCGGAGCGGGGCGCCGATTCTCGACACCTCGCGGGAACGGATCCGGATTCATCGGTCATTCCACCCGGGAGAACCATGATTCCGGGGTCAACGCCTTCAGCTTCTCCGCCGCCTTCATCACCTTCTTCTCGGTCGTCGGCCCGCCGAAGGTGCTTCTGGCCTTCGCGGGCCTCGCACAGATCCACCCCACCCGCCAGCTCCACGTGATCGCCCTCGTCTCGTCCGGAGCAGCCGTCTTCGTTGGGCTGGTCACGGGCATCACCTCCCCCTGGCTGCTGGACGTCTTCCACATCAGCCCGCCCGCGCTCCAGCTCGCGGGCGGTGTGGACCTGGTGCTCGGCGGCCTCGCTGAGCTCGGCGTGGAGGGCTTGGAACGGGAGGAGTAGGGGCTTCAGGACTATGGGCTACGGGGTGCCGACGGCGACGGCGACGGCGACGGCGATGGCCACGCTGATGGCGACGGTGTCACGTGGGCCGCAGGAAGCGCCGGTCCCGTTCCGCGACAAGCGCCCGTGGGCCCGTCGCGCGCCGGACAACGGTGAGGACGCCGTCCGGATCGGCCGCGTAACTGTGCGCGAACCACGGCATGTTCGCCTCGACCACGGCCCACCGCTCCCGGCCGGTGTCCGGGTCCCGGAGCAGACCGACGTCGACGGCCACAGCGCTCGGCAGCGAGTCGCCGACCGCGCCGAGAAGGCCCTCGCCGAAGCGGCGGGCGGCGGCCGTGAGGGGGCCAGTGTCGAGCCGCCCGTACACGGCGTACCGGCTCGCCGTGACGATCCGGCCGTCGAGGGCGAACAGCCGGTACTCGGCGGCGAAGTCCACCACGTCGGAGACGAGAACCGGGGTCTCCGGGGGCAGCGGGCCGGGCAGTCTCCCGCCGTCGGCGTACACCCCAGGAGGGAAGGACTTGTCGCCCGGCGGCTTCACGAACGCGGGGCGTCGCAGGGCCGTCCGGGCCTCGCCCAGGGTCGTCAGGACGATCCGGCGGCCGGTGAACTCCGGCGGGAGCTCGGCGAGCCAGGCGTCGGCGGGTTCGAGCAGACCGAGCCCGAGTGGCCCGGCGACCTTGTCGGCCAGCAGCGGACCGCCGTACCAGTGCACGGAGCGGCCGGCGGCGAGCGGCTCGGGCGTCCCGGCCAGGACTCGCACCTCGATGCCCCGGCGGGCGGCGGCCGCGGAGAGGAGGAGCGTGGTGGACGTGCGCTGCGCCGAGGTCAGCAGGACCGGGTTCTCCGCCGGTCCGTTGCTGTCCGGTGACGGTGACGGTGACGGTGACGGTGACCTCGGGTCCGGTTTCATCACCGGGCTTTCCGCCACCGGGCCTTCCGTCATCAGGCCTTCCGTCCCCCGGGTCCCCGTGACTCGGATCTCCGCCACTCGGGCCTTCTGCACTCCGGTGCCCGTCCCCCGGGTTTCCGTCATGCCGGGCCCCCGCCCGCCAGTTCCCGCTCCAGTGGCGTCCGGAAGCGGGGCGTCACCCGGATGTCCCCCACCCATGCGGCCAGCCGCGCCGCCTCCGCCTCGATCGCGGCCTCGATCGCGGCTTCTTCCCCGGCCCCTACTCCGGCCTCGACTCCGACCCCGGCCCCGGCGGCGGAACCGGCCGCGCCGGGCAGCAGCCTCCAGACGATCTGCCCGTCCGGGCGCTGCGCCCAGGCCCCGATGATCCGGCCGTTCCACCACACCGTCGGCCCGATGTTCCCGCTGCGGTCGTACAGCGCCGCCTTGTGGGCGGGATCGGTGTACCAGTCCCGGTACTGCCAGCCCATCGCCGTCGGATCGAGGGCCGGCAGCAGCGCCGCCCACGGCTCCGGCGCCGGTACGGGCTCGTTGTCCTCCGGCAGGACGTGACCGATGCCCTCCGCCAGCTCCACGGCCTCCGCGCCGATCGCCGCCAATGCCTTGCGGACATCGGTGACCTTCCACCCGGTCCACCACTTCAGGTCGGCCTCGGTCGCCGGTCCGGCGGCAGCCAGCCACCGCCGTACGAGTTCGGCGTGCGCGTCCGCGTCGCTCGGGTCCGGGTGGGGCGGAGTCACGGTCCAGCGGAAGCGACTGGAGGTCCAGGCCCCTTGCGGCCGCCCGCGCGCGATCCGGCCCTCCATGCCGAGGACGCGCAGGAGACGGCTGGAGAGCGGCTGGAGGCCCTCCTGGCGCGTGCCGACGCCGTAGAGGTACTGCGCGCGCAACCGGGGGATGGCCGCGCCGAGTTCCGCGCCGGTGGCCTCACCCCGTACCGCCAGTTCGGCGAGGAGCAGCCGCTCCGTCTCCTCCAGCCAGGCGGCGTCGTACGCGCTTCCGGCGGCCAGGTGCCTGAGGAGCGAGGCGCGTTCGCGGATGGCGACGTCGCGGGTGGTCGAGGCGTGCACGGCGGGGACGAGGGCGGTGGGGAAGACGAAGATCGTGTGCCGCATGCCGTGCATACGGGTCAGCGTCCGGTCCTCGTACAGCGCCCGCTCCAGACCCCGGACCGGGTCCACGTCTCCCGCTCCCGGCGCACCCGTTCCCGGCGCACCCGCCCCCGGCCGCCCCGCTCCCGGCGCACCCGCCCCCGAGTCGCCGCTCCTCAGCCGTGCGCCCACCGCCAGGAACACGCTCGCGGGGTCGGTCGCGTGCAGGGCCACCAGGGAGTCCGCCACCTCCTCCACGGTCGCCGCCCGCGCCGACCCGGCCAACCGGTGCCGTACCGCCAGCCGGGCCCTGCGTTCGTCCGCGTCGATCCGGCGTCTGTGGACCGTCCTCGTACCCATGCCGTCCAGCATGGACCTCACTCGGCGGCGCGGTCACCCACCGGGCGGCGTCGCAGCGACGCGTCCGTGAGGAACGGCGGGCGCCAGGCGCCGTCCGGCTGGTAGAGGTTCGTCCCGGGCGGGACGATCTCGTCGATGCGGTCGAGGACGTCGTCGTCGAGGACGAGCGACGCACCCTTCAACAGCCCCTCCAGCTGGTCCCTCGTCCGCGGACCGATGATCACGGACGTCACGGCCGGGTGGGCGGCGGCGAAGGCGAGCGCCAGCTCGGGCAGCGAGCAGCCGATCTCCTCGGCCAGGGCGACCAACTGCTCCACCGCGTCCAGCTTGGCGGCGTTGCCGGGGATCGTCGGGTCGAAGCGGTGCGGGGTCAGCGCGGGCCGCCCACTGGTCAGGTCGATCGGCTGCCCCTTGCGGTAGCGGCCGGTGAGGAACCCGGACGCGAGCGGACTCCAGGTCATCACCCCCATCCCGTACCGCTGCGCCACCGGCAGCACCGAGGCCTCCACGCCCCGTGCGAGGAGCGAGTACGGCGGCTGCTCGGTACGGAAGCGGCGCAGCCCGCGCCGCTCGGCGACGGCGTGCGCCTCGACGATCTCCTCGGCGGGGAAGGTGGAGCAGCCGAACGCCCGGATCTTGCCCTGGGTGACGAGGTCGCCGAGGACCGCGAGCGTCTCCTCGATGTCCGTACGGTGGTCGGGCCGGTGGACCTGGTAGAGGTCGATCCACTCGGTGCCGAGCCGCTTCAGGCTGTCCTCGACGGCCCGGGTGATCCAAAGCCGGGAGTTCCCGCCGCGGTTGGGGCCCTCGCCCATCGGGAAATGGACCTTGGTGGCGAGGACGACCGCGTCCCGCCGCCGGGGGTCGCTCAGCGCCTTGCCGACGATCACCTCCGACTCACCGGCCGAGTACATGTCGGCGGTGTCGACGAAATTGATGCCGCGGTCGAGCGCGGCATGGATGACCCGTACGGAATCGTCGTGATCCGGGTTGCCGACGGCACCGAACATCATGGTGCCGAGGCAGTACGTGCTCACTTCGATGCCGGTCCCGCCGAGTACGCGATAGCGCATGTAGAACCTCCTGGCCGCGCACTCTAGGAGTTGGAGTGGACTCCATGGCAAGTGCGGAGCTCCCCGAGGAAATCCGTGAGGACGTGGTGGAGCGCGTCGGGCCGCTCCAGATGCAGGTCGTGGCCCGTACCAGGCACGCTCGCCGCCCGGAGGCCGGGCCGCCGCCGGACCATCCCGTCGAACTGGGCAGGCTCGATGATGCCGTTCTGGGCGACGACCGCGAGCGTCGGGCAGTCGACGGCCTCCCACTCGGACCAGAAGGCGCGGGTCGCGTTCTCCGCTAGGGAGCGCACCATCACGTCGGGGTCGAACCGCGGCCACCAGCCGCCGCCGTCGCGCTCCCGCCGTTCCAAGCCGTCCGCCCAGCCCTCGCCGACAGGTCCGCCGCCGAGGAACCGCACGGCCGCGTCCCGTGTCGGGAACGGCACCGGCCACGACGCCAGCCACCCGCCGATCTCCTCGGTGACGCCCGGGTTGGGGCCGCCGGGGCCCGCCTCGACGAGCACCAGGCCGAGCAGGCGGCCGGGGTGCGCGGCGGCGGTGAGCATGGCCGTGTGCCCGCCGAGCGACTGACCGACCAACAGGGGCTGTGCCACGTCTAGTTGATCGAGTACGGCGAGCGTGTCGGCGACGTAGGCGGCTCGGGAGGTGTCCTCGGGGCGCCGCTCGCTCGCGCCGTGCCCGCGCTGGTCGACGGCCACGACCCGGTGTCCGTCGGCCTGCAGTCGCGCGGCGAGGGGATCCCACTCGCCGGCGTGCCCGGCGAGCCCGTGGAGGAGGACGACGGCAGGGCCGGACTCATCGCCACTTCCGTCCCCGGCCCCGCCTCCGCGCCGGTTCCCGTCCCCGGCCCCGCCTCCGCGCCGGTGTCCGGCCCCGCCCCCGTGCCCGTGCCGGGGTCCGGCCCCGCCTCCGCTCCCGTTTCCGCGCCAGTCCCGGCAGGACAGCCGTACCCCGTCCCGTACCACCACCCGCTCCGACCAGGTCATACGGTCTCTCCCGAGGGTGCGAGCAGGGCGTCCGCCACGGCGGTGCGGGCGTAGAGGACGGAGCGGCCGCTGCGGTGCGCGGTCACGAGGCCGGCGTCGCGCAGGGCGGTCAGGTGCTGGGAGGTCCCGGCGGTGGACAGGCCGGAGTGCCGGGCGAGTTGGGTGGTGGAGGCCGGGCTGTCGAGCTCGCTCAGGAGCAGGGTGCGGGAGCGGCCGAGGACGGCGGCGACCGCGTCGGTGGCGGTGGCGGCGCGCGGCTCCCAGAGGTTGCCGATCCCACGGGCGGGATAGGCGAGTTGGGGTGGGTCGGGCGCCACCGCGCGGGTCATCACGCGGGGCCAGGCGAACACGGAGGGGATCAGCAGCAGCCCCGAGCCCGTCTCGTCCCGGGTCAGCGCACAGTGGCGGCGGACCAGGCGCAGGGTGCCGTCGTCCCATCGCACGGTCTCGTGGAGTTCGCCCAGGACGCGCGCCGAGCCGTGCTCGGCGACCATCCGGGCGCGGTGGAAGACATCGGCTTCGAGGAGTCGGCGGATGCGGGCCCAGTAGGGGGCGAGGGCGAGTTCCCAGTAGCTCTCGATCTCGGCGGCCACCTTCTCCAGGGCTGCCTCAGGGGCTTCATGGAGGAGCCTGAGCCGAGGGGAGGGCCGGTGGTCGGTGGGGTGCTCGGCGCCCAGCATGGCGAGGTCGTCGCGTACCTGCGCGGGCGGGGTCCGGCGGATCGCATCGAGTTCGGCCGCGAGGGTGGGGAAGGGGGTGGCGGGGGTCGGGTTGAGGAAGTCGGCGAGGTAGCCACGGGCGGGAATCAGCGCGGCCAGCCAGCCGCCGTCGAGGCCGGCCTGCGCCAGCCGGGGTCGCACCTGCGCCGCCCAGCGCCGGTGCGGCGGTGGCTCGGTGTCGTCGCGGAGGAGCCGGAAACTGGTGACGACCTCCCACATGGGGGAGACCGCGAACCGGGTCTGTGCCAGGTCCGCCGCCGAGAAGCTGAGCCCCGATTCCATGCGCCGTCGCCCTCCCCGTACCGCTGATGGAGCTGATGGATTCGGTCTGAGCTTAATCAATGGATCGTCGGGGTGGCGGGGCCGCACTCTCCTCGCATGCTCTCGACCTTCCGCGGACTCCCGCCCACCGTCTGGACCCTCTTCGCCGGCACGGTCGTCAACCGCCTCGGCTACATGGTCACGCCCTTCCTGGTGTTCTTCCTGGCCGCGCGCGGCATCACGGGACCGGAGGTTTCGTACGTCCTCGGCGCCCTGGGCGCGGGCCATCTCCTCGGCCCGGCGCTCGGCGGCCTCATGGCCGACCGCATCGGCCGCCGCCCGACCATGCTGATCGGACTCCTCGGGGCGGCCGCGGCGCAGGGGGCGCTCTTCATGGCACCGGGCGTGTGGACGATGGCGGCCGCGGCCCTGCTGATCAGCGCGGCGGGCATGATGGTGTCCCCTGCCGCGTACGCGCTGATGGCGGACACGGTGGACGCGGCGCGCAGGCAGCGGGCGTACGCGCTGTTCGGCTGGGGCGTCAACATCGGTACGGCGGTGGCGGGAGTGCTCGGCGGCTTCCTCGCGGCGCACGGGTACTGGCTGCTCTTCGTGGTCGACGCCGGCTCGATGCTGATCTACGCGGCTGTGGTCGTGACCCGGCTGACCGAATCGCCGCGCGCGCGGACGGCGTCGGCGTCGGCGTCGGCGATGGCCGGGAAGTCGGAGTCGGAGTCGGAATCGGAGACGGAGTCGGAGACGGACGCCGGGCGCGGGAAGGACGGCATCGGCTACGGAGTCGTCTTCCGCGACCGGCTGGCGCTCGCGCTTCTGCCCCTGTTCGGCATCCAGCTCTTCGTCTACTCCCTCACCGAGGTCGCCCTGCCGCTCGCCATCCACGACAGCGGTCTTTCCCCGGCGGTGTACGGCGCGATGGCGGCGGTCAACGCGATCCTGGTGGTCGTGCTCCAGCCCTTCGCGACGGCCCGGCTGACCCGGCTGCCGCAGCTCCCGGTCCAGTGCGCGGGCAGTGTGCTGATCGCCGCCGGGGTGGCCCTGACCGGCCTCGCGGACGGGGTCGTGGGCTACACGGTCTCGGTGGTCGTCTGGTCCCTGGGCGAGGTCTGCGTCGCGGGCATCGCCGCCGCGATCATCGCCAACCTCGCCCCGGCCCACGCCCGGGGCCGTTACCAGGGCGCTTTCAGCTGGGCGTGGGGCGTCGCCCGCTTCGGCGCACTGACGCTGGGCGTCACGGTCTACACCGGCCTGGGCCCCGCCCCGCTCTGGTGGACGGCCCTGGCCGCCGGCATCCTGTCGGCGGCCGCGACCCTCGCTCTGACGGGCCGCATCACCCGCCGCACGGAACACGCCCTGGCGGCCTGAGGCCGGCGCACCCGGAGGCGGTGCGTACGGTCAGTCCCGCCGGATGTGCTCCGGGTCGACGTGCCGCCGCACGAGCGGCAACGAGGCCGCCCCGGCGGCGAGCAGCACCCCGAGACAGCAGGCGAACAGCAACGGCAGCCCACTCCAGTCCCAGTGCACCGCGCCACCCCCGGTGATCAGATAACTCGACTCGGCGAGCCACCCGGTGACGACGGCCGCCCCGAGCCCGATCGCGAGCGGCAGCAACACCTGCACACACTGCGCGGCCCGCAACGTCCCGGCCCGCGCCCCGAGCAGCGCGAGGGCGGTGACCTGGCTGCGCCGCTCCATGGCGCGGTCGGCGATGGAGACGACGAAGGCGGCGACGCTGATGACGAGCCCGAGGACCATGCCGGCGGCGAGGAGACTGCGGATGACGGTGAGTTGGCTCAGAGCGTCGATGTTGATGCCGACGGGCTCGACCTCGGCGGTGGGGGCGATGGTGCCGATGCCGTCGAGGGTTGTGCGGACGGTTCGCGGGTCGGACCTGCTGGTGAGGACGAGCCGTCCCTTCTCCGGCAGAGTGCCGCCGGGCAGGAGCGAGGGCGGAATGAGTAGGTCGGCGGTCGCGATCGAGGTCAGGGGGAAGTTGTCCACGGTGACCGAATTCCGGGGCACCGCGACGGTGACCTTCTTCCCGTTGCTCATGAGAAACGGGAAGGTGCGACCCGGCTGAGCTTCCTCGTTCAGCAGCTGGTTCGGATCTACCAGCCGGAGGACCTTGCCGTCGACGCAGCCCCGTGTCGATTGGGCGAAGGCGGCGAGTTGCGCACACGTACCGACGGCTGCGGAGATCGAGCGATCGTAGAAGTCGTCGTCGAGACGGACCCAGGAAGACGCGCCGATGGCGTGGGCTCGCACTCCCTCCAGTCGGGTCAGCTTCTCTTGTTGCTGAGGCGACAGTTCGGTGAGGCGGAGGCTGTACTCCTGTACGGGAGAGGTGTTGCGGCTGACCTGGCTGAGTTCGATGAGCACGCCCTGGGTGAGGGACGTGGCGTAGACGAGCAGGACGAGCCCTGTGACCACCCGCAGCGAGCTGCCCGGTTCGACTTCAGTTCGGCGCATCGCGAGAGCCAGCGGGAGCGATCGTACGGATCCGGCGAGTCGGCGCGCGAGCCAGGACGTGATCGGGGCCAGACCGAAGACGAGTCCGGCTCCTGTCAACAGCACGGCAGCAGGGACGAGCACGGTATTCGCGGAGCCTCCCGACGGATCCCGGCCCATGATGCTGAGGGCGCAGTACGCGCCGATGACACCCAACCCTGGCAGGAGGAGCAGCGTTCCGTACTTTTTGGGCGGCTTGCGCTGGCCGGTCCGGCGGATGTTGAGCGGGCTGAGTGCGGCCTCCCTTGCGTGGTGGCGCCCGACGAACCATGCCAGGGCCGGGCAGGCCACCAGGCAAACGGCGAGCGTGGACGCCGTCGGGCGCCCGTCGGCTGGGTACCAATGGAGGCCGGGCAGTCCGATCCCGGCCATGAACTCGTTGAAGAGGAAATAGCCGGCGACGCCGAGTACTGCCCCCAGGAATGCGGCTGCCACGGTCTCCCCGGCGTTGACCCGCAGGGTGTCTTTGACGCTCAGTCCTACGAGCCGGAGTGCGGCGAGCCGGCGCGCCCGGGACTCGGCGGAGAGCCTGGCGCAGACGGAGAGGAACACAGCGAGGGGCAGCAGCACTACGCAGCCGAGGGTGAAGCGAAGGATGTCGAGAGTGGATTCCTCGACGACCTGGGAGTCGGCGTATCGGGAGCCGAAGTAGTCCACCCTGTCGCCGTTGGGGATCTGGGCGTGGGTGCTGCCGATATAGGCGTACAGATCGTCGGGCCCGGCCAGGCCCTCCGGGCTGATCGTGCCGGTCACTTTTCCGGGCAGGAGTCCGGCGATGCCAGGCTCTGCCTCCAGCACCTCCCGAAGCCGTGGCGAGACGATCACTTCTCCGGCGCCGGGCAGCCGGTCGATCCCGGGTGGGACCGGCGGGGTACCGGACTTCGGAAGAGCTACGAATGTACGGAGCAGCGGCTGGGAGCCATACGCGTCCTTGTGGGTGAGCGCGACGGTGTCGGCGGTCGACCACCCCTGCTTCGACTCCACCCGGTTCTCCGGTTCGCGGGCGGCTGACCGGGCGTCGTGGGCGGCGAGAATGGTGGGGATGGTGAGGACGGCGGCCAGGCAGGCCACGCCCAGGGAACAGCCGAACGTCATCAGCAGGAAGCGGACTCGGCCTCCCCGTCCGGCGCCCCAGAGCAGACGCATTCCGAGAAGGAAGGGGTTCATGCAGCCACCCCTCGCATCCTCAGGACACCGTCGGTCATCGTGTACCGGGTATCGGCGTGCTCTGCCACTGTCTCGTCGTGCGTGACGATGACGACGGCGGTGCCCTGGTCTCGGGCGAGCCGCAGGAACTCCTCTAGTACAGCGGAGGCGTTGGCGCTGTCGAGGGCACCGGTCGGCTCGTCGGCGAACACCACGGTGGGGCGGTGCACGAGCGCCCGCGCGACCGCGACGCGCTGGCTCTGTCCGCCGGATAGCTGCGACGTCCTGCGCTGCAGCAGGTCGGTCATGCCCAGCCGCCCGAGCACCTCGCCGGCCGCAGCGTGGGCCGGTGCCTTGCGCTGTCCGGCGAGGCGCAGGGGGAGGGCGGCGTTCTCCTCGACCGTCAGCTCGGGCAGGAGCTCTCCGTACTGGAAGACGAAACCGAAGCGCTCGCGTCGCAGTGTGCTCAACTCGTCGTCGCTGAGCGTCGAGAACGCTGTTCCGTCGAAGGAGACGGTGCCGTGAGTCGAGGGCAGTACCCCGGCGAGGCAGTAGAGCAGCGAGGACTTCCCCGAGCCACTGCTGCCCATGACGGCAGCCACCTCCCCGGCTTGCAAGGCGAAGTCCGCGCCGCTGACGGCTTGATGCGTTCCGTAGAAGAGGTCCACGCCCTCGGCGCGGAGGATGGCGTCCATGGTGATGCGAACTCCCTTGCGCACGGAGGCCGCACACGCGCGCGGCCTCCGAAAACCGTTGGCCTAGTGGTTGGGTCGCTTGTACTTCCTGACAGCTGTGCAGTTGTCGGGGCGCAGGGTGCCCCGGTCACGGCACACCTGGATCTGTGCCCTGGAGGTGTACTGAGCGGCCCCGTCCCAGACGACCTTGTCCAGATGGACGGTCCTCTTCTGCACGCCCTTGAAGCGGTTCCAGTCGTAGCCCTCGACCTTGACCTCGACGTAGACGTTGTGACCGTCGTTGGGTTCGAGGTCCTTCAGGTCGCCTCGGAAGTGGTATCCGCCGTGGTTCTGCCCCTTGGGCTCCCACTTGTATTCCACGCCCGTGAAGTGGACCCCCGGAGTCCAGAAGTTTTCGATCTTTTGCCACCCGTCCGCCGCGGCCGCCCCCGCCCCGCTCAGGAACAACCCCGCCACCACCGCCACCGTCGCCAACTTCCGCACGCTTCCTCCAACGCTAAGAGCGCCCCATTCGGGCGTAGCGGAAAGTATTCACCCGATTACGCAGCGCCCGCCTCGGCGGAACGTCTCTCCCCTCTCCCTCCCGCTCGAACCGGTGAAATCGGCGGAATCGCTGGACAGGGCGCGTTGAGCCACGTCCGCACATGGAGCGGGCGGTCGGGCTTCGCGGGCGGGGAGGGAGTGAGGTGGGGGCGGTGGCGGCGTCCCCTGGGCGGCGGCGAGGCGGGCGGTCCGCGTTAGGCGAGGCGCAGCGGTCGGGTGGTCACCTCGGCGCCGAAGATGCGGCTGCCGTTCTGTTCCACCTCGACCAGGGTGACCTGGGTTCCTTCCGGCGTCCCCGGGCCCGCCGTGACCGGTGTGGCGTTGACGAGGCAGGGTGTGTCGAACTCGGCGTAGCGGGTGAAGACCGTCTTCATCGCCACGACGGTGGCCGGTCGCGCTGACCGGGTCAGGGCCGCCTGGCGGGCCGCCTCCAGGAGCAGCATCCCCGGCGCGTGATCGACCGGGTGGTCGAAGAGGACCGGGTGTCCGAGGTCCGACCGCAGGTACCAGTTGCCGGGCGTGCCGGCGGAGGACAGGACGACGTCGTCGGCGCGCTCGCGGCCGACCAGGCGGGGAGAGATCGGGCGGCCCGGCGGCAGGGCGCGGGCGTGGGCCGCCGCGATGTCCGCGTACGGGCCGCGCAGCCGCTGGTAGACCACCGGTGACTGGTTCGAGAACCGGGTCCGTACGTGGGCGGCGGTGACGCCGCCCACGGATGCCCGAACCGTCATCGTCATCCCCGCGAGTCGAGTGCCACGACGTACGACATCGGTGCAGACGACGTCCAGTTCGGCCGCGAGCGGGGCGTCGGCGGTCCCCAGTGCCGAGGCGTCGAACTGGAAGTGCAGGTCTTCCCAGGCCTGCCGGAAACCGAACGGTACGTCGTAGGCGGCGTGGCAGAGCATCGGGATCGCCTGGCGTACGCACTCGATCAGCAGCAGCGGGTCGCGGGACCCGTGCGCCCCGCCGTAGAAGCGGTGGGCGGCCGGCCACCGTGCGGAGACGGTGAACCGGTCGGCGCCGGTGGGGCGCCAGCTGGTGAGGAGCAGTTCGTTCGCGTCCGCCTTGTGCACCTCGGCCGCTGACACGGGCCGGCTCTGAGGATGCGATTCGCGTGTTCTCGGCAGTGTGCTCGTGAGCATGCTGTCCCCCCGGGACGTCGGAAACGAAGTCGATCCGGACAGGGGTGACTGATGGATCCGTAGCCCCCCGCCCGTTCCGGGTTCAACATAAAGAGTGCTCGTTT
Source organism: Streptomyces sp. ISL-36 (assembly GCF_018614205.1). Lineage (GTDB taxonomy): Bacteria > Actinomycetota > Actinomycetes > Streptomycetales > Streptomycetaceae > Streptomyces. Next base: position 58,018 of record NZ_JAGGOS010000048.1, on the reverse strand, counting down.
TTTTTTAAAGTCAAGACTTCGTAAAGTGTCAGGTCGACAGGATTGAGCGGGCGGAGTACGTGCTGGCGGAAGGGTGCGTCTCCCCGCCGATGACATCAGGGGGTTGCCAAGAGGCTGCTCCGGCTCGCTAACATAAGGATCGTTCCGTTTTTTTTGGAGGGTGAGACGTCGTGGCTGGTCCCAAACAGGAGCGGGCGGTTCAGACGCGCGAGGCGATTCTTCGCGCGGCGGCCGAGACCTTCGACGAGTTCGGCTACGCCGGTGCGAGCGTCAACCTGATCCTGAAGCGGGCAGGACTCACCACCGGGGCCCTGTACTTCCACTTCGACTCAAAAGAGGGCCTGGCGCGCGCGGTGATGAACGCGCAGCCCGAGACCATCGTCCCCAGGCTGCAGTCCGAGGGGCTCCAACGGCTGGTGGACATCACCCTCTCCTGGTCCCACCTGCTCCAGGTCGACCCGCTCCTGCGGGCCGGAGTCCGGCTGACGGGGGAGCAGGCCACCTTCGGCGCCTCCGATGCGACGCCCTATCAGTCCTGGGCGGGCATCATGGCCGACTGCCTGCGCGAGGCGCAGGCCAGGGGAGAGCTTCAGGCCGGTGTGTCACCCGAGGAGTTGGGTGAGTTCGTGACCGAGGCGTGTACGGGCATGCAGATGTTCTCCGCCGTGGTCAGCGGCCGGAAGGACCTGAGCGACCGCACCATCCGGATGTGGCGCCTGCTGCTGCCCGGGATCGCCGTGCCGGCGATCGTCTCCCGCACCGACGTCAGCCACGAGCGGCTGAAGGGCCTCGTCGGCTGACGTCTCCGGGGGACGCGCCCCCTGCGTCGGGGTGTCGCGGTCGATTCGGATTCCCTCGCTTCGTCCGTTGCTCCGCACCGGCGTAGCGGCGTATCGCCGGTCGGCGCCGCCGGTTCGTACCCGTCCGTGCGGCCTGTCCGGTGCGCACGGTGGCCGCCGCCGCACCGGGCACACCCTCCGCGCGCCGCCCCCGCACGTCCATACAGCCGTTCGTCAGCCCGTCCGTTCGTCAGCCCGTCCCTTCGTCCGTTCGTTCGTCCATGGGAGGACCCATGCCCCACAGCCTCGGCCGCCTTCGGCTGGCCGCTCTCAACATCGACGGCGTCCTGCTCAACGACACCTTCAGCCCCGTGATCCACGCCTTCGTCGTCGGCCGGGGCGGCGCCTACACGGCCGAGACCGAGCGGGCGGTGTTCTCGCAGCCCCAGCACATAGCCGGGCGGAACATGGCCGCCGCCGTACCGCAGCCGCTCAGCGGGGAAGAGGCCCTGACGGCCTACTTCGAGGAACGCGACGTCTACCTCGCCGAGCACCCGGTCGCCGTCATGGACGGCGCCATCGATCTCGTACGGCGGCTGCGCGCACTCGGTCTCCGGACCGTCTGTTACGGAGGTCTGCCCGCCCCGCACTTCGATCGGTTCCTGGGGGAGTGGGCGGAGCTGTTCGACGGCCCGCGCTATGTGTGCACCAACGACTTCCGTCCGGGCATCCACGAGATCACCACCGAGATCTTCGGACTGGAGCACGGAGAAGCGCTCTTCGTCGACGACGTGGCCCGCGTCGCCGAGACCGCCAGGGACCTCGACGTTCCCTTCATCGGCCACCCGAGCACCTTCGTGCACAGCTTCCAGCGGCAGTTGATGCGCGAGGCCGGTGTACGGCACATCGTGGACTCCCTGGACGCGATCGACGAGCGGCTGATCCGCAGCATCGACGCCGATGCCCTTCGCGGCACGCTGTGGAACGACAACTCCACGGCCGGCGCCCGCCGGGACAGCGCCGTCCCGGCCGGCGCCTGACCGAGACCCGTACCTGACCGAGACACGTACCTGACCGAGACCCGTACCTGACCGAGACCCGTACCTGACCAATACGAGCTTGCGAGGAACGACATGAGCAACCAGCGTCCGATGACCGGCCGAGTGGCCTTGATCACCGGAGCATCCAGCGGCATCGGTGAGGCAGCCGCCCATGCATTCGCCGACGAAGGCGCGGCCGTCGTCCTCGTCGCGCGGCGCGGCGAGCGGCTGCGCGCGCTGGCGGGGAAGATCAACGAATCCGGGGGACGCGCCCTCGCCGTCGAGGGCGACGTCGCCGACTCCGACCGGATGCGCGAAGCCGTCGAAGCCGCCGTGGAGACCTACGGGCGGCTCGACCACGCCTTCAACAACGCCGGTTACGCCACGGCGGGCGCGCTGCTGCACGAGATCGACGACGACGTCTTCCGGCAGACCATGGACGTGAACGTCGTGGGCGTGTGGAACTGCATGCGCCACCAGATACCCGTGATGCTGGGCCAGAGCTCCGGCGGGTCGATCGTCAACACGGCCAGCGTCGCCGCCACCCGTGCCACGGGGGCCAGCGCCGCGTACGTGGCGGCCAAGCACGCCGTCCTCGGCATGACCCGGGCCGCGGCGGCCGACTACGGCGCCGCGGGCATTCGGGTCAACGCCCTCGTCGTCGGTGCCACCCGCACCGAGATGATGGAGGAGGTGCTGGGGCAGCACGCCGAGCTCGAGCAGCGGTTCTCGGACGCCTCCGTACAGAAGCGCATGGCTTCGCCATCCGAAGTGGCCGAGGCGGCGCTGTGGCTGTGCAGCGACCGCGCCTCGTACGTGACCGGCGCCGCGATGCCGGTCGACGGTGGGGCCACCGCGATCTGAGCGGTCTTCCACCTCCCTCTTCCGCGTCCCTCTTCCGCGTCCCGGACGCGCCGAGTGTTCTCGAACGCCGCGAAGCCGGGGCGACTTGAGCCAGTCGGCGGCGACAGCCGGCCCCGGCGCTGGTGTGCTGACCGGCAGAGACGCCGTTACGGACGGCACGGGAACGCGGAGGAGTCACGATGCACGGAACCGCAACGGGAACAGGAGCCAGAACAGGAGCCGGAGACGGAACCGGTACTGGAATCGGTACCGGAACCGAGTGTGCGGAACGGGCGGGCGCGGCACCGGCCGTGCCGGTGGCGAGGGCGCGGAGCACGCGCGCCCTCGCCGTCCTCGGTCTGAGCGCGTTCGTGGTCGGAACCGCCGAGTTCGCCGTGATCGGCGTCCTCGACCGGATGGCCGAGAGCCTGCACGTCAGCGCCGCCACCGCAGGCCTGCTGGTCACCGCGTACGCGCTCGGCGTGTGTCTGGGCGGGCCGCTCCTGACCGCCCTGACGCTCCGGCTGCCCCGCAGGCTCCTGCTGGCCGCCGCCCTCGGCGTCTACGCCCTGGCCAACGTCGTTGCGGCTCTCTGGGCGGACTTCACGGTCGTCGTCGTGGTACGCGTGCTCGCGGGCGCCGTCCACGGACTGTTCGTCGGCGCCGCCTCCGCGGCGGCTGCCGCCCTGGTCCCGGCGGAGCGCAAGGGCCGGGCCGTCGCCGTCGTGTTCGGTGGGATAGCCGCGGCCAATCTGCTGGGCGTGCCGCTGGCCACCTTCGCCGGCCAGGTCCTGCCGTGGCAGTACGCCTTCGCCGGGATCGCCGCTCTCGCGTGCGCGGCTCTGGTGCTGACATGGGCGGCGGTGCCACCGTCCGCCACCGGCGGACAGCAGGCGCTGCGCGCCCAGTTCCAGCATGTCGCCAAGGCGCCGGTGCTGACGCTGCTTGCGATCGCCGTCCTGCTCTTCTGCGGCCAGTTCACCGCCTTCACCCAACTGAGCGGGTACCTCCAGGAGGTCGTCGGAGTCCAGGGCGGTGCCGTCGGCCTGTACCTGCTGGTGTTCGGAGCGGCCGGTTCCGCCGGTACCGCGCTCGGGGGCTACCTCGCCGACCGGGCCGCCGGCACCACCGTGATCGCGGCGACCGCGGTGCTCGCGCTGGTTCTCACGACGCTCTTCCTGCTCGGCGAGCGGCCCGTGGCCGTGGCCGTGTGCGTCGCGGTCTGGGGCCTCGCCGGCTTCGGCCTCGCGCCCGCCCTCCAGCTCCGGACGATCCGCCGCGCCGGGCCCGGCGGCGACCTCGCGGCGACGCTCGGCGCCTCGGCGGGGAACGCCGGTATCGCGGCCGGAGCGGCTGTCGCGGGCGGGATCACGGGAGCGTACGGGTTCGCCGTGCTGCCGCTCGCCGCGGCCGCGATCTGCGTGGCGACGCTGCCCCTGACCTGGTTCTGCCGGTCCCCACGCCCATCCGCGGGGAAGTCGGTGGGGGAGTCGGCGCGGCAGACGGACGGCGTCTCCGCCCCGGCCGCCCCGTAGGGCCCCTGCATCTGCCTGCTCCCCAGGCCCTGTGTCCCGCAGGGCCTGGGGAGGCCCGTACCCACGCCGCCGTCCCCCCGTCCCGCTCCTGGCCGGAGAGCCCGAGGACCCGGGGCGGGAGGGCCGGAGCATACGGCCCGGCATACGTCGGTGCGGGGCCGGTCCCACGTCGTACGACATGGACCCGACCCCGCACCGACGGAAGCTCAGACGCAGTCCTCTTCGCGGTACTCGGCGCCGTCACCCCGCTCCGCCGCCGCCCGCAGCTCCACCCGCCGGATCTTCCCCGAGATCGTCTTGGGCAGCTCGGCGAACTCGATGCGGCGCACCCTCTTGTACGGGGGAAGTTCCGCCCGGGAGTGGGCGAAGAGGAGCTTCGCCGTGTCCCTGGTCGGCTCCCAGCCCTCCGCCAGGACGACGTACGCCTTGGGCACCGACAGGCGCAGGGCGTCCGGCGCGGGCACCACCCCGGCCTCCGCCACCGCCTCGTGCGACAGCAGGGCGCTCTCCAGCTCGAACGGGGAGATCTTGTAGTCGGACGACTTGAACACGTCGTCCCTGCGGCCGATGTAGGTGAGCCGTCCGTCGGGGCCGCGTACCGCGAGGTCGCCCGTACGGTAGTAGCCGTCCGCCATCGCCTCGGCCGTGCGGGCCGGGTCGCCCTCGTAGCCCGCCATCACCCCCACGGGGGCGGCGGACAGGTCCACGCTGATCTCGCCCTCGTCGCCCGGGCGGCCCGTGGCGGGGTCGAGCAGGGCGATCGTGAAGCCGGGGCTCGGCCGGCCCATCGAGCCGGGAGTGACCTCCGAACCTGGGGTGTTCGCGATCTGGACCGTCGTCTCGGTCTGCCCGAAGCCGTCGCGCACGGTCACACCCCAGGACCGTCGTACCGCGTCGATGACCTCGGGGTTGAGCGGCTCGCCGGCCGCCACCGCCTCCCGCGGCGGCGTGCGCAGCTGGCCCAGATCGGCCTGGATGAGCATGCGCCACACGGTCGGCGGCGCGCAGAACGTCGTGACGCCCGCGCGGTCCATCTCCGTCATCAGACGGCCCGCGTCGAAGCGCGTGTAGTTGTGCACGAAGACGGTGGCCTCCGCGTTCCACGGGGCGAAGAGGTTGGACCAGGCGTGCTTGGCCCAGCCGGGCGACGAGATGTTGAGGTGGACGTCGCCGGGGCGGAGCCCGATCCAGTACATGGTGGACAGGTGTCCCACCGGGTACGAGACGTGGGTGTGCTGGACGAGTTTCGGCCGGGATGTCGTGCCGGAGGTGAAGTAGAGCAGGAGCGGGTCGTCGGCGAGGGTCGGGCCGTCGGGCACGTAGTCCGCCCGCGCCGTCAGTGACTCCTCGTAGTCCAGCCAGCCGGGGGGCGGGTCCTGTGCCGGCCGGCCGACCGCGATACGGGTGAAGGCGCCGGGCACCGAGGCGAACCTGGTGTGGTCCTCCGCCCGGGCGACGACGTGGCGGACCGCGCCTCGGTCGACGCGGTCCGCCAGCTCGACCGTGTTGAGCAGCGGGGTCGCGGGGACGAGCACGGCGCGCAGCTTCATCGCGGCGAGCGCCGTCTCCCACAGCTCCTTCTGGTTGCCCAGCATGACCAGGACGCGGTCGCCCGCCCGGACGCCCTGGGCGCGGAGCCAGTTCGCGACCTGGTCCGAGCGGTGGGCGAGCTCCGCGAAGGAGTACTGGCTGTGGGTGCCGTCCTCCTCCGCGATCCGCAGTGCGGTGCGATCGTTGTCGCGGGCGATCGCGTCGAACCAGTCCAGGGCCCAGTTGAACCGTTCCGGGCGGGGCCAGCGGAAGCCCGCGTAGGCCGTGTCGTAGTCCTCGCGGTGGGTGAGCAGGAAGTCCCGTGCGGCCCGGAACTCCTCGGTGGGGTCGGTCGTGGTCATGCGTTGCTCCTTCAAGGTCGGCCCCGGCCGACAGCCCGGCCGGGGCCCGGCCGGATCAGCCAAGTCAGCCGGGGCCTGGCCGGATCAGCCGGGTCAGTCGGGGCCCGGACGGATCAGCCAGGGTCAGCCGGGTCAGCCGGGGCCCGGACGGATCAGCCAGGGTCAGCCGGGTCAGCCGGCGTCGCCGACGGGGACCAGGGCGACGACGGGGATGGTCCGGTCCGTCTTGGACCGGAACGTGGCGAAGTTCGGGTCCTGCGCCGTCTGCAGTCGCCACAGCTCCTCGTGCTCCTCCGCCGGTACCGGCTCGGGCGTCACGGTCAGGCGCTGCGAGCCGACCTCCACCACGCCCTCCCCGGCTGCCATGAGGTTGCGGTACCAGCCGGGTGCCACGCGTGCTCCGCCGTTCGCGGCGAAGACGATGTAGCGGCCGTCCCGGGCCAGGTGGACGAGGGGAGTGGTACGGGTCAGACCGCTGACCCGCCCCGTGGTGCTGAGCAGCAGGAGGGGGATGGAGCCGAAGTCCTTCACCCGGCCGCCGTTGGCCCGGAATTCCTCGATGACGCCTCGGTTGAAGGCATTGCTGTTGACGGTCTCGTCGACCGTTGCATTCGTCTCCTGCATTACTTCCATTCACCTTCGGGGAGGAAAAGACGGGTGTCGGTGGTCTGCTCGAACGGCATGCCGGCCGGCATGTTGATGAGCTCCATGGAAAGGCCCCACGGAGTCATGAAGTACACCCAGCGATCTCCGGCGATCGGCCCGTCCTCGATGGTCTCCGGCTCCCCGAGGATGGTCACGCCGGGCTGCTCGCGCAGGTACGCGGTGGCCTTGTCGACGTCCTCCACGTAGATGGCGAAGTGGTGCCCGCCCCAGTCGCTGTTGCGCGGCCGGGTGCGGTCCTGGTCGGGCGAGGTGTACTCGAAGAGTTCGAGGTTGGTCACCGGGCCGAGGCGCAGCATGGCGATCTGTGCCGAGGCGCGGGGGTGCACGGCCAGCTTCTCGGTCATCCAGGTGCCCTCGGGGTCCTCCACCGGGCCGAGCCGGTAGGCCAGTTCGGCGCCGATGACCTGGGTGAAGAACTCCACGGCCTGGTCGAGGTCGGGCACGGTGTAGGCGATGTGGTGCACCGCGCGTGCTCCAGGGATTCCGCTCAACATCACTCCGTCCGCCGGGGGTTCCCGCCTCCGGCGGGGCCCTGCCGTCGCCCGGGCGGACGCCCGGGCAGGCCCGACGATGCGGTCCCGCGGCCGTCCGATCAAGGCGTAGTTCCCAAAGTGCGCCGACATGCCGAAGTTGACTTCGGAGGTTGGTGCCGGCGCGCTCCCTCCTGCTGAGATGGCATTCATCGCGGCGAACTCAGCCGAGCAGAACCGCCTTCGATGCGCCCCCGTTTCTGCATTCATGGGCTGGACTTCTTTCCAATGAACTCGAAGACCAGGAAACGACGAAGATGACGAATGAAATAAAGCGCCGCCGGTTCGTGGGTGCAGGGTCGGGAATCGCTCTCGCCACCGCCGTCGGCGGACTGGTGCAGGCCCCCGGCGCGCGCGCTGCCGACACCGGCGCCGGCGCCGGCCGGCTCGCCGAGGCGACGGACGCGATCGGCGCACAGACGGCCGGTGTCACGGTGGCTCCGGCGGACCCCCGGTACCCCGATCTCACCTCGGGCATGAACCAGCGCTGGCAGGCCCGCCCGGACAAGATCGTGCTGCCGAGGACGACGGCTGAGGTCGTCACGGCGGTGCGCGAGGCCGTCGCCGCCGGCAAGCGGCTCTCCGTGTGCAGCGGCGGGCACTGCTTCGAGGACTTCGTGTTCAACGCCGACGTCAAGATCAACATCAAGTTGTCGCTGATGAACCAGGTCACCTTCGACACGTCGATGAACGCCTTCTGCGTCGGCGGTGGCGCCACCCTGCTGGACGTGTACGAGGCGCTCTACGAGGGCTGGGGCGTGACCATACCCGGCGGCATATGCCACAGCGTCGGTGTCGGCGGCCACATCACCGGCGGCGGCTTCGGCAACCTCTCCCGCCAGTACGGTCTGACCGTCGACCACCTGCACGCCGTGGAGGTCGTGGTCGTCGCCGCGGACGGCTCGGTCCGCAGTGTGATCGCCGCGCGGGACTCCGCCGACGCCCGTCTACGGGACCTGTTCTGGGCGCACACCGGCGGTGGCGGCGGCAGCTTCGGCATCGTCACCAGGTTCTGGTTCCGTACCCCTGGCGCCACCGGGGGTCCGGAGACGCTGCTGCCCAAGGCGCCGTCGCAGATCTTCCTGACCCTGGCCAACTGGCCCTGGGAGAAGGTCACCCTGGACGGTTTCAGCCGCCTGGTCACCTACTGGGGCCAGTGGCTGGAGCGTAACAACACTGCCGGGACCACGGCCGGTTCGCTCTACTCGTGGCTGCTGCTCAACCACCGCGACAGCGGATCACTGGGCGCTGTCGTGCAGTTGGACGCCTCCCTTCCCGACGCCGCGACCGTGCTGTCGGACTTCCTCGCCGGCATGGACCAGGCGCTGGGCCTGAGCTCCACGACCCGACGCTCGTCGGGCGTGGTCGACTCCGCGTACACCACGACGAGGCTGCTGCCGTGGCTGCGGGGCACGCGCTACATCGGGGCCATCTCCCCCACCCAGCTGGACCCGACCACCCGCAGCATCCACAAGTCGTCCCACCTGCGCACGGCGACGCCCCAGCGGCAGATCGACGCCATGTACCGGAACCTCACGAGCACCGACGGGCCGAGTGCCCTCACCGGGATCGTCCTCTCCGCGTCGGGCGGCCGGATCGCGTCCGTCTCGCCGACGGCCACCGCGGTCGCCCAGCGCGACGCGATCATGAAGACCAACTTCGAGAGCCTCTGGTACGACACCAAGGACGACGCGAAGAACATCGCCTGGGTGCGCAACGCCTTCCGCGACGTCTACGCCGACACCGGCGGCGTCCCGGTGCCCAACGGTGTCACCGACGGCTGCTACATCAACTACCCCGACGGCGACCTGTCCGACCCGGCCTTCAACGCCTCCGCGGTGTCGTGGCACGACCTGTACTGGAAGGGCAACTACGCCCGCCTCCAGCGGATCAAGCGCGACTGGGACCCGAGGGACGTCTTCCGCCACCGGCAGTCCGTCCGCCTCTGACCTGCCGCCGAGCCGCCACCCCCCCCACGCACGTGCCGGCCCGAGCCGGCACCCCGGTGGCACCCGTGCCACCCGCCCCACCGCCCCTTGGGCACCCGTTCCACCCCCCCGCAATCCGTTTCCTCCCGATGCGGTCCGCTTCACCCCCCGTGAACCGCATCAACCCCCTCGTAAACCGTTTCAAGGAGAGAGAACCCTCATGCGAACCACCACCCTCGGCAACGGCGGACCCGTAGTAGGCCGCATCGGTCTCGGCACCATGGGCATGTCCTTCGGCTACGACCCGCACGGCTGGGACGACGACGCCTCCGTCGCGGTGATCCACCGCGCCCTCGACCTCGGCGTCAACCTGATCGACACGGCCGACGTCTACGGCCCCTTCACCAACGAGGACCTCGTCGGGCGCGCCATCAAGGGCCGCCGCGACGAGGTGGTGCTGTCCACCAAGGGCGGCCTCGTCGTCGACGAGAACGGCCTCGGTCTCAACGGCCGCCCCGAGCACCTCACCGCGGCGGTCGAGGCCAGCCTGGGCCGCCTGGGCACCGACCACATCGACCTGTACTTCCTGCACCGCGTGGATCCGCAGGTGCCGCTGGAGGAGAGCTGGGGCGCCCTCGCCGAGCTCGTACGCCAGGGCAAGATCCGGGCGCTCGGACTCTCCGCGGTGACCCTGGAGCAGGTCCGTGCCGCGCAGAGCGTGCACGCGGTGGCCGCCGTCGAGTCCGAGGCCTCGCTGTTCACCCGGGACGCCTTCACCGACGTCCTCCCGTACACCGTGGAGAACGGCATCGCCTTCCTGCCGTTCTCGCCGCTGGGCCGCGGTCTGCTCACCGGCGCCTTCACCAACCCGGCCGACCTGCCCAAGGACGACTGGCGCAGCACCCAGCCGCGCTTCACCGAAGAGGCGTTCGCCCACAACAAGTCGATCGTCGACGCGGTGCGCGCCGTCGCCGACCGGCACGAGGCCACGCCGGCGCAGGTGGCGCTCGCCTGGCTGCTGAGCAAGGGCGAGCACGTCGTCCCGATCCCCGGCACCAAGACCGAGCGCTACCTCGTCCAGAACGCCGGTGCGGCGGCGCTGGACCTCACGGACCAGGACGTCTCCGAACTGGACGCCCTGCCCGCGCCCATGGGCGCCCCCGAGGCGTGATCGCGCCCTCTCCTCCGGCCGGGTGACCCCCGCCGGAATCCGTTCCGTCCCCGCCGGCCCGGGAGATCCCCGGGCCGGCGGGGACGGGGCCCTTTCCCGCCTTCTCGTCCCGACCTTCAGACGGAGTACTTCCTGCGATGTCCGAGATCACCACGGCCCGTCCGAGCAGCAGCCTCACGTCCGCCTTCGACATCCCCCGCCCGCCGGGCCTGACCTGGTACGTCCAGTCCCAGATGCCGGTGGGCTACGAGGTCTCCCTCACCCGAGGGCTCCTCAACCCGGCCAACCCCGTCCTCGCCCGCTCGGTGGGCGCCGACGGCCGGGAGACCGTCCGCGCGCTGATCGTCGTGGACCGGGCCGTCGACGAGCTGTACGGCCCCGGCCTGCGCGGTTACTTCGAGGCATGGCAGGTCGACGCGGTCTGGAAGGTCATGCCCGGCGACGAGGAGACCAAGAACCTCGAGCAGGTCGTCGAGGTGACCAGGGCCATGACCGAGATGGGCATCCTGCGCCGTACCGAACGCGTGGTCGTGGTCGGCGGCGGCGTCCTGATGGACGTCGTCGGCATGGCCGCGAGCCTCTACCGCCGGGGCGCCCCCTACGTCCGGGTCCCCACGACCCTCGTCGGTCAGGTCGACGCGGGCGTCGGCGTGAAGACCGGCGTCAACCACGGCACCCACAAGAACCGGCTGGGCACCTACTTCGCCCCCGAGGTCACCCTCATCGACCCCGAGTTCCTGCGCACGGTGGAGCCGCGGCACATCGCCAACGGCCTCGCCGAGATCATCAAGATGGCGCTCATCAAGGACGGCGCGCTCTTCGAACTCCTTGAGGAGAACGTCGCCCGGATCACCAACCACTCGCTCGCCGACTGCGGTGCGGCGATGAGCGAGGTCGTCTCCCGGGCGATCGCCGGCATGCTGGACGAGCTGGAGCCGAACCTCTGGGAAGGCGTCCTGGAGCGCTCGGTCGACTACGGACACACCTTCAGCCCGTCCCTGGAGCTGCGCGCCGACCCGCCGCTGCTGCACGGCGAGGCCGTCGCGGTCGACATGGCCGTCTGCCTCGCGCTGGCCGTCGGACGGCGGTACCTGTCCGAGAGCGACGCCCACCGGGCGCTGGCTCTGATCGCCGGCTGCGGACTCCCGCTGACCCACCCGGTGTTCACGCCGGAACTGCTGGAGGTCGGCCTCGCCGACGCGGTCAAGCACCGGGACGGCCGGCAGCGTCTGCCGCTCACCGACGGGCTCGGCTCCTGCGTCTTCGTCAACGACATCACGGCCGGCGAACTGGCCCGCGCCCTGGAGTTCGTCCGGGCCTACGCGGACGGTGTTCACGCGGACGGTGTTCACGCGGACGGTGTTCACGCGGACGGTGTTCACGCGGACGGTGCTCACGCGGACGGTCCGGCCCGGTGAGCGCGCCGGGCCCGATCACCGTCCTCGACGTGGGCGGCACCCATGTGCGCAGTGCCGCCTGGTCGCCCGGCGACGGACTCGGCGACACCCTGGACCAGCCGTCGCCGAGCCGGCTCAGGCACCCCGACACCCCGGTGGACGAGCTGAGGGAACGTCTCCTCGGCACCATCTGCGCGGCGGTCCCCCGCACGCCCGGTGGCGCGGTGGCCGGTGTCTCCTTCGGCGCGGCCCTCGACCACCGCAGCGGCACCGTCTACGGCTCCGCGCCGCTGTTCGGCGACGAGACCACGCCGCTGGACCTGCGGGGCGAGCTCCGTACCCGGCGCCCCGATGTGCGCTGGCACATCGTCAACGACGTCACGGCCGCGCTGCTGCACTTCGTGTCCGCGCCGCACCGCCGTACGCACCGCAAGGTGCTCCTGATGACCATCAGCTCCGGCATCGCCTGCCGCACGGTGGACATGCGCAGCGGCAGGATCGCCACGGACGGCTGTGGGCTGCAGGGCGAGGTGGGCCATCTGCCCGCGTCGGCCCTGCTGGCCGGTGAACCCGTCGAGCTGCTCTGCGACTGCGGCCGGCCCGGGCACGTCTCCTCGTACGCGTCGGGCCCGGGCCTTCGCCGGATGGCAGACGTCCTGCGGGAGCGCGCACCGGGCCGCTGGGAGCGTTCGCGGCTGGGGAGCGCGATGGCGGAGGGAACCGCCTTCGAGCCGGCGCTCCGGGAGGCCCTGGACGCGGCCGACGACCTCGCGCGAGAACTGCTCGACGCGTCCACCGCGCCCGTCGCCGACGTACTGCGCAGTGCGCTCTGCCTCGATCCGGAGCTGGACGAACTCGCCCTCAGCGGCGGCGTGGCCATCGGGCTCGGCACGCACTACAAGGCGTCGGTCCTCGGCCATCTCCGTCGTGAGGGGCTGTATCTCACCGGGGAACGCGCACCGGACTGGGTGACCGACCGCATCACGGTGTGCGCCCCGGGCGAGGCCAACGGCCTGATCGGGGCGGGCATCGCGGCCCTGGACGGGGAGCTGCCCGCCACCCACGACACCGAAGCCGACACCGACATCGACACCAACACCGCCCCCGCCCCCGCCCTCGACCCCGACTCGGAATCCAACGCCAACCCCGGCCCCGACTCCGCCCCCGACTCCGACCCGGCCTCCGACCCCGACTCCGGCCCGGACCCGGCGGAGGCGGACGGCAGCGGTACGGGGGCCACCCACCCCGCGGTCGTACGGGAGGGGAACGCGACGCGTCTGCGTCCGCGTCCCACACCGCGGCCGGGCCCCGGGGAGATCAGCGTCGCTCCCCTCGTCGCCGGTGTGTGCGGCACCGACCTGCAGATCCTGCGGGGTCTGCGCGACGACGGCGCCCCGGTGCTGGGCCACGAGGGTGTGGCCCGGATCGTCGAGGTGGGCCCGGGCGTCGGCAATCCGCGCCTGGTGCCCGGCGCCCATGTGGTGGTCAATCCCACGCACCCGTCCGACCCGTCGTTCCTCCTCGGGCACAACGTGGACGGGATGCTGCAGGCCCGCATGCTTGTCCCGGAGAGCGCCGTCCGCGACGGCCTCGTCGTCCCGCTGGACCAGGTCCCCGAGGGGAACCTGCCCGCGCTGATCGAGCCGTTGGCGGTCGTACGGTACGCCCTGCTCGCGCTGCGCCCGCACGACCCCGACACCCTCCTCGTCGTCGGGGACGGCACCGTCGGCCATCTCGCCGTGCGCGTCGCCCAGCGGTGGCTCGGCCGCCCGGTGCGGACCGTCCATGTGCACCACACGCCGGCGGGTCTGGACTGGAGCGCGCGAGCGCCGCACCGGGCCGACCACCGCGTCCACCGGGGCGACCTGGAGGCGGGGGCGCTCGCCGGGACGCTGGACCGGGGACGAGTGGCGGTCCTGATCGCCACACCGGCACCGGCGACTCTCGCGAGCCTCGAACTGGCTCTGGGGGTGACGGACGGCGCCGAGGTCGCCGTCGACCTCGTCGGCGGTCTGCGCAGGCCCGCGTTCAGCGACCTGCTGCCGGGCGTCGACCTGGCCGAGGTGCGGGCCGCCAACTGCGGCGGCATGCCCGTCCCGCCCGTCGTCGAACGGCTCACCACGTCCGACGGCCGCGAGGTGGCGGTGCTGGGCCACCGCGGCGTGGCCAACGAGCACCTGGAGTACGCGGCGGCCGAGCTGTGCCGGGACCCGGAGCGCTACCGGGACCTGGTGACGCACGAGACGGACCTCGCCGGTGCGGCGGGGATCCTGACCGCGCTCGGCCGGGACGAGGGCCGGATCGTCGCCGGGCGACGGCTGGTGAAGCTCGCCGTGCGGACGGAGGCGTCGTCGTGAGCCTCCCGCTGACGGGCCTCGTCGACTGGCGGCTTCCGGTGCGGGGCGAGGCGGCCGTGGACCTGGCCTTCCAATACCGGGTCGACGGGCTTCAGTTCGACCTCGGAGGGCCCGGCCGCGGCCCCTGGCTGGACAAGCCGGGGACGGTCGGGGGAACGGTCGGGCGGCTGCGCCGCACCGCCGCGTCCGCCGGCGTGACCCCGCTCGGCGTGGCGGCCAATGTGCTCAACGACATCGGCCTCACCGCCGAGCCGGGCACCCTGGCCGCCGCACGGGTGCGGTCGGTGCTCCGCCGGCTGCTGGACGTGGGCCGGGAGGTCGGTGTCCCGCTGGTGTTCGTACCGAGTTTCCGGCGCAGTGCCATAGACAGCGAGTCGGCGCTGCTGCGCACCGCCGACGTGCTGCGGTGGGCGGCGTCGCAGGCGCAGGCCCGCGGCCTGCTCCTGGCGAACGAGAACGTGCTGCCCGCGCACCGGGCCCTGCGGCTGGTCGAGGAGGTCGGCTCGCCGGCCTTCCGGCTGCTGCTGGACAGCTACAACCCGGTCGATGTCGGCATCGACGTACCCGATCTGGTGGAGGCGACCGGGCCGTTCCTCGCCGACCAGATCCACCTCAAGGACGGCCGGGCCGGCACCGCTTTCACCCCACTGCTGGGCGACGGCGACGGCCACGTCGACGAGACCGTCGACGCCGTGGCACGCCATCTGCCGGGTGTGCGCGCGGTCGTGCTGGAGAACGACCACCGCGACGGGGACGGGTCCCGGCTCTGCGCGGACCTCGAACGGGCCCGGGCGCTCGCCCGAAGGCTGGACCGACTACGAATGGAGGCGGCACAGCCATGCCCCTCGTACTGACCGCTCAGGCCCTCCTGTTCGACATGGACGGCACGCTCGTGGACTCCACCGCCGCCGTGGAACGGACGTGGCGCCGGTTCGCCGCGCGGCACGGTCTCGACGCGGCCGAGATCCTGGCCTCCGCGCACGGGCAGCGGACGGTGGAGACCGTCGCCGCGTACGCCCCGCCGGGCACCGACGTGGCGGCGGAGACCGCCTGGCTCGTCGCCCAGGACATGGCCGACACCAGCGGCACCGTGGCCGTGCCCGGAGCCACCGAGCTGCTGGCCGCACTGCCGCCCCACCGCTGGGCGCTCGTCACGTCCGCCGGCCGGGACCTGGCCGTGCGCCGTATGGCGGCCGCCGGGCTCCCGCTTCCGGAGATCCTGATCAGCGCGGACGACGTACGGCAGGGCAAGCCGTCCCCGGAGGGGTTCGTGGCCGCCGCCGGCCGGCTCGGCGTGGACCCCTCGGCCGCCGTCGTCTTCGAGGACGCCGAACTGGGGCTGCTGGCCGCCCGGGCGGCCGGATGCTTCCCGGTGGTCGTGGGCGCTCACGGCGGCGCCGCCGCGCAGGGCCGTCCCCGTATCGCCGACTTCACCGGAGTCACCTGCGCCGCCTCGGACGAGGACGGTCTGCGCCTGGTGCTCCCGGCGTCCGTGCCCGTACGCGTCCCCGCGCTGAGCTGACCGGCCCTCCTTCCCCGGTCACTTCCCCCCTCCTTCCCCCTCCTTCCTCCCTTCCTCTCCTTCCGATCGGAGCGCCTTCGTCATGCCCATCGACCAGGAAACGCTGATTCACGGCCATGTGGCCCCCGGATTCGAGGCCGTCCGCGAGGAGTTCGCCCGCAACTTCACGGAGCGGGACGAACAGGGAGCGGCCGTCGCCGTGACCCTGGACGGCGAACTCGTCGTCGACCTCTGGGGCGGCGCCGCCGACCCCACCCGCGGCACCCAGTGGGGCGGTGACACCCGCCAGCTGATCTTCTCCGGCAGCAAGGGCATCCTCGCCACCGCACTGCTCCTCCTCGTCGACCGCGGTGTCGTCGACCTGGACCTGCCCATCGCCCACTACTGGCCCGAGTTCGCCGCCAAGGGCAAGGAGAACGTGACCCTGCGCGAGGTGGTCACCTTCACGGCCCGGATGCCGGCCGTCGCGGCGCCGCTGGCCCAGGACGACCTGGCGTACCCCGAGGCGATGGCGAAGCTGCTGGCCGACCAGCCGCAGGAGAGCGACCCGCGCGCGGAGGGCATCCTGTACGGCCCGTACGCGACCGGCTGGATCGTCGCCGAGGTGATCCGCCGCGTCGACGGGCGCCGGCTGGACCAGTTCTTCGCCGAGGAGATAGCCGGTCCGCACGGGCTCGACATCTCCTTCGGGATCCCGCAGGAGCTGGAGCACACGGTGGCGCGCACCGAGTACGGGACCGGCTTCCGTGACCAGTTCAGCGGCTACTTCACCAGCGAGGACCCGCTCACCCAGCGGATCTGGCAGAACCCGATCCCGTTCCCGGAGGACGAGGAGATCTGGAACCGGCCCGACCGCCGTTTCACCCTGATCCCCGCCGCCAACGTCATCGGCTCCGCACGTGCCTTCGCGACTCTCTACGGCATCCTCGCCGCCGACGCCGCCCGCCCCTACGACGAGGAGCCGGTCCTGCTCTCCCGTCGGCTCCTGGACGAGGCGCGCGCCCCGCGCGTCCGCAAGGTGGACCAGCTCATCGGCGTTCCCATGGTGTACGGCGGAGGCGGCTACCGGCTGCGGACCAACCCGCGCCCGGGCGTCGACGGTGACTCCTTCGGTCATGACGGAGCCGGCGGATCGGCCAACCAGGCCTGGCCTCGGGCCCGGGCGGGAGTCTCGTACGTGATGAACCGCCTGATCGCCCTCGGCCCCGACGACAAGCGGGCGTCCTCGATCGTCAAGGCCGTGGCGGAGTCGATGGCCGGTCTCGGCATCGGGAGCGGGGCGTGACAGGCGACGGGATACGGCTCCTCGCGCCGGACGGCACCCGTGTGCCGCACCCGGAGCACTCGATCGACCTCTCCCCGCAGGAACTGCGGTCCCTCTACCGCGACATGGCGCTGGCGCGACGGTTCGACGCGGAGGGGGTGACCCTCCAGCGCCAGGGCGAGCTGGGCCTGTGGCCGTCGCTGCTCGGGCAGGAGGCCGCCCAGGTCGGTTCGGTACGGGCCCTGAGGGACGACGACCACGTCTTTCCCAGCTACCGGGAGCATGCCGTCGCTCTCGGCCGGGGCATGGACCCGCTCGGGCTCCTGCGGCTCTTCCGCGGTGTCGACCACGGCGACTGGGACCCGGAAGAACACCGCTTCCACCTGTACACCCTGGTCATCGGATCGCAGACGCTGCACGCGACTGGATACGCCTGCGGCCTGGCCAAGGACGGTTCCGAGTCCGCCGTCGTCGCCTACTTCGGCGACGGCGCCACCGCGCAGGGCGATGTGTCCGAGGCGTTCAACTTCGCCGCCGTGTACGGCGCTCCGGTGGTGTTCTTCTGCCAGAACAACCAGTGGGCGATCTCGGAGTCCAACGAGAAGCAGACCCGGGTGCCGCTGTACCAGCGTGCGCAGGGCTTCGGCTTCCCCGGTGTCCGGGTCGACGGCAACGACGTCCTCGCCTGTCTGGCCGTGACCCGGTGGGCGCTGGAGCGTGCCCGCCGCGGCGAGGGGCCGACGCTGATCGAGGCGTTCACCTATCGCATGGGTGCCCACACGACCTCCGACGACCCGTCCCGCTACCGGGACGCGGCCGAGGTGGAGAGCTGGCGGGCGAAGGACCCGCTGCTGCGGCTCGAACGGCTGCTGCGGGCCGAGGGCGTCGCCGACGACGCCTTCTTCGCCGAGACGGAGGCGGCGGGCGAGGCGCTGGCGGCGCGGGTCCGCGAGGGCGTCCGGTCCATGACCGCGCCCGCCGTCCGCAACCTTTTCGACCACGTCTACGCCGAACCGCACGCTCTGGTGGACGAGGAACGCGACGCGTTCGACGTCTACCAGGCGGCCTTCGTCCAGGAGCGCTGACATGGCTGACACGAGTGCCACGGCTGACACGGCTGACACGGCTCACATCGCCGACATGACGACCACGACGATGACCGCGACGGCGGCCGTCGAGCGGATGACCCTGGTGGCGGCGCTCAACGCCTCCCTGCGCACCGCGCTCGTCGAGGACCCGAAGACGCTCCTCATGGGAGAGGACATCGGCCGGCTCGGCGGGGTGTTCCGGGTGACCGACGGGTTGCAGAAGGACTTCGGTGAGCACCGGGTGATGGACACCCCGCTGGCCGAGTCCGGCATCGTCGGGACCGCGATCGGCCTGGCGCTGAGCGGCTACCGGCCGATCGTGGAGATCCAGTTCGACGGGTTCGTCTTCCCGGCGTACGACCAGATCGTCACCCAGCTGGCCAAGATGCACGCCCGCTCGCGGGGCAAGGTGCGGCTGCCGGTCGTGATCCGCATCCCGTACGGCGGCGGGATCGGGGCCGTGGAGCACCACTCGGAGTCGCCGGAGGCGCTGTTCGCCCACGTCGCCGGGTTGCGCGTCATGTCACCGGCCACGCCGTCCGACGCCTACTGGATGCTCCAGGAGGCCGTGCGGAGCGACGACCCGGTGGTCTTCCTCGAACCCAAGCGGCGCTACTACGAGAAGGGCGAGGTCGACACCCGGCCCGGCGCCCGTCCCGGGCCGCCCGGGGCGCGCGTGGTGCGCGAGGGGGCGGATCTCACGCTCGTCGCGTACGGGCCGATGGTCGCGACCTGCCTGGACGCGGCGGCGGTGGCGGCCGAGGAGGGCCACGAGCTGGAGGTGGTCGATCTCCGGTCGATCTCCCCGATCGACTTCGACACCGTCAGCCGCTCGGTCCGCCGGACGGGCCGGCTGGTCGTGGCGCACGAGGCGCCGGTCTTCTTCGGCGCCGGCGCGGAGATCGCCGCCCGGATCACGGAGCGCTGCTTCTACCACTTGGAGGCTCCCGTCCTGCGGGTCGGCGGTTTCCACACTCCCTATCCACCGTCCCGGCTGGAGGACGAGTACCTCCCCGGGCTCGACCGCGTACTGGACGCGGTCGACCGAGCACTCGCCGCGTGAAGGGGCTCTGTTGACGATGACGGACACCATGGTCCGGTACCAGGAGTTCCGCCTGCCGGACGTCGGCGAAGGGCTGCAGGACGCCGAGATCGTCCGCTGGCACGTCGGCGTGGGGGACACGGTGACGGACGGCCAGGTGGTCTGCGAGATCGAGACGGCCAAGGCCATGGTCGAGCTGCCGGTCCCGTTCGGGGGTGTGGTGCGCGAACTCCGGTTCCCGGAGGGGGCGACGGTGGACGTGGGCGAGGTCATCATCACCGTCGCTCCACCGGGTGCCATCGAGGCCCCGGACGCTTCCCCTGCCGCGACGGCCGCTCCGGCGGAGCCCGCCCGCCGGCCGGTCCTGGTCGGGTACGGGGCGGCCGCCTCCCCGACCGCCCGCCGCCCCCGCCGCCCGGTTCCGGTGCCGACGCAGGCTCCGGTTCCGGCGCAGGCTCCGGTTCCGGTTCCGGTTCCGGCCGAGCGCGGCGCCGACCGGCCGCGGGCCAAGCCTCCGGTACGGAAGCTCGCCCGGGACCTGGGGGTGGACCTCGAACGGGTGCGCCCCAGCGGGCCGCACGGGGACATCACCCGTGAGGACGTGCACACGGCGGCCGCCATGGAGGTCATGGAGGTCACGGAGGCCAGGCCTCCACAGGCGGATCCGACAGCGACGGTTCCGACAGCGACGGTTCCGACGGAGACGGGGCCGGCGGACGCGTACGGCCGTGGCGACACGGCACACGAGACCCGGATCCCCGCCACCGCCGTCCGCAGGGCGACCGCCCGGGCCATGACCGCCAGCGCCTTCGGAGCCCCGCACGTGACGGAGTTCGTCACGGTCGACGTCACCCGCACCATGAAACTCGTCGAGCGTCTGCGCAAGGATCCGGAGTTCGCCGGCGTCCGGGTGAGTCCGCTCCTTCTCGCCGTACGGGCCCTGCTCTTCGCCGTGCGTCGCCATCCGTCGATCAACGCCTCCTGGGACGAGGAGCGGCAGGAGATCGTCCTCAAGCACCGGGTCAACCTCGGCATCGCCGCGGCGACACCGCGCGGACTGCTCGTGCCCAACATCAAGGACGCGCAGTCCCTCACCCTGCCCCGGCTCGCCGAGGCGCTGGACGGGCTGGTGACCACCGCACGTGAGGGTCGGACCACGCCGGCCGACCTCGGCGGCGGGACCCTCACCGTGACCAACATCGGTGTCTTCGGCATCGACACGGGAACCCCGATCCTCAACCCCGGTGAGGCGGCGATCCTCGCCCTCGGCGCCATCGCCCCCCGCCCGTGGGTCCACCGGGGCAAGGTCGTGCCCCGTCAGGTCACCACGCTCGCCCTGTCCTTCGACCACCGGCTCGTCGACGGGGAGCTCGGTTCGCGGGTCCTCGCGGACGTAGCCGCCGTACTGCACGATCCGCGGCGTCTGGTCACCCATGGCTGAGGGCGTTCCGCACCATCCACAAGACATCCCCTGGGAGGGACCGTGAACGTGAGCAGCGTACGGGGGCGATCCGCCGCCGAGACCGTGGCGCTCTGGCTCGACCTGCAGGACACCACGGTGGAGCGCAGCCGGCTGAGACAGCTCTCGGCCCTGAGCTCCGTGGGTCGGATCGCCGGGGCCAGACTCGGACCGGAGGCCGGCGTGGACACCGCGCGGCAGGTGTGCGACGCGCTTCGCCCCCTGCACGCCCGGACCGAGGGCCGCCAGGGAACCGTGGTGCTCACCCTTCCGCCTTCCCCCCTCCCGCCTTCCTCCCTTCCGCCTTCCTCCCTTCCGCCTTTCTCCCTCCCGTCATCGTCGTCATCGTCTGTCCCGCCTTCCCCCGCCCTGGCATCGCCGGCGCCGGACGCCGCCGAGCTGGTCCGCAGTGCGGCGTCCCTCGCCGATCGCGTGAACCGCCCCAACCAGGCCGTCGCCCTGCCGGCGAACGGCGCGGGCATCGCCGCCATGGAGGTCCTGCTCGGCCGGGGTCTCCCCGTCCACCTGGCCACCTGCTTCTCCGCCCGGCGGTACGAACAGGCGGCGGCCGCCTATCTGAGGGCGCTGACCCGGGCCCACGCCGACGGCCGTGACCTGGCCCCGCTCGCCTCGACGGTGGCGTTCGGGCTGCGGCCCCTCGACATCCGGATCGACGCGCTCCTGGACCAGGCCGGTGGCGAGGAGGCGAAGGCGCTGCGGGGGACCGCGGCTCTGCTCGCCGCCCGGCTGGCTCAGCGGGCAAGCGCCCGGCTCTTCGATCCCCGCACCTCCCCGTCGTGGGAGACCCTCGCCGCCGCCGGAGCGCGTCCGCTGCGCCTGGTCTGGACGGACCTCGGTGATCTCGCCTCTGCCGGCGGTGCCCAGACCGGCTACGCCGTCGAACTCGGCGCCGCCGACACCACTCTCGCCGTTCCGGCCGAGGCACTCGACGCCGCGGCGGGTTTGCGGCCCCGTCCGACGCGGTCGGACCAGGGGGTGGACGCACAGGCCGATCACTTCGAGGCGTGCCTCAGGTGGTTCGGCATCCGTACGGAGGATGTGGTGCGGGACCTGGAGGGCGAACCGGCGGACACAGGCGTACCGGCGCAGACCGAGGGCCTGCAGGGCGTCGCGTCGGCCGTGTCCCCGCTGAACAGGGCGCTGGTCGCCGGAGGTGTCTCATGAGCCTGCAGGACTACTCGCGCCGACTCGGCCCGTCACTCGCACCCCGCTCACCGACCCCCGTCGCACAGCCGAAGCCGCAGTCGCAGACGCAGCCGAAGTCGCCCCCTCCCCATGAGTCCAGGCCGCACCCCGACCTGCCCCAGGCCGACCAGTCCCAGGTCGAGCAGCCTCAGCCGCCGAAGCGCCTGGGCGTGGCCACCGCGGTCGTCGCGCTCGGCGGGCTGCTGTTCGGCTTCGACACGGGTGTGATCTCCGGTGCGCTGCTCTTCCTGAAGGAGGACTTCGCCCTCACCTCCTTCCAGGAGGGGACGGTCATCTCGGCGCTGTTGCTCGGTGCCGCCGCCGGAGCCCTGGGCAGTGGGCGGCCCGCCGACCGGTTCGGGCGCAAGCGCGTCCTCCTCGCAGTGGCGTCGACCTTCACGATCGGGCTGGCCGCCGCCGTCATGGCCCGCGACTTCACGACCATGGTGGCGGCCCGGACGATCCTCGGTCTCGCCGTGGGCAGCGCCTCGACCGTTGTCCCGCTGTATCTCGCCGAGATCGCCCCGCCCCGCCTGCGCGGCCGGCTGGTGACGGCCAACCAGGTCCTGCTCACCGTGGGCATTCTGGTGTCGTACCTGGTGAATCTGGCGTTCGCCGGCAGTGCCGACTGGCGTGCGATGTTCGCCGTGGGACTGATCCCCTCCGTGGCGATGCTGCTGGGCACGCTCTTCATCCCCGAGAGCCCCGAGTGGCTGCGCAGGCGCGCGGGGGAGCCGTCCGGCGCCCGCCCGAAGAAGACGGCCGGCACGGTGCCGTCGGCCCACCCCGCGGTGCGCCGCGCGCTTCTGATCGGCGTCACGCTGGCGGCGGTTCAGCAGTTCGGCGGGATCAACAGCATCATCTACTACGCGCCGAGCATCATGGCCCGGGCCGGCCTGCCGGCGACCCACTCCATCCAGTACGCGGTCTTCATCGGTGTGGTCAACGTCGCCATGACCGTGGCCGCCATCCCGCTGATCGACCGCGCCGGCCGTCGGCCCCTGCTGCTGTTCTCGCTCGCGGGCATGGCGGTGTCGCTCCTCACGCTGGGCGCGGCGATGAGCGTCCCGCCCGGCCCGGTGACCAACGGGATCGCCCTGATCTGCATGATCACGTACGTCGGCAGCTTCGCGATCGGCCTCGGACCGGTGTTCTGGATCCTGGCGGCCGAGCTGTTCCCGCCCGAGGCGCGGGCACGCGGCGGGGCGCTGTGCGCCCTGGTCAACTGGGCCGCCAACTTTGTCGTCGGCCAGCTCTTCCTGCCGGTCGCCGACGCCGTGGGTGTCTCCTGGGTCTTCTGGTTCTTCGCCGCGGTGGCGACGGGGGCGCTCGTCTTCGTCGTACGGCAGGTGCCGGAGACGAAGAACCGTTCGCTCGCCGACATCCAGGGGGAGCTGTTCCTCCGCTGACGAGTGACGGCAGGGGACGCGGAAGGTCGGCGTCGCGGAGGGTGGTCCCCTCGGCGACGCCGACCGTTTTCGGTGTTACGGGATGTTCTCGGGGCCGACGATCGCGTACCGCAGCAGGTCCCACACGCGCTCGGTCGACGGCTCGTCCGGGCGGGCACCCGCACCCGCACCCGCACCCACACCCGCGCCCTCGCCCTCGCCCTCGTCCGACCACCTGTGGCGGCCGCGGGCGGAGAGCTCGGTGCCCTCGACCAGCCGGACGATGAGCGCCTCGGCCACGCCGGGCGCCACGTCCGCCCGCAGGTCCCCCGCGGCGTGCGCGCGGGCGAGCAGCAGCTTCAGGGCCGGTACCCATGCGTGGGCCTCGGGGCGGCCCGTGGACTCGGATGTGGGGCGTTCGCGTCGCAGGCGGGCTGCGGCGCGTGCCTCCACGCTGGTCTCCAACAGCCGTACCAGTGCCGTCACCAGGCCTCCCAGAGCGACGATCGGCGGCTCGGGGCTCGTCAGCGCCTCGGCGACATGACGGGCGGTGCTCGCCCGGCAGGCCGAGCACACGGCATCGGCGAGCGCCTCCTTCGTACGGAAGTGGAAGGTCAGCCCGCCCATCGATGTGTGGGCGCTCTCGCTGATCCGCGAGAGCGACGCGCCTTCGTACCCCCGGTGCTCGAACTCCAGGGCCGCCGCCTGGATCAATGCGCTGCGTGTACGGGCGGCGCGCTCCTGCATCATCTGGTTCTTTCTCTGCCGGCATGCGGGGGATACCCCCCGGGAGCATCCTGACGGCGCGAGGGGCTCGCCGGGGGCTCGACTACAGGAAGTAGGAGCGGATCCGAGAAATAAAAGAGAACGTTCTCTATGCTTCTGACTGTCGGGAGTCGGAGTGGAGGACACGAAGGGGGTGTCGGCAATGGCCGCGACAGGAGTGAACGGCCGTGGACCGGCGGGCGACCGCGCGTCGATCTCGGCGTTCAGCCAGGAGTTGTTCGCGCAGCTGCCGCGTACGGACCAGCTGAAGTGGGCGGAGGTCTATCTGCAGGGTCTGCTGGCGACGCGGGGG
The DNA here is from genome assembly GCF_018614205.1 of Streptomyces sp. ISL-36. Classification (GTDB taxonomy): domain Bacteria; phylum Actinomycetota; class Actinomycetes; order Streptomycetales; family Streptomycetaceae; genus Streptomyces. Next base: position 33,833 of record NZ_JAGGOS010000048.1, on the reverse strand, counting down.
AGGAAGTCGGTCCGCCGCATGGCGGAGACGGTCACCACGTCCCCCACCGCCTCGCAGTCGCTCCAGCAGTTCGTCAACGCGAGCCCGTGGGACTGGAACGTCACACGGCAGGAGCTCGCGCGCTGGATCGACGGCCGCTTCACCCCGCAGGCGTGGACCGTCGTCCCGGCGGTGCTGCCCAAGCGGGGCAGCCACTCGGTCGGCGTGCACCGGCGGTTCGTCCCCGAACTCGACCGCACCATCAACTGCCAGCTCAGTGTCGGCCTGTTCCTCTCCGGAGGCCGTGAGCACCTGCCGGTCGGCTGGCGGCTGCACCTGCCGGAGCGGTGGACGACGGACCCGGAGGCGCGCCGGCGGGCGCGCGTGCCGGACTCGGTTCCGTTCCGGCCCCATTGGGCCCACACGGTGGGTCTGGTGGACGCGCTGTCGGCGCATTCGTCGGTCGTGGCCGCTCCGGTGGTCGCCGACGTCGGCTCCACCCCCGAGGCCCGCCCGGTCGTCGAACGGCTGAACGGCCGCGGGCACGGCTTCGTGCTCGCCGTCGCCGACGACCTGCAGCTGCTGCCCGACGTGTCACCGGTCCGCTCGGCGGGGGCGGTCGCGGTCGGCCGCCCGACGGTGGAGACCGCCCGGCAGAGGCTGCTGCGCAGCGGAGTCAGGCATCCGCACATCACGACCGTGATCGGCCCCGACGGCCGCCCGCGACGCGCTCAGGTGGTGTCGGTGCCCGCCAGGACCCCGGTCCTGCGCCCCGACGGGACCCGCACGGTCGCTCCCGGCCGCCTCTTCGCGGAATGGGAGCCCACCCGCCGGCGCCCCGGACGCATCTGGCTCACCAATCTCGTACAGCACCGGATGGAAGAGCTGCTGGCGCTGACACAGCTGCTCCAGGGCGCGGTCGACACGGTCGCGGCCATGGGAGAACACCACGGCATCCAGGACTTCGAGGGCCGCTCGTTCCCCGGCTGGCACCGCCACATGACACTGGTATCGGCGGCCTACGCCTACCAGCGCCTCTCCGCCGCCCCCACCGACGCCGCCAGGGCCGCCTGACCTGTTGCTCACCGAAGGCCCCGCCGCGCACGGCGGGGCCGCCCCGGCGCCTGCGGTCACCGCGAGGGTGACCGCGTCGGCGTTGGCGAGCCGGTGAGGGTGCCGGACGGTGCGGGGCACGGTGGCCCCGCCCTCATGCGACGTTGTTGAACATGGCGCCCTCACCCGCGTACAGCGACGTCGACTGACGGCTGAAGACTGCGGTGGTGGAGCCCGTCGAGCGGTAGACGTACGTGCCGCCCGCCCCGTACGCGATCAGGTCGGGGCGCCCGTCGCTGTCGACGTCACCGGCGCCGACGAGCTGGCTGAAGGCACCCCAGCCGCCGCCGATCCGCACGCGGGGGGAGAAGCCGCCGGTGCCGTTGCCCTGGTAGAGCCAGAGGACGCCGGCGGTGTCGCGGGCGACGAGATCCCCGGCAGTGGTGCCGGCGATGTCGCCGACGGCGGTGATGTGGTTGTAGATGCCCCAGCCGTATCCGATCTTGGTGCGAGGGCCGAACGGGGCGGTGGTGCTGCCGGTGCCCTTGTAGAGGTAGAGGTCGCCGGCCTTGTCGGTGGCGAGGAGGTCGGAGCGGCCGTCGTTGTTGAGGTCGGAGCCTCCGGTGATCTTGTTGTAGATGCCCCAGCCGACGCCGATCTTGACGCGGGGCGCGAAAGTACCGTCGCCCTTGCCGAGGTACTGCCAGAGCACGCCGGAGCCGTCGAGGGCGACCAGGTCGCCGACCCCGTTGCCCTCGAGGTCGCCGACGGCCTCGATCTGCTTGTACGTCTGCCAGCCCGCGCCGATCCGGGTGCGCTGGGCGGCCGCGACCTGGCCGTTCACCGGCCGGTCCAGCAGATCGTCGCGCCACAGCACGCCGGCGGCGTCCCGGGCGAGGACGTCGGTGGAGCCGTTGTCGGTGTAGTCGTGCGGGTTGTTCGTCCGGGCGACGGTCATGAGCCAGCCCTGGTGGGCGGGCTCGCCGCTGCCGTCGAGCGGCGTCGCCTCGGCCTCCACCCCGTACCTGCCGTTCGGCGCTTCCACGCCGTCGATGAGGCCGTTCCACGTGTAGGTGAAGCGGGTGCCGCTGGCCGGGGCGTTCACGCGCTGCCGGAACTCCTTGCCGGTCGCGGTGTGCGTGAGCGTGAGGTCCAGGTAGGCGTCGGCACGCGACAGCGTCCATCCCAGCGTCACCTTGCCACCGGTCTGATCGAGGTTCGCCACATCGGGGATGTGGACCTCCTCGATCTTCAGCTCGACCGGTTCGGCCGGCTCCACCGGCTCGCCCGTGTCCGCCACCTTGGTGACCGTCGGGATGCCGCCCGCCGGGGCCTCGACCCGGAACAGCCCCTCGCCGTCGGCAGCCCGCCCGCCGTTCACCACCAGGCTGCCGTCGGCCACTGCCGCCGAGCCGGACGCGTGGTCGGCGAGGTCGCGGGTCTCGCCGCTGGTCAGGGAGACGGCCCGGACGGGCGTCGAGGGGTTGCCGTGCACCAGCCAGTCGCCCACGAGCCCCGTGTACCACTCGTCGCCGCGGCTGCCCAGGACAGTCCGCTTCTCCTCGCGCGTCTTGCGGTCGACGGATGTGACGAACAGTCCGGTACCGCTCTGCCAGTCGAGCCAGGCCACGTGCGAACCGGAGAACATGAGGTTGCTGAAGCCGTAGCCGGACTCGATGGAGGAGTACGTCTCGGACACCGTCCCGGCCGTCACGTCGATCAGGGCCCGGCCACCGGTCCGCGCGCCCTCCGGGCCCGTCTCGTACCCGACGAAGGCGACGCCGCCTTGAACCGTCGAGCCGAAGAAGTCGGTGGCGTCCGCAGGCAGCCCCGACACCTTGCGGCTGGTCGTCGTGGTGCCGTCCTTGCTCACGATGTGCAGTTCCGCCGTGCCGTCCTCGGCGGTCACCCGCGCGAGCACGCTCGTCGGGCTCAGCACGGCCACGTAGTTCCCGTTCAGCGCGCCGAGGTCGATGTCCACGCCCGGGGCGGACGGGTCGGCCATGTTCCGCAGAGTGAGCGAACGCATCTCGGAGACCCAGTCGGCGTCGCCGAGGGCGACCACGTCGCTGCCCGACGTGGCCCACCCGCCGTCGTCGGAGCGCTGGAGCAGGGTCGAGGCCCCACCCCCGTACGGCGTCCAGCGCAGCTCCCGGGTCCCGTCCTGGGCGAAGGAGTAGGAGAGGAAACCGGTGGCACCCGCGCCCGCGATCTGGGCGCCCGCCGGGAAGACGGGAAGGGCGGCGGCCTGATCGGCCGAGGCGGAGCCCGAGACGGCGCCCGAGGTGGCGGCGAAGGCGGCCGGGGCGGTGACCAGCGTGCCGGCGCCGAGGGCCGTGACGGCGAGGACGACCGTGACGGCCGTGGCGAGACGGGTGCCGGTGGAGCGGAACTGCAAGGTGAACCCCCACGAGAAGATCGGACACGGAGATGCCGTGCCCGATCAGACTCATGATCGGGTCGAGTGGTTGTACGGCGAACCCCGCCGATCAGCTCGGCGAAGCGCTCGAACCGCGGATCGAACAGCCCTGTAGCCCGCTCGGCGCCGCAGGCAGATCCGTAGCTGCGGCCGGCAGGACAGGCGGTCATCCGGGTCGTCCAGGTCGAGGCCGAACAGTTCGCGGGCGCGCCGGAGGCACGCGCGGCACGTCGTCGATCTCCCCACGCGGGTCCGGGAGTTCGTTCACGTCGGTGGCGGGGCGGCTGACGGCCGCGCGCGGCCTGGCCTACGCCGGCATGACGCTGTGGATGCGGGAGAGCGTGAAGACGCGTTCGGCGTCACGCAGGTGGCACCAGGCTTCCAGGTAGGGCGCGTCGAGTGCGAGGTGGCTGAGGGTACGGACCGTGTGGCTTCCCGAGGCGGCGACGTACTCGACCGTGATGGTGGTGCCGGAGTCGATGGCGTGAGCGAGTTGTCGGACGTCTGTGTACGTCAGCTGCTTCGCGTACCCGGCGACGATCTCTTCGGTATCCGTACCGAAGGGCACCCCGGTACCGAACGGATCGGGCTCCGGGGCGGTCGGCGGGGCAGTCAGCAGCCGAGCCACCAGGGCGTGCGAGCCGACGGCGGCCGACGCCTCCGCCGCTCGGTACGTCGAGCGACCGGTACCGGCCTTGGCGGTGGCCTTCCGCGGGGCGGGAACGGCGGCGGCCCGTCGAGGAGGCGTCTTTTCGATGCGTACGGTCCCGTCGGCGGCCTCGGCGGCGGGGGCGTAGCCCTGGTCCCGGAGCGCGGCGAGGGTCCGGTCGGGCGGGCTGCCGCTGACGAGCACCGTCGGGGCGAGCTGCCGTAGCCCGAGCGAGGCGAGTCCCCGGTGGGCCGCGAGCTCGGCCAGGAGCGCCGGTTCGTCGCCGTGGATGACACAGCAGGCGGGCGCGACGCGCACACGGCCGTGACGGCGTGCGGCATCGGCGATGAGGTAGGACAGGGGCTGGGGCAGGGGCCCGTCGGCGATGGAGGCCAGCTCGGCCGAGAGCTCGTCCGGGAGGCGGCCGGCGTCCAGGGCCCGGCGGACGCTGTCGGCACTGAACCGCCAGACCGAGGCCGTTCCGCTGGTTTCGCGGTCGGCGATCGAATCCAGCAGCGTGGAGAGAGGTGCCGATGGTGTGCCGGTGACGACAGCGGTGAGGTCGGCGCCGATCCGTGCTGTTCGGGTAGCCGTGGGCAGGAGCCGCCGGCACACGGCGGCCAGTTCCGCGACGTCGTCTTCCATCAGGGCGTTACCGAGAGGAGACAGCGCGCCGCGAGCGAGTACACCGAGCAGCTCGGCCTCGCGGATCAGGGTGGCGAACAGAGTCCCGTCCTGGGGCGACGAGTCGGCCAGCGGGCGATGCCAGGCCACCAGCGGCCCCAGCTCCGAGGCGACAGTCACGCCGTGCCCCGCCGGAAGCTGTGCCGCCGCGTGGAGCAGCCCGTACCGGGCCTGCAGACAGCCGCCACAGGGCGGTGCTCCCGCGAGGGCGGGGAGCGCCTTGCCGTCCTCGTCACGGGCCTGAGTGGGAGTGAGTGCCAGGTTGTGCCATGCCTGGAGCAGTACGGCGAGCCGTTCGGCGGGCTCCTGCTCCGCCCAGGCGTCGTAGGCCCCGCTGGGCGCCACGCGGTTCCCGTCCCGGCCCAGCAGTCCTGCCGCGTACGCGGTCTCCAAGGTGATGCGTACCACGGTGTCGTCGGCTTGGGCGGCCTTGCCGATCCGGGCCAGTTCGCGTGCGCCGATCCCACCGGACTTGAGTCTGGCCGGCGGAGACGCGGAACAGGCCGAGAGGACCGACGCGGCCTGGGCGGCGAACGCCGTGGCCGCAGCTGCGGCCTCCTGTTCCACCGCGGCGGAGCCGACGGGCACCACCCGCGCGGAAGGCGGAAGGGGGTCGAACGGGGCGTGCCAGTCCGGCCCGCGGAGCGCGAGCGCCACTTCGAGGGGCATGCGGGCCGGCCCGTATCCGTGGCGGTTCCGGATCAGGAGCCCCCGGTCCAGGGCCCATCGCTCGCCTGGCTGGGAATCGTCCCCGGAAGCCCCGAACATGATGAACTCCGTGGGCCGTGGTGCTGACCTCGCTCGGCGCTCAAGCAGCTCCCGGGCGGCAGAAGGGGCCTTCGCGATCAGGGAGGCCACGCGCTGCGGATCGCCGTGGTGTTCCACGACAGCGGCCGCGCGTTGTCGCCTGGCGCCGGGTGGCTTGAGGCCCAGCGCCACGAGCATGCCGCGCAGCTCCTCGGAGGTCACGCCTTCCAGCAGCTCCTCCAGCGGAGCGTCCAGTCCCAGGGGCGCGTCCCATGCCTGCCGCAACGGTGCGGCCATGTAGAGCTCTCCGTCACCGTCCGGCCAGACGAGCGCGTGATCGGCCAGGGCCTCGAGTGCGGCGTCGAGCTCCTGAGCGGCAGCCGGGGCCGTCGCTCCCAGGGCCCTCGCCAGGGCGCTGCGCGACATGGGCGTTCCCAAGGCGGCCAGGGTCTCGGCCGCTTGGAGGCACGGCAGTGGGAGCCGAGGCAGAGCGAGCGCCACGGAGCCGGGGCGGAGAAGACGTTCCGCCACTTCCTCCATCGAGCGGGGTTCCGGAGGGGCCACGGCGTCCTTCCGCGCCATGACGACGCGTGCCAGCCGCGCGCCGTCGAGACCGGCCAGCCGGGCAGTCAGTGTGGAGCGGTATGTCATGGGCAGCACCTCGCCAGACCGGGACGCACGAGAGGGACCGGATCCGGCCCGTACAGGGATCAAGGATTGCGCATCCCGTGGGTCCGCAGGTGTCGTACGGAAGGGTTCACCTGAGAAACGAAGAAGGGCCCCGCTGCAAGCAGCGGGGCCCTTCGACATCGTGCCCGGTGAGGCACTGGCGGAGGATACGAGATTCGAACTCGTGAGGGGTTGCCCCCAACACGCTTTCCAAATGTTCGTACGGGGGTCCGGTTGGGGCCGTACCTGTCCTGACCTGCGGCGGAGCGTTCGGGGTCGCCCCGTCCGGATGCCCCCGGACGGGGGTGAATGCAACCAGAACTGCAACCACGGCTCGCCTCTGGCATCTACACCAGAGGGAGCTGGCCGTCCCCGGTAGGTGCCGACTCGAGCGAGAAGCGTGCCTTCCGGTCAGCAGCCGACTTTGGCCACAGCACACCAGCTGTCGCGAGCGCATCCTCAGAGAGCACGGGGCCAGCCAGAATGGCCAGCAGTGCTTGTTCTTGGGAGGGCTCCAGGGTGACCAGGCGGGTCAGCACCGAAAGAAGATCGATGAACTCTCCCGTCCACTCCGGATCCCAGTCTGGGATGTGCACGTCATCAAGCGGGGAACTGCGACGGCCGGCAGGCTCCTTCTTGCGATAGTCAAACCAGGACTTGATGACGTTCCGCCCGCCAACGACGTAGTCCCAAACCGGTTTGGAGACAGGTCCGAACTCGCCATTACCCAGGGTGATGACCTGGCGCCCCTCGTCGTAGCTGATCGCTTCGGGCATAGATGTCACAGGCGCTAGGTTCAAGGGGCGCAAGGGGCTCCCTGCAGGGAGGCGGACATCGCCGGCTGGCTGCTCCGGCCCGACGAAGCGCTCACCGTACGTGTGCAGCCAGATGACCTGGCGGCCGAGCTGAACGGCGTTGTTCCACAGCGCGAGGTCAGTGGTCAACGGAACTCGGATCCCTGGGGTGGTCAGCTCGTCGGCAAAGGTTGCCGTGAAGGCTGGATGCGCTACCACCCCGGCGATGTAGGCGAGGACATCGGATGCCGTTACCTCGGTGCCGAGCCGGCTTTGGAGTGCATCTGTCAGACCGGCGGCGATGTTGGGACTGCCGTCAGGATGGAAGAGCGGCAAAGTCCTGCCGCCATCGTTGTTGAAGTGATGGAAGTCGGTGATCAATGAAGAAAAGATCACGCCCGGCCCGGAGCGAAGCGCTTTTCTGTGTTGTTCTACGAGGAAGATTTGCCCCGGTGTCCGCGCAGCCCAAAGGTCACGGCGAGGCATATCCATCAACCGCGGGTCGGCAACGATCCACTGCCGGTCGAAGGCGCGGTACCCGACTCGGGCGATGGAGGGGAGGGTATTCGTCTCCTGGATGATCGGTGCCGATGGATCAGGGCACGTGTCGTCGCCAGGCAGGGATGGCTTGCCCTTGTCGAGGTTTGCGTCCCGCCCCTCTTTGAAAAGCTTGGACTTTAGTTCCCGGTCGCTCTCGCCCACGAGTCTGGACCATCTCGTCTGGAGAATGGCCTGGTTGGGCGCGTAGACCCATGCTCGGGTCGGAAAGACTCCGGGCGAATACCAAGGGAGCAGCGAATCGAGTGCAGGATACGAATCCCAGTGGCTAGCGCTCGCAGGGGTTAGAGGAGCAGCCCAGTCTGTACGGCAGTCCCGCCAACCGTCGTCGTCGAGCTGGACCGCGGCCAATGCAGCGAACTTGTCCAGCCTCTTACCCGTCAAGGTGCGGTGGCGGATCCGGGCCGGCACGTTGTTGTCTGCATCGGCATGGCGAACGAAGATGCCGATGGCGAGCGGTTGGCGTACGCCAGGGAAGATCCTCGTGGGGATATCCGGGGTTTGCCCCTCAGGCGTGCAGTCGATGATCCAGCCCTCGGACGCGTGGCGGCGCAGGTACTCGCGCATGCCGGTGAAGGCCGGGCCTGTGAGGTAGCCAGACGTGGTGATGAAGCAGATCACGCCAGCCTTCCCGCCGGCTTGGGCGGGAGTGGATTCCCACACCTTCCAGGTAGCCCAGCGCCAGAAGTAGACGTACAGATTCTTGAGCTTGGCCTTGAACTTCCCTGCTCCGGGGGCGTACCAGTCGTCCAAGATCGCTTTGGCGGTGCGCTTCCCCTTCATGCTGCCGCCGCCGTTCTCCACCCATCCGCCTGCACCATTGGCAAGTTCGGCATAGGGAGGGTTGCCGATCACGACGGTGACGTTGGTGCCAGCCTTGATCTTGTTGGCCTTACGGCGGGCCGCCGCTATCAGCTGGAGCGAGTACCGGAACTGGGTCTCCGCTGCATGAGGGTCGTCGAGAGTGTCGGTGACGTACATCTTCATGCCACCGGTGGGCGGAGCGGCCTTGTGGGTGGCCAGCTGCTCGGCGGTGCGCAGCTCAGCCACCGCGTAGGGCCCCATTTGCAGCTCGAACCCGGCCACACGCTCTGCTGCCTGTGTGATCGCACCACCGACGGCACCTGGCCCATCGTGGGCTGCGGCGTTGGCTGCGATTCGCTCCAGCACGGCGTGCAGGTATGTGCCGGTGCCCATGGCGGGGTCGACTGTGAAGACGTCAGGGTCGGCGAAGCCACGCGGCTTGTCTAGCCGAGTTACGAGCACGTCGTCGGTAAGCCGCACCATCTGCTCGACGACCTCGATGGGGGTGTAGTACGACCCTGAGCGCTTACGCAGATCCGGGTCGTATTCGTCGAGGAAGTGTTCGTACAGGTGCAAGTATGTGTCGCGACGTCCTCGACGGACACGAGCCCAATCCACCGCATCGACGGTGCGGGCCAACAAGTTGAGGGTGATCTTGAAGTCGCGGGCTACATCATCGGTGAGTAGCTGCAGCGCCCGGCCCATCAGCGAGTGGCCGGCGCGGAGCTTGTCACCAATCGTGTGCAAAGACTCGCCGCTGACGGTGATCCCATCGGTGCGGGCAAGAAGAAGGGCGAACGCGACCGTCTGCGCATAGCCGTCGGAGAAGGTCGCCTCGTCGGCCTGAGGGAACAGCATCTGGCGCCACTCGGTGGCCAACCCCAGGAACGGCTGTTCGCGTTCGTCGGCGCCGCCGCGCACAGCGGCATGCTCGGCGGCTAGCTGGTCGACCACCTCACCACGCAGCAGGCGCGTCAGCCTCGCCACCGACTTGACGAGCGCTCCTATGGTGGTGATCGGCGTGGGCTTCCAGGTCAGGAAGTCCAGTAGAAGCTTTTCGAACTCCGGCGGAGCGGTGAGCGTGCCTTCGGCAAGGTCGCCGGAAAGACTCGCAGCTAGGGAGAGCTCGCCATCCTGGTACAGACGCCACTCGGTACCGTTGGTGTAGAGCAGGTTCGGCAGGTCACGCTGCCGCTCCCACTGAGCTTTGTCGTGTCCACGCAGCGATGCGGCGTCGATGGCCTTGCCAGGTGCCTTGATCTCCACGTACCCGGTGATCAGCCCGCCGACACTGACCCCGTAGTCGGGCCGGACCCGCCGTTCGGTATCGCGCACCTCATCGTGGAAGACGGCTGGCACACCGAGCTGTTTGCCAGCTGTGCCGAGCAGGAGTTCCATCGGGGCACGGATCGCGGCTTCCCGTTCCCCGGGGCCGGCGAGTTTTGCTGAGCACGCTGCACCGAACGCCGTCACGGCGGGGGTGAGCCAATCTGCTGCCCGCACCACGGGTGCCCCCAATCTGGAAAGTCGCTGCCGCAGGTTTGCTCGGCAGCGTCCGACGAGTCACTTCGATCATCTCAGACGGATCTGACACGGAGCCCGAGGTGGCGAGAACACATGCATTGATCAGCGCCGTAAAATACGGCCGCGAGGGGGCTTCGGTGGTAGCGGTGATTGGCTAGAGCTCGCGTAGGCCCGTCAGGACTCGACCGATGAGCATCGGGGCAGCCTGCCGGCCACCGAAGCCTGGCTCCCCGAGGGTGCTGCTGGGACGAGCGGGAACCTCTGCCCAGACCATCTTCCCGGGGTGTGGCTGTGTGGGGGAGTAGCCCCAGCGGTTGGCCATGGTCTGGATGAGGACGAGTCCGCGGCCCCCGGTGGCGCTGGCGTCACTGGTGCGAGGTGCCGGCGGTCGAGGGTCGGGGTCACTGACCGCGAGGATGATGCCGCCGTCGGTGGGCCAGAGCATGAGCACGATCGTGCCGATGCCGACGGAATGAGCGGTCGCTTCAGACGTCGTCGTGGGGCGTGCGTGCTGGATCGCGTTGGTGGCCAGCTCCGAGACGAGGAGCCGGGCGACCTCGATGCCCTCGGCAGGGAAGCGCCAGCGCTGGAGGATGTCGACGGTGTGGCGACGGGCCCAGGCGACGGCGTTGGGGGTGGCGGCGAGGGTCAGTTCGCTGATGGATGGGGGGACCTGGTTCATGCGGGTGGCTCCCTCGGCGGCGTGGCCGGGCGGGTGCGGCGCTTTGGCGTGGGTGGAGGCCCGCGAGGCCGGGACGGCTAGGGACGGGGCGTCTCGGCCTCGCGGGCTGCTTGAGGGGCTACTTCGTAGCGACGACGTAGACGCTGCCCCAGCGGCGCTTCGGGTTGGCCATGGTGGGGTCGAAGGTCCAGGGCTCGATGGTGGTGAAGCCGGCCTCGGTGAAGAGCTGGACGAGCTTCTCGTGGTCGTAGGCCCACAGGTGCGGGGTGTAGGTGGGGTCGTCGTCCTGGTCGCGGAAGACGAGGTTCACGAGGTCGAGCCGCGTGTTGATGTTGCCGCGGCAGCCGCGCTTGGCGTACCAGCGCTCGATCGTCTCGTCGGTGGCGTCCAGGGGGCCGGGGTACCTGCTGAGGGCGAAGGCGGCGTCGGGGACGCCGGTGATGATCCGGCCGCCCGGCACGAGGACTCGGTGGGCCTCGCGGACGTAGTGCTTGGCCGAGCGTGGGTAGTCGATGTGCTCCAGGAAGTGCTCGGAGAAGATCTCGTCGGTGCTGTTGTCCTGGAGGGGGATGCCCTCGCGGATGTCCCAGAGGAGGTCGGCCGGAGGGACGAGGTCGATGTTGAAGAAGCCGTCGATGCGGTGGGCTCCGCCGCCGATCTGGACCTTGGCGGGCTTGTCGTCGATCCGGCCGTTGGGCCAGGCGCGCCGGCTGGCGTGGTGGTAGCGGTGGAGCTCGATCTCCTTGGCAGCGGCCCGGAGGGTGCGGGCGAGGCCGTGAGTGGTGGCGGGGTCGGCGAGGACGGAGGCGATCTGCTCGCCGAGGAGGTCGACGGAGGGCATGCCGGAGGGACTCATCACGGATCTCCTACGTGTGAGGTGGCTCGGGGTGGGGTGCGCCGCAGATGGCGGCGGTGATCAGGCGGCGCTGGGCGCGGGGGCGGTCCACTGGTTGTTGCGCATGAGGGTGTACTTGATGTCCACCAGCCGCGGGGCGATGGTCAGCGCGAGCTCCTCGGCCGGGTGGAGGTGGCCCGTGTCGTCCTGCTCGGCGCGCCAGACGCGGTAGTCGAGGTTGGGGTAGGCCGGGTTGATGCCGATCTCGCCCTTGGGCATCGTGCCGTTGAACGGGGCGACGATGTCCATGTGGTTCCAGTAGTTCCAGGCTTGCAGCGCCTTGTGCTGGTCGAAGTAGAAGTAGAAGTCGGGGTAGCGGCCGAAGGTGCGCAGTTCCCGGTGGATGAGGTGGCCGAGGAGCGGTCCGAGCTGGGTGGCGAGGGAGTCGAACTCCCAGCGCGTGTGGTGCCAGGCTTCGGGGGCGTCGCCGGGCGCGAAGAGGCGGGCGGCGACGAGGTAGCTGATCCGCTCGACCAGGTACGCGCTCGCGTGGCTGGTGTCGATGGTCGGGTCGACTCGGTGGATGAGCGCGGCCAGCTGCTTCGGACGGGGACGGAACCTCGCGAGGTCGAACTTGCCGGCCATGGCGGGGAAGGAGGCGAACAGCATCTCCTTGTACAGCCAGTTGTTCAGCTCGCCGAGCTCGGCCAGGCGCCGGGTGTGGTGAGACGTCGAGTGGAGCATCAGATACTCGGCGACCGCTTCGAAGTACAGGTAGCCGAGGATCGGCAGGCGGGGAATCGTCTCGTCGAGCAGCTTCAGGAACGGCTCGGCGTCGACTCGGCTGCCCTGGTAGGCGATGGCGGCAGCGGTGGCGAGGAACGCGGCCGAGTTCTTGACGCGGCTGACGACGCTCTCGCGCAGTTGGTGCCGCTCGTTCTTGCTCAGCAGGTATTCGAGGTGGCTGTAGATCTGCAGGTGGATGAGGCCCAGCCGCAGGTAGTCCACGCCGGCGAGCCCGCGGTACGCCTGCGGCGGGGTGTCGATCTCGAAGATCAGCGGGGTGGGGACGCGGTCGGTGACGCCGAGCTTGGCCAGGAAGGCCGGCGCTTCATTGGTCAGGATGTAGGCGCCGAGGTTGTGCATGCGGAAGCCCTCGCCGGTCGCGGTGAGCGGCGCGCAGTAGATGCTTCCGACGAGGCAGCCGCCCGACGGGTAGAGCACTCCCTGCCGACTGATCTCCTCCAGGGCGTGGGTGACGTGCAGCAGGTGCAGCTTGACGTTTCCGCTCAGGGCCTCGAAGAGGGCGTTCTGCCGCAGCAGGTGGCCGTTCGGGGTCTCCTCGGCGAGGCGCCGGTCCCAGCCCGCGGCCTGGGTGGCGAGCGGGTCGGTGTGGTCGGTCGGGCTGGGGATGAGGGTGGAGTCGAAGAAGGCGTGGGCGTCGGCCCACAGGTGGTAGGCGTCGAGGAAGTCCATGGTCAGACCAGGCCCTTCTCGGCGAGCGCGTAGCGGACGGCTGCGGTGCCGCTGGCCCCGGCGAGGTAGGCCCGCTCCGAGACCAGGACCAGGTCGAAGGCGAGGCCACGCAGCTGGTCGAAGGCGGGCTCGCGGACATACCGGGAGTCCGGCCACCACTTCAGCTTCGGCAGGCGGTAGCGGTCCAGGGCATCGGCGGCCTTGACCACGTCGGTGATGCGCTCGGCCCGGGCGTGGTTGGACTTGTCGTCCGCGGTGAACGCCTCGTACGGGACGTCATGCAGTCGGACGGCGGTGGCCGCCTGCACGATCCGCCGGGGTGTGGCGGCGAGGCCGAAGTGGCCCCAGACGGTGTCGGCGTTCGCGGCGAGCCAGATGGCCGCGCGGGCGCCATGCCCGCGGTCGTCCTGGTCGTGGCGCCGCTGGCAATCGTGTACGGCGGCGGCGAGGATCGCTGCGGCGGTGTCGCCTTCGTCGAGGCCGTTCGCCTCGGCGAGGACGGCGGCGAGCGCCGCCGTCCTCATGGCGTGCCGGACGCCGTGGAGCGACGTGTACAGGCGGGGATCCGCCCACCACCGGGTAGGCAGACCGCTGTGCGCGAGCAGCTCCTTCGACTGCGGGCGCAAGGCCGACTGCGGTGCTGGCGGGAGGTCGGGCCTGTTGTCGCTGATCCACGCGATGGTGGCGTGGTCCATGTGCTGGTGGAGCGGGAGCTGCCCTCGGGCAGCCAGGTCGATCAGACTTGCGGTCAACGGGGTCGTGCTCACTCGTGCCCACCCCCTTGGTGGTCTCCGCGGTGATGTTCCCTACCGGATCGGTGCGGCCTGCTGCTCGCGCTCCTTGCGCTCCTGCTCGGCGGCCTCGAAGGCTGCGGTGAAGTCGGCCAGCTCCTGCTCCGTCATCAGGGTCACGCCGAGCGTCGTGGCGACGTCGGTGATCTTGGCCTCGGCCTCGGCGCGGGCGGCGTCCGAGGCGCCGTCCTCCAGCAGGACCTCGAACTCGGCGTGGTAACCCCACGCCTCGCTCCACTTGACCGCGATCTCGACGTCGTCGAAGCGGAAGTTGTGACGGAAGTTGAACGCCTCGTGCATCGCCGTCTCGAAGCCGAGGGCGTTGAACACCTTCACCGCGGCGGGAACGTCGGCGGGGGCGATGGCGAACTCGGTCTCCGCGAAGGCCGCGCCCTGCCCGATCTTGCTCCCCTTGAGGGTGATCTTGGCGGTGCCGGCAGCGGTGTTGTCGGTGACCTTCAGGAGCTGGTCGGGCAGCACGTAGAAGTAGATGTGCTTGTCGTCGGGGCCCAGGTCCTCCCCGTCCGCCTTCAGGCGGGTGACGAGCTGGTCGTGGACCTCCTTGGTGAAGCGGGCGCGCATCTCGATCTCGACGGCCACGGTGCTGCTGCCTCCTCGTTTCAGGCATGGCGAAGCCAGCCGGACCCTGCCGCGAGGGGCCGTCCGGTCAGGCGATCGCTATGGGATTGGTGGTCGAACGTGGGGTGATGCGGCCGATGCGGGTGCCGGCCGCATCACCCCGGTGATGCGGCGGGTGTCAGCCGAGGGTGCCGAAGCGCTCCTCGACCACACCCGAGTGCAGGTACGTCGGCAGCTGGACGCCTCCCACCGACGTACGGCCGGTGGCGACCTGCTCCTCCGTCTCGCTGGGGAAGCCCTCCAGCAGACGCAGGCACTGCTGGGCCCATTCCTGCGACGCGGGCCAGTCGCCCAGGTCGCGGTGGCGCACGGCCAGGGCGTACGCGGTCTCGGTGGCGGCCCACCGGTCGGTCGCCAGCTCACGCTGGAAGATCGACTCCAGCTCGTCGGTGGAGGCCAGGCGGGTCTGGTTGGTCATGGTGCCCTCTCGGTTCAAACGGTCGTGCCCCAGTGGTGATCAACGCCCTGGCGCCCCCGCGGTGACGCCGTGACCCGCTGCTAGTACGTGTAGATCTCAGCCAGCGTCTTGTAGTCCTGCAGCTCGTCCTTGTCGAACCACAGCTCCACCTCCTGCTTGGCCTCCTCCGCGTTACCGGAGGCGTGCACGAGGTTCGCGACCGCCTTGCCCGAGGCGATGCTGGCCGCCGCGCTGTAGTGCGAGAAGTCGCCCCGCACCGTGCCGGCCGGAGCCTGGTTCGGGTACGTGCTGCCGACGATCTTGCGGACGGTGGCGATGGCGTCGAAGCCCTCCAGTACCAGGGCGATGACCGGCCCCTGCTGCATGAACGTCGCCGTGAGGTTGTAGACCTCCGAACCCAGCCGTTCTTCAAGATCGAAATAGTGCTTGCGGGTGAACTCCTCGTCCATCCACTTCATCTTCGTGCCGACGATCTTCAGCGCGGCATCCTCGAATCGAGTGATGATCCTTCCTGCCAGGCCACGCGCCAGCGCATCGGGCTTGAGCAGGACGAGCGTGCGCTCGACAGTGTGTGCCTGAACCTCGGCCATTGACTCCCTTTCGCCTTGCTAGCAACCGAACATGACGGACGATCAGCCGTCATCCGCTGAGGTTACCGGCGCTGGCAGGGAGGTTCGGGCGTGCGGGCAATGCCCCGGACGGGCGAATGCCGGCCAAGGTACGGCTGATCAGCCCAACGAGAGGCCCGATTCGGCCAACTTCTCTGTCTCCACTATCCGCTGGGGGTACGCACCTAGAATCTCCCTGTGGTCGTCTGGCGCTTCCGCGCCTCTCGTACGCCTCCCAGGGACTGAGCCTTCGGCGGGTGATTCCTTGGCCCCTGGTGACTCCGATTCTTCCGGGGCTCTTCTCGCGTGACCATGAAGTGCCAGTGCAGTGGGAGTGCACTTTCGGCGCGCGGATTCCTGCACCAGGGCGGCGACGAGGGGGGCAGTCTTGTGGACGTGATCGAGCGCTGGAGCGGCCGGTACGCCTGCCTGCTGCAGTCCGCCCTACGGCTCGGCAACGAACAGTTCGCCGCTCAGCTGGGCATCGCAGTGAGGACGGTGGCCGCCTGGCACTCCGACGCATCCGTCGTGCCTCGCGGGGAGATGCAGCAGCTCCTCGACACGGCCTATGAGCGGGCTCCTGAGGCTGCGCGACAGCGCTTCGCGCTCCTGCTGGCGAAGGAACGGGCCCCAGCGGACTCGACGCCGCCCGGCGCGCAGGCGCTGCGGGTGGCCATCGCGGTGGTCGTCCGCGACAGCGATGTCCTCCTGGTGTGCCGGCGGGACGACGACGCCGCTGGAATCACGTGGCAGTTCCCGGCCGGGGTCATCAAACCGGGCGGCAAGGCGGAGACCACCACCGTGCGGGAGACCTTGGACGAGACGGGTGTCCACTGCGCGGTCCGGCAGCACCTCGGGAACCGCCTTCACCCCGTGACCGGCGTGCTGTGCGAGTACTTCCTCTGCGAGTACCTGGCCGGCGAGGCCACGAACAGCGACGCGGCCGAGAATATCGACGTCATGTGGGTCCCCAGAAACGCGGTGCCTCGCTTCATCCCCGTCGATACGATCTTCCCACCCATCCTGGCCGTCCTGGAGGAGTAGACGTGACGAACCAGAACGCGGACGAGCGCCCGGGTATCGCCGCCGCCATCGTCGTGAACGAGGGCCGCGTGCTGATGGTGCGCCGTCGGGTCAGCGAGGGACAGCTCTCCTGGCAGTTCCCGGCCGGAGAGGTCGAGCCCGGCGAGGCGCGCGAATACGCCGCTGTGCGGGAGACTCAGGAGGAGACCGGGCTGACCGTGGCGGCCGTGAAGTTGCTCGGCGAGCGTGTCCACCCGAAGACGGGCCGGTTGATGTCGTACACCGCGTGCGAGGTGTTGGGCGGAACGGCCCACGTCGCGGACACCGAGGAGCTGGCCGAACTGGCCTGGGTCGCCCATGGCGAGATCCCGGAGTACGTGCCGTACGGACTGTTCGAGCCAGTGCAGGACTACCTCGACGCGACCCTCCTTTCCTGAGCGGCCTTGGGCCACAGCAGTGCATGCAAGGGGCGCATCGTCGTTGTCGGGGCTCGGACCGAACGGTGGAGCACGGCCGGTGGTCGGGGAGGGCTCCCCGACCACCGGCCGCCGTTTCTATAGGGGGCAGTGCCTGTGCGCTCAGTCCTTGTTCGAGCGGAGGCGGTGAGCGCCCGCAGCGACGATGGTCTCCAAACGGCCGTACTTGAGCATGTCCTCGTGGGTCATGAAGGGGATGAGGGCTTCACGGTGCGGAATGACGTACTTGAACAGAAGCTCGGCCATTTCGTGCGCGGCTGCTTCGGCCTCGGCTCCGGCCTCGGGGTTGTGTACGTGCACGCCAGCGGCCTGGAGCTCTTCGAGGGTGGCGTCATCGGCGAGGGCCTGTTCCTCGTCGGTGAAGAGGCGTCCGTCGAGGTGGCGGAAGGTGCGGGTGCCCGGGCGGCGGTTGAAATTCGTGTCGAACAGCAAGGCCATGATGTGGGGCCGTGGGGTGGATGCAGGCATAAGGGATCTCCATAGCGGGGCGGGAGTGGGTGCTGATATGCCCATGGTCTGGAGAATCCCCGGTTAGCCTAACCGGGGATCGTCGGCTATGTTTGTCCGCTCGGTTTTGCGGTTCAGCGTCGCCGAGGGCAGGTTCCTCACGGCTCAAGGTCGATTCCGTCGGGAATGCCACCAGCGACGGATACGAGCGGCCGGCCTGCGCCAGGCATCGAAAAGCTCGTCCACGTCGCGGCCGAGCTTCGCTGCGAGGCCGAGGGCAAAGCTGAGCAGCCCAAATGCTGTGAAGGCTCCGAGGGTGACCTTGTCCAATGTCCAGCCCTTCTAACAAGGCCGGACCGAACACGCGCGCGCTCAGTCCGGCCACCAATAGGTGACGAACTGAGATCGCGCCGGTGTAGCGACTCAGGTAGTGCTCCCGGTTGCGGACCGGGTCTTCCTTCGCTTCGGGTCGGGACAGACCTGCGGTTGCTCTCCGCAGGAGAGGCGCGGCAAAAACTCCTGGGTCGCCACCGGACAACCCAGAGTGGGCCCAACTGTGGGCCCCACCTCTAGCACCCTTCCGGGTGCCCACTGCCACCGGGCTGCCGCCCAGCAGCTAGGACTCTAGCGACAAACCGCGCACCGCGCGGCCCAGTCACACGATTGGGTGGGAGATTCGTCAGGGTGGGTTCCTCGCTCCCGACTTGCGGGACCGGTACCCCGCGGGTCGGCTGCCGTAGTGCGTGCTGCAGGCGGGGACTCGGTTGTTCGGCGGCGGCCCGGGCACCTTCCGGGACTGTCAGCGGTGCCGACGGCGTTGATCGGCGGAGGCCGTGGGGGTCGTGGCAGGGAGGGGGTTTCGGACCTGAGGTCCGCTGGGCGCGGGCGCCATGGTGGAGCGGCTGCGGGCGGCTTCGGCGCGGGGGTTGGGGGCGGGGTTGCGGCTGGTGTGCTGGATGCGGGTGATCAGGACGCGGGCCGGCTGGCGGGCGGTGGTGAGTTCGCGCTGGGCGGCGGCCTCCTTGAGGAGCTGGTGGGGTTTGTGACCGCCGGCTTCGGCATCGGCGAGGACGGTGGCGAGGGCCGGCCAGGCGGGGTCGGTGAGGATGTGGTCGGCGTGGTCGGGGACGGCGGCCCGTACGTCGTGGGCCAGGGTGCGGCTGGCCTGGTTGCTCGGCTGACGGACGGCGAGGCAGCTGAGGACGGGTGTGAGGGCCTGGTCGGCGGCGGCCTGGAGGTGGTGGAGGGTCTGGCGGGCGGCTTCGGTCTGGTGGGCGTGGTTTTTCGCCTCGTGCCAGCGGGCGGCGACGATCGTGGCCCAGACGAGGGCAGCCAGCAGAGTCGCCAGGGCACTTGCGTCGGGGCCAGTGGCGGTGTGGACGAGGTCCCGGGCCGCCTTGCGCAGGGTGGTGGCCGCCTGGTTCTCGGCTCGGATCTGGGAGCGCTGAGCACGGGCGAATGCCCGTGAGGCCGCTCGGAGTTCGGCGTGGAGGTGGGCGGGGGCTTTCTGGGCGGTGGCTTCGATGAGGTCGCCGAGCGCGGTGATGTGGGCCTGGGTGTGGGTGTCGTCGGCCATCCCCTGGTGGAGGGTGTCGAGGGCGTCGATGGCCTGGTGCCAGGGGGTGGCGGGCTGGTCGCGGCGGGCGGTGGGGTGCTCCTCTGGCGCGGTGGTCTCCAGGCGGGCCTTGAGCTTGGGGAGGGTGAGGTCGGGGGCGATCTTTCCGCCGGGGTGGAAGATCTGTTCGCCGTCCTTGTTGAGGTCGCCGGGGCGGCCGACGGCGTAGCCGAGGAGGTCTCCGGACGGTCCGCGGCGGGGTTTGACCGCGATGCCCATGGCTTCGAGATAGGCGAGGAGTTCCTCGGCGCTGCTGGCGTGGGGGATGGCGGCGCGGATGCGGTCCTGGAGCCAGTCGCGGCTCGTCTGATCCCAGCCGAGGCGCTGGGCCTTGTGCATCTCGGCCTGGGTGGGCCGGCGACCGGCGGTGCGGTCGCCCTTCTTCAGCCGGCGCAGGCCGTAGTCGGTCTCGATCTGGCGGCAGGCGTCGCCGACGCGGATGCCGCTGTCGTGGAGCCTGGGGCGGCGGCCATCCTCTCGGACGGTGATGGCGAGGATGTGGATGTGGTCGTCCGCGTGGCGTACGGCGATCCACCGGCACGCCAGGTCGTCTCCGGGCGGGGCGATGCCGGCGGCCTCGACGATCCGCTGGGCGATGTCGGCCCACTCCGTGTCGGAGAGGCGACGGTCCTCGGGGGCGGTGCGGACGGGGCAGTGCCAGACGTGGTCGGTGACCTTCTTGCCGAATTCGCTGTTCCGAAGATGGACGGGCTTGTCGAGGTGGCGGGCGAGCTCGGTGAGGGTGGCGTCGGGGTCGCGGCCGGGGTCGGGCATGCCGAGCATGGCGAAGCCGGCGACGATGTGCGGGTCGGTGTGCTCGTCGTGGCGGCCGGGGCCGTAGAGGTAGGCGAGCAGGCCGCGGGTGTTGGACCCGGCCGGTTTGATGGCGGCGATCACGCAGCCTGGTCCTTCCTGGAGTCGGTGGGTTCGCGCAGGGCCTCGGCGATCAGCTCCAGCAGGCGGTGGAGCTCGTCGAGACGGTGGCGGATGTCGGGCGGGGTGAGGTCGCTGTTGAGGGCGCGGGCGATCTGGTTGACGTTGACGCCGATGCGGTTGAGCTCGCGCAGCACCTGGGCGCGGAACATGTGGGTGCGGCGGCGGTCCTCGGACAGCGGCAGGTTCGCGGTGAACCGACCGGTGATGAAGGCGAGGACGATGTCCGCGGCGATGCCGGATTCCCCCTTGTAGCCGTGCTCGGCTGCGGCCTCCTGGAGCGCGTTGTGCTCGTCGTCGGTGAACCGCAGCGGTCCGACGCGGACGGTCCGCTTGGTGCCGGTGAAACGGCGGATCGCTGGCTGCACGCTCTGCACCGGTCGCTCGCCGACCGCCAGCTCGGCGGTGGGTGCGGGGCGGAGGACCTGCTGCTGGACGGCGTGCAGTTCGTCCGGGTCGGGGCCGCCCTCGGTCCCGACCTCCTGGTCCGGCGCCCCCTGGCGTCGGGCCGTCTCCGCCACCCCCGGGGTGGAGATCCCCGAAGACCGGCCTTGAGTCGGACTCGGGGTACTACTGGCTCCGCCAGGAGCCGTCCGTCCGAACGCCAGCCGCAAACGCCCCATCAGCGTAGGTGACTTTGTCAGCGTCGTCAGTGCGCCAGGGGTGTCGGTGTCGTGGGGGTCGTGCGTCACGATCGGGATCTCCGGGACGTTGGTCGAGGTGCCCGTCAGCGGTGGCGGGAGGGGTTCAGTTCGGCCTTAACC
The DNA here is from genome assembly GCF_018614205.1 of Streptomyces sp. ISL-36. Lineage (GTDB taxonomy): Bacteria > Actinomycetota > Actinomycetes > Streptomycetales > Streptomycetaceae > Streptomyces. The sequence goes on along the minus strand of NZ_JAGGOS010000048.1, from coordinate 13,246 downwards.
TCGCGGGCGATGACGCCGGCGGCGTCGCTGGCGACGGTGTATCCGTCTCCGCGCACGGTGTCCTCTAGGAGGTCGCGGGACAGGCTGCCGTGCTCGTCAAGGAGCCGGTGGGCGTAGTCGCGAAGGATGTCGTCGGTAGCGCGCGGCTTGCCGCTGACCCGCTTCGGCTTCGGCTTGGGGCGCTTGGTCGGTGGGATGTGCGAACCGCTGCCCGTGGATGGCGGAGCCACCTCTTGCGGGCGGGCTGTCGTTTTCGGGCCGGAGCGGGCGGTGGGATTCGGGCGGGCGGATCGCGGGCGGGTGCCCGGGCGGGGTTCCTCGTCGCCCGGATCTGATGGGTGCGGGCGGGCGAGGTCTTCTGCCCGCCCGTCGCCGCCCACCCACCCGTCGCCGTCCGCCCGGCAGTGGTCGGGCTGTCCTGCGGGCGGGCTGGCGGGCTGCCCGGCGGGCGGAGTCCAGCGCCCGGGCAGGTCGATGGTGGCCAGGGCGGCTGCCTGGCGGCGGGTGGCGAGCTGGCGCAGCAGCTGCTCGTTGCGGCGCGGGTCGGCGTCGATACCGGAGCGGGCGAGGGCCTTGGACAGGCGGCGAACGGTGCGCCGGCCCGCCCATCCGGCCCGCTGCTCAGGTGTCATCTCGGCGAGGCGGGCGGCCAGAGCGACGGCTCGGTGTGTGGCCCGGTCGCGGACGATCTGCGCGGCGCCCTGGTCCTGCTCGACGATCCCCAGGCGGGCGAGCAGCCGCTCGCGGGCCTGCCGCGTGAGAACGGCGGCGAGCCCGCGGGATGCGGCGTCGGGGGTCCGCTGGCGGAGCTCGATGCCCATGGCCAGGTGCCACAGCACAGCAGCCATCACCGGGCCGGTGAAGGCGCGCACGGTGCCGCCGACCGGGCCGGCCTCGGCGAAGGCGGGGATGGTCTGCATGGCGGTGATCACCCAGACCAGAACTCCGGGCAGGCCGGCCGCCTGCTTCGGCCCGTGCAGGTTCTGGCGGGCCATCAGCGCCATCGAGAACAGGGCGAGCTCGGCGGCGGCGAACATCGCGGTGCGCTCGGCGGTGTTGCGCATGTCGAGGTAGTGGGCGGCGAACCGCCAGCTCGTGTCCGCGCTGTAGGCGGTGCACACGAGTGCCGCCACGGTCGCTGTGACGACGGCGGCCGAGGGGCGCCGCTTCCGATCGCGGGTGTGGTGTTGGCTGCGTCGCGTCTTCAGGCCCCCGAGCAGTGCGCCGGCGGCGACGGCCAGGACGGCCACGGGCACGAGCGGATCATCGCTGAACGGGAGCGAAGCGGTGGCGAGCATGTCGGTTATGGCAGGGGGCATGTACGGGGCTACTCCGGGGAGAGTGAGGAGGCGATCACGGCGTTCACGGAGGGGGGCGTACACGCGGGCCCCCTTCTAAAGGGGGCCCCGCGCGTGATCGCTTGGGTGCGTGTACGGCGTGGACGGTCGCGTGATCGCTCTACCTGCGGTTTTGCGGTGAGCGTGTGCGCTGTGAGCGATTCGCGGCGGTCTGCGGGCGCGAGGGCCGCGTGTACGGTCGCGTGAACGCTTTCGGGTGTCGGTGAGGGGGTTCAGCCGACGGCAGTGAGGTGGCGGGCGGAGGCGTAGTAGCGGGCCTGTCGGCCGCCTCCGGCCCCTCCGGCCATGCCGTCGGCCTTGGTGGCCAGGCCGCTGTCGACGAGGCTGCCGAGATGGCGCCGTGCCTTCTCGATGTCGGCGCGTTCGGGGTCGCCGCCGCCGATGAGGATGGCCGCCAGCTCGCGTGCGCTCAGCCCATTGGGAGCGTTGCGCAGCAGGGCGGCAGGGTCCTTGGTGGGGTCGACGGTGGTGGTGCCGCGCACGTGATCGTGGGTGACGTCCAGGGGGCCGACTTCACCGGTGGAGGTCTTGAGGTGGTGCAGGGTGACTGCGGGGTCGCCTGCCCGGCCGGTGACGAACAGGACGCTGCCCGCGCCGGAGGTGTACCAGGTGGAGCCGTAGACCTGGTCGAGGCTGGGGCGCTGGCCGCGCGGCGCGTCGGCGGTGGCCTTGCGCTGGTGGTGCAGCTCCATGATCTCCACGCCGTTGCGAATGGCGCGCATGCGGGCGTTGTGGAAGGCGACGGCGAGGCTGTCGTCCACCATCGTGCTGACCGCGTCCTTGAGGCTGTCGATCACGATGGTGTCGGCCTGGTGGGCGGCGGCGAGGTCGGCGAGGAGGTCGGGCTCCTTGTCGAGGGTGGCGGGCAGCGGACCTTCCCAGACCACGAGCCGTTCGCGCAGGATCTTCTCGTCGGTGGGGAAGACGCGGCGCGCCATGGCCTTGGCGATCTGCTTGGGGCGGTCCATCGCCAGGTAGAGCACGCGCCTGCTGGGGGCGACGGGCATCTCCAGGACGGTCTCCTGCAGGCCGATGCGAGCGAAGATCACCTGATGGGCCAGGGTGGTCTTGCCGACGCCTGGAGCTCCAACGATCATCAGGCTCTCGCCGGATGCCCAGACGGTCTTCTCTCGGGTGCCCCACAGGGGCTCGGTGTCCGCGCCGCTCTCCTTGACGAACGACCACCCGTCGGTGATGAACCGCGAGAGTCGTCCCTGCCCCGAGGCCAGGGCGCGCTCGCGCTCGGCCCGGACCTCGGTCTCGACCTCGCTGCGGATGACGTCAGGGTCCGCTCCGGGCTCCATGGCCCGCTGCACCGTGCGCAGGCCCGAGGCGCGCAGGCGCCGCAGGTCGGACATCCGGCGCACGATCCCCGCATAGTGGGTGGCGCCGCTGACCGAGGGGGCGGCGGAAGCGAGCCGGTGCACGTATGCGGCGCCGCCGACCCGCTCCAGGTCGTCCTGCTCGCGCAGCCGGTCGCAGAGCATGATCGGGTCGGTGGGCTTGTCCTCGCCGCGCAGGGCGAGGACCGTCCGCCAGACGGTCTCGTGCGCCGGCCGGTAGAAGTCCGGCCCGTCGAGCAGGTTCCGTACGGCGTCGACCACTGCGGAGTCGTGCATGCACGCGCCCAGCACGGCGGCTTCGGCGTCCGCGTCGTGCGGCGGCACGGCGGTGAAGTCGTCGAAGGGGCGCGGGCGGCTGTGGTCGTCGTGGTGTGGCGCGGCAGGACGGGATTCGTCCATACTGGTCACTGAGCTCCTCACTTGCGGGCCATATGGGACGGCGAATCCCAGGTCACGCAGGTCGATCGTTCAGGGATGGGCGGTTACGAGGGTTCGAGCTTGGCCCCCGGTGTTCGTAGCACCGGGGGCTTTTTGCGTTCACCCCCGTGCGGGGGCGGACGACCCACACTACCTGACGTTTTCGGCAGCGCAATGGTTGCATTCGGCTCCGCAATAGTGTTTCCTTGGATCATCGCCCCGGGTGTCCCCTGGGCCTGACCGAGGAGGTGGAGAGATGAGCAGCGAGGAAGGGGCGGCCCGCGCCGGCCCGGACCGGCCCTTGCCCGAGGACTACGTCGCCCAACGGATCAAGCTCGAACGCGAAGCCCGCGGCTGGAGCACGGTCACGCTCTCCGAGCGGATGGCGGAAGCCGGCCACCCCGTCAACCAGGCCGCCATCTGGCGCATCGAGAGCGGCAAGCCAAGACGCCGCGTCAACCTCGACGAGGCCATCGGCTTCTGCAAGGTCTTCGACCTCGACATGGACGAGCTGACCAGCCCGCCCGGGCAGATCGCCAACGCCCACGTCCGCAGGCTCATCGCCGAGTACGTGGGTAACTACAAGCAGCACCTCGCGGCCCGCAAGGAGATGCGCCGGATCCAGGGGCAGCTGCAGGAGTACACCGACGCCAACCCCAACCAGGAAGACCTGGTCAAGGGATTCCTGACGCACGAGCTCGCAGTCGCCTCCAACGGCGAGTTCCATCGCCACTTCCCGCCGTCGAAGCTGATCAGCTACCTCGGCGAACACGTCAACGACATCACCCCGAAGGACTGACCGGCCCGCCGTCCCCCGCTGCTACGAACAGCAGGGGCCGACCCTCGCCGCGTACGCCCCATCGCACAACGCCCATCCCTGAACGATCGCGGCCAGCAACGGGATTCGCCGTCCCACGCTCGGCCAGAGAAGGAATTCCCCTTGCCCGAAAACGGTCTTCCGCTTGCCCAGATAGCCCGCCTCCTGGACGTCCCCGAGGACGCCCTGCGCACCCTCATGGCCGAGCGCTGGCCCACCGGCGACGCCACGCTCGTCGCGCTCACGGTCGAGGAGGCCGCCCGCCGCCTGGGCATCGGCCGCACCAAGCTGTATGAGTACGTCTCCACCGGCGAGATCGCCTCGGTCAAGATCGGCAGTCTCCGGCGCATCCCAGCAGAGGCGGTGAACGACTTCCTGACCCGCCAGCTCGGCGCGTCGGACTTCGGGACGGCCGCGTGAACGAGTCCCGTACCGCCAAGTCCCGCCAGCCCAACGGCGCCTCCTCGATCTTCCAGGGGAAGGACGGGCGTTGGCACGGCTACGTCACCGTCGGAGTAAAGGACGACGGCACCCCGGACCGGCGCCACGTCAGCCGCAAGACCCGCCCCGAGGTCACCAAGGTCGTCCGCGACCTGGAGCGCCAGCGCGACAAGGGGGCCGTCCGCAAGGCCGGTCAGTCCTGGACCGTGAAGACGTGGCTCACCCACTGGGTCGAGAACATCGCCGCCCCACACGTCTCGGAGAACACAATCGACGGCTACCGCGTCGCCGTCTACCACCACCTCATCCCCGGCCTCGGCGCCCATCGCCTGGAGAAGCTAGACCCCGAGCACCTGGAGCGCCTCTACAAGAAGATGCAGGAGAACGGCAGCGCCGCCGGCACCGCCCACCAGGCCCACCGCACGTTCCGCACTGCCCTCAACGAGGCCGTGCGCCGCCAGCACCTCACCACGAACCCGGCCTCCATCGCCAAGGCCCCCAAGGTCGAAGAGGAGGAGGTCGAGCCGTACACGGTCGAGGAGGTCCAGCGCCTCCTCGCCGAGGCTGGCAAGCACCGCAACACCGCCCGCTGGGTCATCGCGCTCGCCCTCGGCCTGCGCCAGGGCGAGGTCCTCGGTATGCAGTGGGACGACGTCGACTTCGAGCTCGGCGTCATTCGCGTCCGCCGTGGCCGGCTGCGGCCCCGCTACAAGCACGGCTGCGGCGACCGCTGCGGACGAAAGCCCGGCTTCTGTCCCCAGAAGATCAACACCCGACGCGAGACGAAGAACGCCAAGTCCCGCGCCGGCCAGCGCCCCATCGGCGCGCCCGACGAGCTCCTCCAACTCCTGCGCCAACACGAGGAGGAGCAGGCCCGCGAGCGGGCCCGTGCCCGTGACCTGTGGACGGAGAAGGGGTACGTGTTCACCTCGCCCACGGGCGAGCCCCTGAACCCGAACACGGACTATCACAAGTGGAAGGAGCTCCTGAAGGCCGCCGGCGTTCGCGATGCGCGCCTTCACGACGCTCGCCACACAGCGGCGACGGTCCTGCTGATCCTCGGGGTCCCCGACGCGGTCGTCGACGCCATCATGGGCTGGGAGCCCGGCAAGTCCGCCCGAATGCGCCGCCGCTATCAGCACCTGACCAGCCGCGTCCTCAAGGACACCGCCGCCAAGGTCGGCGGCCTCCTGTGGGGCGCGGACCAGACCGCGGGCAGCGCTTCGTCGGAGGCCGGCCAGAGTCCCATCCCCGCCGAGCTGGTGGTCAACGTTGCCCGCCTCGGCGAGCGGCGCGTGCCTTTCCTCTACCGGGAGCACGCCGACGAGGTCGTCGCCCGGTGGAGCGAGGACTGGCCTGACCACACCGCCGAGGTCGAGGAATGGGACCGCTGGCGCTGGGAACACCAGGGCCCCGGCGGCGCAAGCGCCATCCGAGACCGCGTACCGGAGCGGGCTGTGATCTTCCACGCCCGGGCCCTGTTCCTCCCCGGCGGGGAACGCGCGGCGACCGACCTCCCGGAGCAGTGGTCGGTGCCGGCCTGGGACTTCGAGACCGACCGGTACACCGACCGCGCCTCGGCCTGGCGCACGGCCCGACGACCCGGCACGGGCCAGGAAGTCGAGGCCCAAGTGCGAGGCAGGGACAAGGACGCCGTAGAGGCGGCCTTCGCCGAGGCGTGTGCACAGGCTGTGGACCGTGCCCGGAACCCGGGAAAGTACGGCGACACCGACGACTGGTAGCGCACTGACGCCCTCCTGGTGAGGCCCGCGAAAGCGGGGGTTGCTAAGGCAGGAGCCCGCTCCTCTTAAAGAGATGGCGGAGGAGCCAGGAGGGCATGAGGCGGCGAAGCCCGAAGCGGTAGGCGAGAGCGCGCTCCATCGTGGTGGCGAGGTGCTGCTGGTTACCCACCCCGAAGCCGCCCAGGTTCATGCCCGCGGCTGTGGTGACGGGAGCCGCGTTCCAGGCGTCAGCGCAAGCCTGCTTGAAGGGGGCGTCGAGCTGAGTAAGGCAGTGGTCGAAGACCTCGCTGAGCACAGTGCTTTCCGTTGCGATCCAGGCTCGGGTCTCGGCGAGGCTTTCTTGGAGGTCGTGTCCAGCGGCGGCCAGAGTGGTGAGGACCTCCGGCTCGTCGCTGGTGCGGCGGCGTATCCGGTAGGGGTACTCGATGCGAGCGACGAGGAGTTTGACGGCGGCGGCATAGCGGTCGCGGCGGATGGTGGCGCCGGTGCGCAAGCCGGTGAGGACGTGTCCGAGGGCTGCTGCGACGACGGAGGAGCCTAGGACGAGGAGGACGGCCGTCATTGTTGTGGACGTCGCTGGGGGTGCGGTGAGGGGTGCCGAGCCCATCGGCGAGCCTCCTGCTCTGTCTCGGGGGTGCGCAGCGGGTGGCTGCCGTGGGCGGGTTGACCGTGCGGGGCGTCTTCAGCTGGCCAGGTGCCGGTACGACGCCAAGCCTCTTCGTATAGCAGATGCCGGTGGACGAGCGTGACCAAAGGCTCGAGACCGTCCTCGGGAATCCACCGCAGGGCAGCATCGTCGCTGGGGTACTGCAGACACAGGTCCTGCAGAGGTGGCGGGTTGCGGTGCTTGAAGGCACGGTTGGCGGAGACGAGGGGGAAGGCATGGACCGTGTGGTCGGGGCGGATGACCACGCGTACGCGCTCGACCGGATAGTTCTCACGTTCCAGGGCGGGGAGCGGGCGAAGGGTGAGTTCGAGCAGCGCCGATCCGCCGGGGCCAGTGCGGCCGATCGCCTGCTCCACGCCGTAGACGGTGCTGGCGTGGAGCAGGTGGTTCGCGGCTTCGGCAGGGGCGGCGAGAACCTGGTTCAGCGGGTACGCCATGACCGGACCGGGCGAGAGGGCTGCTGACCGCGCGGCGAGGTGACGGCGCGGCCGGTGGAGGTGATGCTGCCGGCTGTCAGGGCACGCAGCGCATCGGCGGCACTCTGAGTCTCGCCGGCCGGGAACGGGGTGCCGAGCAGGTCGTGCCAGATCTCGATGGCGGCGGCGTGTTGCCCGTCCTCTTCCAGACGCCGCGCCTCGGCCGCCCGGCGAGCAGCGGTGGCCAGGGCGGTGGAGTAGGCCGTGCGCTGCGCAGTCGTCCAGTTAGCGGTGAGGTCGTCGACGCCGGTGGGGTCGAGCACCGGGCGTGTGACCGCTTGGGCAGCGTGGGCGAGGGTTACGGCTAGGGCCTGCGAGTGTTCGAGCGGTCCGGTGACGGCGTCATAGGCGAGGGCTTCCCACAGAAGACCGCAGGTGTCGCCGAGGATGACGTCGTCCTTCTTGTAGGACTTCAGCATGCGGACCTGGTGAACGAACCGTCCGCCGGTGGCCTGGTTGCGAGTGCTGATGATCCCGTTGAGGGTACGGGTGTTGGACCACTCCCAGGTGTCATTCTCCCGGTCGGCGATGTAGACGATCTCGCCGTCATCCTCGTCGAGCGCGGGTACCAGGTCGAAAGTGAAGTCGAGATCCGGGAAGGTGACCTGGAGGGCGTGGGCCGGGGTGTCGTCCACGTCGAACTGGGCTTCGGGATACTCGTCGGCAAGAGCCTCGCGGATGAGGTGCATCGCATGGGCGGGACCACCGGGCCGGCGCAGGATCTCCTTCAGCCGCGGGTGCATCCGGATGACCATGTCGACGTCCTTGAGCGGCTTCAGCATGGTCTTGCGAGCGAAGCTGCCTTGCAGGAAGGTGCCGATGGACAGACCGGCGCTCACCAGGAGGTCGGTGATGTCGTTGTGCCGCTTCTGGGCGTTCTTGCGTTCGTGGGCGTCGAGGTTGAGTTCCTCGTCGTAGGCGTCGAATGCGCCCTTCGTGCTGCCGTTCATAGTGCCGTTGTGCTCGTTTCTGCCGGCCTCGGAGAGCGTGGTGCCCGGTGCCGGCGCCGCGGTTCTGAATGTTGTGGTGCGCCTGGTGCGGGCGCCTTCACTGGGGACAGACGACGTAACTCGGCAGTAGAGGGAGGCGTGGGACCGAGGGTTCAGTTCAGTCGCAATCGCGGCAGCGCGCACTGGCGCCGTCGAACATGGCCAGAGGGTGTACGACGAAACAGGCTGTGCACTGCCGCTCGGAAACCTTGCGGTCGCAGCCACATCGACGGCAGTCGGGGCACGGGGCGGACTCGCAGCGGGCGCAAGCGGGGGCGTAGGAGGTGAAGTCCTCCCCACAGTGAGCGCACGTGTACTCGGTGGGCTCGGGCCCGGTCTGCCGGGCGGAGGGCGCAAACGTTTTCCAGGGGGCGAGGTCGGTGACGGCGATGGCGAGGAGGTAGCCGCCCATTTCTGCGGTCTGTAGGTAAAGCTCCTCGCCGAGGATCCCGTCGCGATAGGCAAGTCGTCCCCGTCCCTCGGTACGGCCGCAGCCGGACAGGGCAGTACGGAGAACCGGGACGTGACTCTGGTCACTGCCGCGGCGCAGCGGGGGCAGCCCGTGGGAGGCAGCGAAGGCCAGGGCTCCGTCAGAGTCGATAAGCAGGACATGGCCGGGGGCGGGGAGGCGTTCGCTGGCTTTGACGCATGTCGCCATGCGGGAGGCGTTGCTGGACCGCCACAAGGCGACAGCGGCGTCGGCGGTAGGTCCAGCCTCAGTGATGTGCTGATCGGCGAGCGTCTGGGGCAGGAGGATGTCGGCGGCGAAGGCGTCGCACGCCGATTCCTCCAGGGTGGTGCCACCGTCGGGCTGGTCGAGCAGGACGTCCATGAGTTCCACCATGGTCTGCTGCAGGTGGTGGCCCAGCTCATGGAGCGCGGTGAAATCGCGGCGGGCCAGTCTCGCGGAGGCGGCGACCGCGAGGACAGCAGGAGTACCGGCGAAATAGGCGCCGGAGACGCTGCACCCCTTGCCGGATCGCGCGTCGGGTATCTCCCTGACCTCCAGATCAGGCCACTGGCGCAGCTCGTGCAGGGCGCTGGCGCCCAGCCGCTGAATGGCATCGGCGTGGTCGCGATGCAACACGGTCAGCATGGCCTGGGCCTGAGCTCGTGCTGCGGCGCGACGGAGATAGTTCACTGTTGCCCCCCTTGACTGAGGTGGACGTCGAAAAAGCGGTCCACGCGGGCGGGCCAGTCCGCCTCGGCAGGGCGTTCCTGCCTCGCTGCCAGGGCAAGGGTGGCAAAGAGCGCCTGCTGGCGAGCGTCGTCTTCGGTGGTGTTGGTGAGCTGCGCGAGGCGACGGATCTGCCCACGCCGAGCCGGACGGCTCAGCTCGTGGACCAGATCATCAGGAAGTGGCGGATTGGCAGCCAGAACGTCATCCAGAGGAAGCCCCAGGACCGGTGCGAGGAGGCTGGCCTCGCGCGGGGTGAGCGGTGTCCTCGCACGTAGAAGGGCGAGGGCGCGGGGTGGCTCAATGCCCAGGTGCTGGATCAGGCCGGCGGGTCCCAGGCCACGCTGCTTCAGCAACACGGCCAGGTCGCCGCTGCCCTGTGGTGCCCAATGCGCCAAAGTGAGCACGTCCATGGTGTCAGCCAGGACGGCGCGGAATTCGGACGCCTGCGCTGCTGCACTGGGGATGGGGCTGCCGTAGCGATACTCGGTCGCAGTCGGGGTGGGAGAGCCTTCGGCGTCCAGCGGGACGGACAGCTGGCTGACCTGCCGGTCCAGGACACACCAAGGCAGGCGGCTGGCCAGGCCGCACCACAACGCCAGGGGCTGGTTCAGGGTGGAGGCTGAGGCTGGCAGCAGCAATGTTTGCGAGTCGTGGAAGCGGGTCTCCAATGAGACCGGCAAGGCAAAGACGGTGGTGGCATCTACCGCGGTGACGGCCACGATCTCGACGACGTCGTCCCATACGGCACGCCAGATCTGCCCTGGACAAGGGTCCCCAGGGGGGGCTGCTGTTGTGGCGCGGACCACTTCTGGAACGGCCAGCCGGGCTGTCGCAGCGCGCAGCCGCTCGTATGCGCTGCTCGATGGCTGACTCATCGGGCGGCCCCCAATTCCTCACGGCGGTCTGTTTCCACTATGGACAAACGACGTCACTCGCCGGACGTCAGGGGGGTTCCTCGCCCCGGCGCAGCAACGCTGCGACGACGTCGCCCGGGTCGCTTCCGTCGCTCGTCAGCGCCAGTCTGAGCTTTTCACGCAAGGCGTCCATGATCGCTGACGCCTGGTGGCGTCCAAGTCCCAGCAGATTGGCGACCTCCGTTGGAGCGTCGTCAAGGTGAGGCAGAAGTCGGCGCTCCTGTTGGGACATCGCCTGCCAGATTTCCCCCGCTACAGTCTCTGCTGCCACCGGATCGGCGTCCTTCGCCGAGTCGGCGATGGAGTTGATGAGGATGCCCTCGTCCGCGTACAGGGGGGTGAACTGGGGAGGCGTGAGCAACTCGAAGCGGGCTTCGAGCACCTTGGCGAGATCCTCCTCCCGGACCGCTCCCCCGGCGGCGTCAAGGATCGCAATGAGTACCGTCATCAGGGCGTGCACGGTCTGCTTCGGCGTAGGCCCGGAGTGATTCCACGCGGTGATCCACACCCCGTGTACGCCCCAAGCGGCCTGGACCAGTTCGTCGAGATCGCCCTGCCAGACGGCGTCGGGCGGATGCGAGACCAGGGTCCAGCGAGGCGAAGCCCCAGGTACCTTGCGGAATCGGTCATCCTCGTCAAGGCGCGAGGCAAACCGTCGACGCAGTTTCCCTCGCTCGGTGCCCTTTGCCTGATCGATCAGGAAGTACCTGATCGATGTGAAGAACATCTTCTCCAGGGACGTGTCGTCGACCGTCTTCAGGAAGCAGTTCAAAAGGAACTGCTCCTCCTTCTTGCTGATCATCTCGAACAAGAGCTCGTCGACGGCCTCGTCGGTCCAAGAGTTGTGCCCGTCGGGCGGCGGGAACCCCTGAGTCCGTGCCACTTGACGGCCCACGCGCCGCAGCAGCTCAAGGCCAAGATCGCCTAGCTGGCCAAGTCGCGCCAGCTCCTCATGTGCCCCGCCCGCCATCAACCACCCCGCCTGACCTCGCGGACGTCTCGTCCGCACAGGCTTCCTCCATACACCCTCTCCCGGCCAGCGGTAACCCGCCGCGCCGAGGACGAGCGGCATGGGCTCCTCGCCGCTCCGGAGGTGCTTCCCGGAAGGAACTGCAACCAAAACTGCAACCACGGAACGACGAAGGTCCCGACCGCTCAGCGGTCGGGACCTTCGTTTCGGCTGGTGAGCCGTGGCGGAGGATACGAGATTCGAACTCGTGAGGGGTTGCCCCCAACACGCTTTCCAAGCGTGCGCCCTAGGCCTCTAGGCGAATCCTCCGCGGCAAACAATACAAGACGTTGAGGAGTGCTCGCGAACCTGATCCACGACCGATCCACCTCGGGATTCCGGGACCGGCCCCGGGGGATCGTCAGGGGTCCGGGATCGGGTACCCTGGGCGCAGCCCCTCACGTGGCGCTATCTGACTGAACTCCCCCAGGGCCGGAAGGCAGCAAGGGTAGGTCGGCTCTGGCGGGTGCGTGGGGGGCGCTTGCGTTCCCGGCCGATGCCCCGGCCCGGCGACCCTGCTCGATGCCCCCGGCCTGATGCCCCCAGCCCGATGCCCGGCCCCGGTTTCCGGTGGTCCCGGGTTTCCGGCGTTCTCGGGTTGTCGGTGGGCGCCTATAACCTCGTATACGTGTCGTCTCTCGCGCTGTACCGCCGCTACCGCCCCGAGTCCTTCGCCGAGGTCATCGGGCAGGAGCATGTCACCGACCCGTTGCAGCAGGCCCTGCGCAACAACCGGGTCAATCACGCGTACCTCTTCAGCGGTCCCCGTGGATGTGGCAAGACGACCAGCGCGCGCATCCTCGCCCGCTGCCTGAACTGTGAGCAGGGTCCTACGCCCACGCCCTGCGGGGAGTGCCAGTCCTGCCGTGACCTGGCGCGGAACGGGCCGGGGTCGATCGATGTCATCGAGATCGACGCCGCTTCGCACGGTGGTGTGGACGACGCCCGTGACCTGCGGGAGAAGGCGTTCTTCGGGCCCGCGTCGAGCCGGTACAAGATCTACATCATCGACGAGGCGCACATGGTCACCTCGGCGGGCTTCAACGCCCTGCTGAAGGTGGTCGAGGAGCCGCCGGAGCACCTGAAGTTCATTTTTGCCACCACCGAGCCCGAGAAGGTCATCGGGACCATCCGGTCGCGGACCCACCACTACCCCTTCCGGCTCGTTCCCCCCGGCACGCTGCGGGACTACCTGGGAGAGGTCTGCGGACAGGAGGGCATCCCCGTCGAGGACGGGGTGCTGCCGCTCGTCGTGCGCGCCGGTGCCGGCTCCGTGCGTGACTCGATGTCCGTCATGGACCAGCTGCTGGCCGGCGCGGCGGACGACGGTGTGACATACGCCATGGCGACGTCACTGCTCGGGTACACGGACGGGGCGCTCCTCGACTCCGTCGTGGACGCTTTCGCGGCCGGCGACGGGGCCGCCGCCTTCGAGGTCGTGGACCGCGTCGTCGAGGGCGGCAACGATCCGCGTCGCTTCGTCGCCGATCTGCTGGAGCGGCTGCGCGATCTGGTGATCCTCGCCGCCGTGCCCGACGCCGCCGACAAGGGGCTCATCGACGCCCCGGTGGACGTCGTCGAACGCATGCAGGCCCAGGCCTCCGTCTTCGGAGCCGCCGAGCTGAGCCGGGCGGCCGACCTCGTCAACGCGGGGCTGACCGAGATGCGCGGGGCCACCTCGCCGCGGCTGCAGCTGGAGCTGATCTGCGCGCGCGTGCTGCTGCCCGCCGCCTTCGACGACGAGCGCTCGCTGCAGGCCAGGATCGACCGGCTCGAGCGCGGTGCCGCCACCGCGCCCGCGCCGGTCTTCACGACCGGTTCGCCCGCGCCCGCGATGGCGTACGTCCCCGGTCCCGAGGCGCACACCCCCATCGCCCCGCCCCCGCCCCCGCC
>NZ_JAGGOS010000047.1:100776-100905 GCF_018614205.1 Streptomyces sp. ISL-36 | reverse complement strand
CCACGGGGTTGCGGCCCGAGCGGGCGGCCCGTCGGGCTCTGCGGGGCGGGTGGTCGTCCGCCGGGGGCGTCGCAGGCGGGGGCGTCTGCCCGCGCGGCGGGTGGTCGTCCGCCCGGGGGGCGTCGCAGC
>NZ_JAGGOS010000047.1:0-100675 GCF_018614205.1 Streptomyces sp. ISL-36 | reverse complement strand
CCGCCCGGGGGGCGTCGCAGCCGGGAGGTTTCTGGCCGTGCGGCTGTTGGACACCCGCCCGGGGGGCGTCGCAGCCGGGAGGTTTCTGGCCGTGCGGCTGTTGGACACCCGCCCGGCCCGGACATCCGCCCCCGCTCGGCGGGTGGGCGTCCGCCCGCTCGGCGCCTGCCCGCTCGGCGGGTGGGCGCCCACCCGCGTGGCGGTCGGTGATCGTCCACCCCGCGGCAAGGCCCTCCGCCCATCCAGCGGTTGGTGACCCGGCGGCCCGACAGTCCACGGGCGGCGGGCGCTTCGTCCGGCCCGCCCGGACATCCACCCCGCCCGGCAGGCGCTCGTCCGGCCCGCCCGGACATCCACCCCGCCCGGCGAGTGGGCGGCCGCCCGCGTGGTGGTCGGTCATCCGCCCGGGGGGCGGGGGCGTCTGGCGCTCGGCGATGCGCCCGCGTGGGTCTTCGGTCGGCGGCTCAGGGGTGGGGTGGGGTGTCGGCCGTCAGGGCGTTCGCGAGGTCGTCCAGGGCGGTCAGGAGGAGGGACGCGCCCTTGCGCAGGAGGGGGTCCGAGGGCGGCTGCCAGGTGGCGATCGTCGTGCGGACGTCGTCCCAGTCCGGCACCTTCCGCTCCCGTACGGCCTTGGCACCCCGTTCCGTCGCCCGGCGCAGCGCCTCCGCGAGCGTCGCGGCGGCGGCGACGGGCGGGGCGCCGCGCTCCGGGAGGTGCGCCTCCATCAGCATCGCGACCCTGCCGAACTGGGCGAGCGCGTGCCCGGTGTCGTCCGCCGCCGCGCGCGAGAGACCGCGGTGGCGCACCGGCTCGTGGGTGGCCCGCGCCACCGCCTCCTGCCAGGCGATCCGGGCCTCCCGGGTGTCCAGGAGCGCCTGGCGGACGTCCGGGCAGGCCGAGCCGGCCGGGTCCGCGTAGTGGGCGACGACGGAGGCGGCGTAACGGCCGTCGGCGACCAGCCAGTCGGCGAGACGGCTGCGCAGCCGGGGCGTCTCCCAGGCCGGGTAGACGGCGTACGCGAGCATCGCGAGGACCCCGCCCATGAGGGTCAGGATCACCCGCTCGGGGACGGTCTGCGTCCACTCCGAGCCGCCCATGCCCAGCAGGAACACGACGTACGCGGCGACACAGACCTGGCTGACGGCGTACCCCGTCCGCATCAGCAGGTACATCCCGAAGGCGCACAGCACGGAGAGCCCGGCGGAGAAGTACATGTCGGGATGCGTGCTCTGGACGATGCCGGTGGCCAGGGCGACGCCGACGAGCGTGCCGCCGAAGCGCGCGACGGAACGGGCGTACGTCTGCGAGAAGTCCGGGCGCATGACCATCACGGAGGCCATCGGCGCCCAGTAGCCGTGGCCCAGGGGGAGGGCGGATCCCAGGACGTAGCCGACGGCGGTGACCGTGGAGACGCGGACGGCGTGGCGCAGGATCGGGGAGTCGTGGCGGAGTTCGGCGCGCATCCGGGCCACGGCGACGGGGACCAGGCGCAGGAGGGTGGGGCGCGAGCGGGCCTCCGCGGTGGTCTCCGTACGGGGTTCGGCGGTCTCCACGACGTCGTCGAGCAGTGCGGCGAGGCGGGCGGCGGCGCGGTGCGGCGGGCCGGAGAGGATCGCACCGGTGTCGGGGGTACGGAGGGCGGCGAGCGCGCCGGGCGGGATGTCGACCGGTTCGCCGTGGCGGATCGCGTGCGCTGCGGCGTCCAGGACGGAGCCGGCGGCGGCGAGCAGTTCGCGGACCCGGTCGCGTTCGGGGCCCTCGGGTGAGGCGCCGACGGCCGGGTCGGCGAGGGAGGCGAGCACGGGGCGGATCCGCTCGGCGAGGCCCCGGGCGCCGTGCAGTTCGGCGGGGCGGCGGCGGGCCTGCCGGGGCGTGACGGCGGCGGCGTTGCGGGCCGTCATGAGCGGTACGGGGTCGAAGGACGCGGTGGGGTCCTCGCGCAGACGCCGTGCGTAGTCCGCCTCGGCGGCGAGGGCGTCGGCGAGGGCGTCGCGCTGGGCTCCCCAGCGGCGGACGGGCAGGAGGACGACGAGCGCCGCCTGGACGAGGCCGCCGACGGCGATCATGGCGGCGTGACCGGCGGCCCCGGCGACCGAGGTGGGGAGGGTGACGGTGACCAGCATGATCGCGACGTTGGAGGAGGCGATGATGCCGACGGTGGGTCCGGCGGCCCAGGCGAGCCCGGCGAGGAAGGTCCACAGGACGAGCAGGGCGAGGAAGAGCGCGGGGTGGGCGCCGGCGCCCGTGACGTAACCGAGGAACGTGGAGACGGCGAGGCTGGCGCCGGAGGCCAGGGCGAGGGTGGGGCGGGGGCGCCAGGACCGCTGGAAGGTCGCGATGGCCGCCTGGAACGCCCCGAACGCGGAGGACGCGGCGACGCCGGGCCCGAAGAGGGCGAGGGCCGCGCCGACGACGAGCGCGAGGCCGAGGGCGCCGCGGGCGGCGACGAGGGGTTCGAGCCGCCTCCGCTCGACGGCGAGGCCGGCCTGGGCGGTCACCTTCAACGCCCGGAGCCAGCTCATGCGCCCGAGCGTACCGACGAAACACCGCGAACCGCTCATTTCCCCCGCCCGGCCCGTCGGCTGCCGCCCCGGACGGACCCCGCACGGCCGCCCCCCTTACGGCCGCCCCTCTCACGGCCGCCCTCCCCCGCCGTCAGGCCGAGGCGGTGGGTCGTCGCCGAGGCGGTGTCTCGTCGGTCAGGGCGCGAGCCCGCTGCGGTCGGCGCGACACCGCCTTCCGGAGACGGCCTAATGCCCGGGCGGGACCTGGGGCCGGTGGCGGCCCAGGCCCGCCCGGTCCGCCGCCGTCGTACCGTCCGTCCAGCCCGCCTCGTCCCACATCGCGCGGACGCGGGTCGTGCGGGTCTGCGGGAACATCGCGTCCGCGTGGGAGGTCACCGCGACCTCTCGGGACGCGAGGGCGGGCAGGAGCGTCGGGGTCTCCGAGGCCACCCGGCGGGACGTCGTCGCGAGGCGGGCGCCCAGGCGGTTCGCGTAGGCGAGGAGGAAGGACTGCCGGAAGGACTTCGTGCGCTTGCGGCCCCCCGCCCGCTGCTCCGCCTCCGCCCGCGTCATCGCCGCCGTGCCCTGGACCAGGAGCGAGGTGTGGAGCAGCTCCACCGCTTCCAGGTCCGCCTCGAAGCCGACGACCGTCGAGAAGCCGTACGTCTCGTTCCACACCGCCCGGCAGTGGTTCGCCGTCGCCACGGCGTCCAGCAGAATCGCCTTGGCCTGCTCGTACGGGGCGTCCACGCCGATCCGTACCGCCCCGGGGGTGTCCCCCGTCGCCGCCCCGGACGCGAGCGCGGCCTCGTCCAGGCTGTGGCGGGCCATCAGCTCCTGGGCCTTGGCGGTCAACGCCTCCGCCTCCTCCGGGTAGCCCGTCGCCTCCGCCTTCGCGAGCAGGGCGCGGATGCGGGTCAGCATCCGGGGCTCGCCCACCGCCGGAGGGGGGATCGACGAGTCGCCCGGCACCGGGCCCACCGGTTCCAGGGACGGCAGCCGGACCAGCAGGCGGTACAGCTCCAGGACCGCCGTCGCGTACGAGAAGCGGTCCGCCCGCCACGCGCGCGTGTCCAGATCCGCGACCTGGGCCGCCCATCGCGCCGGCAGCCGCTCGTAGCGCGCCGTCTCCGAGGCGATCAGCGCGCCGAGGAGCCGGACGTGCTCCTCGGCGAGGTCGCGGCGGGCCAGCCGTACGACGTCCGCCGGCTGCCAGCCCCGCTCCCACGCCCGCCGGACGAACTCCTCGCCTCGGCGGGCCAGTTCCGCGTCCGCCGCCGGGTCGGCGGCGAGCAGCGACGCCGCCGTGTCCAGGGCCGTGTCGTCGTCCGTGTACAGAGCGTCGAAGGCCTTCTCGACCGTCGTCCTGGGCGTGCTCACGTCTGCTTCGCGTCCCATTCCTCGCGCGCCCGACCGATCACCGCACGGTGGTCGAGCGACCAGTCGATCAACTGCTTGATCAGGTGGGTCATGCTGTGGCCCGTCCTCGTCAGCTCGTACTCCACCTGCGGCGGTGTCGTCGGATACACCGTCCGCGTCACCAGGCCGTCCCGCTCCAGGCGGCGCAGGGTGAGCGTGAGCATCCGCTGCGAGATGCCGGTGACCAGCCGCTGCAGTTCCCTGAACCGCCGTGGTCCGGCGGCCAGTTCGACCACCACGTGGACGGTCCACTTGTCCCCGAGCCGGTCCTGCACGTCTCGTACGCCGCACTCCTCCGCGCAGCTCACCACCGGGTCGTCGGCGGCCTCGGTGGTTACCTCCGTGTGCCCCACTGACATGAATGTGCCTCCTTACGCGATCACGCCCGCCCCACCAGAATGATCCTCACCGAACATCAAGACGAACACGAACGCGAAATCAGGCACGGAATCAGGGGGAATCATGCTGCTCGTCACCGGTGTCTCCGGGGGTCTGGGCCGGATCGTCGCGGACCGCCTCTCCGGGCGCGAGGACATCGGCCCCGTCGTCCTCGGCACCCGCGCCGGACTGCCCGGCACCCGCCTCGTCGACTTCGACGAGCCCGGCACCCTGCCGGAGGCCTTCGCCGGGGTGGACACCCTGCTGCTGATATCGGCCGGGTACGGCGAGGACGACACCGTGATCGCCCGCCACGAGGCCGCCATCTCCGCCGCCGAGGCGGCCGGGGTCGGTCACATCGTCTACACCAGCCTCTCCGGCGACGGGGACCACCTCACGTACGCCCTCGCCCACCGCTGGACCGAGCGCCGCCTCCAGCGCTCGACCGCGAACTGGACGGTGCTGCGCAACGGCCTGTACGCCGAGCTCCTCACCTGGATCGCCACCCCGGACGCCGATAACCGGATCACCGGCCCCCTCGGCGAGGGACGTCTCGCCGCCGTCGCCCGCGAGGACCTCGCCGACGTCGCGGTCACCGTCGCCACCGACCCCTCGGCCCATGTGAACCGCACCTACGAGCTGGTGGGCGAACGCCCCCTCGGCGGCGCCGACCTGGCCAAGGCGCTGGGCGCCGAGTACGCCCCCGGCACGCTGGCCGAGGCGCGGGCCGCGATCGCCGCCTCCGGCGCCCAGCCCTTCCAGGTTCCGATGCTGACGGGGACGTACTCGGCGATAGCGCACGGCTTCATGGACGGTACGGGCGTCACCAGCGATCTGCGGGAACTGCTCGGCCGGGAGCCCCTGGACGCCCTGGAGGTGTTCGTGGCGGCCGTACGCGAGGGGTAGGGCCGGCCCCACCCCCAGGACGCCCTCCAGCGGTCGTGATCGGCGGGGCGGCGGGCGGTTGGCTTGAGTCATGACAACGACGACGGCAACGGCGGTCTCCGAGACCGCCGTTCGGCTCACCGCCCTCCACCGCCACCACCGCGACGTCCGCGCCCTCGACGGCGTCGACCTGGACTTCCGTACCGGGACTTTCACCGCCGTGATGGGGCCCTCGGGCTCCGGCAAGTCCACGCTCCTGCAGTGCGCCGCGGGCCTCGACCGGCCCACGAGCGGGACGGTGGAGGTGGGCGGCGTCGCCCTGGAGGGGCTGAGCGAGCGGCGGCTCACGCTGCTGCGGCGGGACCGGATCGGCTTCGTCTTCCAGTCGTTCAATCTGCTGCCCTCGCTCACGGCCGCCCAGAACGTGGCGCTGCCGCTGCGGCTCGCCGGGCGCCGTCCGTCCCGCGCGGAGGTGCGGAAGGCGCTGGACCGGGTCGGTCTGGCCGGGCGGGAGAGGCACCGGCCCGGCGAGCTGTCCGGCGGACAGCAGCAACGGGTGGCGATCGCACGGGCGTTGATCACCCGGCCCGCCGTGCTCTTCGGGGACGAGCCGACCGGGGCCCTGGACTCCACCACCGGCCGTGAGGTGCTCACGATGCTGCGGGAGCTGGTGGACCGGGACGGCCAGACCGTCGTCATGGTCACCCACGACCCGGTGGCCGCGTCCCGTGCGGACCGGGTGGTGTTCTTGGTCGACGGGCAGGTGAGCGGGGAGCTCCTCGCGCCGACGGTCGAGCAGGTGGCGGCCCGGATGACGGGCCTGGAGAGGGTCGCGGGCGGCGCAGTCACCGGCGCTGCGGGCGATGGCGCTGCGGGCGATGGCGCTCCGGGCGATGGCGCTGCGGGCGCCGGCCTCGCGCAGACCGTGGAAGGGAGCCCTCGGGGCACCGTGGGCGGGCGCCCGGCCGACGGTGAGCATCAGGCCGTGGGCGGGCGCCCGGCCGAGGGTGGGCATCAGGCCGTGGGCGGGCATCGGGCCGTGGGCGGGCGTCGGGCCGGGGCGGAGGGGGCCGCGTGCTGACCGTCGTCCTCTCCGGGCTGCGTGCCCGCTGGGCCGCCTTCCTCGGCAGTTTCGTCGCCCTCGGCCTCGGCGTCGGGCTCCTCACCACCATGGGCCTCGGCCTCTCCGCCACCTTCGACGCCCCCGAGCGGACCCCGCAGCGCTTCGCCTCCGCGCCCGTGGTCGTGAAGGGGCGGGACGCGGTCACCGTCGACGTACGGCGGGGCCCGGCGACGGCCACCGTCTCGAAGAAGCTCGATCGTCCACAGCCTGTGGATACCGAACTGCTGCGCGAGCTGAAGACCCGCTGGACCGTCACCACCGCCGGCGGCCCCGACGCCGTCGGGGTCCACGGCCCCGCCGACGAGGTCCGTACCCTCGTCGGCGACCGGGCCCAGGTGCTCACCGGCGACGAGCGGCGGCTCGCCGACCCCGAGCCGGAGCGGGACGCCGAAGCGCTCGTCGCCCTGAACGCCCTCCTCGGCACCGCCGGAGGCGTCACCACCTTCGTCTCCGTCTTCGTCGTCGCCTCCACCTTCGCCTTCGCGGTCGCCCTGCGGCGTCGCGAGTTCGGTCTGCTGCGCACCGCCGGGGCCACCCCCGGCCAGCTGCGGCGGATGCTGCTCGCCGAGGCCGCGGGCGTCGGCGTCCTCGCCTCGGCCGCCGGATGCGCGCTGGGCGAGTGGGGCGCGCCGTGGCTGGCTCGGATCCTCGTGGACGGGGAGCTGGCGCCCGAGTGGTTCGGGATCGGTGACGCCACGTGGCCGTTCCACGCCGCCTTCTGGACGGGTGTGGCCGTCGCCCTCACCGGGGCGGTCGCCGCGTCCCACCGGGCCGGGAAGGTCGGTCCGACGGCCGCGCTGCGCGCGGCGGACGTGGACACCGACGTGCTGCCGCTCGGCCGGGCGCTGCTGGGCGCAGGGCTGCTGCTTGCGGGGTGCGGGCTGCTCGTGTGGACCTGCGCCACCGAGCCGTCGGAGCTGCTCAAGCGCAAGACGTACACGACCCTTCCGATGCTCCTGATCAGCGGAGTCGCGCTGCTCGCCCCGGTCCTCGTCCGTCCGGTGACACGGGCCCTGCGGCTGCCGGGGGCGACGGGGATGCTCGTAAGGGAGAACAGCGCCGCCGCCGTACGCCGTACCGCGGCCGTCGCCGCGCCCGTCCTGGTCACGGTCGCGCTCGCGGGCTCGCTGCTCGGTTCCGCGACGACGGTGACGAGCACGAAGGCGGCGGAGGCACGCGAGCAGACGCGTGCCGCGTACGTGGTGAGCGGCGAGGACCTGCGGCCGGTGCCCGGCGCCTCGGCGACGGCGGCCACCTCCGTGTTCGTACGGGACGGGGACGAGGCGCTGGTGAAGTACGGGGCGCGGGCGGTCTGGGACCCGGCCGCCTTCGCGGACCTGGCGCGGCTGCCGGTGGTGGCCGGGGACGTACGGGATCTCGACGACCGGTCGATCGTCGTCAACGCGGAGTGGGAGCGGGGCCGCGTCGGCGAGCAGGTCGAGGTCTGGCTCGCGGACGGGAGCGGCCCGGTGACATTGCGGGTCGTGGCGGTCCTGGCACTCGGAACGGGCGACAACGGGCCGTACGTGACCCGGGCGAACGCACCGGGCGCGACGGTGGACCGGATCGAGGCGGCCGGGACGCGGGGCCCTTCGGCGACCGGGGCGGTGGGCCCTTCGGTGGCCGGGACGCGGGGCGCTTCGGCGGGTGGGTCGCAGGGCCCTTCGGTGGCCGGAGGCGAGGGGCTTGCGGGGGCCGGCGGAACCGTCCGTACGACGGAGGAGTGGGCCGCTGCCACGCACCCCGCCACCAGCCCGCAGACCAGGCTCGGGCTGCTCCTGGTCCTGGGCATCGCGATCGTCTACACCCTGATCGCACTCGCCAACACGCTGCTGATGGCGACGTCGGTACGCGGCGGGGAGCTGGCCTCGCTGCGGCTGGCCGGTGCGACCCGGACGCAGATCCTGCGGGTCGTGACCGGTGAGGCGGCCCTGGCCGTGACGGTCGGCACGGTACTCGGGCTGGGGGTGACGGCGGTGAACCTGGCGGCCCTGGGCACGGGGCTCGCCGCCCTGTCGGCGCCGGTCGCCCTGTCCGTCCCCTGGGGCACGGTGGGCGCGGCGGCGGGGCTGTGCGCGGTGGTGGCGGTGGGCGCCGCGGCTCTCCCCGCGTGGCGCCTGACGCGCTGAGCGGGGATGGTGGGTTGGCGGGGCGGTGGCCGGGGTCGGAGCCGGGTCACCGCCCCGTCCCGCCGGTCACTCGACGGCGTACGGGACGAAGGCGGCCAGGTCGCGCGGCTCTCGCGTGGGGTGCCGGGGGCTCGCCGGGGTGGGGTCGAGGCGGGGCGCGCTCAACGGGGGCGATGGCGCCTGTTCGCCGAGCCCGTCCCGCACGGGACGGCCGGGGCGGAGACGGGGCTGAGGTCCGCGCGGCGGAATGACTGCGTCAGCGCAACCGCACCGGGCAGACTTCTTGAGGGTCCGTCAGAGCGCGTCCGCCGCACCACCTCACCCCTTGGAGCAGCCGGTGCCGTCGCAGGAAGCCTCCATCACGCTCACCCCGCAACAGGCCGCACTCGGTGTGACCCTCACCGTTCAGCTGCCGACCGGCACCACCCAGCTCCGTATCCCACCCTGCCGGGACGGTGACCTCGTCCGGGCGCGGGTCGGTGCCGGCGAAGTACTGCTGCGCGTGCGGGTGTCGGCAGCGGCCGGCGCGCCGCAGCCGGCGCCGAAGTCGGGCGCGCTCGGGTGCCTGGTCTTCCTCGCCGTCGTCGTCGCGGTGATCGTCGGCTTCAGTGTCCTGAGCGACGGGGACGACAGTGACGGCAAGTCCTCCGCCTCCCCTTCGACCAGCGCGTGGACCACCGCCCCTGACGACATGGCGACGGACCCGACGACCGATCCGACATCCGACCCGACGACCGATCCCACCACTTCCTCGCCCAGCCCCGAACCCACCCCCTTCGAGCAGGGGACGTGTCTCAACGGGACGCTGCCGGACTCGACGACGCCGCAGAGTGTCAGCGGGGTCGAGGAGGTGTCCTGCTCGGCGTCGGACGCGCACTACCGGGTGATCGAGAGCATCCCCTTCACCTCGGACATGAACCGCTGCAACGGCAACCCCAAGACGCAGTACGCCTTCTCCTACCGCTACACGCTCAACGGCGCGGTCCTCAACGAGTACGTGTACTGCCTGGTCGGCCTCGGTTCGTACGCCCGCTGAGCGCACCGCGTCGCGACGGACCGCGATGCGGTGCCCCACGACGGAAAAGCTTTAAAAGAACCGGGGGAAGTACCCTTCCCAACCCCTCCAACCTCCCCGTCGCCCGCCTGTCACTCACATGGGTGATCTGTGCCAACTGGGCTGGATTTGAGGGTGGTTGCCTGGCATATGCTCGCGGCGACCAACGGAAAACAGTTCGGCCCCCGGCCGGGAGTAGCGATCCCGATCGAGGGCCTGACCAACGAGGAAGCAACACCTTCCCGATGGATACCCAGCACCTTAGCGCGCGCTCGCGCACCTCCGGGCTCGTTCACGTCAACGTCACCCACACGACCCGCTACACGGTCGTCGGCAACCACCTCGCCCAGCACCGCGAGCTGTCGCTCCTCGCGATCGGGCTCGCCGTCCACATCCAGTCGCTTCCCTCCGGGGCCTCCGTCGGCATCAAGGCCGTGGCCGGGCGCTTTCCCGAGAGCGAGATGCGCATCGCGGGCGCGATGCGGGAGCTGGAGGCCCATGGGTATCTGAAGCGCTTCACGGAACGGATGCCCAACGGCCGGCTCGCCCCGCGCACGATCTCGTACAACCGCCCGGGGGCTGAAGCGGCGCCCCCGCCGGCGACGCCCCCGCCTCCGCCGCCCCCGCCTCCCCCGCCTCCGGCTCCCGCCCCGCCCACGAGGCAGGCTCCCCCGCCGCCGCCCCCGACTCCGGCGCCCGCGCCCCGCCCCGTAAGCCCGCCACCGCCACCGGCACCAGCACCGCCGTCGGCACCAGCACCCCTACCGGCACCGGCACCGCCGTCGGCACCAGCACCCCTACCGGCACCAGCACCGCCGTCGGCACCAGCACCCCTACCGGCACCAGCACCGCCGTCGGCACCAGCACCCCTACCGGCGCCGGCACCACTCACCCAGCAGCAGCACCGCCCCGCCGCCGCGCTGCTCGCCGGGCTCCACCTCCTCGAACCCCGGCTCCTCCTCGCCGAACGGGACGTCCAGCGCCTCGCCCCCGGCGTCACCGCCTGGCTGGAGCGCGGCGCCCACCCCGACGCCGTACGCCGCACCCTCGCCGCGAGAGTTCCCGACGACCTCAGATACCCCGCCGGGCTGCTCGCCCACCGCCTCGCCGCCCTGATCCCGCCCCCGCTGCCCGCAAGGCCGCCCGCCCCCGATCCCCTCCAGACCTGCGACTCCTGTGAACGCGCCTTCCGCTCACCGGACCCCGGTCACTGCCGCGACTGCCGCCCCGAAAAGAGAGAGGCCGCCTAGCATGAAGCTGATGACTCGGGCCCCAGGGCACGGACGAGGAGCCAGCGCCATGACGACCGTCTCCCCCCTCTACCGGACCATGCGCGACGCGCTGGAGAGCCTGGGCGACTCCGTCCCCGGCAAGCTCGAGATCACCAAAGAAGGAATCGTCCACGACATGACGGTGCCGCGCCGCCCCCATGAATTCACCGCTGCCCAGGTCAGCCGACGCCTCGAACGGGTGATGCCGGACGACCTCCTCGCGCATACCGGCGAACCCGATGTGGAGGACGCGCCGGGTGGCGTGATGCGCCGCCCCGACGTCATGGTGATTCCCTGGGCGGACATGGAAGGGGACGGCTCCTTCGATCCCCGCACCCTCATCGCCGCCGTCGAGATCGCCTCCCGCTCCAACCCCGACAACGACTGGGTCGGCAAACTGCGGGACTACGCCGTGATCGGCATTCCGGTGTACGCGATCTTCGATCCCCGTACCGGCACCGGCGCCGTGTTCTCCGACATCCACGCCACCCCCGACGGTCCGCGCTACGCCACCCGCAAGGACTTCGTCTACGGCGAGGAGGTCACCATCGCCGACTGGACGATCTCGACCGAGGGCCTGCCCCTGTATCCCTAGACGGTTCCTCGGACGTCCCCGTAGGAATCCCCTACGGCAGCAGGATCACCTTGCCCCGCACGTGGCCCGTCTCGCTCAGCTCCTGGGCCTTCGCCGCCTCCTTCAGGGGGAGCGTCTGCGCCAGGCGGACGGACAGGCGTCCCTCCGCCGCCAGGCGGGCGTGGGCCGTCAGCCAGGTACGCACCTCGGCCGGTGACGCGGTCACGCCCGAGAACACGATCCCGTGCTGCTCCGCGTCCGGCGCCGCGATCGTGACGATCCGCTCCTTCGCTCCGCCCATCAGCTCGATCGAGAGCGGCAGGTTGTCGTGCCCCGCCGCGTCGAAGACCGCGTCGACGCCGTCCGGGGCCGCCGACCTGATCCGGTCCGCCAGGCCCTCCCCGTACGCCACCGGAATCGCGCCCAGGTCCCGCAGATAGGCGTGGTTGGCCTCCGACGCGGTACCGATGACCGTCGCACCCGCCGCGACCGCGAGCTGTACGGCGACCGAGCCGACGACACCCGCCGCACCGTGCAGGAGCAGGGTCTCGCCCTCCTTCAGACCGAGCAGCTCCAGTACGCGCGCCGCCGTCTCGCCGGCCACCGGCAGGCTCGCGGCCTGCTCCCAGGTCAGCCCGGCCGGCTTGGGCAGGAAGAGCTCGGCCAAGGCGTACTGGGCGTAGGCGCCGGTCGTCGTCCAGCCGAACACCTCGTCACCGACGGCGACCCCCGTCACGCCCTCCCCCAGCGCGTCCACCGTCCCGGCGAACTCCAGACCGGGAACGGCCGGGAACGTCGTCGGGTAGAACGCCTCGACCCATCCGTAACGACGCTTGTAGTCCACCGGGTTGACGCCGACCGCCGCCACCTTCACCCGTACCGCACCGGCGCCCGGCTCGGGCACGGCCACCCCGCTCTCGTGGCGCAGGACCTCGGGGCCGCCGAACTCCTCGTACGTGATCGCTTCCATCTCGCCCTCCGTGGGACCTCGTTGTGTCGATGGACCAAGCGTGCGATCGACAGCCCCTCCACCCCGCCCGTCCAACGGCCAGTCCCACCTGTCCGAAAGGCGGGCCGCCCACCGCCCCACCCTCACTACGCTGGACCCCATGGACGCGACCACGCTGAACACCGCGTACGAGATCATCCAGCAGCCCCTCGGCGAGATCCTGCCCCGGCTCTCGGCCGTCCTGGCGCCCCTGATCCCGCACCGCGGTGCCGCCGAACTCTCCACGCACTGCGCCCACTCCCCCTTCAAGGCGTTCGGCGAGACGGACCTGCTCACCGCAGCCGAACTCACTCCGCTGCTCATGTCCGGTACGGCCGGGTCCCCTTGGCAGGGCAGGGCCACGGCCGGTGGCATCGCCCGCGAGGTCGTCGCCGTGACGAGCGACGCGACCGCGCGCCGGTCGGTCCTCGTGCTCCTGCGGGACGAGGGCGCCGAGCCCGTCGCCGAGGCCGAGCTGGCCGTGGCGCAGGCCCTGTGGGACCTGGTGACCAGCCACTTCGACCGGTTCGCCGTGGAGGCGCTGCCGGGGGCGCTGGCCCGTTCGCGGGCGGCGGCCGACACTCGGGCGCGCGTGATCGCCGAGCTGACGACGGCGCACGCGGCGGCGCTCTCGGGGGTCCTCGGGGTGCTCCGCAGTCGGGCCCTGGACGACAGTTCGGCCCGGGTGACCGCGACCGACCTCGCCGTCAACGCGCTGATCGAGATGCGGGCGGAGGCGAAGCGGGACCGTTCGGTCGCCGAGGAACCGGCCCGGGAGGCCTTCGACCGGCTCGCCGACGGGCTGCGGACGATGCTGCGGCACAGCCCCGTACGTCTGGAGCTCGGCCCGCCGGACAGCTCGCGCTCCCTCGCGGCGGACGTGGCGCACGGAGCGCGGGCGATCGTCCGGGCGCTGCTGCTGGTGGTCCTGGAGCAGGACACGGTGAGCCGTGTCCACGTCGGCTGGCAGGTGACGGAGCACGAGCTGCGGGCCACGGTGCGCGACGACGGCGCGGGCGGCCTGGACGCCTGCCCGCTGGGGGCCGGCAGCATCACGGACCGGCTGGAGGTGCTCGGCGGCCGTCTGGAGATGGACGCGGTCCCGGGCTGGGGCACGACGCTGACGGCGTCCCTCCCGCTGGCCACACCGGACGCGCCGGTCACGGCGGCGGACCCGCTCAACGGGCTCGGCGACCGGGAGCTGGAGGTCCTGACCCATCTGGCGCTCGGCCACCGGAACCGGCAGATCGCCCAGGAGCTCCACATCAGCGAGTCCACGGTGAAGTTCCACGTCGCGAACATCCTGACGAAGCTGGGAGTGGGCTCGCGCGGCGAGGCGGCGGCCCTCTTCCACAAGGCCGCGTGACCGGGCGCGGGCGGGGGGCGTGACCCGACAGGCACAGGGGGCGTGACCCGGCAGACGCATCAGGGCGTGACCCGACGGGCACGACGGGCCGTGACCCGGCAGACGTGGCGACGGGCCGCTGTCAGTGGGGGGTGCCAGACTCGCACCTGTGAGCGAGAGGTGGGCGCTGGCCGGTGAGGCGGAGGGGGACGGAGCGCTGCTCGTCCCGCTCGGCCCCGACGGGCTGCCCGCCGGGCCCGTCCTGCGCGAGCCCGATCTCGTGGAGGCCGTACGCTCCCGCCCCGGCGTCGCCCGCTGGGTGTGGCGCTCGACCGCCGAGGTCTATCCGCGCCTTCTCGCCGCGGGGGTACGCGTCGAGCGGTGCTACGACATCGAGGACGCCGAGCAGCTCCTCCTCGGGCACGAGGGGCGGCTCGGCGAGCCCCGGTCCGCGGCGGCCGCCCTCGCGCGGCTGCGGAACGCCCCCGTACCGCCCGACCCCCCGCAGAGGGCCGCCGAGCCCGGCTCCCAGGACTCGCTCTTCGAGCCGGCCCCCGTCGCCGGCCTCCCCTTCGAGGGGCTTCTGGAGGTGTACGCCGAGCAGCAGCGGCGTCACGACCGGGCGGAGCACCCGGGGCGCATGCGGCTGCTCACCGCGGCCGAGTCCGCGGGCATGCTCGTCGCCGCCGAGATGCACCGGGCCGGGCTGCCGTGGCGGGCCGACGTACACCGGGCTCTCCTGCACGAACTGCTCGGCGAGCGGTACGCGGGCGGTGGCGAGCCCCGCCGCCTCGCCGAACTCGCCGACCAGGTCTCCGACGCCTTCGGCCGGCGCGTCCGCCCGGACCTGCCGGCCGATGTCGTCAAGGCCTTCGCCCAGGCCGGGATCCGGGTGAAGTCCACCCGCCGCTGGGAGTTGGCGGAGCTCGACCACCCCGCGGTGGAGCCGCTGATCGCCTACAAGAAGCTGTACCGGATCTGGACCGCCCACGGCTGGTCCTGGCTCCAGGACTGGGTGCGGGACGGCCGGTTCCGCCCCGAGT
This sequence comes from Streptomyces sp. ISL-36, assembly GCF_018614205.1. Lineage (GTDB taxonomy): Bacteria > Actinomycetota > Actinomycetes > Streptomycetales > Streptomycetaceae > Streptomyces. The sequence continues at coordinate 85,962 of NZ_JAGGOS010000047.1, read as the reverse complement.
ACCTGCCCGGGGGCACGGTCAGCGGCCGCTGGACGACCAACGGCGGCGGCGCGCTGCAGATCCCCAAGATCATCCGGCAGGCGGTCGTCGCCGACGAGGGCTGGCGGCTCGTCGTCGCCGACGCCGACCAGATGGAGCCCCGGGTCCTGGCCGCGATCTCCCGCGACCCGGGCCTGATGGAGGTCGCCGGGCACCCCGACGACCTCTACACCCGGCTGTCGGACCGCGCGTTCTCCGGCGACCGCGACCACGCCAAAATCGCCCTGCTCGGGGCGATCTACGGTCAGACCAGCGGCGACGGTCTGAAGAACCTGGCCGCGCTGCGCCGCCGTTTCCCCCTCGCCGTCGCCTACGTCGACGACGCGGCGAAGGCCGGCGAGGAGGGCCGGCTCGTACGGACCTGGCTCGGGCGCACCAGCCCGCGGGCGGTCGGTGCGGGCGACGACGACGAGGCCGGTCTCCCTCAGGAGACCGCGGACGGCCCTGTCCGGGAAGCGGAGTTCACCCCGGGATACGCCTCCGGCAACGCCCGTGCGCGGGGGCGGTTCACCCGTAACTTCGTCGTCCAGGGCAGCGCCGCCGACTGGGCGCTGCTGATGCTCGCCGCGCTGCGGCGTGCCACCGCCGGGATGCGGGCCGAGCTGGTCTTCTTCCAGCACGACGAGGTGATCGTGCACTGCCCGGCCGAGGAGGCGGAAGCGGTGACGGAGGCGATCCGCGCGGCCGGGGACGAGGCGGGGCGGATCGCTTTCGGGCAGACACCGGTGCGTTTCCCGTTCACGACGGCGACGGTGGAGCGGTACTCGGACGCGAAGTGACGGGCAGGAGACCGGTCCCCCACCGGGCCCGGCCTCCTGCCGCCACTACGTCACTGCGTCACTGCGTCACTGCGTCACTGCGTCACTGCGTCACTGCCCCAATGCGTGACAGCCTCGCCGCGTCACCGCGTCACCGCGTCACCGCGTCACCGCGTCACCGCGTGGCGAACTTCGTCCACTTGGGGCTGAGGGCGATCGCCTTCAGCTGCTCCGTCGTCAGCGCCGGCTCGGCGCGGGTCGCGTCGGCGTGCTGCGCGCCCGTGTTGAACGCGGAGACCACGACCCGGAAACCGTCCTTGGTGAGGGTGTCGGCCGTCCACCAGACCACGCCCGCGCCGCCCTTCTCGCCAGGCCGCTGGGTCACCTTCACGAGCCGCCCGTCGGGCAGCGTGGTGGCCCCGCTGCCAAACAGCTCCCCGGCCACATCGCCCATGCCGTTCTGCACGTTGATCTCGACGAGGCTCTTGCCCTTGCCGTCGTTCACGACCACGTAGGCGAACGCGCTGTCGCCGCCCTTGGAGACGACCGTCAGGCCCTTGGGAAGCAGCGAGCGCAGGGTCGCCTGCACGGCCGCGCCGTCCGCCTCCGGGGGCGCGGTGTCCGCGCCCGGCCCACCCTGCTCGATCTTGTTCACCGGCAGCTGCTCAAGCAGGGGGCGCCAGCCCGCCGCCGTGACCAGCGACTTCAGCTGGGAGGGGGTGAAGGGCGGGTCGGTGCGGCTGACCGGGGAGCCCTTCTCGGCGGCCGCGTTGTACTCGCTCGCGTCGATCAGGAACCCGTCCTTGGTGAGCAGGACCGCCCGCCAGTTCTTGGTGTCCACGCGCCTGTCCGGGTACTCGTACCCCTGGAAAACCATCAGCCGGTCGCCGCCGGGCAGCTTCTCGCTGGTGCAGGAGTCGTGCGGGACGTAGGTCTCGTCCGGGCAGGTGACCTGGCCCTCGCCGGCCTCGCCGCCCTCCCCCGCCCGGTAGAGGCCGACGGACACGGCCGCCGGTCCCTTGCCGTCGTCGTAGACGGCCGCGACGTGCTGTCCCCTGCCGTTCTCGTCGGTGACGGTCCAGTCGCCGGCCGGGGTGTTCGCCTTGAGGACGGCCGCCATCTCCGCGACTGGGATCTGCGCCTCCATCCCCCCCTTGTCGGCCGGTACGGGCTTGTCGCCGGCGGACTCGCCGGGGCCCTTGGTCGGGGCGGGGCCCGCCACCGAGGCGCCCTGGGCCGCTCCGCCCGAGCCGAGCAGGTCGCCGCCGTAGACCCCGCCCACGCCGATCACCGCGAAGGCCAGCACACTGCCGGTCACGGCGGTCGCCCGGCGGCGCAGCAGACGGCGCCGGCCCCGGTTCAGCCCGCCGGTCACCAGCTCGCTCCGGTTGTCCGCGGCGAAGCCGTCGCCGGTGCGGCGCAGGGCCTCACCGAGCTCCTCCTCGAATCCTTCGTGTCCCTCGTTCAGAGGCATGCCGAATCACCGTCTCCGGTCCATGGGTGAAAGTAAGAGTTTCGAAAAACGCCGACGCCAGGGTCAGCGCGGGGCGAACTCGACGATGCTGCCGCCGAGCCTTTCCCTGAGCTTGGCCAGGGCGCGCGTGCAGCGGGTGCGTACCGCCGCCGAGCTCACATGCAGGACATCGGCGGTCTCCTCGACGCTGCGGTCCTCCCAGTACCGCAGCACCACGACCGCCCGGTCCTTCGGCGCCAGCGCAGCCAGCGCGTCGAGCAGCGCGATCCGCAGCACCGGGTCGTCCCACCTGTCGGGGGCCCGCTCGGGCACCTCCCCGAGCGGGCGCTCGGTCGCGGAGCGGCGCCGCTGGTGGCTGAGGAACGTGCGGACCAGCACGGTCTGCGCGTAGCCGGCCGGGTTGTCGATCCGCGCCATCCGCCCCCACAGGGCGTACATCCGGCCCAGCGTCTCCTGCGTCAGGTCCTCGGCAAGGTGTGTGTCGCCGCTGGTCAGCAGGCAGGCCGACCGGAACAGGTGCCCCGTTCGTGCGGAGGCGAACTCCAGGAACTCGTCCGCGCGGGACTTTCTCATGCCCCTCCCTCCGTCGCGGTCACGTGGTGTCACGTGGTGTGGTCGTCGCTGTACACCTCAATGACGCGACGGGCGCCCGGAAATGTTTCACACGAGGTTTGCCACGAGTTCGGCCCTCCAGAAATGCCTCTCTGCCGCGAGACGGGGTATTGCTGAGATATGAACGCATTTGTCATGAGTTCTGAAGAGGTCGTCCTGGCGGCCAAGGTCTGGCAGTCCGGGCTGGCCCAGGTCCTCGGCGGCCTGGTCGTCGTCGCCGTCCTGATCGGCGCGTTCGTGCTCGGCATGAGGATCCGGGACAGGGAGAGCCCGACGCCCAAGCCGGAGGAGCAGCCGCACCGGCCGGAGACGGACCGCCTACCCGGTGAGATGTCCGAGTACCGCAGGCCTGCCGAGATGCCTCAGACCGACGGCGAGCACCGACTCATGCCGTACCAGCTCAAGGACTCCGGAACCTCCGGGACCGAGACCTCACCCGAACCGCCCAGCGAGGAGAAGCGCAAGTGGGGTGGCATCTCCAGCGGCGGCTTCGGCAGCGGCGGACCGGGGCACGGCGACTGACCAGGCAGCCCGCCTCGGACCGGCCCTCCACCGGGGGGCCGGCCCTCGGCGTGCCTGGTGATCCCGGGGCTCCCGGTTCTCCCAATGCTGCCGGTGCTGCCAGTGCGCCCGGCGCGCCCGGGGCTGACGGGCCCCGGGACGACTCACTCCTCGCCGATCGCTTCGAGGCCCACCGGCCGCGGTTGCGAGCCGTCGCGTACCGGATGCTCGGCTCCTTCGGCGAGGCGGAGGACGCCGTCCAGGACGCCTGGCTGCGGCTGAGCCGCTCCGGCACCCGGAGCCCCGAGGCCAGTGGCGTCGAGGATCTGAGCGGTCGGCTGACGGTGATCGTCGCGCGGGATTGCCTGGACAGGCTGCGCTCGCGCGTGGCCCGCCGCGAGGAGCCGTGGGATCCGTGGGCCGCCGGCGAGCCCGGTGAGCCGCACCGGCCCGAACAGGCCACCGACCCCGAGCAGCAGGCGCTGCTCGCCGACCCGCTCGGCGCGGCGCTGCTCGCCGTCCAGGACACTCTCACGCCGGCCGAGCGGCTGGCGTTCGTGCTCCATGACATGTTCGCGGTTCCCTTCGAGGAGATCGCCCCCCTTCTGGACCGCACCCCGGCCGCCACCCGGCAGCTCGCGAGCCGGGCCAGGCTGCGGGTGCAGGGGACGGAGGAGATGCCGGAACCGGACCTGCCCCGGCAGCGGGAGGTCGTCGCAGCCTTTCTCGCCGCCTCGCGGGACGGCGACGCCGACGCGCTGCTCGCGCTCCTCGACCCTGATGTGACGCTGCGGGCGGACGCCGAGGCGCTACAGGCCGGGGTGACGGCCGCGCAGGGGGCGCGGGCGGTGGCCGAGTGCCTCGCCGGCCGGGCACGGGCGGCGAGGCTCGCGCTGGTGGACGGGGCGGCCGGCCTGGCGTGGGTGCCGGACGGGGAGCCGCCGGTGGCTGAGGAACGTGCGGGCCCAGGGCTCCCAGGCCCAGACTTCGCCGGACCAGGCCTCCCGTGGCCAGGCACTACGAGGCCAGGCCTCCCGGCGCCAGGCACTACGAGCCCAGGCCTTACGAGCCCAGGCCGCACGGAACCCGGCCGCACGGAACCCGGCCGCGCAGCGCCCGGCTTCACTGGGCCCGCCCTCGCGGTGCCCGACCTCACGGTGCTCGAGTTCACGGTGCTCGACGGGCGGATCACCGCGATCGATGTCCTGGCCGACGCCGGTCACGTCGGCCGCCTCGATGTGGAGATCCTGGACGACTGAGCCGCCCCTGTGACGCTCACCCCTCCCGTACGGGGGCGGTCGGCGCGCGAGGCGTGAGCCCCGCGGCCGCCCCTTCGCCCTGTACCGCGTCCGTCGGCAGTTCGCGGCGAGTCCGGACCGGGGAGAGGAACACCGGCAGGAAGGCGGTGGCGAGAAGGGCCCCGCCCACCCACAGCGTGGGGTGCACCCCGACGATCTCACCGAGAACGCCCGAGACCGCGGCACCGATCGCGAGGGCCCCGGTGAGAAGGAACCGGAAGGTGGCGTTCATGCGGCCGAGCATGGCGTCCGGCGTCATGCGCTGGCGCAGGCTCACACCGAGGACGTTGTCCATCCCGGTCTTGAACATGGCGAGCAGCCAGCCCACGCCCGCGACCCACAGCCAGGGGCCGCGCCCGACGAGCGGGACGAGGAGACCGGCGGGCGCGAGCAGGAGGCCGGCGAGACCAAGGGTGCGGCCGAACCCGACGCGGGCGGCGACCGCGCGGGCGCAGCGGGATCCGAGCAGCAGGCCGACGCCGCCGGCCGCCCAGTAGATCCCCAGGACGCCCGCCGAGAGCCCGAGCTCGCGGACGAAGAGCACCGGCATCATGGTGTTGAGGATCTGCGAACCGAGGTTGGTGAGCGCCGCGGAGAGGGCGAGCGCCCGCAGCTCCCTGTTCCCGAGCACGTGCCGTACGCCCGCGGCGATCTGGGCGCGCAACGGCTCCCGCCGACGCGGGTGTGCGGCCGGCGCGGCGGCCCGCTCCTTCAGCCACAGGAGCCGTACGGCGGAGGCGAGATGGCTCACCGCGGTACCCGCCACCGCGAGCGGGGCGGTGAGCAGCTGGACCAGGCCGCCTCCCGCGCCCCGCCCCGCGACGTTGGTGACGGCCATCAGGCTGACCATGGCCGCGTTGGCCTGGACGAGCCCGCCCCGTGGGACCAGTTGGGGCAGGACGCTCTGCCCCGTGACGTCGAAGAAGACCATGGCGCAGCCGCTGAGGAGCACGACCGCGTAGAGCTGACCGAGGGTCAGGGTGTCGCACCACCAGGCGACGGGGACGGAGGCGAAGAGCAGTCCGCGCGCCGCCTCGGCGGCAATGAGGACCCGTCGCCCGCGCATCCGGTCGACCCATGCTCCGGCCGGAAGGCCGATGAGCAGGAAGGCGAGGGTGGAGAAGGTGGCGAGGGCGCCGACCTCGCCGGGGCCGGCGTGCAGCTCCTCGACGGCGACCAGCGGGACGGCGACGAGTCCGACGTTGGTGCCGAGGTGACTGAGGACGGCCGCGGAGAAGAGCGTACGGAAGTCGGGCACGCGCCAGGGTGAGTCGGATCGCATACCGGCGAACCTGCCCCACCCCGACGCGTCAGCACAAGCGCGTAGTTCTACAAGGACTGTTCAGCGTTGCTACACCCGAGATGCCGTCATGCTCGCGCTGTCCTCGCTGCCGCCGCCTCCGCGTCGGCCACCGTCAGCGCCTCGTCCAGGGCGGCCAGCCCCTCCTTCGCCTCCGCGTCCGTCAGATTGCAGGGCGGGGCGACGTGGATCCGGTTCATGTGCGTGAAGGGCCACACTCCCGCGGCCTTGCAGGCCGCGGCGACGCGGGCCATCGGGGCGGCCGCCTCGCCGGTGGCCGCGTAGGGGACGAGGGGCTCGCGGGTGGTCCGGTCGGTGACCAACTCCAGTGCCCAGAAGGCGCCGAGGCCACGGACCTCGCCGACGCTCGGGTGGCGGGCGGCGAGTTCACGCAGCCCCGGGCCGAGCACGCGCTCGCCGAGGTCGGCGGCGTGCTCCACGACGCGCTCGGCGCGCATCGTCTCGATGGTGGCCACCGCCGCCGCGCAGGCCAACGGATGACCGGAGTAGGTGAGCCCGCCCGGGTAGGGCCGGTCGGCGAAGGTGGCGGCGATCCTCTCGCCGATCGCGACACCGCCCAGCGGTACGTACCCGGAGTTGACCCCCTTGGCGAAGGTGAGCAGATCGGGGACCACACCCCAGTGGTCGGCCGCGAACCAGCGTCCCGTCCGGCCGAACCCCGCCATCACCTCGTCGAGGACGAACACGATGCCGTGGCGGTCGCACAGTGCGCGCACCCCGGCGAGATAGCCGTCCGGGGGCACCAGCACACCCGCCGTGCCGACCACCGTTTCGAGCAGGACGGCCGCGATCGTGCCCGGCCCCTCGCCGACGATCGTCTCCTCCAGGTGTCGCAGGGCCCGCTCGCACTCCTGCTGCTCGTCCGTCGCGTGGAAGGACGACCGGTAGGCGTAGGGCCCCCAGAAGTGGACCACTCCGGCCGTGCCGGTGTCCGAGGGCCAGCGGCGCGGGTCGCCCGTCAGATGGATCGCCCCCGAGGTGGCGCCGTGGTACGAGCGGTACGCGGAGAGCACCTTGGGCCGGCCGGTGTGCAGCCGGGCCATCCGTACCGCGTGCTCGACCGCCTCCGCGCCGCCCGTGGTGAAGAAGATCCGGTCCAGGTCTCCGGGCGTGTGCTCGGCGATCAGCCGGGCCACCTCGGAGCGGACGTCGACGGCGAAACTCGGGGCGGCGGTGCACAGCTGTCCCGCCTGCTCCTGGATCGCGGCGACGACCCGCGGGTGCTGGTGGCCGATGTTGGTGTAGACGAGCTGGGAGGAGAAGTCGAGGTAGCGGTTGCCCTCGTGGTCCCAGAAGTACGCACCGGAGGCGCCGGCCACCGGCAACGGCTCGGTCTGCGCCTGCGCGGACCAGGAGTGGAAGACATGGGCGCGGTCGGCGGCCCGGGCCTCGCTGTTGGTACGTGGCGTCATGGCCCCTCCTGCGCTCCGAGGACCCGCCCGGCGCGGTCCTTCACATGGGCCGGCGGCTCGATGCCCGGCGGCAGCACCGGATCGGCGAGCGGCGCCCCGAACGTGGTGACCACCGGCAGCACACCGGCCCACAGGCCCAGTTCGGCGTCCGGGCTGTCACCGTCGTCCGGCGGTCCACTGGCGATCTTCACCGAGGCCTCGGTGAGGTCGAGCGCGATCAGGGCGGTCGCGGCGAGCTCCTTGCGGCTGGGCTGCCGGGCGTACTCCCACTGGCCCGGCGCGCACTGCTCGGTGAGCGCCCGCAGACCGCGCAGCTTCTCCTCCGGGTCGGTGACCAGCCGCGGTACGCCGTAGATCATCGCGCACCGGTAGTTGACGCCGTGCTCGAAGACGGAGCGGGCGAGCACCAGTCCGTCGACGTGCGTCACCGTGACGCAGACGGTGGTGTCGGGGGCCTGGACCAGGCTCCGGCTGGCCACCGAGCCGTGCAGATAGAGCCGGCCCGCGTCGGTGCCGTACGCGGTGGGCACCACCATCGTCGTGCCGTCGACGGTGACGCCGAGATGGCAGAGGAACCCTGCGGCCAGCACGGCGTCGAGATCGGCGCGGCGGTGGCTGCCCTTGTGACGCATCCGGCGCAGCCGGGTCCGCTCGGTCGTCGCCAGCTCGTCCGGGGCGGGGGCCTGCCGCGCTCCGTCCGGTGCGGATGCGTCCGATGCGGATGCGTTCGGCACGGATGCGTCCGGTGCGGATGCGTCCGGTGCGGATGCGTCCGGCACGGGGGCCTGCTCGGCGGTGGTGCTCATGGTTACCTCTTCGTACGGGTGCGGTGTCGTCCGGCGGTCGTGTTCTACGGGGTTCAGCCGCGCGCCGCCACCGGCGCTCGCCTGTCGGAACGGCGGCGGGCGGCCAGCGAGTCGCAGATCTCCCCTGCCCGGACCGCGGCCATCGACAGCAGGTTGGCCGTGATGCCGTGGCTGTGCTCGGTGCCGCCCATCAGGTAGACGGCTGCCTCGACCTCCGGCCCGGTGTGCACCCGGTAGTCGCGGTGCACCCGCAGCCGGCCGTCCTCGTCGCGCTCGCAGGCCGCGTTCAGCTCGCCGAGCAGACGGGCCGGGTCGGGCTCGGTGTAGCCGGTGGCGTAGACGACCGCGTCGGCGGTGAGCGCCTCGGTCTCGCCGGTCGCGAGATTGCGCACCTGCACCCGCACCTCGTCGGTGCCTTCCTCGACCGAGGTGAGCTGCGAGGCGCCCATGATGCGCAGCCGCTGCTCGCCGCGGACCTTCTCCTGGTACGAGCGGCGGTAGAGCTCTTCGATCAGGTCCATGTCCACCACGCCGTAGTTGGTGTTGCGGTGGTAGTCCATCAGCTTGCGGCGCACCTCGCGGTCGGCACCGTGGTAGAGGTCGACGGCCTCCGGGTCGAAGATGCGGTTCGCGTACGGGCTGTCGTCGGCCGGGCTGTAGCCGTACCGCGTGTGGACGGCGACGACCTCGGCGCTCTCGTACGTACGGTGCAGGTGGTCGGCGATCTCCGCGGCGCTCTGTCCGGCACCCGCGACGACGAAGCGGCGCGGGCTCGACGTGCGCAGACCGGCGAGGCGGTGCAGAAACTCGCTGCTGTGCCAGAGGCGTTCGGAGGACTCGATCCCCTCGGGGAGCCGCGGCACGAGTCCGGTGCCGAGGACCAGGTTGCGCGCCCGGTAGGTCACGGCCTCGGACTCGACGCCGTCGCCGCCGAGCGCCGCCACGTCCACCTCGACCACGGGGCCGGCCTGCCCGGCGGGCCGGATCGCGGTGACCTCCAGGCCGTAACGGACCAGGTGGTCCACGCCGTTGGCGGCCCACTGGAGGTAGTCGTGGAACTCCTCACGGGAGGGGAACAGCACCTTGTGGTTGATGAAGTCCACCAGCCGGCCGCGGTCGTGGAGGTACGGAACGAAGCCGAAGCGGCTGGCGGGGTTGCGCATCGTGGCCAGGTCCTTGAGGAACGAGACCTGCATGGTGGCGTCCGGGATCAGCATCCCCCGGTGCCAGCCGAAGGACGGCTGCTTCTCCAGGAAGACGGCGGTCAGCTCCTCGCCCGGGGCGGCCGACTCGTTGTACTCCTCGATGGCGATGGCCAGGGCGAGGTTGGCGGGGCCGAAGCCGACGCCGACGACGTCGTAGACGGGGGTCAGATCGCGGGTCATGGTCGGTGTGCCTTTCGTCGGACGTACGTGGAATGCGCGGGTGTTCGCGGAGGTTGCCGGAGGTTCGTGTGTGCAGGGTCAGGTGGTCGGGCGGCGGAAGGTGAGGGCCACACAGCCGGCGGCGAGCAGGAGCGCGAGCAGCAGCCCCGTACCGGCGAAGGACAGGAAGACGGCGGCGATCAGCAGCGTCACGACGGCGCTGACACGGAGCGCGCGGCCGGTGTCGCGGGCCCTGAGCGCCGCGGTCGCCGCGACGGTGTACAGCAGCAGGAACGCGCTGCTGGTGACGATGAGGACCAGCTCCTCACCGGTGCCGGTGAGCATCAGGGCGCCCAGGACGGCGCCGTAGGCCAGCGCCAGGGCGACGGTGGCCGGCACCGGCCGGTCGGCAAGGGCGCGCGGCAGGATGCGGTCGCGGGCGGCGGCCCGTACGACACGGGTGGCGCCCAGCACCCAGGCGTTGGTGGCGACGATCGCGAGTCCGAGGGCGAGGAGATCGCCGACGATGGCTCCGGCATCGCCCAGGGAGGCGCCCAACAGGGCGGTGATGACGACGGGCTGGTCGCCGGGCACGGCGAGGTAGGCGGCGGTGACGGCCACGTACAGCAGCCCCACGATCGGTACGGCCCAGCGGATCGCCCGGCGGTAGCTGCGCGCGGGGTCCTCCACCTGCTCGGCGAGGGTGGAGACGTTCTCCCAGCCGAGGAAGGAGAAGAAGGCGGTGACCACCGCGATGCCGACACCGCCCCAGCCGTGGGTCAGGAACGGCGTGTACGCGCCGGCGTCGAACCGCGGCACGGCCAGCGCCACGGCGCCGCCCAGGCCGATGAGCAGCACGAGCAGCGAGGCCGCCTGGACCCGGGCGCCTGCGGTGAGGCCGAGGAGCGTGAACGCGGCGGAGAGCGCCATGAAGCCGATGGCGACCGGGTACACCGGCCCGTCCGGGTGGCCGAGCAGGCCGAGCAGACAGCGGGCCGAGACGATGCCCATGACGGGGTTGCCGATCACGTAGGTCGCGACGAGCAGCAGGGCGGCCGCCCGCCCCGGCCGCCTGCCGAACCCGGCCGCGACCATGGCGGCGAGTCCGGAGGCGTCGGGACGCCAGGCCGACATCTCCGCGAAGAAGCGGGCGAACGGGTACGAGCTGAGGGCCAGGGCGATCCAGGCCAGCAGGGCGGCCGGTCCGGCCTGCCGCTCGGTGAGCCCGGGCACCAGCAGGATCCCGGTGCCGACGAGGCTGCTCACGTAGAAGACCACCAGGGCCCGGACACCGAGACGGGTGCCCGTGCCGGTGCCGGCCGAGGCGTTGTCGGTGGTCGTGTCGCTGGCCGCGGCGGTGTCGGTGGCCGTGGCCGTGTCGGTGGCGGTGTCGGTGGCCACGGCGGACGTGGGGGCCGCCATCGGGTTCTCGTCCTTCGCCGTGGCAGGGTTCTTCGGCGTGGCCGGTCGGGGCAAGAGGTCCGTCATGGGTGTCACCTCCAGGGAAGGGTCGTTCGGTGGGCGGGGGTTCAGGAGCCCGCGAGGACGTCCAGGGCTTCGGCGGCGGCGAGTTCGGCGGCGGCAGGGGCCGTCTTGAAACCGGCACCCGACCAGCCGGTCGCGAGGACGATCCGGCTGCCGGCCCGTTCACGGCCGAGGTGGGGCCGGGAGTGCGGGGTGTAGAGATCGACACCGCGCCGCCCGCCGAGGAAGCGGGTGGCCGGATCAGCGAGCCAGGGCCAGCGCACGGCCGCCCCTTCGCGGATGTACGCCACGTGCTCGTCGGTCAGCGAGTCCTCGCCGCCCGGGGGGACGTCCCACTCGTCGACGGGCCGCCCGGCCATGTAGCCGCCGGCCGCCTCCCCGGAGAGCTGGGGGCGGCCCCAGACCCCGGTGACCATGTCGACGACGGTCGGCAGGCCGGCGGTGTCGGGGTGGTGGAAGAAGCCGTACCGGATGCTCTTGGTGCGCCCGGCGTCGGAGCCGCTCAGCCGGTGTCCGGCGATCTCCCCGGTGCCGCTGCCGGCCGCCAGGACCACGGCGTGGGCCTCGACGGGCCCGCCCGGCTCCAGGAGGACCCGGACCCGGTCGGCCCCGGGCGGGGCGACCAGTTCCCGTACCCGCGCCGGCAGCAGCCGGGCCCCGTTGGCGAGGGCGCGGTCGCGGTAGACACGGGCGGTGCGGGGCGGGTCGGCGTAGCCGGCCTCGGGCTCCCAGACGGCGGCGGTGACTCCGGCGACGGAGAGGCCGGGGAAACGGTCGCTGAGGGCGTCCGGTTCCAGCAGCTCGGCCGGGACGCCTGCGCCGTTGAGCTCGGCGACACCCTTCTCGGCTTGCTCCAGGTCCGCGTCGCCGCAGAGCACGAGCGACCCGGTGGCCACGAATCCGTACGGTCCGGGGATCAGCGCGGCCGGCCCCCAGGCCAGGCGGTGACTGCGCAGGGCGAGCCCGCGCAGGTACGGGTCGGCCTCGAAGGACCGGACGAGCCCGCCGGACCAGGCGGTGGCGTGGTCGGTGCCTCCGTCCATGGGGGCCACGAGCGCGACCCGGGCACCGCGCCGGGCGAGCACGGAGGCGGTGGCGGCGCCGACGACCCCGGCTCCGACGACGATCACGTCGTAGGCCCGGCCGTGCGAGGTGCCGTGCGAGGTGCCGTGCGGCTCGTGGGCACGGGACGAGGACGCCGGAGCGGAAGCGGGAGCGGGAGCGGGCGGTACGGGGACCAGGTCCCATCCGACGCTCCCGGGGACGGGCTCGCCGAGGGCCGTGAAACCCCGATCGGCATGCGCGCGCACGGCGGCGAGAAGACTCCGCCCCCTCCTGTTCGGATCCTCGGCGAGCGCGGCGGTCGCGGCCTCGAAGGCCGCGGTGACCTGCGCCTCGGGGCCGCCCCGCATACGGGCGACATGGGCGCCACCCGCGGCCCCCGTGGATGCCGCGGGTGCCGCGGGCTCCGCGAGCAGGGCGGCGAACTCGTCCACCGCACAGTCGTCGGTGAAGTAGAACGCCCCGCTGAAACCAGCCGCCCGCCACTCCCGCCCGACCCGCGCGGCCCCGACGTGCGTGCCGCACACGACGACGGCGGTGAACTCGCCGGCCGCCCCGGCGCCGGGCCGGTCGACCGGCTCGGGGCCGGGACCGTCGAGGAGCTGGGGACGGGCCCGGTCGACGAGCTCGCGGGAGCCGCCGTCGACCGTGCCGGCGCCGACGGCCTCGTGCCCCGGCGCCGACGCCGACACCGCTGCCGGCGCGGCCGGCACCGACTCTCGTACCGGCTCCGAGGCCCGTACCGGCACCGACGCCGACGCCGATGCCGATCGCGAGCCCGGTACCGGTGCCAGCGCCGCCGGTACCGGGACCGCGCCCGTTGCCGGGGTGCTGCCGTCCGAGACCACCGGGCCCGACGGCAGGACGGGGGACCGTTCCTCGCGCGGGTGCCGGGCGGCCCGTACGAGGTGGGCCAGGTGTTTTCCGTACGCGCTGCCGTCGTGCGTGACGGCGACCCGCGTGTGGCCCGCGGCCCGGACGGCTGCCAGCAGGTCCACCGCCTGTGCGCGGTCGTCCGGGCACCAGCGCAGGATCGTGCCCGCGCTGTCGTCGAGCAGACCGGGCGTCGTGGCGAGCGGCAGCAGGACGGGCAGCCCCGCCGCCCGGTACACGGGCAGCGCGGCCCGCGCCCCAGCGCTGTTGAAGTGGCCGATCACCAGCGCGTGCCGGCCCTCGGCGACCACGGCCTCGGCGATCTGCCGGGCCGTGGTCGCCTCTCCCCGGTCGTCGTACAGCTCCCAGCTCACGGCCCCGTACAGCTCCGCGGCCCGCTCCAGGTGCTCGCCCCACGCGGCCCGGGGCCCCGAGAAGGGCCCCACGACCGCGCCGCGCGGCAGCGTGGACTCAGCCACTGAAGACCGCCCCCGGCCAGGCCGCCACCGGCGCGCCCGGGGCCATCGGCGTCAGGGCGGACGCGTCCACCCGTCGTACCGCCGGGAGTCCGAGAAGTTCCGCGAGCCGGGCGGAACCGAACGGCAGGGCGGGCGCGGCCCAGGCCGACAGGGCCGCGGCGACGGCGAGCTGGGCGGCGAGGGCCGCACGGTACGCGGCGGCACCGGCCGGGCGCTCGTTCTCGAAGCCGTTCACGTACCCGAAGTCCTCGGCCGACGCGACTACTTCGTCGAGCAGCGCGATCGCGCGCCGGGCGTCGTAGCCGCCGATCCCGTACGCCTCGCGGAGCTGGCCGACGGTCTCGGTGAGCCGGGCGCGCAGCCGCTCCCACGCGGGGCCCTGCGGGGCCTCGGCGGGGACGGTGCCGCCGGTGTCCTCGGCGACGGCGGTGAGGAGCCGGCCGAGCCAGCCGTCCCAGCGATCGGCGAGCCGGGCCCTGCTGATCTCCAGCGCGGCCGAACTGAAGCTGGTCTGCCGCCCGTTGGGGCGGTCGGAGAGCACGTGGTAGCGCAGGACGTCGGCGCCGGTGCGGGCGAGCTCCTCGTGCGCCCAGATCGCGTGGCGCCGGCTGGTCGAGAACTTCAGTCCCTCGAGGCGGTAGAACTCGTTGACGACGAAGGCCTCGGGCAGCGCGATCGAGGGGTCGTACGCGCGGAACGCGGCCGGGAAGAGGACGGCGTGGAAGTAGCCGTTGTCGAAGCCGAAGAACTGCACCGGCGCGGGTGCCGGGCCGGTCTCGCCGCAGCCCCGCCACTCCAGCAGATAGCCGGGGGCCATCTCGAACCAGACGTAGATCCGCTGCTCGGTGAAGCCCGCGACGGGCACCGGCACGCCCCACTCGGAGGGGTGGCTGACCGCGATCTCGGGCAGCCCTTCGGCCCTCATCCGCTCGCACAGCGCCCGCAGGTGGGGCGGCATGTCGACGTCCTGCCAGAAGGCGTCGAGCTGCTCCTCCCACGGCGCGAGGGGGAAGTAGAGGCGCTCGCAGTCGCGCAGTTCGGCGGCGGCGCCGCATGCCGTGCAGACCGGGTCGACGAGGTCGGCGCAGTCGTTGGGGCGGCCGCAGGGCTCGCAGGCGTTGCCGTTGGAGCCGGAGCCGCAGTGCGGGCAGTCGCCCTTGAGGTACGCCTCGTACAGCCAGCGCTCGCAGCCGGCGCAGTACGGCAGCGGCTTGGTACGGGCGACGATGTGGCCGGTGTCGAAGAGGCGCTGGAAGAACTCCTGGACGGCCGACTGGTAGCCGACGTCCCTGCGAGGGCGGACGATCGCGTCGAAGTCGGCGCCGGACCGGTGCCAGACGGACTCGATGGAGGCGCCGTAGCCGTCGGCGACCTCCTCGCCCTTGCGGCCGCCGTCGTTGAGCCCGCGCACGGGCACATAGCTCTGGTGGTCGTCGAGGCCGGTGGTGTAGCGGACGGTGCCGGTCCCTTCGGCGGCGAGGTAGCGGCGGAGGACGTCACCGGCGAGGTACGGCCCGGCGAGGTGACCGATGTGCAGGTCGCCGTTGGGCGTGGGCGGGGTGGCGGTGATCCAGTACGCGGTCTCGGTGGGCGCGCTCATGCCGCGATCTCCTCGTTCTGCTCGTGGTGGTTGTGCCGGTCGCTCTGCTGGTGCGTCTCGGTGCCGGTGCCAGCGCCGGTGCCGGCTTCGATGTCGGCGTCGGTGTCGGTACGGGTGTCGGTGTCGGTACGGGTGTCGGTGTCGGTACGGGTGGCGGGCTCGCGCAGCGGCCAGTACAGGGAGACCCAACTGAGTTCGGCGTCACCGGTGTTGTGCACGACGTGCTCCTGGTTACGCGGCAGTACGACGATGTCGCCCGCGCCGAACGGCGGCTCGAGGCGGCCGTCCAGGGTGACGCTGCCCGTGCCGACCAGGACGATCATGACTTCGTCCTGGTCGTGGCAGTCCGGGTCGGAGTCGCCACCGGGACGCAGGAAGCAGGCCATGGCGCCCACGGGCGGCTCCTCGGCCGCCCCGGCCCAGGGGATCAGCCGCTGGCAGGCAAGACCGAACTCCTCCTCTGCGGAACTCCGGTCGATACGGAAGCGGTTGGCCATGGCGACTCCTGTGACTCCGGTGCGGTGGGCCCGCCGGGCGGGCGGGGTGGTGGGGGTGGCGGCGCCGTACGGGGTGACGGCGGCGGCCGGCTCCCCCGGGGGCAGGATGGGTGCGGTGAAGGGCATACGGGTCTCCTGAAGAGGGCGAGACGGGTGTGCTGGCCGATGGCGCGGAGCCGGGCAGCGGCCGCGGTTCAGTGCGTGTCGAGTCCCCGCACCGACGCCACCGGGATCCGGGCGAGGCCGGCCATGACCTGGCGCGGCCCGGCCTCCCAGCCGTACCGCCGCTTCAGTGGGGCGAAGTGCGTGGCGATGAGTTCGAGGAGCGGGTTCAGGTCGTCGGGCGTGGCGCCGAGCAGGGCGAGGAGTTGCTCGGTGCGGGTCACGCCCGCGCCCGGGCCGATCCCGTGCACGGCGGCGTCCTGCCAGGTGGCGCCGGCGCTCCGGGCCACCATCGTGTTGTGGAGGGCGAAGCCCTGGTTGTCGTGGGCGTGGATGCCCACGGGGGCGGGCACCGCGGCGCGGGTGGACTGGACGAGTTCGATCACCCGCTCGGGGCGGAGCGAGCCGAGCGAGTCGACGAGGAAGACGGCGTCGAGCGGGCCGAGGGACGCCGTGTCGGCGAGACAGCGGTCGAGTTCGGGATAGGAGGCGAGGTCGATCTCGGCGAGGCAGAGGCAGACGCCGAAACCGGCCTCGCGCAGCCGGTCCAGCGGGGCGGCGGCGCGCGCCACCTGGTCGTAGCGGACGGAGACGCGCACCAGACCGACGGGCAGGGGGGTGCCGGCGAGCAGGTGGGTGATGCGGTCGGTGGCCGCGGCGGCGCCGGCGGTGCTCGTGGGCAGCTCGGCGGCATCGAGCATGACCGCGAAGCGCGGTCCGTACCGGTCGGCGGGGGCGGTCGGGAAGATGCCGGGCAGCGGGGCTCCGGGCCGGTCGGCCGGATCGTGGACGCGTCCCAGCTCGATCACGTCGATGCCGAGCCGTGCGCAGACCGCGAGGTAGTCGGTGACCAGCTGCGGGGACGGCGCGCCGCCGGTGAGCTGCCCGCTGGTGCGCAGGGTGCAGTCGAGCAGCGTCATGCGGTCATCCCCAGCCGGTGTCGTTCGTGCCCGGTCCGGGGACCGGAGTGCCCCAGCCGGTGTCGTCGGTGCCCGCGGCCGTGCCGGTGTCCGTAGCGGTCTCGGTGCCGGCGACCGTCGTGTCGAGGACGGCCGCTCCCCACCCGGTGTCGTCGGTGCCGGCGCCGCTGCCGGCGGCCTGGGCCGCGGTGGCGGTGGTGAGGCCCGCGAGGGCGGTGATCAGGGTGGCGAGCACGGTGTTGCGGATCCGCCGCTTCATGTCGTCTGCTCTCTTTCCGCGTGTGCGTGAGTTCGGGTCGGTGCGAGGAGGTTCAACGCGTTTCAGATGCTGTGCGAGCTTCGCGTGCTTCACGAGCTCTGTGAGCTTTGACCTTGTGGGCGGTGAGATGAACGTATCCGCGTTCGCATGCCTATGGGGCGGGGCGTATGGATCATTAGGCTGCATGGCAGCAAGAGGACGGCGTCATAAACAGGGGGATTCATGGACACAACTGACATAGCGCAGGGGGTGGACGGGCTTACGCCAGAGGACCCACTGGCCCGCGTCTACATCTGCGCCCTGGCCCGCGACCCGGCGCACCCGGCGCACCCGGCGGAGCTCGCCGAGGAACTCGGGCTGCCACCCGCCCGCGTGGAGTCCGCCGTCTCGTCCCTCCTCGACATGGGCCTGCTGCGGCGAACGCCCGAACGAGCGCTGCTGCCGGTCCCGCCGGACGAGGCGGTGCAGCGCACCCTCGGACCGCTGGAGCGGGAGATGCGGGCCAGGCGGCTGCACATGGAGCGCACCCGGGGACAACTGATGGCGTTCATGCCGCTGTTCGAGTCCCACCTGGCCCAACTGACCCATCTCCGTCAGGCGGAGTACATCGAGGTCCTCACCGACCTGCGGGCCGTCCGCGAGGCCATCACCGAACTGGGCCGGACCTGCGAACGCGAGGTGATGACCGCCCAACCGGGCGGCGGCCGACGGGCCGAGGTCCTCGAGGAGGCGGTCGCACGCGACGAGGAGCTCCTGCGCCGCGGCGTACGGATGCGCGTCCTCTACCAGCACACCGCGCGCTTCTCCTCGGGCACGTGCGCGTATGTGGAGCGGGTGGGCCGGCTGGGGGCGCAGGTCCGCACGCTGGACGACGAGTTCATGCGGATGCTGATCTTCGACCGCAGCACCGCCGTCATCCCGGTCCCGGACGACCCGCACGCGGCGGTGCTCGTCCGCGAGCCGAACCTGGTGTCGTTCATGACGGGGGCCTATGAACGGCTCTGGCTGGAGGCGCTGCCGTTCGAGACCGAGTGGGACCGGCAGACGATCATGGACATCTCCGACGAGCTGAAGCAGACCATCGTCCGCCTCCTCACCGAGGGGTTGACCGACGCGGCCATCGCCCGCCGCCTGGGCCTCTCCGTCCGCAGCTGCCGCCGCCACGTCGCGGACGTGATGGCGGCCCTGGGCGCCGAGAGCCGCTTCCAGGCCGGCTACCTCCTGGCCCAACAGGACCGCGACCAGCCGACCGGCTGACCAGGAACCCCGGCTCGGCCGATGCCCGAGCCGGGGTCCACCGAGCCGCCTTCGGGATTCGAACCCGAGACCTACGCACCACGAGGGCCACACGCTCATCCCGGGTGGTGCTGGGCGGTGAACCATGCCATCTGAACTCTCGCCAGCCCTGACGAACAAGGCCACGCTCCGAGCGGCCCTGAACGACGCGATCGGGCAGCAGATCATCACCTTCAACCCAGCGGCTACGTCGGAATCGACCCGGTGCGCAAGCCCAAGGCTCTGGTGTGGGCGGACGAGCGGGTCGCCAAGTGGGAGCAGACTGGGGAGAAGCCCTCTCCGGTGATGGTCTGGACGCCCGAACAGACTGGCGCCTTGCTCGACTTCGTCGCCGAGCACCGGCTGTACGCGATGTGGCACCTGATCGCGTTCCGCGGCCTGTGGCGAGGTGAGGCGTGCGGGCAGCCGTGGTCGGAGACCAACCTCGACCGGCACTCCCTCACCGTGACCGGGCAGCTCGTGCAGGACGGCTGGGAGGTCGAGGCGTCCGAGCCGAAGACGGACAGCGGCTTCCTGGTGGTCGCCCTCGATGACGACACCGTGGGCGTCCTGGAGCGGCACCGCAAGCAGCAGAACGCCGACCGCGCGGAGTGGGGGTCGGCCTGGGTGAACACCGGCCTCGTCTTCACTCAGGAGGACGGCTCCTGGCTGCACCCCGGCAAGACCGATTCTCTTCGAGCGGCTGGTCGCAGCCTCTGGGCTGCCGCCGATCCGGCTGCACGACCTCCGGCACGGCGCGGCCACGCTCATGCTCGCTGCCGACATCGACATCGACATCGACATCAAGATCGTGTCGGACACCCTCGGGCACCGCGACACCCGGATCACGCGCGACATCTACCAGAGCGTCCTCCCCCACGTCGGTAAGAACGCCGCCGAAGCCACCGCCAAACTGGTCCCCCTCCAGCGCAAGGCCGAGGCGGAGAAGGACCGCAAGACCGCGAAGGACGCCAAGAGGACGAAGCGGATGGAGAAGGCCCAGGCCGACAGTAAGAAGGAGGCCAAGCGGAAGAACCCGAAGAGCTGAATTCTGGCTGCGGTTGAGGATATGGGGGCCATCGCGGTGTCGCGCGTTAACCCGCCTACCAGGAGCTTCGCCTTACCGTCGCAGCCGCTCCTCCCGGCAATCCCAGTACCGCAGTCATGTTGGGAATGACGCAGTGAAGTACGTTGTCGAACAGGTTGCAGTGACGCTTGGTCGAGGTTTACGAGTCGATCTTCTTGCGCGTTCCTCCAAGCGCCCACCCAGGAGTGACACATTCCACACGGGCAACGTCGGCCAGATTCGTGGAAATTCGCCAACCTGATGTGAATTCCTCCCGCCAGATGGCCTGCTGGGGCAGAGTCGTACGCTGCGTCCAGCACGACCAGGCGGACGCCTCCGAACAAGAGACGGGGAATTCTCCATGCTCACGTTCAAGAAGACAGCAGCCGTGCTCCTGGCGACGGGAGCCCTCGTCGCGCTGGGGGCAGCGCCGAGCAACGCGGCTCCTGCGCCTCACCCCATCACCTGTGGGTGGGACCAGGGCCAGGGGACTCCGTGGTCGGCGAGCGGCACGACAGTGACGGGGTTCGTGCGGGTGAAGTGCTCGGACTCGCTCGATGACGCGAATACTCGGGCCCAGTTGCAGATATTCCGCGACGGGGACTGGTACGCCCACGGAGCGGGGGTCACCAGCTACAGCACAGCAACGGTCATCCAGGTCAACGATTCGGCGACCAAGCGAACGAGTACGTGGTACTACCGGACCGTGGGAACGCACTTCGGGCAGCACGGCAATGTCTGGACGCTCCCGACGTACTACAGCCCGTCTAGGGCATTGACGGGGGTGAGCTAGTGCGGCGCTTCACCGCCGACTCGCGCGAGATTCTGACTATCGCGACAGAGATCGCTCGCAGCCGCAATGCGGCGGCATGTTCGTCGAGGGATGTGGCCATCGCGGTGGTAGTCCATCGCAGGCTGCTGGCTGCCCGCGAGTTCGACACGGTGCAGCAGCCGAGCCTCTCCCCCGAGATGCTCGGGTTCGACGTTTCGGTTGAACGGCTGATGCTGGGCGAAGGGGAGCTCGAGGTGGCAGAGCTGGTGGCTCTGGCGGCATCGGAGAATCCGGATCTCGCGGAATACCTCGGGTGAGGAGAATGCGGGGGCCGGGTGCGCTACTTCTCCTTGCGGGCCTTGTGGCCTGCGGCGGAGACGGACGCCCTTCGGTTGCGCGAGAGCAGCTGGAAGATGCCGGATGGGTGGTGGAACCGGTTCTCGAGGGAGTGGAGTCGGAGACCTCCGATGTGTCGCCGGCATCCTGTGAGCCACTGTTCGGCGTGTTGGGCCGGGACAACAAGGAGGACAGGGTCGCCGGCTTCCGCAACGAACAGCGCGGCTCCTACCTCCTGGCCCGGACCTGGCCCTCCACCCAGGAGAGCTTTCCGCGCTCCGTTCTGGAGGCGGCCGGGCGATGCCCTCGCATGGAGATGGGCTACGACTCGACCAAGCTCACCTACACGGTCAAGGTCGTCCTCCGGGAGGAGAAGGAAACCCGGTTGCTGCTGACGGCCCGCGAAGGCGATGTGCTGGTCACCGAGATGCTCGTCTCCGCCGCTACCGGCAGCGCCGAGGACCGGCTGGTGCGCGTGATGAACCCGAGGGGGATCGCGAAGCCGGAGCACGATGCGGCGGACGTGGCTTCGAACCACTGAGTCCTACGCCGAAGCCCCGAGTGTGGCGAGCGTCTTGCGTGGACGCCCGTCCAGCCCCTCCGCTCAAGCATCGCTCACGCAAGCAAACCCGCGGCACTCCGACCGCGTGCTTGCCACGCCCCGGTAACAGAAAAGGCCAGGTCAGACAGTGTCTGACCTGGCCTTTCTCTGAGCCGCCTTCGGGATTCGAACCCGAGACCTACGCATTACGAGAGCTTGCGAGATCGTGACGGTAGATGCCAAGCCGTGGCACTGGGTCCTGTTTTTGCTGGTCAGCGGCGTGCGACCGAGAGGCACGTGCTCGTCCGGTCCGGCCCGTGCCAACCTGTCCGCTCACGCACGGCTCACGCACGCTGGACGTTTCACCGCTTCGCCGCAGAAGATCTGGAGCATCTGGGCTCTCGTCGTTCTGTAGCGTTCCCGCTCGGAGAACTGGGATGATGGCACCCCACAGCACGCGACCAGGATGGGAGGCAGCGGATGGCGTACTCGACCCGCATGGCTGCCGCCCTCTCGGGAGCGACGGTCGGACAACTGCGCACGTGGAGGCAGGACCGTGGCAACGGGCCGATCCTTCAGCCCGAGCTGGCAGCCAGGCCGGCCCTGTACTCCTTCCGCGACGTACTCGCGCTGCGCGCGTTCGCCCACCTTCGCCAGGACGTGTCACTCCAGAAGATCCGCGTAGCCCTGGCCACCCTGAAAAAAATCGGGGAGGTCGAGCACCTGTCCAGTTACTCCCTGGTGGCCGAGGGCGACTCGATCGTCCTCGCAGGCCACGATGACCACGGCACCGATCTGGTCAAACGCCCTGGCCAACGGGTGATCGCCACCATGGCCGACATCCTCCAGGAGTTCGCTCCCAGAGCCGGCGTCGTCGTCCCCCACCTGCTCCAGCCGAAGCAGCACGTCACTGTCGACCCCGAGACCCAGGGCGGACAGCCCGTGATCACGGGCACGAGGATCCCCTTCGACACCGTCGCGGAGCTGATCGAGGACGGCATCCCGCCGGAGGGGATCGCCGACTACTACCCCGGCGTCACCGCTGACGCAGCACGTGACGCTGCTTCCTTCGCGCTCTACGTGGACAGCTACAGCACGGGAGCGCGCGCTGCCTGATGCGGATCCTCATCGACGAGAACGTCCCCGTCCAGGTGCTGGAGATGCTCAGACGGATCCTGCCCGGTCATGAGGTCAAGCACGTCAGCGAGATCAAGTGGGCGGGCAAGAAGGATCTCACGCTTCTCCCCGATGCTGCGAGAAAAGGTTTCGACATATTCCTGACCAGGGACGCCCGACAGCTGGAGGATCCGTCGGAGACAGAGGCCATCAAGAAGTCGGGCATGCACCACATCCGCTTCAGCCAGGCGCACAAGGGCATGGCCGGTCTGGGCCTGGCTATGGGCGCGGTGGTAGCAGCCATGCCCCTGATCGTCGGCGAGCTCAACGAAGCAGACACACAGCAGCTGATTCACATCAAGGGCTTGAACCCGGTGAGCAAGCACCGCTTCGAGCGTGTGGACCCGTCCGTCTCACCGCCAGCCTACTGGCCACGCTAGACGAGTGACGTCTCCCGCCACATGCCCGACGCGGCGGGAAGCCATGCCGACCACCCGGCTCAGGGCCGGACGGGTGATCCTTCTGGTGCAGAGCCGGCAGGAGGGTGCGTTAGTCGTCCGGCATACCAGGATGGTCGGCGCTCACTCAGTCTTCTTCTCGCCTTGCTCGTCGTTCCCGCGCAGACGACGCGCTCGCTCGGCGATACCGCTGGAGAGCTTGTTCTTCACCGAGTTGGCCCGGTCGAGGGTCTCGTTGCCCAGGCTTCGGGCAGCACCAACACCATTTACTCCTTTTTCCAACGCTCTGTCCCTCACCTCCAGGGCAGCTTCCGTCCATCGCCTCGCCTCAGATGAGTCGCCACCGGACTCGATTCCGAGCCGCACGTGAAAGTCATGGACGCCGGTCGCGACCTGGTTGCTCGACTGGACTACAGCCGGGGATGTGGTCGGGTGCAGCAACACCTTCGCGTTGGCCACGCCAGCAGCGGCGTTCATCCTGGCCAGCAGAGTTTCGGTGCTCCGCGAGATGTGCTCCAGCCGGCCCTGCCGGGCGGCCTTCAGGCCGAGGCGATGCCCGTTGAGCTCATCGGGGGACGCGTCCAGCACCCTGTCGAGTTCGAGTACGGCGATCGCGTCCTGCAACTGGAAACAGCGAGCCAGAACGGCGAGCCATTCTCGAATGATGCCCTCAGCCTCCTTGACCATCGTGGCGAGATCGCCGATCTTGGTCTGACGCTCCATGTTCTCCGCGAGCGCGTCGAGTTGACGCAGCGCGTACGCCTGCGTCTCCGCGATCGTCGCCGGCGCGGCGTGCACCTTCGACCAGGTGACCTCGTCGACCCTGCCCCGCTTCTCTCGGATGGTCATGGCCTCCTCGATCACGAAGCCCACTCCGATCATGCGGGCCAACACAGCGTCCTTCTGGGCACGCAGTACGTCGTCGACCTTCTTGTCGATCGCGGCGAGATAGTCAGTGATCTCGTCCATGGTCTGTTGCATCGCAACCTGCGCCATGAACTTCCCGGCGTTGGCAAGAGTCGCCGGGTTGGACAGGAGCGATCGGGGCGCGTGCGCGAACTCGAGGAATCCCTTGATCTGACCCTTCTGCCCCTTCAGCGCACCCGTGCTGAGCCCCGTCTTCGCGCTCTCCCTCAGGCCATACTTCTTGAGAAGCAGCGCCGATTTCGGGGTCAGCTTCACCCAGTGAGCGGAGTTGGCGGCGATCTCCGATCCTGCCTCGGCGACTGCAGCACCCGTGGCGAAGACGCACTTGTACCATCGCGGTCCGAGGCTCTTGGACGGCAGTCCCTCCGAAGCGAGGAAGTTTTCGACATCCTTCGCGCTCCCCATGACTGTCAGCCCATCCCCGTCGCTGATCAGCTGAATCTCGTTGTCCATGGTCCGCTCCTGAAGTGGCTTCTCGCCGTCGAAGGTGGTCGGAGTTCGCAGAGTGATCGCCGGGCCGCGGTCGAGGTCTTCCAAAGGCGGGAGACCTCGGCCCCGACCCGGTCGGGATGTGGGTGCACTGCTCTTGCACCAACGCGGCCGCGCGGCTCAGCTGTCCGGCATACCGGTGGTGGCCCACTCGTCGGCGAAGTGCTCCATCTGCTTCAGGACCAGGTTCACCGCCTCCGCACGACGGTCCGGCGGGTAGCCGTGGCGAGCCAGCAGGCGCTTGATGGCGCTACGGAGACCAGCGCGGACCGGCTCGCGGGCGATCCAGTCGGGCTTGAGTTTCTTCTGGACCTCCGCGACGAGGTCGCGGGCTATGCTCGCCAGGATCTCATCGCCCATGAGTTCCTGCGCCGAGTCGTGCTCGGCCACTGCGTCGTAGAAGGCGAGCTCGCGCCAGTTCAGCGGCGGATCGAACTTCTCGCCGCGCCGAGCGTCTTCGACCACCTCCTTGGCCATCTCGACCAGCTTGGCGATGAGTTCGGCACTCGTGTACTGCTGCCGCGTGTACCGGATCATCAGGTCCTGCAGACGGTCGGAGAAGGCCGTGCGGCGGACGATGTTGTGACGCGTGACCTCGCGCATCTTCTGCTCGATGAGCCGCCGCAGTGCCTCCGCCGCGAGGTGAGGGGTGTCGCTGCCCTGGAGCTTGGCGACGAGTGCGTCGTTGAGGTGTGTCAGGTCGGCCATCTCCAGGCCGGCCTCGGCGAACAGGTCGGATATCCCGCCGGTCTCGACCACGGACGAGGTCAGCTGGTCGAGGTACAGCTCGACATCGCGAGCTACGGGTAGGCCGCGGGCCTCGCGGTCCGCCGCGTCGAGTTTGGCCATGTAGGCGCGGACCTCGACGAAGAACTGGATGTCCCGGCGCCATGTCGGGTGGTCCGGGAATCGCTCGCCGATGTTCGTGGCGCTGGCGGACAGCGCGTAGAAGCGCTCCAGGCGGTGGGAGTGATCGCGGAAGCGCCGGCCGACGGTCTGGCGGGGGTCGTCGAGTTTCTCCGGGTCGTTGCCGGGGGTACGCGGGTTTCGGAGGTACTCGGCGGCCCCGCCTGCGGCGTTGACGAACGCCTTCGCGGTCGGCTGTTCAAGACGCGCACGCCAGTTGAAGCCGCGCAGGATGTCGCTGAGGATGTCGTACTCGTTGCGCAGCTCGTCCAGTGCGCGGTCGAGGTCCTGGCCGAGGGTGCGGTCCTCCTGGTCGGCGTCCGTGTACTCGGCGATCGCTTTCTGCAGGTTCTCCGTCAGCGGCGCGTAGCCGACGAGCAGACCGTCCTCCTTGCCGCGGAAGCGGCGGTTGACCCGGGCGAGGGCCTGCATCAGGTTGGCGCCCTTGAGTGGACGGTCCAGGTACATGGTGTGGACCGGCGGGGCGTCGAAGCCGGTCAGTAGCATGTTGTTGACGATGAGCAGCTCCAGCTCGTCGTCGGGGTCCTTGGCCCGGTTGATGACCGCCTTGCGCTGGCCGTCGGGCAGCGCGTGGTCGAGCAGGTGGTCCTCGTCCTTGCGGGAGTTCGAGGAGAAGACGATCTTCATCGCGCCCTTGGACGGCTCGTCGCTGTGCCACTCCGGCCGCAGCTCGCGCAGGGCGTCGTAGACCCGGACACAGATCTCGCGGGTCGCGCAGACGACCATCGCCTTGCCGGCCGCCCCGCCCTTCTCGGAGACGCCGACGAACGGTCGCATCCGCTCGCGCCGCTCCTCCCAGTGCGCCACTAGGTCCTCGGCGAGATCCTTGACACGGGCCGGCAAGCCGTACATGGCATTCATCGTGGCGACGGCCGTCTCGACCCGGCGGCGTTCGGTGTCGTCGAGGCCGTCGGTGATGCGGTCGGCCTCCTCGTCGATCTTCGTCGGGTCGACATCTTTGCCAAGGACGAGCTTGATGACCCGGCCCTCGTGGAAGACCTTGACCGTCGCGCCGTCGTCTGCGGCCCTCTTGAGGTCGTAGATGTCGATGTAGCCACCGAAGACCTGGCGGGTGTTGCGGTCGGCCTCGGAGATCGGCGTTCCGGTGAAGGCGAGGAGCGTGGCGTGCGGGAGGGCGTCGCGGAGGTGACGGGCGTAGCCGTCGAGGTTGTCGTAGTGGCTGCGGTGGGCCTCGTCGACGACGACCACGATGTTGCGCCGGTCGGAGAGCAGCGGGTGGTCGGACCCTGCCTCCTTCTCCTCCTTGGTCTTGCCGAACTTCTGCAGGGTGGTGAAGAGGATGCCGCCGGTCCGCTTGGCCGCGAGCTCCTCCCGCAGCTTGGCCCGGGTCGCGACCTGAAGGGGCGTACCCGGGAGGATCTCGCTCTCCAGGAAGGTGGAGTACAGCTGGTCGTCGAGGTCGTTGCGGTCGGTGATGACGACGATGGTTGGGTTCAGCAGGGCCGGGTCGCTCATTACCATCGCCGTGGTGAGCACCATCTCCTCGGACTTGCCCGAGCCCTGCGTGTGCCAGACGACACCGGCTTTCCCGTCACCGGCTGCCGCCTCCCGCACCTTCTCCGCGGCCCGGGTCACCGCGAAGTACTGGTGCGGCTTCGCGATGCGCTTCATCTGCTTGGACGGGACGAAGTTGATGAAGGACCGGCACAGGGAGAGGAACCGGGGCTGGGTGAACAGCCCGTGCAGCGCCAGGTTCTGGCCCGAGTCGGCCACCCCATTGCCGTCCGCGGTGAACGGGTCGACACGGGCTCCGGTCTCGTCCGTGTTCCACGGCGCGAAGTGCTCGTACGGGGTGAAGGGCGTGCCGTACTTCGCCGTGATGCCGTCGGAGAGCAGCACCACCGCGTTGTAGCGGAAGGCGGTCGGGAACTCCTTTACGTACCGGGAGACCTGGGAGTGCGCGTCCTGGAGCGTGGCGTTCTCGTCGCCGGCGCGCTTCAACTCCAGTACGGCGAGCGGGAGTCCGTTGACGTACAGGACGATGTCGAACCGGCGCCGCTTCTCGCCGTCGACGACGGTGACCTGGTTCAGCGCGCGGTACGTGTTCCCGTCTGGGTCCACCAGGTCGACGAGGCGGATGGTCGGGTTGTGCTCGGCACCAAAGGCGTCGGTGTAGACGACGGAGCGGATGCCGGTTGTCAGGTAACCGTGGGCGGTGCGGTTCTCCTCGTACGTGTCCTGCGACTCCGGGGTCGCCGCGGCGGCGATGGCGTCGCGTACGGCGTCCGGGGGCAGCTCGGGGTTGAGCCGCTCGATCGCCTCGCGGAGGTCGGGGTAGAGGATCAGGTCGTCCCAAGACTTGCGGTGCCCGGAGCCGGGGGCGAACTCGTTCCCGGAGGCGGGCAGCCAGGCCAGCTCGGCGAGCTCATCGAGGGCGAGCAACTCCCAGTCGGCTTCCAGGGGGCGGTGGTTCTGGCTTCTGTCGCTTCCGTCGTGGTGCGTCATGCGTGGTCCTCGACAATCTTCTCGGCGTCCTTGACGCGCAGCCGGCCGGACATGAGCTGGGGGAGGAGAGTGTCGCGGAGGACGGCAAGGGTGCGGGACTCCTGAACCGAAGCCTGAACCCGAGCGGCCATCGAGCGGACCACTTGATCGAGCCGAGCTGCCTCTGCATTTCCAGGCCAGGGGACAACAAAAGACTCAAGATCCTTCCACTTGGCGCGGGGCATCCGAGTCCCATCGCCAACTGCTGAGGCATGCGCTACGACTTCATCGCTTGAGAGTGCAAGCAGCAGCCAGCCGAGGCGGTCCGATTCCGTAGGGCGGACCACGAGAATGTCTGTGGAACAGATCCCAGACGTTAGCGCCAGGCCCACCTTGTGAAAATATGGACGCAGCTTGCCGAAGAGTACGTCATTCGAACGGAATGCGAACTTTCCGCTTGCCAGCTCAGCATTTTCCTCCCATCCGGAAAGCCACACGTTCCGTCGCGGCATGTGCTCTAGGCCGATGTAGTGCTCGCCACCATTTAGGGAAGAGGCGGATACCCCATCACGGATAAGCCTGCCAAGTTCACCAATGGTGATTGATTCGGCAGAATTCCCATCTGCTTCTCGATAGATCGCCCGCATGAGTTCGTCAGCGGTGGTCGCGATGCGCTCATTAACCGCGATCTTGTCATCCAACGCCCCGAGTAGCGACGCTACGGCCTTCTGAACAGCAAGCAAAGGGAAGGGGACCTCAAGCTGCCGAAGCTGTGTGAGGTTGAATCCCGGTACCGAACTGCCAATCGACATCCCCTGCACCTGCTCCATCATATGAGGGGAGGACAAGGCGTAGTACAAAAAAAGCGAATCAACTCGACCCGAATCAGGCGTCAGCTTCATCTGCTTGTTGGAAACAATGTAGCGGTCGAATCGCGAATTTTCATCGATTAGCCCGACCTGCCCAATCGTTCCCCAGCATGTGAATACGAGGTCACCCCTCTGCGCTACGCTGCGAGGGAATTCATCGGCCTTCTGCTCATCCACGAACACGATGCCCTCATCGATGAGGCGCTCGCCTACTTTGAGACTGAGGTTGCTGCCGCGGATTACAGGAACGCCTTGGTCGCGAAAGAAACGTGAGCCGATTGAGGAGCCGAACGGGCCAGTTGCAAGGGCGTTCTTACTCGGCGCCGCCAGATCTTCGAGCTTTGTGCTGGGCCACTCAGACATCGATCCTCCCCAACTGCTCCTGAACCGTCTTCTCCAGCTCCGCCGACTTCTCGAAGAGTCCGTACAGCTCCTCCG
This sequence comes from Streptomyces sp. ISL-36, assembly GCF_018614205.1. GTDB lineage: Bacteria > Actinomycetota > Actinomycetes > Streptomycetales > Streptomycetaceae > Streptomyces. The sequence continues at coordinate 57,381 of NZ_JAGGOS010000047.1, read as the reverse complement.
TCAGGCTAGCGATCCTCTCCGCCACAGCCTCCGCCCCCTCTTCCTCCGCCTCGACAGCCCCCACATACCGCCCGGGCGTCAGCACATACCCGTGCCCCCGCACGGTCTCCAGGTCGGCCGAGAAGCAGAATCCGGCCTCGTCCGCGTACGTCAGCCCCGCCTCATGCGCCGACGCTGTACCCCGCCACGCGTGATACGTCCCGGCGATCTTCGCGAGGTCAGCCTCCGTCAGTACGCGCTCCGTCCGGTCCACCATCTCGCCCATGTTCCGGGCGTCGATGAACAGGATCTCTCCGCGTCGGTCGTCCAGGCGCTTCGCGCCCTGCGGGGTCTTGTCCTTGGCCAGGAACCACAGGCAAGCCGAGATCTGTGTCGTGCGGAACAGCTGGGAGGGCATGGCGACCATGCAGGCCACCAGGTCGGCCTCCACCAGCGCCTGGCGGATCTCGCCCTCGCCGCTCTGCTGGGAGCTCATGGAGCCGTTGGCCAGGACGATGCCAGCGGTGCCCCGCTCGCCCAACTTAGAGATCATGTGCTGGAGCCAGGCGTAGTTGGCGTTGCTCTTCGGCGGTACCCCGTACCTCCACCTCGGGTCGCTCTCGTCCCTCGCCCAGTCTTTGATGTTGAAGGGCGGGTTGGCCATGACGAAATCGGCCTTGAGGTCGGGGTGCTTGTCGTCCGCGAAGGTGTCACCCCAGCGGGGGGCGAGGTTACCGTCAATGCCGTGGATGGCGAGGTTCATCTTGCCCAGGCGCCAGGTGCGCTCGTTGAGCTCCTGGCCGAACACCGAGATGTCGGCCTTGTGGGCGCGCCCGGCGTGCGCCTCGATGAACTTGGCCGCCTGGACGAACATGCCGCCCGAGCCGCACGCCGGGTCGTAGACCCGTCCCTCGTACGGCTCCAGGATCTCCACGATCAGCCGGACAACGGACTGCGGGGTGTAGAATTCGCCGCCCCGCTTGCCCTCGGCCCGCGCGAAGTTGCCGAGGAAGTACTCGTACACCTCACCCAGCACATCCTGCGCGAGCTTGTCTCCGCTGCCGCCGAAGCGGGCGTCGCTGATGAGGTCGACGAGTTCGCCGAGGCGCTTCTGGTCCACGTTGTCGCGGTTGAAAATTTTCGGCAGGACGCCCGTGAGCGAGGCGTTCTCGCGCATGACGGCGTCCATCGCGTCGTCGAGGAGCTTGCCGACGCCCTGGCTCTTGGCGTGGGTGGCGATCCACGTCCATCGGGCGGTCTCCGGTACCCAGAAGACGTGGGCACCGGTGTACTCGTCCCGGTCCTCCAAGAAGTCGTCCATCCGGTCCTCGGTGATGCCGTCATCGGCGAGTTCCGCGGCGAGCTCGGAACGGCGCTCGTCGAAGGCGTCGGAGACGTACTTCAGGAAGATCAAACCAAGGACGAACTCCTTGTACTGCGCGGCGTCGATAGAGCCGCGCAGCTTGTCAGCGGCCTTCCACAGGATCGCCTGGATCTCCTTGGCGGTGGAGGCGCTGAACAACTCCGCCTGTTCGGTGGGTTTCTTCGCAGCGGTAGCCATGGGGCAGACCGTCTCCTTCAGTCGTCGGTTCCGGGGAGGTTCTGGAGGGTGAGCGTGCCGTCGGCGATGCCGGCGGCGGTGAGGCGGACCAGGTCGTCGAGAGCGGCGGACTGCTCCCGCAGGAGGTGCGCGCGGATCTCGATCTCCGCGAGCACGGAGTCGAAGCGCTCGGCCTCGCGCCTGCTCAGGTCGGGGATGAGGAGGTCTTCGATACCTCGGGAGGCCCGCACCGCGCCACTGGTACGCGCGTACTCAGCGGCGGCCGCCCGCAGCAGTGCTGCGAGTACCCGTGGCAGCACCGGAGGGTCGGCGTCGGGGGGGACACGGAGGATACGGGCCGGGGCAGCCACCAGGGACAGGCCCGCTTCGTCGACGTAGGTGCCGAAGCGGGGGCTCGTGGTGACGACGATGTCGCCCGGCTCGGTGAACAGGGCGTGTTCGTAGCCGGTGAGGAGGACTCCGCGGTCGATGCGGCGTCCGCCCGGGCGTGCGATGCCGAGGACCTCGTCGGGGGTGAGCACGGTGTAGTGGCCGTCTGCCGTGAGGTGTTCGTCGGCGAAACGGTGCCCGGGGCGTCGGCGCAGGCGCCGATCGTCGAGGAGCCGGCGGACGGTGGTACGCCGCACCGGCTGGTCATCGGGGCGCAGCACGGCCTGAGTGCTCAGTGCCGTGCGCAGGTCGGCGCGCTGCCGGGCCTGCTCGTGCAACTCCGTCACGCGCTGCTCCAGGGCGCTGATGCGGACCGGACGCTCGATGATCCCCCGGGAGTAGCGGGCCATGGGCGGGCGGTGCTGGGTGGTGAAGGCGGCGCCCGGCCGGTCGTCGAGGTCCTTCGCGGGGACGATCACCGCGTGGCGGGGTTCGTGGCGGCGGTCGCCACGCCAGGGGGCGGCGCGCCAGATGGCGATGTCCTCGGCGAGCACGTCAAGGACCGTGTCGGTGAGCGGCTGCGCAGAGTAATCGGCGAGGAGGACCAGGCCCGTGCGGTGTTCCGCCGAGGTGCGGGCCAGCACCCAGAGGGCGGTGCGGTAGCCGGGACGGTAGGGGAACGCGCCGTCGGGCAGGCTCACCGCGGCCTTGAGTAAACCGTCCCGGAGGAAGGACCGGCGCAGACGGTCGGCCTCGCTGTGCCGGGGGAACGGGCGTACGAGCACGTCGGCGGGGCCGAGAACGACGGCTGTCGAGCCTTCGTCGAGGTAGTCGGTGAGTGCCTGTACCTGTTCCAGGACGACCTGTGGGCTGCGGTTCTCCCCCGACTCGTAGGGGAGGACGGAGACCAGCAGATGGGGATATCCCCAGTCGTCGACGGGCAGGTCCTCCCCTTCGGTGACGCCGAGGTCGAACTCGTTCACGCCTCGGACGAGCATCCGGCGGCGGACCAGGCGGGCCCGCACCGGGTCGGGGTCGGCCGCGAGGTAGGTGTGGCCGGAGTCCTCGGCGGCCCGGGCGTGCAGGGCGGCGAGCAGGTCGCCGGAGCGCGCGTGCGGGGTGGCGACGACGGAGCCTTCGTCAAGGGTGTCGACGCCGGACAGGGCAGCGAGGGCGCGTACCACGGCCGGGGTGGGCTCGTCGGCGGCCAGGTCGTGGGAGCCGAGGCGGCGGCGGGCCTCCAGGACCCAGTCGAAAGCCTCGGCGGGGGTGTAGGCGGCCTCGGTCAGCTCGTCGGCCAACGCGGCCAGCTCGGGACCGAGGCGGTCCGACTCCGGGACGGCCTTCAACTCGGCCGACATGTACGTGTCCTCGGGATCGAGCTCGTCGGCCTGGGTGAGGACCGCGTCCCAGCTCTGGCCCGAGAGAGGAACGTCAAGTTGTTGGCGCAGGCAGATCAGCGCGGTCAGCGCCCCCACCAGAACGGAGGCGCAAAGGGCAGGCGTCCGCCAGGCGGCGAGGGTGTACAGGGCCAGTTCGGCCTGCAGGCGGCGGGGTTCGGCGTTGCCGCGACCCGTCGTCGTCAGCCAGTCGACGACCGCGCGCGCGTCGAACAGGGGCCGCCCTTCTTCGTGGGCGACGGGAGCGGGAAAGTCCGGGTGCCTGCGGCTCCAGGTGGTGGGGACGGGCCGACGCACCTGGGCGAGGGTGGCGATTTCCGCATATGTGATCCGCCAGGTCCGCGGCTCGGGCACGATGGGCGACACGGCCCCTTCGCGTGTGCTGGTCACTCGCTCCACTCCCCCTTCCGTCCCGGTCCTGTTCGGGCATCCTCACCGGCCGATCAGCGGCCACCGAGGCAGGCAGAACCCTACAGCGAAGGGGAAAGGAGTAAGAGGGGAAAGTTGATAACCCCGGTTATCAGCATCTCCAACAAATTTCTGAGCCTTCCGGTCCCACTCTGGTGCTCGTTCGGCGCACCGACACCCGGTGCTCGCCGCAGTCGCGATCCGGAGGTCTCCCCATGACTGACATGTCCTCGATGCCGCCCGCCCACCAGCCGTCGGAAGGCATGGGCGCCGGCCCCGGCTGGGCAACGGTGCCTCCGCAAGCGACGCCGCACACGTTCACCCAGCCGCCCGTGCCGGGCCTGCCGCCCGCCGGGCGCACGCCTTCGCGCCGCAAGGTCTGGCTCACCCACGGCGCGACGGCGCTCGTCGCGCTGATCCTCGGTGCCTCGATAGGTGGCGGCGGAGAGTCCGGCGCTACGGCGGGCTCCTCGGGTCCCGCCCCGGCCGTCACGGTCACCAAGGCCGCCGCGGGCGAACCGAAGCCAGCCGTGACTGTCACCGAGACGGTCAAGGCGACGGTCACCGCCAAACCGAAGCCGGTGAAGGAGTCCGGCCCCCCGAGCGGCTTCTCGGGCGAAGGCCAGTACCTCGTGGGCGAGGACATCCAGGCCGGCACTTACCGGACCTCTGGCCCGGAGAAGGACAGCATCATCCCCAACTGCTACTGGGCGCGCCTGAAGAACGCCTCCGGCGAGTTCGACGCGATCATCGCCAACGACAACATCCAGGGCCAGGGCCGCGTCACCGTCAACAAGGGCGAGTACTTCAAGACCAGCGGCTGCCAGGACTGGCAGAAGGTCGGCTGACGTCGAGGAGTCTCCCTCCCCGGCCGCCTGAGAGGTGTCCCGAGACGGCGCTCTCACGCGGAGGCCGCCCTTCGAGCAGACGGCCTCGAGTACACCCTCGGCGGCTGACCGCTGACGGGGAACCGCCCACCGGCGTACGTGCGACGCGCGCACGCCATCGGCGACCGACCGCCGCCCCTGTCGACTTCGTCATCTCCGACATCTCTGGGTGTCGAGCTCATCGGAACCGACGCACGCGGATAACCCGACGCCCCCGCAGCACAGCTGTTGCGCCACCTCCCAGTCAAGTACCGGATCAAGGAGCTTCCCAATGACCAGTTCGGAACAGAACGAGCCTGCCGCGTCCCCTTCCGCGCCCCTCGCCCAACAGGCCCCTGCCACCGAGTCCGTGCCGCTCGCAGACCTGGTGGAGACACGTCTGGCTGCCGCGCCCCTCGGCGAGCCCGTGAAGGCACTCCTGACCGAGGCACTCGGCAGCGCGCAGACCCCGGGGAACTCGCCCATGGGCCGGATCTTTCTCGACTCCGTCTCTGTGGAAGGTTTCCGCGGCATCGGCCCCCGGGCCTGGCTGAACCTCAGCCCCCGCCCGGGTGTCACGCTCGTCGTGGGCCGCAACGGCTCGGGGAAGTCCAGCATCGCCGAAGCCATCGAGACGGCGTTCACCGGCACGAACATGCGTTGGCTCGGGCAGGACGCGACGCGCACCAGCAACTGGCGCAACCTTCACGACGGGGCCAAGACGGAGATCGAGGTCAAGCTCGCCGTAGAGGGCGACTCCGGCCGGAGCACGCTCACTCGCGCCTGGACCGGCCACGACATCACGGACTGCGTGGGCACGTTCCGGCGTCCGGGACACGGCGCAGTCCCCCTCGACCAGGCGGCGTGGAAGCAGGCCCTGACGGACTACCGTCCCTTTCTGTCGTACGTCGACCTCGGCCGGATGATCAGCGGCAAGCCCTCCCAGATGTATGACTCCATCGCCACGATCCTCGGACTCGGGCACCTGAGCGCCGCGTACAACCACCTTGGGCTGCAGGAGAAGGCGCTGGGCGACGCGGTCAAGGCGGCGAAGAACGAGCTGCCGGAAATCACGGCCGCGCTGTACGCACTCGAGGACGACGAGCGTGCGGTCCAGGCGCTCGTCGCCATTGAGACGAAGGGCCGGCCTGACTTCGAGGCGCTGGACGGACTCGTGGCGGGCCTGCCCTCCGACGATGACGGTCTCCTCACCGAACTGCGTGCCGCGGTCGACATGCGGGGCCCTGACCTGGAGCAGGTCGGAGCAGCGGTGGACCGGCTGCGCGAGGCACTCGCCGGAGTCGAGGACGTGCGCCTGAGCGGGGCCGAGGACGCGTTGCAGCGCGCCGGCCTGCTGGAGAAGGCCCTGGCCCACAGCAACCGTCATCCCGACGAAGGGTCCTGCCCGGTCTGTGGCACGGAACGGGTCCTCGACGCCGCGTGGGCCGCCGACGCCGGTGCCCAGATCGCCCTGCTCCGGAAGGAGGCGAAGACCGCCGAGGACGCGCGCAGCGAACTGCGGTCGGCGGCACGGGCGGCTCAGAACCTCATCGAGACGCCTCAGCGGATCCCGGCCGCCCTGACCGATCCCTGGAACGAATGGCTTGCCTGCCGTGCGATCAGCGATCCGGCTCAGCTCGTGCAGCGCTTCCACGACACCGCCTTGACCCTGGCCGCCGCCTGCGCCGCCGTGAAGGACAACGCCGTCCGGGAGCTGGAGAAGCGGGACGAACGGTGGCGTCAGCTCGTCACGCGCCTGGCGAGCTGGACGGAAATGGCCCGCACCGCGGCAGACGCCGAGCCCCGACTCGGCCTTGTAAGGAAGGCCCGCACCTGGGTCAAGACGCTCACCGCGGAGCTGCGGGAGAGGCGTATGGAGGGCTTCACCGGCCACTCCCAGCGCATCTGGGAGAAGCTTCGCCAGGAGAGCGACATTGACCTCCAGTCGGTGAGCCTCCAGGGCAGCGAAAGGGCCAACGTCCGCAAGCTTGTCATGGACGTCACCGTCGACGGGGAGGAGGCTTCGGCGCTGAGCGTCATGAGCCAGGGAGAGCAGCACTCTCTCGCGCTGTCCTTGTTCCTGCCCCGTGCGGCCACCGCCGACAGCCCGTTCGGCTTCATCGTCATTGATGACCCCGTGCAGTCCATGGACCCGGCCAAGGTCAACGGGCTCGCCCAGGTCCTGCACGAGCTCGGCGAGCACCGGCAGGTGGTCGTGTTCACCCACGACACCCGGCTTCAGCGCGCTTTCACGACCCAGGAGCTGCCGGTCACGGTGTTCGAGGTCGAGCGGGGCAAGGCGTCCAAGGTGAACGTCAAGGCGGTGACCGATCCGGTCCGCCAGGCGATCGCGGATGCCAGGGCTCTCGCCAGTACCGAGAGTCTTCCGGAGGCGGCCCGCACCCACGTGCTCCCCGCACTGTGCAGGATCGCGCTGGAGAACGCCTTCGTCGAGGCGGCCTGGGTGCAGCACCTCCGCTCCGGGGGCTCCGAGCACGATCTGCAGTCCGCCATGGCCGACGCGGACAAGCTCATGAAGATGGCCGCGCTGGCCTTCTTCGGCGACATCGGCCGCACCGGCGATGTCTACCGGGAGCTCCGCACCCGTTGCGGCCCGCGTGCGGTGGACCTCCTCAAGCAGTGTCAGAGCGGTGCCCACGCCACGGGAACCCGCATCGTCGACGCGCACCGCTTCGTGACCGAGATCAGCGAGCTCGCGCAGAAGGTGCGCAAGACGGAGGTGGCAAAGTGACCGGCGCCGCAAGTACTTCGATCGACGAGCTGCTGCTGACAGCCGACCAGTTGCTCTCCGACCCCAGCGTCGAAGCCTCGGCGGCCGGTCGGCACCGTGGAGCCTCCCTAGCGCTGCGGACCGCCCTGGAGATCGCGGTCGACCGCACGCTCGACGCCGCGATGCCGGGACTGGCCGGCATCACCACGCGGGCGAAGATGCTCTGCCTGCGCTGCTACACCGCCGCGACCATCGCCCGCAGGGCCAACGCCGTCTGGTCGCACCTCTGCCTCGGGTGCCACTACCACCAGTACGAGATCGGTCCTACCCGAGACCAGGTCCACTCATGGCGTGCGGAAGTCAGCGAACTAGTACGGGAATTGCCTCGTTGACCGAATATTCACAGCTGGCCCATGCGTCTGATAAGTCTTTTGCCGGGGGCCGGGCATATGCCCGGCGCGCGGCGTCTCTTGGAGCGCCGCAGGGGGAGGGGACGTACATGAGCACCACCACGCGCGACGAGATCATCGCCGAAGAGCAGAAGGCGGTGGACCGCGCCTACGACTGCTATGAGAAGCGACTGGCCGAACTGAGCGGCGGCTCGATCGCCGCGGCCTCCGCCAGCGGCAAGGACAGCGTCGCCAACCGGAAGGACGCCGAGCAGAAGGCCGCAGAATACGCCGGCCTCGGGGACGCGTCGCTGGTCGTCAGCCGCGTCAAGGTCCAGCCGGGCGAAGAGTCGGACACCTTCTACATCGGCCGCCGTGCCGTTTCCGACGTCGAGACCCGCGAGACCGTCGTAGTGCTGTGGACCGCCCCGGTGGCGGAGAAGTGGGCGAAGGCCCTGCCCGAGGCGCCAGGTGAAGTGCTCCTGCGGAGACAGTTGCGCTGCGCGAAGAACGTCGTCGAAGCGTACGTCGATGAAATCTCCGTCGTTTCTCCCACCACGCCGTCTGTCATCGATGGCACCGAGCCCCAAGCGGGGGTCCAGGACGATTCCAAGGTCGCGGCGTCCGAGACGCCAGCGGTCCCGTCGGCTCCTACCCCGTCCGATGTCGCCCAGCTCCATCGGCAGAGACAACAGCCGCCCGATGACTTCCTCCTGCGAGAGCTCCAGCGCTCCCGCAGTGGCAGCATGCGGGACATCGTCGAGACCATCCGCCGCGATCAGATGGATCTCGTCACCGGTTCTCCCGCCGACATCCTTGTCGTGCAGGGCGGCCCGGGCACCGGAAAGTCCGCGGTCGGCCTGCACCGCGTGACGTGGCTCGTCAACAACGACCACTTCAAGGCGCAGGATGTCCTGGTCATCGGCCCGCACGAGCGCTTCCTCGATTACGTCGGCCAGGTCCTCCCGACCCTCGGCACCCGGAACATCAACGCGGTTCAGATGAACCGCCTCTGGGACGGCGATGTGTCCTTCTCCAGGAGGCACGCGAGGGCGACGGCTCCTACCGAGAGCGCCGCAACCGCTTCCGCAGTCTGCTCGTGGACCGCCTGCTGCAGGAACTCGTTGCTCTGGCCCCACGCCGCAGCCAAGGAGACACGATCCGCCGGGACCTGGAACGCAACCGCCAGGTCGAGCGGCTGATCGAACGCGTCTGGCAGTCGCCCGGTGACAGGGAAGCCCTCCGAAGCCTCTACGACTCCCCCGAACTCCTGCGCACCTGCGCCGACGGCGTCCTCGACCCGGAGGAGCAGGCAGCCCTTCACCGTCCGAGGGCAGCCACGGCGGACGCCGACCTCTGGACCCTCGACGACCGCGTCTGCCTGGAAGAGCTGCGCTACCTCATCACTGGAGAGACTCCACAACGCTACGGGCACATCGTCATCGACGAGGCCCAGGACCTGACCCCCATGCAGGCACGCTCACTGCGCCGACGCATCGCGGTCAACGGCTCCATGACCGTACTCGGCGATCTCGCCCAAGCCACGGGTCCGCATGCCTACGCCGACTGGGACCGCCTCGGCACCCTGCTGTCCGACCACGGCGACTGGCACGTCGCCGAACTGAACACCAGTTACCGCGTACCGGCGGAAATCATGGAGTTCGTCGCACCCCTGGCTCGCACAATCGCCCCCTCGCTCCCCTACCCGCAAGCGGTACGCGAAGCAGGCGCCGACAGTGTCCGGACGATGGCAGTCGAACCGTGGACACTGCTCGATGACACCGTCGCCCAGACGACTCAGCTCATTGGCACCAGCGACGGACACACCCTGCGCTCCGTGGCCGTCATCGTCCCCGACGACTCCAGCTGGCTCGACGAGATCAACCGTCATCTGGATCAGACCGCCGGCCTCACCGAAGAGCGCCGCGCGGCCGTGTCGGTTCTCGCCGCCGCCCAGGCGAAGGGCATGGAGTACGACCACGTCCTCGTCGTCGAACCCGCCACCATCGCCGACCGCGGGCCAGCCGGACTGCGCCAGCTCTACGTCGCTCTCACCCGCAGCACCCAGAGCCTGACCGTCCTGCACACCTCCCCGCTCCCGGATGCCCTCATGGACACCACCGATACTCCCGGGCCTGGAACCACCCCCACCGAGCCGTCGATGGCGGCCGCTGACGTCCCCGAGATCGGCACCGACATTCGTGTCCGCGTCCTCGACCGGGGTACAGGCGGCCGCTACAAGGTCAAAGCGCTCTCCCCGCCGGTCAAGGTCCCGCTAATCCTGACCGTCCGCCACGGATCGACTCCGCCCCGCCCCGGCGAGAAGCTGGACTGCTGGGTCTTCGCGCAGGAGAGGAACCACTGCCTGCTCACGACGGACCAGCGTGGACGCCAGCCCATCTCGGCGAAGATGGCCGAGCGCTACCTGGCGGCGCTCGGCGTGTTCGACGAACTGACCGCCGACGGCGTCGCCCTACCGGAGAACGCCCGTGAACGGCTCTCCGAGCTCAAGGGCATGGCCAACCGCGTACTCCGCCGCGACCAGGCGGATTGGGTGGACGTAAGACGAGTGCTCGGCTCACCCGACAGACAGAGTCTGAACCTCTTGCGTGACCTCGCCGCCGAAACCAATCGCGCCCTCAAGGACGACAGCCTGGACGTGAGTCGTCTCCGCGAGAACCTGGCGCGAACGGACTGGTCCCCCTCTCTGGTCCAGGCCCGGGAGACGCTTCAGCACCGCATGACCACCTTGACCGAGCCGACAGCCGAGACCGCACCCACACCCTCCGCACCGCAGCCCGAGCAGGAAGCAGCCGAGCCCATGGCATCCGCCGAGGACACCGCCGTAACGACACCTTCCGCGACGAATCTTCTGCACACGCTGGAGACCACCGCGGCCGCCGACCGCACGTGCAAGAAGCACGAAGCGGTGCGCCACGCCCTGATGTCGGCCTTGTTCGAGGCCGACGAACAGGCGACGTCATCCCAAGTCGTAGATGTCAGCCGCACGGCCGAAGATGGCGACTTCCTATACGAGATCCTCGGCGCCGGTCACTCCGCCTACACCGACCTCCGCTCGGGTGCCGCCCGCCTCCTGGAGATCAACCACACCCTGGCCGCCCCCGCCGACCGTCTCTACCTGGTCCTCACCGAGCCTCCGGCCGAGGACTGGTCCGCCGAAACTCTGCTCGCCGTCTACGGTGTCCACCTCCTCTGGCGCACCCACAACGGCTGGGCCGGCCGGAACAAGGATGCCGCCCTGGGCTCGGCGCAGCCGTAGGCGCATCGGTCTAGATTGATCACTTTGGCAGCATGAAGGAACGATGCGCGGCGCAGAGCGCAGCGGGAAGGGCACTCGACCCGCCCCGCAGCCCCGAGCACACAGCTGACCGCCGCGCATTAAGGTGCGGGATGTGCAGCCGCCTCTCGTTCTCTTCGACCTCGACAACACCCTCGTGGACCGGCGGGGAACGCTCGCCGGCTGGGCCGCAGAGTTCACCGCCCAGCACGGCCTGGAGGACGAAGATCAGGCGAACGTCCTAGACATGGTGGCCGAGCGGGCCTATCCATCCACTTTTGAGGCGATCCGCACTCGGTACCGACTGCCCGTGTCGACTGCGGAGTTGTGGCACACGTACTGCACGGACATCGCGGCCTTGGTGTCGTGCCACGCCGGGATCCTCAACGGCTTGGAGGAGTTGCGTGCGGCCGGCTGGCGGGTGGGGGTGGCGACCAACGGTGCGGCGGATATCCAGCGCGCCAAGCTGCGGGCCACCGGTATCTCCGAGCGCGTGGACGGCGTCTTCATCTCCGAGGAGGCTGACGCGCGCAAGCCGCAGACCCGGCACTTCGCCCTGGCGGCGTCCCGCTGCGGCACCGTGCTGGGCGACGGTGGCTGGATGGTCGGGGACAACCCGGTCAACGACATCGGCGGCGGACGCTCCGCAGGACTGCGCACCGTCTGGATCGGCAACGGCCGCTCCTGGCCGCCGGACGATCCCGAGCCGGACCACGTGGTGCCGCATGCACGCGCCGCCATCGACCTGCTGCTTTTGCACTCCGCCGACCGCACAAGGACCACGGCATGACGAGCACCGTTGGGCTGTTGCACCCCGGCAGCATGGGATCCGCCTTCGGCGCCCAGCTGCGCGCCCGTGGCCACACAGTGCTGTGGTGCCCCGACGGACGTAGCGACGCGACTCGTCGCCGGGCGGAGCGCTCGGGCCTCGAAGGCGCGGCGCTGCCCGAGCTTGTCTCCCGCTCCGATGTGCTGCTCTCCCTGTGCCCTCCCGCCGCAGCGGAGGAGACCGCCGGCCAGGTAGCCGAGCTCGGCATGTCCGAAGCGGGCACGATCTATGTCGACGCGAACGCCGTCTCACCGTCGCGCGTGGTGAGTATCGCCGACCGCCTGGCCCCGATGCCGGTCATGGATGCCGCGGTGGTCGGATCGCCTCCGGTGGGCGGCAAGTCCCCGACGCTCTACCTTTCCGGCGCCGTCGAGCAGGCCGACCGGATCGCCGAACTTTTCGCCGGCACCGATGTGCGGACCCACGTCCTGGGCGACAGCATCGGCAAAGCCTCCGCACTCAAGCTCGCGTACTCCAGCTACCAGAAGGTCTCCCGAGTGCTGGCTGCCGTGGCCTACGGGGCGGCGGACACGTACGGGGTCGCGGACGAACTGCTGGTGATCGCGGCCAAGCGCACCCGCAGCTACCTCGTGGAGACCGACTACATCCCCAAAACCGCTGCCCGCGCCTGGCGTTGGGGCCCAGAGCTTGAGGACGCGGCGGCCCTTCTCGCCGACGCCGGGTTGCCGGACTCCCTTATGCACGCGGCTGCCGCGACGCTTGCCCGGTGGGACGGGAACAGAGACGAGCGGCTGGATATCGCTGAGGCCCTGGAAGCTCTGCGCCTTGAGCGGGACCTGGACAACCCGAGTTGAGCAGGGCGCATCCGCTGGGGCGCTGACGTCCTGACCGTCAGGAGCGAGGTGGCGTGGTGCGGACGATGTCGTCGATCCTCTGTGCGGTTTCATGGGGTGCCGTCGCGTCCGTCTCCACGCGCAGTTCCCACTGAGCCCGCGGATGAGCCGCAAGATCGGCCAGAGTGGCGTCCCACGCGGCTAGTCGGGCCGCCGTGTCGGTGTCACCGCGCTGTGGTGAGCGGCGAGCGGTGGTCTCCTTGGAGCACCACAGCAGAACGCGCACCCAGCGCGCGGGGTAGAGGGCGGTCACCTTCTCGATCCCCGCCATCTGGCCGAGGTGGACGACGGGGGTCTTGCCGCCCTCCATGGCCGCCTGGTCGAGGCCGGGGCGGTCGACGACGTAAATGTTGCCGTACCGGTCGTTGCGGTAGATGACATCGCCGCGTGCCTCTAAGGCGGTCAGCTGCTCTGGCGTACCCATCCGGTAGCCCCTGGTCTTCCCGGTCCCGATCTTCAGCCGGGTGAACAGTACGTACCGCTCGTCGAGTTCGGTGAGCGCCGCCGTGATCGTGTCCTTGCCCGCCGCCGGCGGCCCGTACAGCAGGATGCCCTGCCTCACTGGAACACCGTCCCGAAGACCTGGCGCACCTGGTCTGTGAGCGATATCGCGGAGCCGAGCCGGTTATCGACAACCAAGTGCGGCACGACGGGCCGCAGCTCAAGATCGATCCCGGCGGCGTACGTGTCCCAGTTCTGGAGTTTCCAGCTGTCCCGGGCGGCGGACCGGAAGCTGATGTACTCGTGCATCGTGTCGAGGTCGCACTGAATCCAGACGACAGCCACGGTGACGCCACGGGCTTCGCAGCGGTTGATCAGGCGCCGCATCCACCGAGGGTCTGTGGTCTCGGCGATGAAGGGTGCGGAGAGGACGGTGCTAATCGCGCAGTCGACGTTCGCGTACGCGGTCTCCAGCAGGCACTGGTACTCCAGCGGGCGGACCTTCTCCCGGTAGAGGTCGGTGTGCCGGTCGTTGGGCTCGCTGCCCATTTCAACAAGGAGCCGCTCCACGAGCGGGCGCGTGATCGGGTCCTTATCGAGGACAGGCCATCCAGTGAGTTGCGATACGAAGCGGGCGAACTCCGACTTCCCGCTGCCCGCGTAGCCTCCGACCATCATCAGTGTCGGCCGGTTCGGATCACCGCCGGTATGACGCCGCTTCCAAGCGTCGAGGATTCGCTGCTGGACGCCCAAGCCGTCGGCGTCCTCCGCACTCGGCGCCAGCTGGTGCAACGCCCGTTCCACGGCCAGGACGTGGGCGCCGTTCTGCGGTTCGCTCGACGCGGTGAACTTGAGCTTCGTGGCCTCGTCGGGCAGAGCGTTACGGAAACCGAGCTCGGGCTCGGTCGCGCGGTACAGAAGGCAGTACGCGCGACGGTAGTGCGGTCCGGGATAGACCTCTCCCTGCTCGTGCTGCCACAGCGTCTGAAAGTTGGCCGCCGGCACCGTGAGCCCCGCGGCCCGGGCCACCTCGCGCAGCTGCTCGCCCGCGCCTTCGAGCGTCAGGCCGTGAGCTTCGCGTTGTTGTCTCAACTTGTCCGGGCGCCACCCCGGGCGACTCTTACCCACCGCGCCTACCGCCTGCCCATCCCTGGTCATGATCCGGAGCCTAAGTCTGCCTGTCATGAACCCGTGTGTAAGCGGATGTTGAAAAGTCAGGTCGGCCAGCCATGAGCTGCTGATGAGCAGCTTCAGGAACGGCTTGTGATACTCCGCACAGCTCCGAGCCGCTGTCATGGTCACACCGACGCGGTCGTCCCAGTACCCGCCTCGGTCTCCACTATTCGTCCGAGATCGAAGGGGGCTCCACGGTGGCTGTCGATGTTGCTGTCCTGCTGCTCCTCGGCATCGTGATCGTCTTCTTGTGCCGCGGAGGTGGGCTCAAGGCGGGTCACGCCGTTGTGTGCTCGGTTTTCGGTCTGTATCTCGCCGGGACCCACACCGTCGGCCCGTTCGTGAAGGACGTCACGGCGTCGGTCGCCAGCTTGCTGTCAGGGCTACGGCTGTGAGCGCGCCGGCGGCATCACCGGGCCCTGGCGACCCAGCGCGGCCTCGACCTGGTGGCAGCCAAGTCCACCTTCCTCGTCTGTCGGACGCCCGAGAAGGCGTCATCTGGCCGCAGCCCAGCCAGCCGGAGAGTTCGGTTCTGCACGAGATCACCGATCTACCGATGGAGCCTCACCATGCGCTATCCGCCGACGGGCACCTCCATGTCGACGAGCCTGTCCGCGCCCGCCACACATCCAGTGGGCGACGTACTGCTTGGCCCTTCACCGCAGCGGAGTTCTGCTGCTCCGGCTCCACGCCCGACCGCAGTGATACTCGATCTATTCGGCACGCTCGTCGCAGCCCCGATTGTGGTCGAGCGGAGGGCTGCCGCTGCCCAGTTCGCCGCGATACTGCGCGTGTCCCCGGCGGTCGCCGAGTCGGTGCTGTCCGACAGTTGGCAGGCGAGGCACGACGGGCAGATGGCGTCCACCACCGAGGTGGCGGTTCACCTCGTCGCCCGCTGCGACGCCTCTGCGGCCTGTGTGAATGAGCTGGAAGTGCTCCTGACCCGGCTCGCCCATGTCCGTCTCCAGGCCGATGCCTCTCTCCTGCGGGCGCTGGAGCAGCTTCGGCGCGGTGGCACCAGGCTGGCCGTCCTCAGCGACGCGTCACCGGACATCGCCGAAGCGTGGAGCGCAAGCGACCTCGCGCCACACTTCGACGCTGTCGTGTTCAGCTGCCGGGCGGGGGCGGTGAAGCCCGACCGTCTGCTCTTCCGCACGGTCCTCCGAGACCTCGGTGTCGCCCCGCAGCAGGCCCTCTACTGCGGCGACGGCGGCGGTGACGAGCTTGCCGGCGCAGAGCGGGCCGGCATGCGTGCCGTGCGCGTGGAACGTCGGGGCGGGCCGAGTGGCCTCGCGTTCGGCGAGACCGCTTGGTCCGGCAGAGCGATACCCGACGTGGAAGCTCTCCCCACCTTGCTGGACAGATGGGGGCAGCGATGACCGGCCCGTACTCGTGGGCAGTTGAGAACGGAGTCCTCTGCCGACTCCCCGCTCCGGTCGCCATGTCCTCGGCACGCGACACGACGCTCGTCGAGACACGCTTCTCAGGATTGTGCGGAAGCGACGTCGCGAAGCTCAATCACCCTTGGCAAGGACAGTTGCCGGAACCGTGGTACCCCGGGCACGAGATCGTCGGTGTCGACACGGAGACGGGTGACTGGGTCGCAATCGACCCGCTAATCTCCTGCCGCTCGTGCCACTACTGCGACCGCGGCCATGTCCACCTCTGCCCACGACTCCAGCGCATCGGGTGGGATCTTCCCGGAGGTCTCGCCGACTGCGTACGGGCGCCCCGCGACAGCATCGTCCCGCTTCGCCACCTGCACGATCCCGCGCACGGAGTCCTCGCCGATCCGATGGCGGTCGCCCTGCACGGAGTCCGCTGCGGGCTACGTGTGCCCATGGGGCGGCTCGGCATCATCGGGGGCGGCGTCCTTGCGGTGTGTACGGCCATCTGCGCGGCAGAGGCGGGGTGGGACGTGCACATGCTGGTCAGGGAACCTTCGCGATCGCATCAACTGCGCTACGTCCTCGACCGGCACATCACTCTCCACTCTGCCGAGCTGCCGGCGTGCGACGCCGTCGTGGACGCCGCGTCTGGTCACAGCGACGCCCCCATACGCCAGGCGCTGAAGGCTGTTCGTGACGGGGGAACGGTTCTCGTCCAGAACGCCTACGCGCCCCGTGTCGTTCTCTCGGTCCCCCTGCGGGATGTCTTCCGTCGCTCGATCACCCTGCGCGGCTCCTTCTCGTACTGCCGCGCGGACGGCGATGACGACTTCCGAGACGCCATCGACGTCATCGCCAAGGGCGGCGACTGGGCCGCCCTCATGACCCGAGATCGATTTCCCCTCGGCGAACTGCCGCAGGGACTGGAGGCCCTGAACAACGAAGCCCGTCATCGCCCCTTCAAGGTCCTGCTCACATCCGACACGTGACGGAAGGAGCCCGCACCATGGCGGTCACAACGCCATTGCTGGCCCACAAGATCAACTCACCTGCCGACATTTCACCCCAGGACGTCCACGACGGGATCACGCGCATCCTCGCCTTACCGGAGGGCCACACGCGCGACGTGATGCTGGGAAGCGTCCTGACGGGACTGCTCCTGCGGGGGCCACGGTTGGAGGAGGTCGAGGCCGCTGTCCAGGCCGCGACATCCCTGGACCGAAGCAACTGGGACTTCCACCAGCCGCCGGGGGGCATGCGGTTCGTCGGCTACACGGGCAGCGGGAAGAAGACCTTCAAGACGATCAACCTCAGTACCGCCGCCGCGCTGGTGGCGGCCACAGGGGGAGCACACGTCGCGAAGCTCGGATCGCGAAGTGCGTCGTCGAAGACCGGGTCCCGCGACTTCATCGACCTCGTGGGGGCGACGAGCGACACGGTGCCGCACCAGGAGATGGTCGACATCACGGCGGAGACCGGCTTCGGGTTCTTCTCCATCGAGAACCGCGTGCCTGAGTTCGACCGTCGCTACGGCGGCAGGTTCCAGGCCGTGCACGCCCTCAGCCTGGCGTTCCCCGCCCTCCTCAGCCCGGTCACCTGCCCCGCCTACGTGTACGGCCTCTCGCACCCCGCGGTCGGCGCTTCCGCCCGGCTGCTCTCCAGACTCGGCCTGCCCGACGTGACGGTCATCAACTCCAGCCTCGGCAAAGCGGTCCAGGTCGACGAACTGATCCCCGGAAGCACCGTGCGAGCCTGCCGCATCAACGCCGGCGACGAGGACCTGACCTTCAACGACGAAGTACGCAAGGGCGCGTCCTCGATGCCGCAGGACCTGATGTCCGTCACCCAGCACGAGGACCCTCGGGAGAACGTCGCCGCGGCAATACGCGTACTGGCAGGCCATGACACCAGTCAGGCGCGGAACGCGGTCGCCCTCAACGCGGCTTTGCTCATGGTGATGTCGGAGACGGTGCCCACCGTCCGATCCGGCATCGACACGGCACTCACGATCATCGACGCCGGCGCGGGTCTGGACACGTTACAGCAGTTCGTACGCCTCACCGGCGGTGCCCCGGACAAGCTCCGCTCGCTCCTGCGGCCCGTCTCCCCGACAGCCCTCCTGGTCAGCCCTGGCAACAAGGAGAAGGCCCCATGCTGACGCACGACGAACTCGCGATCGTTCACCTGGTCCTCAACACCGACTGCAACGCCTGGGACCTGGCACCGACCAGCAATTCACCGGGTGTATGCCGGTTCTGCTACCGGGAGCGCAACCGGGTCAAGACGGACGCGGACACCGTACGGAGGGTCATCGACCAGGTCCGCGCCGAGTCCGAAGCCCACCGGGTCGTGTTCACCGGCGGCGACCCCGTGATGCCCTACGACAACCACCTGGAGGTCGCCCTCCGGCACGCACGGGAAGCCGGCTTCGAAACCAATCTCCACACCAACGGGCTGCTCCTGAGCGACCGTTATGCGGGGGTGCGCGACCACGTGACCCTCTACTCCCTGGCCATCGATGGTCCGGAGGCGGACTCGGCCGACTGGTTCCGCGGGCAGGGCTACTTCGAACGGTTCCGGTCCAACGTCGAGTTCCTCGTCGCCGACCGGCGCCGACTCGCCTTCAACACGTTCACCACGGCCGCGTCCGCGCGGGAGCTGCCGCGGCTCGCGGAGTTCGTCGCCGGCATCGCTGACCGCACGGAGGTCGAGTACTGGCTGATCTCCCAGTACAGGCCCATCGGCCGTGCCAGCGCGGGCAAGGCGGAGCTCTACGGCTTCGAGCGGGATGACTTCGTCCGAGCCGTGGACGGGGTGCGCGGTGCCGTCGCCCCGGTGGAGATCTTCGCCCAACCCACACGGGCGCCCGAGGACCCGTACCCGTTCCGCGTCTGGGTCCTCGCCGACGGAACGGTCACTGCGGACCTCGGCAGCGTGGCCGCGCCCCGCAACGCCGTGATCGGGGACCTGCTGGCCGACGGCTTCGAGCCACTGGTCCGCCGAGCCTTCGCCATACGAGAGCAGCCTCAGTTGGAGGGGATGGCATGAAGTTCGACACCGCTTACTACGAGAGCGTCATCGACCAGCACCAGTACGAGCACCTTGGCCTCGGCACCATCGACTTCGCCCTCGCGGGGATGAGCCCTGGCGACCTGCACACGAAGTGGGTGTGCCACACCGGTGCGCGGGAGTTCGCGGACGCCGTCTCGGCGGGTCGGCCGACGATCGTCACCACTGGCGTCGGGCTCGGCGGGCCGCCGCACGCCGGCACTCTGTTCCAGCTGCTGCGCGCAGTCAAGCTCCAGCAGTGCGGGCTCGACGTGCAGATCGTGCTCGGCGACCTCGACTCCTACAACGCGCGTCGCACGCCGCTGGACGCGGTGCGCCGCCTGGCCGACCAGTACGAGGAGTTCGCGCTTGGGCTCGGCTTCGACCCAGGGCGCGGTGTACTGCGCCGGCAGGAGGGCGAGACCGACGTCATGGCCACAGCGTTCCTGCTCTCGCGCCATCTGGACGACGACGACTTCCACTGGGCGGAGGAGGACCTCGCCGGCCTCTACCGCAACCACGGCGTCTTCGACCACCTCAACTACGGCATGAAGCAGGCCACGTTGCTGATGGCCGCTGACTTCGTGCACCTGCTGCGCGAAGGACGGCACCTGCTGGTGTCCCTGGGCGTCGACGAGCACAAGTACGTCGCCCTCGCCCGGCGCGGGGCGGAACGCTGGGGTCTGCCCGCAGACCGGCTGGCCGGCATCTACACCAAGATGATCCCGGGCCTCGGGGGCCTGCCGAAGATGAGTAAGAGCATCCCCGGCTCCGGAATCGACGGCTCCATGCCCGCCGAGGACATCAGGGCCCTGCTGGCGGCGGACACCGACTCGGCACCCTCCGACGACGGGTCGGCCCTGCTCCAGATGTACGCGTGTCTGCCCGAGGTCGGCCAGGCGGAGTACGACCGCGCCTCCGCCGCGCGGCGCGCCGGAGACCGGGAGTGGCGTGTGATCCGCGAGGAGCTCGTCGAACGCCTGATCACGCTGTTCTCCTGCTGGCCGAAGTAGCAGGCCCCCTCCGGGGGAGCGCCGAACTCGCGGCTGTAGCAGGCCGTGTGCCCTCTGCCGCACCACACACCCGAGCAAGCAAGGAGTCTGACTGTGCACGCGGACACCACGACCACATCACAGCCCCTGACCGGCCCCGATGCCCCGCAGCTCCCGGCCCTCTCCGAGTCCTCGCAGCCGATAGGCGGCCCCGAGACCTTCTTCATTCGCCGCGGCTACCGCAGCCGGAGCGAGGTCGAGTACTTCCTTGACGAGACGGACGACACCGTCACCTGGCAGCCCGACGTGTACCCCTACGCCGCCGAGCGGGCCAAGGAGCTCGGCCGTGACGTCGTGATCGACATCGGCTGCGGGCAGGCGGGCAAGTTGGCCTCGCTCGCCGTCGCGCACCCCGACTGGACCTTCGTCGGCGTGGACTTCGGGGACAACCTGCGCTGGTGCCACGACAACCACCCCTTCGGACAGTGGGTGGAGGCGGACCTCGAATCGGCAGAGCGGCTGCCGCTCGACCCGGACCTCGTTCGCCGGTCGGTGGTGATCTGCTCCGACGTGATCGAGCACCTGGTGGACCCGGCCCCGGCCCTGTCCCTCATCCTGGCCCTGCTGCGGGAGGGCAGCGCTGCTGCCGTCCTGTCGACACCGGCCCGTGAGTGCCGCAGCGGCTACGACACCCCTGGACCGCCGCGCAACCCCAGCCATGTGCGGGAGTGGGCAAGCGACGAGTTCCAGGCGCTGCTGCGGGAATCCGGATTCGAGATCCACTACGCGGGCCTCACCCGAAGCGACGACGCCTCCAACGGTCTGTCCACCCAGCTGCTCCTCGTCGGCGTGGGAGGGACGGAGGTGGGAGAGCAGTGACGGCGGTTCCCCGGTCCAGGGGCCTGCGTGTCGTTCACCTGCCGGCTCGTACCCCGTACGCGTGGAAGCTCCAGAGCCCTGACTTCCACATCCTGAACGGGACGGAGATTCCCACGGGCGAGACTGTGCCAGAGGCGGTCAGCGCCGCATGGCTCCTCGAACACGGCCCTCTCACGTGGCTCGACGTCCTGCACCTGCACCACATCGACTTCGAGGACATCGCCACCCTGGAGCGCCTGCTGGACGCGTGCCTGGGCTACGGGGTCAACGTGGTCTTCACCGCCCATGACACCCGGCCCATGGTCGGCAACGCCGAAGGCTTCGTCGAGCGGCTGCGGCTGCTCCGATCTGCAGAGGTCAGCTGGGTCTGTCTCACTGAGGGATCCGTCACGAAGCTGACGGAGGTCCTCGGCGAGCGGGTCCCTGCAACGGTCATCCCCCACGGATACGTCGCTGCCCCGGAGTCGCTGGCTGACCTGGAGCGCGAGGCGAGGGGCCCGGGGACCAGGTACCTCATGTTCGGTGCCTCCCGGGCCAGCCGGGACCAGTTGTCCACCATGGCCAACTGGAGCCTGGGGATCACGGATCCCCACAGCACGCTCCACGTCCTCCTGCGCGCGCTCAGCCCTGCGGACTTCGCTGACGCCGGCCGCGCCCCGCTGCTCCTGGAGACGGCCCGGCACGATCCGCGTATCCGCCTCACCATGCGCCCGTATCCCACGGACGACGAAGTGGTCAGAGCCGGGCTGGCTTCGGACTCCCTGCTGCTGCCGTACCTCTGGGGGAGTCACTCCGGGCAGCTGGAACTGGCCTTCGACCTGAACCTGCTTCCGGTCTGCTCCCTCACAGGGCACTTGCCCGAGCAGTACGAGCGGCACAAGGGATTCGTCGAGGAACCCGAATGGTTCGATTGGTCGCAGGGGCATCCCAACCTCTTCGGAGAGAAGTTCCTGACCGCGCTGGAGAACGCGGCAGCACGGCTCGGCTCCAGGCCCCGCCGCCTCGACCGCGAGTTCCTCGACTACAGGACCCAGGAACACAGGACGATCCTGGACGACTACGCCCGCGTGTACGGGGGTGACCGGTGAGCGCCATTCCGCGTATTTCGTGCGTGATCCTGTGCCACAACTACGGCCGATATCTCGACCAGGCCATAACAAGCTGTCTGGAACAGGAGCCTGGAAACTTCGTCCTTCACGAAATCATCGTCATCGACGACGGATCCAACGACAAAACTGAGGAGGTATGCCGTCGCCACGAAAAGAACGTCAAGGTCATCCGGAGGAGCCAGCAAGGTTTCGGCCAAACCTTGACCGACGCCTTTCTCCTCAGCACAGGCGACTGGGTGGCTCCGCTCGACGCCGATGACTGGTTCCACCCATCGAAGCTCCGTACATGCGCCGAGGCGATGACGGGTGAAACGCTGTTCATCGAGCACTGGGAGAACGTCGTCGACTCCAACGGAAACCCCAAGCTGAAAGGCCCACACCCGGGCGGAAACACGAGCACGTTGGTGGTCCATCGCGAGGCTGCCCTCAGCCTCCTGCCGGTGACCAACGAGATCTTCTTCCACGCGCTGCGCGAGGCTGGCCGCGGTGCCGTCCTCCAGGACCCGTTGACCTTCTATCGGGTCCACTCGCACAGCATGACCGACCGAAGTACGCCCGGCCTGTCGCAGGATTATCGGGCCGAGGTGTGTCTGGGACTCTCGGATCGGCTCCGCATGATGGATGGGAACCCTCCCACCTGGGCGACCACTCGCCAGCTCAGGGGGATCTCCCAGCATTTCCGCGTACTCGCTTCCGGGCACAGAGTGGAATCCGCGCTGCAGCGAAAGAAGCACCTCCCCGCCATGATCTTCCTTCCGGGGATGCTCATCGCCACGCTCCGAGCCCGAGACCCAATAGCCCCGTGGCTCCGCTCCCTCTCCAGTGCGATCGTGGGCCGGCCGCTGGTACAGCTCTCGACGACCCAGGGAGAGCGGGCTGAACCGTGATCATTTCGGTGATTCGACGGGGGTGGCGATGATAAAATCGCCGCTTCCAATCCCTACTGGTCCGGCCAGTTGTCCGACCCAGGAGCGTATAAGCGCCATGAGCCGTTTGAGTGAGTCTGTCACCCGTGTCATGCACATCCTCGATGGGGCGGACCTGGGCGCGGACTATACGGCCGCGCAGCTGCTCAGCGAGACAACGGCACGGCGCTCCCTGGACCTCTCCGACCTCTCCCCCGAGGAGCAGGCCGCACTGGTCGAGGGGCGTGCGAACCACCTGATCCCCTCGGCCGCGGTGCTCGCCGAGAAGATCGAAGCCGCGCAGGCCGCCGGACGCCCGTTCGTCGTCAAGTACGGCATCGACCCGACCTCGCCCGACGTCCACCTGGGCCACGCGGTACCGATCATCATCGCCAGCCGGTTCCAGCGGATGGGCCACCACGTCGTCTTCATCATCGGTGACGTGACGGCCAAGATCGGTGACCCGTCGGGACGGTCCTCGGATCGACCGCCCCTCACCGACGAGGACATCGCCCGCAACCTGAGCGGCTACCAGCAACAGGTCACGCCGTTCATCGACTTCGAGCGTGCCGACCTGCGCTTCAACGGCGAGTGGCTGAACAAGGTCACTCTGCCGGAGCTCGTCGGGGTTCTTGCCCGGGTGCCGGTCTCCATGTCGCTCCAGCGCGAGGACTTCCGCACCCGGCTGGCCGATGGCCATGGGCTGTCCGTCGCCGAGTTCGTCTACTCCGTCGTCATGGCATGGGACTCCGTGGCCATCGACGCCGACGTCGAACTCGGCGGTGTAGACCAGCTGTTGAACCTCCAGATGTGCCGCAAGGTCATGGAGATCTCGGAGCAGGACCCCGAGGTCGTCATCACCACCCCGCTCATCGAGGGCACCGACGGCACGGGCACCAAGATGAGCAAGAGCAAGGGCAACTACGTGGGCCTGACGGCGTCGCCTGATGACGTCTACGGCCGGCTGATGTCCATCCCCGACCACCTGACCGAGCCGTACCTCCAGCTGCTCACCGAGTGGACGGACGACGAGATCCGCGTGGTCACCAAGCGCCTGGAGGAAGGGACCGCGCACCCGATGGCGATCAAGCGCATCCTCGCCGGCGAGGTGGTGGCCGCCCTCCACGGCCTGGACGCTGCTGCCGCCGCTCGCGCGGAGTTCACGGCGCGCTTCTCCAAGCGCTCTTTCGCGGGCACCCAGAACCTCCCCGTCATCTCCCTGAAGGACCACGGCCAGGACACACTCGGGGCGCTGATCAGCCGCACGCTGGACTTCGCTCCCAGCATCTCCGCCGTGCGCCGTGTGGCTCAGCAGAAGGGTCTTCGTCTGATCCTTGAGGCGGACGGAGAGCAGGCACCTACGCCGCTCACCGAGGCGTCCGTGCAGCAGACGCTCGGTGAGGTCGTGAGCGAGGTTGGGGCACTCGAAGGTGCCGAGCTGTACCTGAAGGTCGGCCGTAAGGTCGCCCGCATCGACGTCTGAGATCAGGCGCGGCGCCGACTCACCATCGTGAGTCGGCGCCGTTCTGTTTGCACTCGATGCGACCCGCCAGCCGCGCGATCCTGGAGAGGCGCTGATGGCGGGCGATGCCGTGGAGGAGTGTTGCTTTCGGAGGTGTGGGCGGCCAGGGCACACCCGGAGAGACGGTGTGCTGTTATGCAAGACCGTCTGGTGCTGAAAGCTCCTGGTCGTTGCAACGACGTGCTTGGCATCGATTCTTCAGACGTTATCCCAGCTCGCTGGGACGATTTATTCATCCCGTTTGCTACGGCTGGTGCCAAAGGAGCGTCGCATTCGGTTCCAAATCCGGCGCCACCAAGACGCTTGTCCCGCCAGAGGTTGAGGGATGGCCTCGATGTGCGCGGCGCGGTCGCGGGAGCTAGCGACTCGAGTGGCTGCCGCTGAGATTCGCGGCAACCAGTCGATACGGTCGCTGCGGACGTAGTAGTGCGACCTACACCGCTGTTGTCCGTTTCCAACGGACGGTCGCAGGGACACGGTGCCATCGAAGGTCAGGGTCCAGTCGTGCGGTCCGAATGGTGTGACGACCTTCGCACCACATCCGCACGCGCACAGATGGACTGCGGTTTCGAACTGCATCGAGATGTACAGCTTACCCGGCTCGGGTTCGGCCGGGATGTGCTCGATGAACACCGGCATCAAGGATCGAGCTCTCACGCGGCGGCCTCCGACCCGTCCCCAGCATCAGCGCTGGCCGGGACCGGCTCGGCGCCCAGTCCGATGCCCTCGTCTTGGTTGGTAGAGGTGCCGTAGCGGTTGTAGAGATCATTCGAGCCGACCGCATACACGGTGTGCAGCTCGTTCTCAGTGTCAGCATAAAAACCGAGGTACTTCTTATACCGGAAGATTGCCAAGTTCGCAGTGGAGGAGTTCAGCTCGGCTACCTGCAAGTTGGTGTCGTACTCGGCGCCCTCCCCGGCGAAGTACGAGATGAGCCCATCTCGCTCAATATGCTCCACGCGACCCGGAAGAGACGTCGTGATGCGAATTTGCCCGTCGATGCATTCGGCATCCTTGCTGACCCCAACACCAGTATCGATGAATGGGATACCGTTGACGGTCAGCGCCTCGATGATGGCCTTTTTGTCCGGGCCCGTGTCCATCGCAAGGAACACAAAATCGGCGTCGAGGAGTTCGCCGACGTTTTCAGAGGTGACGTTCACCGGGTGAGCCTCGATGTGACGACGCATCTGCGAATACATCCGTGTGAAGTACTCGACCTTCTTCAGGCCCTCCTGTAGGTCCGCAAGGCTCGCGGCACCGGGGGCCCGGAAGGCGTTATGCGTGCGGAGGACGTCGCCGTCGTAGAGATGAAGCGCGTGTATCGGGGTCTTGGCGAGCAGGTCGAGCAGGTATGCGCCAGTACCCCCGAGACCGACGATCACAACCTTCTTCAGCGCGAGGCGCGCGTTGACCTCGGTGATGCCAGCCCTGCTGGAGAATGTGTCGAGGTAGCGGAACACACCATCGTCTTCGTCGGTCTCGACAGGCTTGAAGGTCAGCGGGGTCGCCTCGGGGTCGATGGCCTGGGCTGGCCCGATGACCATCGCGGCGTACTGGGTGACCTTTTCGTAATAATCTGGATAGCCGCCCGCGGGTTTCTGGGAGAAGCCGCAGCTCGCGGTGAGCTCCGGGCTGGCAGACCACTTCTGAACGCCATCGTTTACGAGCCCGTCGATGGGCTCGCCATTCTTGTTGCGGGGTACGCCGCCAACGAAACACATAACGTGGCTACTCGGAGCCGTCGCGGTGTCGCCGCTCAGATCCAGCGGGCAGATGAAGGATCCCCACTGAACCTGGGCGGCATCGTCCACGAACGGAATGTCGTCGATTACGAGGAACCCGTTGACGACGCGGACGGAGTACCCGTCTTGCACCAGACGGGCCAGGTCGGCGCTACTACGAACGAGTCGTGAGCCGGACATGGAAGTACGTGCCCTTCTTCTTGACCTTCACGGACTCGCCGGCGACCAGGATGCCGTCCCCGCCATGGGGTGCAATGGCGTTCTTGTAGGTGACGGTGAACATCGCCTGCGGGTCGTGGCCGGGGTACGCGAGCTGCCCAAGTTCGTCATAGGTCACGGTGTCGTGGTCGAGGGTGACCATTGTGCCGTTGATGATCACTTCGAACCCTTTATCCCTCTTGTCATGCTCCTGCTCGTTACTGGGTGCAGTCATGACAGTCCCCTTCCATGGCGCCCTCCGCTGATCGACGGGCTCGGATGCGAGTGTAGCATCAACATCATCACCCCATGGGTGATGGGGTAGATGCGAGGTTGGCGGCCCAGAAATTCGGTGATGCCTGTAGAATCCGCGCGAAGTAGGTAGAAGCGTCATCAGCCGATGGGTGATGGAGAACAGGCACGTGGACCGGGAGTACATGGATGAGGAGTTGTATCGCCTCGCTACGGACCCCGGATTCCGGCCGCAAGGCTGGAGCGCCCGGGAGGTCTCGGACTTTCGCGTCCTCGTTCAGTGCGCGCGTGCAGCTCGGCTCGACGCCGACCTGCGGAACTCGCGCATGTTGCGCATCCACCCCGGTGACACCCATGACCTGAACAAGGCGCGGGCGAAGTTGAGTTCAGGCCGCGTTATCAACTTGACGTTCAAGAGCACAGAGAGCCACAGTGCCGTGATCTTCGAGCTATTGACTCCAGAGATGGAAGCCTCGCGATGAGCACCCCTCCACACGACCCGCTGCCGATCGCCCAGGTGCCGGTTGGCGAACTCCTCGGGAGGGAGCTCGAGGCCAGGGACTGGTCTCAGGCTGATTTCGCTGCGGTTCTGGATCGCCCGACTCAGTTCGTCTCCGAGATCGTCACCGGCAAAAAGGAGATCACCAGGGAGTCGGCGGCGCAGATCGGCGCGGCCCTTGGTCATACAGCTGAGTACTGGCTCAACCTTCAGGACCAGTACCTACTCGCCGAGCAGTTCAAGAATGAGAACGCCCAGGTAAAGTTGGACGAGGTGCGTCGGCGTGCCCGCCTAAACGACAAGGGGCCAATCCAGCTATTGAAGAGGCGCGGCTTTCTCACCGGCGCCACCTTGGATGCCCTCGAGGCCGAGGTGAAGGAACTTTTCGAGCTGGATTCCCTTGATGACGAGCCCGGATTCGCAGCGGCTGCTAGACGAGCCAACCGTAGCGAAGATATCAGCTCGCTGCAGCGAGCATGGGTCGCGTGTATTAGAAGGGAAGCACGTAAGCTTCCGCCTCAGGAGAGATACTGCGCGAAACGTCTGAGGGAGCTTGCAGGCACTCTTTCGCGCACACTCAAGTCGGCCGCTGACTTCGAGGACCTACCTGACCTTTTTAGTGCAGTTGGTGTGCGTCTGGTATATGTCGAATCGCTTCCGGGCGCCAAGATTGACGGGTGCTCGATGCTGGTCGACGGATATCCAGTTATTGGCTTGTCTGGTCGTGGCAAAAGACTCGACAAGATCCTATTTACTCTTTTGCATGAGATTGCGCATATCTTGCTTGACCACGTCGACGCTGAACACCTCATCGTCGAGGGGCTCGATGAGACTCAAGGCAATGAAACGAAATGGGAGAAGGACGCAGACGCGGAGGCGGCGGAGTGGGTTTTCCCGCACGGCATTCCTGACGTCCCAGATCGTATCGGTGCGCGTTGGGTCAATCAGATGGCCGTTGAGCTTGGCGTGGCGCGCATCGTTATCGTCGGTCACCTTCAGCACCGCGGTCACCTTGACTGGCGGACGACCCTGGCGAAGAACGCTCCTTCGGTAAACGATGCTCTGGCATCGTGGGATTAGCTATCTGGCGGGCGGCCAGCTGGCCGATCAGGCGGGAGACCGTCGGGGCGGAGGCCACCGGCCCGAACACGGCCGGCTCCGCCCGTAGCATGCCCACATCGGCAAGGCAGTCCCGCCCAGCGCTACCGCGAGGGCGACCGTCCAGGAGGACCTTCCCCGGGTCGTGGACGGCCCGGTGCCCGCATCCAGGCGGACGCCATTGAACCGATGCGGCGATGCAGGCCGGTATCGGAAAAGGCACGCTGAACAGCGGGTCAGCTGGTTTCTGCCGCCTCCGCTATGAGGCGGGCCCGCTTCTCGGCACGCGGTTCGGCTTTCCAGTCGGGCAGGAACGCCGACAGACCTGGGTCGCTTTCGATCTTCTGTTGAGTGGACCGCGTGCCTTCGTCGATGAGCGCGTCCCACTTCTCCGTGGCGAGCTCGACGCGGCAGGGCAAGTCCTTGATGATCTTCTCGTCCAGGGTCAGGTAGTTCGACGCACGCCCCCTGGCGCCACGGGCCGCAGGCACGTACGCGTCGGTGCCGGCTTGGTCGGGAAGCAGGGAGATGAGGACCGCGTCCCCGTCCTCGGCGATCCTTCGGGCCGCCTTGTTGGCTGCCGAGATCTCTGCCTTGGAGGGATCCCGTTCCAGCATCTCGATCAGGGTGCTGCGGATGCTCACCGTCTTCCGGCTGGCCAGCGCAGTCTGCAGGCCCTGGCGGAAGGTCTGCGTCATCGACGTCATAGCGGCGATTGTTGCGAATGGCTGCCCCAAGGCCACGCGTTTGAGGGCGGCGCTCGGTGTGTGTTCCCCCGTACGGCAGACGCACGGGGCGTGGTCCCAGCGTGCTCACGCCTCACGAATAGGTTCGCTGTCACAAAGGACGAAACTGCTGGGTTCACTGTCAGTCGCATCGATCGAATGGCCCAGGGAGAGCAAGTTCGCCGGGGGCAGACAGGAAAGATCCCGCAAGGGCTGGTGTGCTGCTGCAAACCATGCCAACGTACAACGCCCTGAGGAAGACCTTCCCTCTGATCCCACGGAGGCGCCCCTGCACCCGCACCACCCCAGCGAACCCTCCCATCCCAACTCGCCAGACCCGGTGTACTGGGTCACCCCGCGCCATCTGGCGGGTGACGACGGGGCCCTCGCCGAACGGATCGGCGACACCCTGGCTGGCCTCGGCTGGCGCATGTGGCCTACCTCCCGCCACACCCTGCTGTACGTCAGCCCAGATGAGCTGCGCGGTGCCGAATGGACCCTCGCGGCCTACCCGTTCGAACTGGGCGGCCTCCCGGTTGCCTGGCAGCTGAGCGCCCGCCAGGATGCCACCTCCGTGGTGCCTGCGTGGAACGCGTATTTCACGGCCGGCGTCCCGTACGAAGCGCTCGCCGATCTCCTCGTGGCGATCGACACCCGCGAGGCGCCCGACGTCGGCTTCGAGGCGCCGGGGACGGTTCTCAACGCACTGAGTGCCCGAGGCTGGATCCGCGACGTGGACCGCCCCCGCACCACCGCCACGGACCCCGGATTCTCCTGCAGCGTCTCCTTGGAGATGCTGCCGCCACTCATCCAAGACGCCGACCCGCGCCCCGACCTGGTGGGCTGGCAGGCATGGGCGGAACCCGTCGTCAGCGCCCCCTATCTGTGGTGTGCCAGCTTCAGCGCCAGCGTCCCCCACGAGCTGGTGGCGGCATTCGCCTCCTCGCTCGCGTCACCGGTCCCGGTGCCCCGCCGAACCGTCCCTGCGAGCGCCGAAGGGCGGCTCACCGTCCTCCGCTGCAGCTGACGGTGCCTGCCCAGAGGAGCCGCTGTCGTAAGCGGCTCGTTGCCGATCTCCCGAGTGGCAACAGCTCAGACGAGGCGCGCCACCGCGCCCGCCAGATGACAGAGAAGGAGAGTGCCTTGTTCTTGTTCCGACGCGCTCGCGAGGACCGCGAGTTCCGTGAAGCCCAGCGTGCGGGTCACGCGCTGCTCCTGCAGCTGCAGGCCACGATGCCGTGGCCCGACTTCCCCGAGCCGACCCCACAAGCCCCCGCCCCAGGGGAAGAGGTTGTGCCCGACTTCCTGCCGCCGGAACTGCGGGTGCCGTCGCGCCAGGAGGTGGCCGGGGTGATGATGCGCTGGCTGCAGCCGCTCGTCGTCGACGGCGAGGTCCGTACGTGCCCCGAGTGCGGCGCGTACCGGGACTGGATCGTCTTCTGCACGCGGGACGACTCGATATGGCTGCGCTGCCGGGCGAGCCACGAGACGAAGGAGCCCGGCCTGGATGCGGTCTGGTTCAACCGCCACTCCGGTCCCGTCGACCAGTTCCACTCCACTCTCGAAGAGGGCCTGCGCCACCTCGGCCATTGACCTCCCGAAACCCCCACTCCCCTTCGCACCGCCGGCGCCCGGAGGGCCGGCCTGGTCAGACCGTCCGCTACGCAGGCCACAACAGGCCAAAAAGGGGTTTCCGATGCGCCTTCACGCCACGACCGTCCTCAGCCTCAGCGCCCTCGCTATCTTGGCCCTGGCGGGCTGTTCCGACGGCAGCGCCGCCGCTTCCGGTCCGATGTCCTCCCCGACCGTCCCGGTGCACCCGGACGGCGAGAGTGCCCCGGCGCTCGCCTCACTGTCCTCGACCGCGCTGGCCAAGCTCCTCTTGGACGAGAGCGACCTCGGCGGGGGCTACACCCGCACGCCACAGCGCCCCGCGGCGCACGACGACGTGGCTGTGGTGGGCTGCCCGGCCATGGAGAAACTCGGCGGCGACACCGCGACCGGCACAAGCCTCGCCTTCCCCCGCAAGGCGAAGGCGTCCTTCGCCTACGCCGGCGGCAGCAACTCCGAGCTGGCCGAGGAGCTGTACAGCGACAGCGCGGCGAAGCTGTCCAAGGGCATTGGGGAGATCTTCGATGCGATGGTCTCCTGCCCCACGTACCAGGTGGTGTCGGGCAACACCGTCGTCACGGTGGGCACGCAGGTGACGCCCGCCCCCGACCTGGGCAACGAGCAGTGGAGCCAGCTGCTCACCTATTCGATCGGTGGGCAGCGCAGCGTCGTCAAGCAGACGGCGATCCGAATCGGCAACGTCCTTGTGCTCGTCTCGGGCGCGCCGGGACTTGTGGACGCCAACCTGGAGAAGGCGCTCGACAAGGCGCAGGCAGCCTTGTGACCTCCCTGTCGGCGTCGTGCGGCGCCGGCGCGCATGACTTTGTCGCCGTGTTCGCCGATTCCCTCAGTTCCAGTGCACCGGTGCTGCGCCGGGTGCTGTCGGAGGGCACATTCGACCGACTCCTGGACGCTCCAGCAGTTCCAGGGCCTCCCACGCGGTGAAGCCGGGCCTCCCAGTTGGGGGAGCCCGGCTTCGTGCTGCGGTGCCTTGTTCTGGCGTCTCCCAGCGCGTCACCGCACGCATCTGAGATCGAGATCAGCGCCGTCGTGCCTGTGACGGCTGCGGGGCCGGGGCGGCTGCTGCCGTGTGCTCTGGAGCGTCGGGGCGCCGTGCCGCGCTGTCGGCCCAGGCTGGGCTGTGGGCTTGTGCTGCGCGGGCCTGTGCGCTGGGTGCCGGCCTTTCGCTGAGGCGTTGGATGCGCCAGGCCAGGACCCGGGCGGGGCGGCGCGCGTCGTTCAGGGCGCGCTGGTCGGTGACCTGCTGGAGGAGCTGTTCCGGGTCGTGTCCGGCTGCTTCTGCCTCGGAGAGGGCGGTGGTGAGAGCCGCGAAAGCGGGGTCTTCGATGATCTGCTCCGCGTGCTCGGGCACGACTTGGCGTAGGCGGCGGATCTGCCGTTCCACGGCCTGCTGGGGTGGCTGGCGCTGCGCGAGGGAGGCCAGGGGTGCGGCTGCGGCTTGGTCGTAGGCGGCCTGGAGGTGGAGCAGGGTCTGGTGGGCGGCGGCGACCTGCTGGTCGTGGTGGCGGAGCTGGTGCCAGCGGGCAGCGGCAACGACCACGAGGATCGCCGCGTCTAGGAACATCGCCAGGGCGGCGCCGTCCTTGGGGGCGGGCTCGCGGAGCATGGCGCGTACGGCGCCGCGTAGGGCGCGGGCGTGGTGGTGTTCGGCCCGGATGCGAGAGCGGGTGGCGCGCTCGAACTCGGTCGCTGCCTCTCGGAGTTGGGGGCGTAGGGGCTGGGGGGCGAGGAGGGGGAGGGCGTCGAGGGCTTCACCGAAGGCGGCGAGGTGGGCCTGGGAGGCTTCGTCGTCCGTCTGGTCGAGGTGGTGGGGGATGCGTTCGGCGGCGGCGGTGGCCTGGTGCCAGGGGTTGAGCCTGCGCCGGCCTGGCTTGTCAGCGGATTGTGGGTCAATGCTCTCCAGGCGCTTTTGGATCTTTGGGAAGGAGAGGTCCGGGGCGAGTTCGGAGCCGGAGAACCAGACGGGCTCATTGTCGGCGGTGGTGGTGTCTTCTCTGGCGACCTTGTAGCCGCGCACGTCACCCGAGGGGAAGTGGACGACCTCCACGAGCACGCCGTCGAGGTGGTTGAGCAGGTGGACGAACTCCTCCACGCTGGTGGCGGCGGCCACAGCGGTGCGCACGGTGGCGCGCAGACGTTCGCGGGCAGGCTTCTCCTGGCCGGCGCGGCGGGCCTTCTCCTGCTCGGCACGGGTGGTCCGCTTCGCGGCGGTGCGGTCACCGCGTACGACTTGGAGCAGGCCGTATTCCTTCTCGATGGCGGCGAGTTCGCGGTCGGCGGTGTGGTAGTCGTTCCAGTGGCGTGCGGTGCGTAGATCCGCCCGGACCTTGGTGGCGGCGATGTGGATGTGGTCGGGGGCGTGGCGGACGGCGACCCAGCGGCATCCGTCCGAATCGCCTTGCGGTGCTATGCCGGTGGCCGTCACAACGCGGCGGGCGATGTCGGCCCACTCCTCGTCGCTGAGGATGCGGTCACTCTCGGCGGCTCGGATCGAGCAGTGCCACACGTGCTGCTCGGGCGCGCGGCCGAGCCTCCGGGCCTGCTTGACGTGCAGGTCCAGGTCGGCCACGAGGAGCTTCCTGGTGGCGTCGAAGTCGTCGGCGTGGCCGGGGTCGGGGGCGAAGCCGTCCCAGGAGGCGACCAGATGGGGGTCGGTGTGATCCTTGGCCTTCTTCGTGTCGAACAGGTACCGGATCAGTCCGGCGGTTTCCTTGCCGCTGCGGATCTTCGCGATCATCGGGCGGCCTTCTTGGTGACGGCCTGGTTCGCGGCTGCCGCGATGTGGCGGACGGTGGCGCCGACCGCGGTTAGGGTGCGTTCGGCCTGGGTCAGGAGCGCGGTATCCCCAGGTTGTGGACGGCCGCCGGAGTTGAGCTTCTTGGCGATCTGGTTGATGTTGTGGCCGATCTTGGCAACCTCGCCCCGCAGGGCGGTCAGCTCGTCGATGTAATCGTCGAGCAGGGTGCGCTGGCCTGGCAGGGCGAGGTCGCCCTGAACGTGGGCCATGACGACAGCGCCGACATAGTGGGCGCCGGCGATGTTCAGCGACCGCGCCATGGCGAGGATCTCGGTCTTCTCGTCGACGCTGTAGCGGGCATCGACACGCTCCTTGCGCTGGCCGTTCGGGTCAGGCTTGCGGCGTCGGGCGACACGGTGCAGTGCGGCGGCTTCGGCGGCGCGCGGCAGCTGGGCGGCGACGGTGTCGGCGATCTGTTCCTCCTCGGGTGCCCCCTGGCGCCCGAGGTCCTCCGCCACCCCCGGGGCGGAGGCTTCCCCATTGCGGCCGTCCTTGGACGGTCCAGCGGGATACCTTGCTGGCGCACTGGTGGCTGGGGTAGTGGTCATCTCCTTCTGGTGCGATGGGGGTTCGTGGTGCTGGTTGTGCATGAGGTGGTTCTCCATGGGGTGTTGATGGCTGGTCAGTGACCGGTCGACCTCGTCCCATACCTGTCAGGGCGAGGACGGGTGGAGCGGCGGTGTCGGGTTGACTCGTTGCGGTGCGGTCGCTCGTCCCCGCGGACCTGCGCGGGGACGAGCGATGCGAGTTGCACCGGAGCGATGGGAGCGCGGGGGCTCAGGGAGCGCCGGCGGGGGTCATGTCGAGGTCGTCCTGCCGCTGAGAGGCGGCCTCATCGAGTTCGGCTTGCAGGACGTCCTTGAGCTTTTCCGCGTCGGCCCTGCCGATCGGGAGGCCCTTGCCGCGGATCGTCGCTTCGATGTGGCGGCGCGAGGCACGGTCTCCGCGTCCCAGTGGCGCGGTACGGGCAATCGCGAGGTACTCGTCGGACACAGCGCGGGGCTTCTGGTCTTCCGGCTCGGCGGAAGACTGCGGGGTTTCCGTCATAGTGGCGGGGCCCTGCGCCACCTCGGCAGCACCCCGAGCCACGTCGGCCTGACCGTCCGCCACGTCGAGACCGGCTGGCTGCGGGAGACCGTTGTGGCGTTCGGTGGCGTCGGGTGGGTCGGCGACGAGCTGGTGGATCTGCCGCATCAGGACGCCGAAGGCCAGAAGCGCGGCTGTCGGGGGAACCGCGGCGACCACGTAGTCGAGGAAAGGCACGGCGCTGGCGTTGCCTGTGCCGCTGACCCCGGCCACGTTGAGGGCGATGGAACCGATCGATCCGGTGGCGGTGAGGGCGATGGCCCAGCCGTCGGCAACGCGGCGCAGACCCGCGCGGAGCATGAGGAGTTCGCCCGCGACGATGAAGGCGTCCAGGGTCGCGGGCCAGGCCCACTGGCGGACCGGGGAGTTCTTGAGGCCGTGCTGTCCGGCGACCTCTGCGAGGTGCGCGTACGACAGCCAGAATCCGCCGGCGGTGAGCGCCACGATGACAACGCCCGCCGCGACGAGCGCGTACCGCTCAGCAGCCTGCTTGCTCGTCATCGGCCGTCCTTCGCCAGGGCGACGGTCCCGGTGGGTGGGTGTGGAGAGGGTGGTCAAGCGGGGTTCTCCTGGGGTGGTGTGGCGTGGTCCGTCTTTGCCGTCCCGGCCGTTGCAAGCGCAGGTCAGGGCCGGTACGGCAGGGGGGGCGGTGTTCCGTCTTGGCCGACGGCGGCGCGTCCTGGGGGCACGCACGCGCGGCGAGTGCTGCGCTTCGGTGGCCGCGGACGGATCGCATCCGTCTTGCCGTCCCGGCCGCATGTGCTGTGACCTGCGGTGATACGGCGGGGACGTCCGGGACGGCACAAGACGGATGTGGGCGGCGTCCCGGCGGGCGGCAACGTCGGTCGTGATCGTGTTGCCGTCCTGGCCCCGGTTGCCGTCTTGCCTGCATATCGTTTGACCTGCGGGATTACGGCAGGGACGGCAAGGACGGCAACCGGGGACTGGGTGGGTCTCAGCCCTCGCTGCGCCCGGGGCCGGTGTCGACCGGGTGGACGGTCGGGCAGTAGCGCCGCCATGCGTCGAGGAACTTGTTGCGCGTGTAGCCCTTGCGCTGGGTGCCGTCGGCGAGGCGGACGTTGCCGGGCCTGATGTCGAAGGCGCGCAGCAGCGAGCCGAGCTCACGCGGGCCCAGTCCCTTGCGCCCCCACTCCGCCCACGGGCCTTCCAGGTCCTGGCGCAGGTGGTGCAGGAGTTCGTCGGTGGAGAGGCTGTCGACCTCGCGCTGGGCTACGAAGACCCGGCGGATGTCGGCCAGGATCCGCGCTGAGCTGGGGTGGTCCTCCTCGGCCTCCGCTTCGGCCGTCACCATCTGCGCGCACGCCGCGCGGGCGAGGCGTGGCCAGGGGCCGGCGGCGAGGTCGGCGACGATCACCAGGGGTTCCCAGGTGTCGGCGGCGCGGTCCTCCACCGGCATCGCCGGTTCCAGGTCGGCGGCCTCGTCGAGCTGCGGCCGGGCCCATGCGGCGATGCGGTCGCGCAGGTCGTGAGGGGCCGGGGTGTCGCGGCGGGAGCGGAAGGGCTTCACGCTCTCGCCCTCGGCCCGGCGGCGCAGAGAAACACGAGCGCTGGAAGGCCGAGACGGCACCCAACCAGGCCGAACGCGAGGAAGCCGCACTCGCCCAAGCCGACTACGCCGAAAGGGTGTTGGAAGCCAAGTACCGGCTCCGCAGCGCCCGCGCCTTCATCCACGAAGACGGCGGCACACCACCGCACCTGCCACCAGAACTCGCCGACGTCGACCCACCCGTCGGCAACACCGATGAGGAGAATGATCTTTGAAGGGTTCCACCCACCGCCGCTGCTACTGCCGCGACCCACACACTGGGAAGCCGCTCGGTAAGCAGTGCCCGAAGCTCTCCAGCCGCAAGCACGGCTCGTACTCCATACGCCAGGAACTCCCGCCCCGCGAAGACGGCACCCGCCGCTCCTTCAGCCGCGCCGGCTACGAGAGCCTCAAGGCGGCCCAGGCCGACCTCGACCACATACGCGCGCTGCTCGGCCTCGCCGACACCGACGACCCCGAGGGCATGGCGCTGATCGCCGCCATGCTGGAAGAGGTCGGCGACGAGAAGTCGCCGCTGCCGGATGTCGAGGAGACCCGGCGGCGCCTGAAGTCCGGTCAGGACCTGATCGGCCGCCTGACCGTCGGCGAGTGGCTCGACCGGTGGCTCGACGGCAAGCGCATCCGCAAGTCGGGACTCAGCCGCTACGAGACCGATATCCGGTTCCATTTGAAGCCTCGGATCGGCCACCACCGCCTCGATCGGCTGCGCGTGAGCCATCTCAGCGAGATGTTCACGGCCATCTCCGACGGCAATGCCGAGATCCTGGAGCAGAACGCCCAGCGCCGTGCCGCGGTCGAGGAGCTGGCCACCGTGCCGTGGAAGGGCCTGGACAACCGCGCCCGCCGCAA
Organism: Streptomyces sp. ISL-36; assembly: GCF_018614205.1. Taxonomy (GTDB): domain Bacteria; phylum Actinomycetota; class Actinomycetes; order Streptomycetales; family Streptomycetaceae; genus Streptomyces. Next base: position 20,792 of record NZ_JAGGOS010000047.1, on the reverse strand, counting down.
GGTGATGAAGACAGCGATCGATGCCATGCCGCCGTTCCGGCGTGTGACCGGCCCGGCCACCCGGCTGCGCATCAAGGCCACGCTCCGGTCTGCGTTGAACGACGCGATCGGCCAGCAGATCCTCACCTTCAACCCGGCGGCGCATGTCGAGCTCGATCCTGTGCGCAAGCCGAAGGCCCTGGTGTGGACCGACGCGCGGGTCGCCAGGTGGGAGCAGACGGGCGAGAAGCCCTCCCCCGTCATGGTCTGGACGCCCGAACAGACCGGAGCGTTCCTCGACTTCCTTGCGGAGGACCGGCTGTACGCGATGTGGCACCTGATCGCCTTCCGCGGCCTGCGGCGGGGCGAGGCATGCGCGCAGCCCTGGTCGGAGACCAACCTCGATGACCACTCCCTGACCGTCTCCGCCCAGCTCGTCCAGGACGGGTGGGAGGTCGAGACCTCCGAGCCCAAGACGGACAGCGGCTTCCGCGTGGTCGCGCTCGACGACGACACCGTCAACGTCCTGAAGCGGCACCGCGAACAGCAGGACGCGGACCGCGAGGAGTGGGGATCAGCCTGGGTCGAGACCGGCATGGTCTTCACCCAGGAAGACGGCTCCTGGCTCCATCCGGGCAAGGTGACCGACCTCTTCGAGCGCCTCGTCGCCGCCTCCGGACTCCCGCCGATCCGGCTGCACGACCTCCGGCACGGGGCGGCCACGCTCATGCTCGCCGCCGGCATCGACGTGAAGATCGTGTCGGACACACTCGGGCACAGCGACACCCGCATTACGCGGGACATTTACCAGAGCGTTCTGCCGCAGGTCGGCAAGAACGCGGCCGAGGCCACCGCCAGGCTGGTCCCGCTTCAGCGGAAGACCGAGGCGGAGGAGGCCGCCCGTAAGGCCGCCAAGAAGGCGGCGGCCAAGGCGAAAGCCGAGGCTAGGGCCAAGAAGAAGGCCAAGCGGAAGAAGCCCAAGAAGTAGGGCACCGGACCGCTCCGCTCACGCATCGCTCACGCAAGCCATCTCGCGGCACCCCGGCCGCGTAACGCGTCATACCCCGAGCAACACAAAAGGCCAGGTCACGGGCTATGTGACCTGGCCTTTGCCGGAGCCGCCTTCGGGATTCGAACCCGAGACCTACGCATTACGAGTGCGTTGCTCTGGCCAACTGAGCTAAGGCGGCATGCCATGCGGTCCCATGGTGGGCGCAGCGGCGTCGCCAAGTCTACACAGTTTCCGAGGGTGCTCCTGACCACCCTCCCGAGGGCCCGCGCCACCCCTCACGTGCAGCGCTTGCCGTCCTTGGGGGCGGTGCCCTCCAGGAGGTAGGTGTTGATCGCGGTGTCGATGCAGTCGCTGCCCCTGCCGTACGCCGTGTGGCCGTCGCCCTCGTAGGTCAGCAGCGTGCCGGAGGCCAGCTGGTCGGCCAGGGACTGGGCCCACTTGTACGGGGTGGCCGGGTCGCGGGTGGTGCCGACCACGACGATCGGGGCGGCGCCCTCGGCGGTGATGCGGTGGGGGCGGCCGGTCGCGGGGGTCGGCCAGTAGGTGCAGTTCAAGGCGGCCCAGGCCAGGCCGGCGCCGAAGACCGGGGACGCCTTCTCGAAGGAGGGCACCGCCTTCTCCGCATCGGCGGGGCTCGCGAAGGAGGCCGGGGAGTCCAGGCAGTTCACGGCGGCGTTGGCGGACATCAGGTTCGCGTACGTGCCGTCCGGCTCGCGTTCGTAGTAGCTGTCGGCCAGGGCGAGCAGGCCCGAGCCCTCGCCTCCGATCGCCCGCGTCAGCGCCTCACGCAGCTGGGGCCAGGCCCCCTCGTCGTACATGGCGGCGATCACCCCGGTCGTGGCCAGGGACTCCCCCAGGTCGCGGCTCTCGCCGGTCGGCACCGGCTTGGCGTCGACGTCCCGGAAGAAGGTCTTCAGGTTCTCGGTGGCCGCGGCGACCGACTCCGTACCGAGCGGGCAGTCGGTCTTCTTCACACAGTCCGCCGCGAAGGCCCGGAAGGCCGTCTCGAAGCCGGCGGTCTGGTCGCGGTTGAGGTCGACCGCCGGCAGCGACGGGTCCATCGCCCCGTCCAGGACCAGCCGCCCGACACGGCCGGGGAACAGCTCGGCGTACGTGGCGCCGAGGAAGGTCCCGTACGACGCCCCCACGTAGTTTAGCTTCTCGTCGCCGAGCACCGCCCGCAGGACGTCCATGTCACGGGCCGTCTCCACCGTCGAGACGTGCGGAAGGATCTTCCCGGAGCGCTTCTCGCAGCCGGCCGCGAACTGCTGGAAGGAGGCCCTGAGCAGCGCCGTCTCCCGCTGGTCGTCCGGGGTCTGGTCGACCTGGGTGTACGCGTCCATCTGCGGGCCTGTCAGGCACTCGACGGGCTCGCTGCGGGCCACTCCGCGCGGGTCGACGGCCACCACGTCGTACCGGGCGCGGATGGGGGCCGGGTAGCCGATGCCCGCGTACCCCTGGAGGTAGCCGACGGCGGAGCCGCCGGGACCGCCGGGGTTGACCAGGAGCGAGCCGATGCGCTTGCCCGGACCCGTGGCCTTGGCCCGGGAGACGGCCAGCCGGATCTCCCCGGCGTCCGGCTTCGCGTAGTCGAGCGGCACGCGGAGGGTGGCGCACTGGAACGTGGGGACACCGCAGTCGCGCCAGGTGAGCTTCTGCGCGTAGTAGCCGCGCAGGGCGGGGTCGGGCGTCGGGGCCGTCGCCGGTTTCGCCTTCGTGGACGACGCCGGGGTCCCTGCGGCGTCGCTGCCGCTCGTGCAGCCGGAGAGGATCAGACCGGCAGCGGCGAGGGCCGTGGCGGACGTACGGAGCAAGCGCCTGGAGTCCATTCCGGGAGGGTATCCGGAGGGGTACATAAGGTGTCCAATCCGGCCCCGTCCCTGTGGACGGCCAGGAGACCTGCCGGGCGCGGCCTCAGTCGCGGAGGGACATCGTCATCGCCTCCACCGCCAGCAGCGGGGCGACGTTGCGGTCCAGTGCCTCGCGGCAGGCGAGCACCGCCTCGATCCGGCGCAGGGTCCGCTCGGGGGTGGTTTCCCGGGCGATCCGCTCCACCGAGTCCCGCACGTCCTCGTTGGCCAGCGGCGTCCGCGCCCGCAGCTGGAGGGTCAGTACATCGCGGTAGAAGCCGGTCAGGTCGGTCAGCGCGAGGTCGAGACTGTCGCGCTGGGTACGTGTCTTACGTCGCTTCTGCCGCTCCTCCAGCTCCTTCATGGCCCCTGCCGTGCCGCGCGGCATCCGCCCGCCCTGGCCCCCGCCGAGTGCGGCCTTCAGCTCGTCGGTCTCCTTGACGTCGATCTCGTCGGCGACCTGCTTGGCGTCCTCGCCGGCCGCGTCGATCAGCTCCTGGGCCGCCTTGAGGCAGCCGCCGACGTCGCCGACCCGCAGCGGCAGCTTGAGCACGACGGACCGGCGGGCACGGGCCCGCTCGTCGGTGGCCAGCCGACGGGCCCGGTCGATGTGGCCCTGGGTGGCGCGGGCGGCCGCCGCGGCGACCTGGGGCTCGATGCCGTCCCGGCGTACGAGCAGGTCGGCGACCGCGTCCACGGGGGGCGTCCGCAGGGTCAGGAGGCGGCAGCGGGAGCGGATGGTGGGCAGCACGTCCTCCAGGGAGGGCGCGCAGAGCAGCCAGACCGTTCGCGGAGCGGGCTCTTCCACCGCCTTCAGCAGGACGTTGCCCGCGCCCTCGGTGAGCCGGTCGGCGTCCTCTAGGACGATCACCTGCCAGCGGCCGACCGCGGGAGAGAGCTGGGCGCGCCGGACGAGCTCGCGGGTCTCCTTCACACCGATGGAGAGCAGGTCCGTGCGGATGACATCCACATCGGCGTGCGTCCCGACGAGGGCGGTGTGACAACCGTCGCAGAACCCGCATCCCGGCGCTCCGCCCAGCGCCCGGTCGGGGCTCACGCACTGCAGCGCGGCGGCGAAGGCACGCGCGGCGGTCGCCCGGCCGGAGCCCGGAGGGCCGGTAAAGAGCCAGGCGTGGGTCATCTTGGACGCCTCGGGGGCGGGGCCGCCGGCGGCGTGGGCGGTCACGAGCGCGTCGGCATCACGCGCGGCGGCGGCGAGCTGCTCCTGAACGCGCTCCTGTCCGACCAGGTCGTCCCATACGGCCATGTGCCCTCCTCAGGTACGCCCTCCATTGTGGAGCACCTGACTGACACCCCCGACTGCCCTCACCGGCCGACCCTTCGAGCCGGCACCCCGACCGTCAGCGCTGACCGGCAACGCCGACCGGCAGGGTTGACCGGCAGGGCTGACGGGCGTGTGACGCCACGCCACCGGCGCCGGACCGGCGGGCGGGCGGCCGGGCGAGGCAGCCAGGCCGGCGGATGGGCAGCCGGACCGGCGGGCCGGCGGGCGGCCAAAGCGTCCTCCCCAGGCCGCCGCGCCCCCAGCAGGCCTCGCCGCGCAGGCCTAGCCGCGACGGCGGCGGCGGTCGTCCTCGTCGTCGTGCGGGCCGAGCAGTTCGTCCGCCAGGGTCGGGAGGTCGTCGAGCGGGGTCTCCTCCGCCCAGTCGGAGCGGCGTCGCGGGCGGCCCTGCTCGTCGAGCTGGGGCAGCTCCCGCGTCCGGTCGCCGGAGCCGTCGGGCGCCTCGTCGCGGAAGAAGCCCGGAGGCACCCGGTCGACCGGATCGGCGCCCCGTACGGGCGGCAGCACCGCGGTCTCGTCGGCGTCCCGCACCGGCGGCAGAACCGCCGTCTCCTCCTCGGGCCGGAGGTCCTGCGGCCTGACGATCGGCGTGGGGACGGTGATCTCGTTCGGCGAGACCATCGGGACGGTCTGCGTCACGTCGTCGGGCGCCGCGCCCGACCCGTCCACACCCGACCCGTCCGCGCCCGACTTCACCGCGCCGGGCCTCGCCGTCGCGGGCCGCCCGTCCTCCGGCTTCACGATCGGCGTCGCGACGGTGACCTCGTTCGCCGACTCCTCCACGGCCTTCGCCACCTCAGCGGCCCTCGCGGCCTCCGCGGCCTCAGCGGCCCTGGTGGCCTCCGCGGCCCGCGCGGCTTCGGCCGCCCTGGCCGCAGCTGCGGCCTTCGCGGCGGCAGCCTCCTGAGCGGCCTTCTCCGCAGCCTCCGCCGCGGCCTTCCGCGCAGCCTCCTCCGCCGCCTTCGCCGCCGCGGCCTCGGCCAGCCGTCGCGCCTCCTCGGCACGCAGCAGCGCCTCCTCGGCCTTGCGCTGCTTCTCGCGGCGGCGCTCCTCCGCCTCCGCGCGCAGCCGGGCCTCCTCCTCGGCCTGCTTGCGGCGCCGTTCCTCTTCCTCGCGGCGGGCCTTCTCCTCGGCCTCGCGCCGCTTGCGCTCCTCCTCGGCGGCCAGCCGGGCCTCCTCGGCCCGCCGACGCGCCTCCTCCGCCTGCCGTTCGGCCTCGCGCTGCCGCGCCTCTTCCTCCTCGCGGCGCCTGCGCTCCTCCTCCTCGGCACGGAGCTTGGCGAGCTGCTCCTGGCGCTCGCGCTCCAGCCGCTCCTCCTCGGCCTTGCGCGCGGCCTCTTCCTCGGCGCGTCGCCGCGCCTCCTCCTCGGCCTTGCGCCGCGCCTCCTCCTGGGCCTTCACCTCGGCCTCGGACAGCGGCAGCATCCGGTCGAGCCGGTGGCGTACGACGGTGGTGACCGCCTCGGGCTCCTGGCCGGCGTCGACGACCAGGTAGCGGCCCGGGTCACCGGCGGCCAGGGCGAGGAAACCGGCCCGCACGCGCGCGTGGAACTCCGGCGGCTCCGACTCCAGCCGGTCCGGGGCCTCGGTGAACCGTTCCCTCGCGGTCTCCGGCGCGACGTCGAGCAGCACGGTCAGGTGCGGGACGAGCCCGCCCGTGGCCCAGCGGTTGATCCGGGCGATCTCGGTCGGGGAGAGGTCGCGTCCGGCGCCCTGGTAGGCCACGGACGAGTCGATGTACCGGTCCGAGATCACCACCGCGCCCCGCTCCAGGGCCGGCTTGACCAGGGAGTCGACGTGCTCGGCGCGGTCGGCGGCGTACAGCAGCGCCTCGGCGCGGTTCGAGAGCCCGGCCGACGACACGTCGAGCAGGATCGAACGCAGCCGCTTGCCGACCGGGGTCGCGCCCGGCTCGCGAGTGACGACGACCTCGTGGCCCTTGGCGCGGATCCACTCCGCGAGCGCCTCGACCTGGGTGGACTTGCCGGCGCCGTCGCCGCCCTCCAGGGCGATGAAGAAGCCGGTCGCGGAGGGCGCCTGGACGGGGTCGGCGCCCCGCAGCGCGTCCCGCAGATCACGGCGCAGCGGTACGCCGGCGCGGTCGTCCGTCTTGGCGAGGACGAGGGCGGCGACCGGCAGCAGCAGCGCGCCGACGAGCATCAGGGTGAAGGCGGCGCCGCCGTGGGCGAAGACGAAGCTGCCGGAGGCGAGGCGGTGCGGACCGATGGCGGCGGCGAGCAGCGGCGCGCCGAGCGCGCCCAGCGCCATGGCGACCCGGGCGACGGCCTGGAGATGCGCGGTGACGCGGGGGCGGCGGGCCTCCTCGGTCTCCTGGTCGATGAGGGTGTGCCCGGTGTTGGCGGCGACACCGCCCGCGTATCCGGCGAGTACGGCGAGGAACAGGACCGTCGCCGTGTCCGGCACCAGGCCCATCGCGAGCAGCGCGAGGCCGGTGAGGGTGATCGCGAGGGCGAGGAGCCGGCGTCGGGAGAGCGCGGTGAGCACGGAGCCGGCCGTGCGGATGCCGACGCCGGTGGCGCCGCTGAGCGCGAGGATCAGCAGCGCGAAGGCGACGGGGCCGCCACCGAGGTCGTGGGCGTGCAGGACGGCGACCGCCGCGGCGGCGGTGACGGCTCCGGCGACGGTGGCGCAGGCGAGGACGAGCAGCGGGACGACGCCCGTGCGGCCCTTCTCCCTCGTGGGGCGGCGCAGGCCCTCCAGGGGGGAACGCGGCCTCGGCGTCTGCCCGCCGGGCAGCTCGACGGCGTACAGGACGGAGAGGGACGCGGCGAACAGGCCGGCGGCGACGTAGGCGCCGAGGGCGGCCTGGTGCAGCGAGAACCAGTCGATGCCCGTACCGAGGAGGTTGCCGATCAGCGTGGCGACGAGGAGCACGGCGGCGGCGGCCGGGACCGCGAGGAATCCCGTGCGCAGGGACAGCCGGCGCAGCGCGTCCAGATGGTCCGGCAGGGGCCGCACGGTGGCGCCCTCCAGCGGTGGCGCGGGCAGCAGCGCGGGGGCCGCGCCCTCGCGGGCGACGGTCCACAGCCGCTCCGCCGCGCCCGTCACGAAGACGGTGCCGAGCAGGAACCACAGGGCCTTGTCCGGGGTCCAGTCGATCCACAGCGGCGCGACGACGAGCAGCGCGATCCGCAGGCCGTCGGCTCCGATCATGGTCCAGCGCCGGTCGAGCGGTCCGCCGGGCGCGGTCAGCGCGGTGAGCGGGCCGAGGAGTACGGCGCCGAAGAGCACGGAGGCCAGCAGTCGCGCGCCGACCACGGAGGCGACGGCGAACGCCGCTCCCCGGTAACCGCCGCCGAGGGCTCCCTCAGACACGGCGACCTGGTACCCCAGCAGCACCAGGACCAGGAGGGCGAGGGCGTCGCCGGCCCCCCCGACGAACTGCGCGCTCCACAACCGTCGAAGCGGCTGGTGGCGCAGAAGCGCGCGGACGGCACGCTCCCGGGAGTCTGCGACAAGGGCGGCATCGGAATCTGGCTGCTCTGCTCGCGTCATCCGTCCACCCTATCCGGACCCCCTCACTCCCCGTGGCCTCCACCCGAACAAACGTCGGGGGGGCGGAGACAACTGCCTCCGCCCCCCCACTCCGTGACTGGTGCTGCCGGTGGTGCGGCCCGCGCCACCGGTACCGGTACCGGCACGGCGACAGGGGCCGCGCTACCAGTACCGCCGGTGCTCCGACTCGTACTACCCAGCTACTCCGGCGACTCGGCTACTCCGGCTTCGACGCCGTCGCCGTCTTCTTCGCGGCGGTCTTCTTCGCCGTGGCGGTCGTGGCCGTCGTCGTCTTCTTCGCAGCCGTCTTCTTGGCCGCCGTCTTCTTCGCCGGCGCCGCCTTCTTGGCGGTCGTCTTCTTCGCCGCCGTCTTCTTCGCGGGCGCCTTCTTGGCCGTCTTCTTCGCCGGCGCCTTCGCCCGCTTCTCGGCCAGCAGCTCGAAGCCGCGCTCCGGCGTGATGGTCTCCACGCTGTCCCCGGTGCGCAGGGTCGCGTTCGTCTCGCCGTCGGTCACGTACGGGCCGAAGCGGCCGTCCTTCACGACCACCGGGCTCTCGCTGACCGGGTCGACGCCCAGCTCCTTCAGCGGCGGCTTGGCGGCCGCCCGCCCACGCTGCTTGGGCTGCGCGTAGATCGCGAGCGCCTCCTCCAGCGTGATCGTGAAGAGCTGCTCCTCGTCGGTGAGCGACCGCGAGTCCGTGCCCTTCTTCAGGTACGGGCCGTAGCGGCCGTTCTGCGCGGTGATCTCGACGCCCTCCGCGTCGGTGCCCACCACGCGCGGCAGGGACATCAGCTTGAGCGCGTCCTCCAGGGTCACCGTGTCGAGCGCCATCGACTTGAAGAGGGAGGCCGTCCGCGGCTTCACCGCGTTCTTGCCGGTCTTCGGGGTGTCCTCGGGCAGGATCTCGGTGACGTACGGGCCGTACCGGCCGTCCTTGGCCACGATCTGGTTCCCGCTGACGGGGTCCACGCCCAGCTCGAAGTCGCCGCTCGGCTTGGCCAGCAGCTCCTCGGCGTACGCGACGGTCAGCTCGTCGGGAGCGAGGTCCTCGGGGACGTCGGCGCGCTGATGCCCCTCGGAGTCCTTCTCGCCGCGCTCGACGTACGGGCCGTAGCGGCCGACGCGCAGCATGATGCCGTCGCCGACGGGGAAGGAGGAGATCTCCCGGGCGTCGATCGCGCCGAGGTCGGTCACCAGCTCCTTGAGACCGCCGAGGTGGTCGCCGTCACCGTTCCCGGCGTCGGCGGCGCCACCGGACGCGGCCTCCTCGCCGCGCTTGCCGAAGTAGAAGCGCTTCAGCCACGGCACGGCCTGCGCCTCGCCCCGCGCGATGCGGTCGAGGTCGTCCTCCATCTTGGCCGTGAAGTCGTAGTCGACGAGCCGGCCGAAGTGCTTCTCCAGCAGGTTGACGACGGCGAAGGAGAGGAAGGACGGAACGAGCGCCGTCCCCTTCTTGAAGACGTAGCCGCGGTCCAGGATCGTGCCGATGATCGACGCGTACGTCGACGGGCGGCCGATCTCGCGCTCTTCCAGCTCCTTGACCAGCGAGGCCTCGGTGTAGCGGGCCGGCGGCTTGGTCGCGTGGCCGTCGACGGTGATCTCTTCGGCGGACAGCGCGTCGCCCTCGGCGACCTGCGGCAGCCGGCGCTCACGGTCGTCGAGCTCGGCGTTGGGGTCGTCGGCCCCCTCCACGTACGCCTTCATGAAGCCGTGGAAGGTGATCGTCTTGCCGGACGCGCTGAACTCCACGTCCCGGCCGTCCGCCGCCGCGCCGGCGATCTTCACGGTGACCGAGTTACCGGTCGCGTCCTTCATCTGGGAGGCGACGGTCCGCTTCCAGATCAGCTCGTAGAGCCGGAACTGGTCGCCGGTGAGGCCGGTCTCGGCAGGGGTGCGGAAACGATCACCCGAAGGACGAATCGCCTCGTGCGCCTCCTGGGCGTTCTTGACCTTGCCGGCGTAGACGCGCGGCTTCTCCGGCAGGTAGTCGGCGCCGTACAGCTGCGTGACCTGCGCCCGGGCCGCCGCGACGGCGGTGTCGGACAGGATCGTCGAGTCCGTACGCATGTACGTGATGAAGCCGTTCTCGTACAGCTTCTGGGCGACCTGCATGGTCGCCTTCGCGCCGAAGCCCAGCTTCCGGCTCGCCTCCTGCTGGAGGGTGGTGGTCCGGAAGGGGGCGTACGGGGAACGGCGGTACGGCTTCGACTCGACGGACCGGACGCTGAACGAGGTGTCGGCGAGCGAGGCGGCGAGCGCCCGGGCCTTCTCCTCGTCCAGGTGGAGCACGTTCTGGGTCTTCAGCTGCCCGTCCGACCCGAAGTCACGGCCCTGGGCGACCCGGCTGCCGTCGACCGTCGCGAGCCGGGCGACCAGCGACGACGGGTCGCTCGGGTCACCGGCGCGGCCGGTGGAGAAGGTGCCGGTCAGGTCCCAGTACTCGGCGGAGCGGAAGGCGATGCGCTCGCGCTCGCGCTCGACGACGAGCCGGGTGGCGACGGACTGGACACGGCCTGCGGAGAGGCCGCGCATGACCTTCTTCCACAGGACCGGCGAGACCTCGTAGCCGTACAGACGGTCGAGGATGCGGCGGGTCTCCTGCGCGTCGACCATCCGCTTGTTCAGCTCGCGCGGGTTGGCGACGGCGGCCTGGATCGCGTCCTTGGTGATCTCGTGGAAGACCATCCGGTGGACCGGGACCTTGGGCTTCAGAACCTCCAGGAGGTGCCACGCGATGGCCTCGCCCTCGCGGTCCTCATCGGTGGCGAGGAAGAGCTCGTCGACCCCGGCCAGCTGCTCCTTGAGCTTCCTGACCTGCGCCTTCTTGTCGGCATTGACGACATAGATGGGCTGGAAGTCGTGCTCGACGTCGACACCGAGACGGCGCACCTCGCCGGTGTACTTCTCGGGCACTTCGGCGGCGCCGCTGGGGAGGTCGCGGATGTGCCCGACGCTCGCCTCGACGACATAGCCGGGGCCGAGGTAGCCCTTGATCGTCTTCGCCTTGGCAGGCGACTCGACGATGACGAGTCGGCGGCCGCCCTGTGCGGTCTCGCTGGTCGGGGACAACTTCGCTCTTCTCTCCGGTCGACGCTCGGTGGCACGTACGGTGCTGGCACGTATGGCAGCGGCACGTGCGGTGTCGCTGTCGTCGCTGCGGAGTGTGACGGTACAACCCGCCCCCGTGTCAAACGGCAAAAGCCCGCAACGGCCACTCGAACGGTAACCCGAGTCCTGGCCTTCCTGCCGCCCGGACTCCCGGTCCGGCGGGGCGAGGGGATGCGCAGGGCCCTCGTCAGAGCCGTCCGAAGCACCAGACTCCGAGAAGAAGGAAGACGGCGCCGAAGATCGTCGTCAGCGCGACCGCCGCCGACGCCGCGACTCCGTACGCGACGGGCTCGCGCTGCGAGACCCGCACCCCGGTCCACAGCAGCAGCGCGGCCCCGAACAGCGCGAACGCCGTCCCGGCGAAGATCGCAGGCCCGCTCTCCATGTCCGTACCCCGTTCCTTCGCGTGCCGCCGCGGCGTCGTCGCCGCGCCGCCGCGGTGTCGTCGCGGCGCGTCGGCGGGTCGCCGGGGCCGGCCCCGGTCGGCCGACGGTCGGCCCCAGGACCGAGGCTGACACCTCCCGGCGTCCTGAGCGCGAATTCCCGGTGAACGGCGCGGACACTCCCCCACGGGTTCACGAAGATGGCCGGTACTGACCCCGACCTCGTCACATCAGTCGCATTCGTCACATCGCATGGAGGGCGGCCCGACGCCTGCCGCCTCGCCGGGGTGCCGTGTCCACGCCGGAGGCGGAAGCCCTCGGCGTGGCGCCGCCGCCCTACGGAACCGGTGGTCGGCGGCAGCGGGTTCCGGCCCGGGCGGTGCGAGGAGGAAGACCTGCGGCAATGGCCCGACCAGCGGTTTTCCGATGCGCAGGGGCGGGATCGCCCAGGGCGAGCAGGGCCCGGCGGGAGAGGGCTCCGCCGGCCAGGAGCGGCCGGGCGGAAGCAGCGAAACGGAACACTCCGTGACCTCGCAGGCACGAACGAGGGCACGAGCTATGAAGCGAGCTAAGAAGCGAGCGATGAAACGAGCGATGAAACGAGCGAGCGCGATGGGGACGCGATCGGGGCGGGATGCGTCCCTCGTCGCCTCAGCATGTCGTCGCCTCAGCACGTCAACCCGGCCGGTCGAGGCCCCGACCGGTCCGGGCTGGGCCTCCTGCCGCTCGCTCCGTCTCAGCCCTCGCGGGCCTCTCCGGCCGGGAGCAGGAAGCCCTCCTCGACGAGGAGCCGGATCGCCTGCGGGGTACGGTCCCGCAGCAGCACCGGGTCCTCGCCCATCAACTGCCCGATCGCGTCGAGGATCCGCCCCGCGCTGAGCGACCCGTCGCACACGCCCGCGAAGCCGGCCCCGACGTGGTCCACCTTGGTGGCGCGCCGCATGCCCCGGTTCTGCCGCAGCACCACATGCTCGGGGTCCTCCGCGCCCGGCAGGCCGACCTGCTCCTGCATCACCTCGGGGGCGAGGGTGAAGTGCTCGGTGAGCAGGGCCGCGTCGTCGTGCGCCCGCAGGTAGTCCTGGCGCTCGAAGTGGGCCCGTACGGTGTCGCCCAGCGGCTGCTCGACCGGGTGCGGCCACTCCTCGATCACGATCGACGGCTCGACCGCGCCGGCGACGACGGCCGGGTTCCTGCGCAGCGTGATCCAGCCGAAGCCGACCGCCCTGGTCTTGCGGGCCTCGAACTCGTCGAGCCACGCCGCGTACCGCTCTGCGTACCGCTGCGGGTCCTCGCGGTGGTCGCCGCTGTCCCGCAGCCACAACTCGGCGTACTGCGTGATGTCCTGGACCTCGCGCTGCACGATCCAGGCGTCGCAGCCGCGCGGTACCCAGGAGCGGAGCCGGTCCTGCCACTCCTCGCCCTCGACGTGCTGCCAGTTGGCCAGGAACTGGGCGTACCCGCCGTCGTTGAGCCGCTCCCCGGCCTCCTGCACGAGCGTGCGGCACAGGTCGTCGCCGCCCATCCCGCCGTCGCGGTACGTGAGCCGGGCGCCGGGGGAGATGACGAACGGCGGGTTGGAGACGATCAGGTCGTACGTGTCGCCGTCGACCGGTTCGAAGAGGGAGCCCTGGAGCAGCTCGGCCTCGCCGGCCCCCGAGAGGGCGAGCGTGAGCCGGGTGAAGTCCAGTGCGCGCGGGTTGAGGTCCGTCGCGGTCACCAGGGTGGCGTGCTGGGCGGCGTGCAGGGCCTGGATCCCGGAGCCGGTGCCGAGGTCGAGCGCGGAGGAGACGGGCGTACGGACCGTGATGCCGGCGAGCGTCGTGGACGCCCCGCCGACTCCCAGGACGACGCCTTCGTCCTTGCGGCCGATGCCGCTGGCGCCTCCGACCGCGCAGCCGAGGTCGGAGGCGATGAACCAGTCCTCGCCGTCCGGCCCGCCGTACGGCCGGATGTCCACCGTGGCCCGGACCGTGTCGTCCTCGCGGACCACCCAGCCGTCGGCAAGGGCCTCCTCCAGCGGCAGGGCGGCGGCGACCCGCCCGTACTCCACGGCCTCTTGGAGCAGGAAGAGCCGCACCAGGGTCTCCAGCGGGGAGTCCCCCCGGGTGGCCCGCAGGGCGGGCACGGTCTCGCTGCGCGCGAGGGCGGCGTAGGCGGGGGCACCGAGCAGGTCGAGCAGGCCGTCGGCGGTGAAGTCGGCGGCGAGCAGGGCCTCGCGGAGGCGGGCGGCGTGCGCGGGCGCCGGAAGGCTGGGGGTCGGACTGGTCGTACTCACCACTCCATTGTGACCGCCGCCACCGACATTGCCCCGCCCGCCCCGCCCGCCTCCGCGAAGCCCTGCTCGTCGGTTCCGCTCGGCTTCCCCGCTCGACGTGCCTACCGGACCTTCTACTCGGCCTTCTTGCTCGCTGAGGCGGAGGGCTTGTTCGAGGACCGGGACGACGGCTGGGTCGACGGCTGGGGCGACGGCTTGTCCGACGACTTGTCCGACGACTGGGTCGATGCCGTCGAGCCGGCCTTCGGCGAGGCCGAGCCGCTCGGTGCGACCGAAGGCGTCGCCTTCTGGCACCCGGGCTGCTTCGCCATCGCCTGGCCCACCTCGCCCGACTGCAGCTTGGCCAGCGCGTCCTGATCCATCTTCTCGATCTTCTTCAGACCGTCGGCGACGCCCTGCAGACCGTCCGCGAACTTCTGCTGGTTGCCCGGGTCGAGCGCGTCGACCTGCTTCTTCAGCCCCTCGTACGCCACGGCGGTCGCGTTGAGCTCTTTGACCGCGTCCTGCTGGAGCTTCTCGCCGTTGTCGACGGGCGGCGCTCCGGCGCCCTGGATGGCCTCGGCGAGCGCCCGGTCCGCGTCGGCGATGTCCTGGAACGCCTTCGAGTCCGCGGCCTGGATGTCGGCCGGTTTCCCGTCCGCCGCCGTGGAGATGATGAGCTGCTGGGCGTTGGCCCGCTTCTGGATCTGCGGCTTCGCCTGGTCGCAGACCGTCTTGGCCCAGTCGTTTACCTTGTCGCCGTCGTCGCTGCACCCGGACAGCGCGAGCACGAGTACCGCGCCGCCGGACAGTGCGGCCGCAAGCTTCTTGTTCACCGGATCGGTCCCTTCCAAGGCTCTCGGCCCCGGAACATACACGCCGAGCGGGCGACATCCACCTTTCGTGCGACCGGTTCCTCCCTTATTGCAGCCATTCGCACCAGGGAGACACGCCTCACGCTTCTTGGGGAGCGGGACGGACGACGGGCGAACGGCATGTCAGTTCATGCCGTCCGCCCGCTCTCTGATCGTGCGTTACGAGATCGCCGGCGCGTCCGGGGAGGCGGCCGCCGAGCGTTTCGCGGCACCGCCCTGGGCGTCACCCTGGGAACCGCCCTGAGAACCGCCCGCGGAACCGCCCTGAGAGCCGTCCCCGTCGCCCACGGCCACCGAACGGCGCTTGGAGGCATAGACCGCGCCGACGACGACCACGATCGCGAGGACGGCGATCGACGCCCGTAGCCCGGGGCTCGCGTCGTCGCCGAAGCTGAACTGCACCACGGCGGGCGCGATCAGCAGGGCGACCAGGTTCATCACCTTCAGCAGCGGGTTGATGGCCGGTCCGGCGGTGTCCTTGAACGGGTCGCCGACGGTGTCGCCGATGACGGTCGCGGCATGGGCGTCGCTGCCCTTGCCGCCGTGGTGGCCGTCCTCGACGAGTTTCTTGGCGTTGTCCCACGCCCCTCCGGAGTTGGCGAGGAAGACCGCCATCAACGCGCCCGTACCGATGGCTCCCGCGAGGTACGCGCCGAGCGCACCCACGCCGAGCGAGAAGCCGACCGCGATCGGCGCCATCACGGCGAGCAGCCCGGGCGTGGCGAGTTCGCGCAGCGCGTCCTTGGTGCAGATGTCGACGACGCGCCCGTACTCGGGTTTCTCGGTGTAGTCCATGATCCCGGGGTGCTCGCGGAACTGCCGCCGCACCTCGTAGACCACCGCTCCCGCCGAGCGCGACACCGCGTTGATGGCCAGCCCCGAGAAGAGGAAGACGACCGACGCGCCCAGGATCAGCCCGAAGAGGTTGTTGGGCTGGGAGATGTCCATCGCGAGGTTCGTCTCGGTGGCCCTCGCCCCCACGTCGGCGACCGCCGTGGCGATCGCGTCGCGGTACGAGCCGAAGAGCGCCGCAGCCGCGAGGACGGCGGTGGCGATGGCGATGCCCTTGGTGATGGCCTTGGTGGTGTTGCCGACGGCGTCGAGGTCGGTGAGGACCTGGGCGCCCGCACCCTGGACGTCGCCGGACATCTCGGCGATGCCCTGGGCGTTGTCGGAGACCGGTCCGAAGGTGTCCATGGCGACGATCACACCGACGGTGGTGAGCAGCCCGGTGCCGGCCAGGGCGACCGCGAAGAGCGCCAGCATGATGGAGGCGCCGCCGAGCAGGAACGCCCCGTAGACGGCGAGGCCGATCAGCAGGGCGGTGTAGACGGCGGACTCCAGGCCGATGGAGATGCCCGCGAGGACGACGGTGGCCGGACCGGTGAGCGAGGACTTGCCGATGTCCCTGACCGGGCGCCGGCTGGTCTCGGTGAAGTAGCCGGTGAGCTGCTGGATCAGCGCGGCCAGGACGATGCCGATGGCGACGGCCACCAGGGCGAGGATGCGCGGGTCGCCTGCGTGCGCCTGGACGCCGGGCTCGGTGACGCCCTTGAGGTCGGCGTAGGAGGACGGCAGGTAGGTGAAGACGGCGACGGCGACCAGGGCGAGCGAGATCACCGCGGAGATGAAGAAGCCGCGGTTGATGGCGGTCATTCCGCTGCGGTCGGCGCGCCGCGGGGCGACCGCGAAGATACCGATCATCGCGGTGACCACGCCGATCGCCGGAACGATCAGGGGAAAGGCGAGGCCCAGGTCGCCGAAGGCGGCCTTGCCGAGGATGAGCGCGGCGACGAGCGTGACGGCGTACGACTCGAAGAGGTCGGCGGCCATGCCCGCGCAGTCGCCGACGTTGTCGCCCACGTTGTCGGCGATGGTGGCCGCGTTGCGCGGGTCGTCCTCGGGGATGCCCTGCTCCACCTTGCCGACGAGGTCGGCGCCGACGTCGGCGGCCTTGGTGAAGATGCCGCCGCCGACTCGCATGAACATCGCGATCAGCGCGGCACCCAGACCGAAGCCCTCGAGGACCTTGGGCGCGTCGGCGGCGTAGACGAGGACGACGCACGAGGCACCGAGCAGGCCGAGGCCCACGGTGATCATGCCGACGACCCCGCCCGTACGGAAAGCGATCTTCATGGCCTTGTGCGAGACGGAGGTCAGATCCTTTTCCGGTTCCCCCGGCCCCGGTGTCGCCTCACGCGCGGCGGCGGCCACCCGCACATTCGCCCGAACGGCGAGCCGCATGCCGATGTATCCGGTGGCCGCCGAGAAAAGCGCACCCACCAGGAAGAACAGAGAACGCCCCGCGCGCTGCGACCAGTTGTCGGCCGGCAACAGCATCAGCAGGACGAACACGACGACGGCGAAGATCCCGAGGGTCCGCAACTGGCGTGCGAGATAGGCGTTCGCGCCCTCCTGCACGGCGGCGGCGATCTTCTTCATCGCATCGGTGCCCTCACCGGCCGCGAGCACCTGACGCACCAGCAGCTGGGCGACGAACAGGGCCGCGAGCGCGACGGCCGCGATGACGATCACGATGGTTCGGTTCTCGTCGGTGAGTACCGCCGCGGCGAGAGAAGTGGGGTGTCCGGTCAGTTCTGGGTTGAAGAGCCCCGCCATTCGTCCTCCTTGACGTTGCGAGCTCAAGATGTGGACGGATTGTAGGGAGCGGAACCTGATCAAAACAGGGCGCCGCAAATGGAATTCCCCATTGTCTCACTTTTCCCACCGGAAGAAGTACCGGAAGCGGTGCGGAAGCAGTAATGGGGCAAAAGCATTGACGGATGATCCATGATCTAGAGAAATGAAAAGAGGCCCTGCTCGGCAGGGCCTCTCTCGGTTCTCTTCGCGTCAGGGGAGGATGGCCGCCGTGGTCGTCGGCCAGCTCATGCGGATGACTCCGCCCTCCTCGCCGGCTCTCACCTCGACGTCGTCGACGAGCCCGCGGATCACCGCGAGGCCCATCTCGTCCTCGCCGTCCGCGTCGTCGAACTCCTCGGCCGGCGCCTCGCCGCGGGCTCCGGGGACACCGACGGCATCGGCCGCCGCCACCCCCGCGCCCGGCACCTCGTCGCCGACCTCGATGGAGAAGGACTTCTCCTCCTCGGTCAGCACGACCCGGACGGGGGTGGTGACCCCGTTGCTGCGATGCAGCCCGACCGCGCGGGAGCACGCCTCGCCGACGGCGAGTCTGACCTCGTCGAGGACCGCCTCGTCGACCCCGGCCCGGCGCGCCACCGCGGCCGCCACCAGGCGGGCCGTGCGGACGTGCTCGGGCTGGGCGCTGAAGCGGAGTTCAACGGTGGCCATGCGGTCCCCCTAGGAACGTATGGGCGGGCAGCTCGGAGAACCGGGCGTCACGGCCCGGCCCTCCTGGCCCCTTCTTCCGACACCGGCGGCTTCCCGCGCGGCCGGTCGTCAGTCGGTGGCGTTGACGGCCTCGTCGACCGAGGTGTGGATGGGGAACACCTTGGTCAGACCGGTGATACGGAAAATCTTGAGAATGCGCTCCTGGTTGCAGACCAGGCGCAACGAGCCCTCGTGCGCGCGCACGCGCTTCAGGCCACCCACCAGCACACCGAGGCCGGTCGAGTCGAGGAAGTCCACGCCCTCCATGTCGACAACCAGGTGGTAGCTGCCGTCGTTCACCAACTCGACCAACTGCTCGCGCAGCTTGGGCGCGGTATACACATCAATCTCGCCACCGACCTCGACGACCGTACGGTCGCCACTCGGGCCGGACACATTGCGAGTCGACAGGGACAGGTCCACGGATCCTCCAGCACCTTGCTATCGAGCGGTCGCCCCTCGGGTCTCCCCGGCGGAGTCGGGGGACGGAACGCCAGCCGCGATGGCATTCAATCACTTACCAGCAGCCATGCACGACGCCTTGGGAGCATTGTCCGTCACGCCAGTGACACACTCGGTGCCGATGGCCAAGAATCACCGCCCCAGTCGACCTGCCGGGGAGACGGGCAACCGCCCCTCCCCCGCCATGGTTCTCGACCGGCTCTCGTCGGGCGAGAGCCGGGCCGCGCGCATCACTCATACGGAGCACTTGCCCGCCCGGGCGGGTCGGCATGCCGTCTGGCCGCATCGCATCCGGCCGGAAGTGATCGGCGCGATCCAGTCGGCCGGCATCGAGCACCCGTGGGCCCACCAGGCGGAGGCCGCCGAGCGCGCCCTGGACGGGGAATCCGTGGTGATCGCCACCGGTACCGCCTCGGGCAAGTCGCTGGCCTACCTCGCCCCGGTCCTGTCCACGCTCCTGGACGGCTCGGAGGCCGCGAACGGCCGGGGCACCACCGCCCTGTATCTGGCCCCCACCAAGGCCCTGGCCGCCGACCAGCGCCGCGCGGTGCGCGAGCTGGCCGCGCCGCTCGGGAACCGGATCCGGCCCGCCGTCTACGACGGCGACACGCCGGTCGAGGAACGCGAATGGGTGCGCCAGTACGCGAACTACGTGCTCACCAACCCCGACATGCTGCACCGGGGCATACTCCCCTCCCACCCCAGGTGGTCCTCCTTCCTGCGCTCCCTGCGCTACGTCGTGATCGACGAGTGCCACACCTACCGGGGCGTCTTCGGCTCCCATGTCGCCCAGGTGCTGCGGCGGCTTCGCCGCGTCTGCGCCCGCTACGGCGCGGATCCGGTCTTCCTCCTCGCCTCGGCCACCTCGGCCGAGCCCGCCCTCGCCGCGGGCCGCCTGACCGGCCTGCCGGTCTCGGAGGTCTCCGACGACGCCTCCCCACGCGGCGAGCTGGTCTTCGCCCTCTGGGAACCGCCGCTGACCGAGCTCCACGGCGAGCAGGGCGCCCCGGTGCGCCGGACGGCCACCGCGGAGACCGCCGACCTGCTCACGGACCTGACCGTCCAGGGCGTCCGCTCGGTCGCCTTCGTCCGCTCCCGGCGCGGCGCCGAGCTGATCGCGGTCATCGCGCAGGAACGCCTCGCCGAGGTCGACCGCTCCCTGGCCCGCCGGGTCGCCGCCTACCGCGGCGGCTACCTGCCCGAGGAGCGCCGGGCCCTGGAGCGTGCCCTGCACTCGGGCGAGCTGCTCGGCCTGGCCGCCACGACGGCCCTGGAGCTGGGCGTGGACGTGTCGGGCCTGGACGCCGTCGTGATCGCCGGCTACCCGGGCACCCGGGCCTCCCTGTGGCAGCAGGCGGGCCGGGCGGGTCGCTCCGGCGAGGGCGCCCTGGCGATCCTCGTCGCCCGCGACGACCCCCTGGACACCTTCCTGGTGCACCACCCCGAGGCTCTCTTCCAGCAGCCGGTCGAGTCGACGGTCCTGGACCCCGACAACCCCTACGTCCTCGCCCCCCATCTGTGCGCCGCGGCCGCCGAGCTCCCGCTGACCGATTCCGACCTGGCGCTCTTCGGCCCTGCCGTCCCCGAGCTGCTGCCTCAGCTGGAGGCCGCCGGGCTTCTGCGCCGGCGCTCCACCGGCTGGTACTGGACCCGGCGTGAGCGGGCCGCCGACCTGACCGACATCCGGGGCGGGGGCGGCAGCCCGGTCCAGATCGTCGAGGCCGCCACCGGCCGCCTCCTCGGCACGGTGGACGAGGCCGCCTCCCACACCGCCGTCCACGATGGGGCCGTCCACCTCCACCAGGGCCGGACCTATCTGGTCAGGAACCTGGACCTGAAGGAGTCGGTCGCCCTGGTCGAGGAGGCCAGTCCGCCGTACTCCACCACCGCCCGCGACACCACCTCCATCTCCGTTCTGGAGACCGACACCGAGATCCCCTGGGGCGCCGGCCGGCTCTGCTACGGCTCCGTCGAGGTCACCAACCAGGTCGTCTCCTTCCTGCGCCGTCGTCTGATCACCGGTGAGGTGCTCGGCGAGACCAAGCTCGACCTTCCGCCCCGCACCCTGCGCACCCGGGCCGTGTGGTGGACGGTCACCGAGGACCAGCTGGACGCCGCCCGGATCAACCCGGAGATCCTCGGGGGCGCCCTGCACGCCGCCGAACACGCCTCGATCGGCATGCTGCCGCTCTTCGCCACCTGTGACCGCTGGGACATCGGCGGGGTCTCCGTCCCGCTCCACCCCGACACGCTGCTGCCGACGGTGTTCGTCTACGACGGCCATCCGGGTGGCGCGGGCTTCGCCGAGCGCGCCTTCCACACGGCCCGCGCGTGGCTGACGGCCACCCGGGAGGCCATCGCCTCCTGCGAGTGCGAGGCGGGCTGCCCCTCCTGCATCCAGTCCCCCAAGTGCGGCAACGGCAACGACCCGCTCCACAAGCGCGGTGCCGTACGCCTCCTCACGGAGCTGCTGCGGGAAGCCCCGACAGGCCCCCTGGAGGCACCAGCGGCCCCTCGGACCCCTGAGGGGCCGGAGGCCCCGCCCGCGCCCTGACGGCCGGCCTGTACGGCCCCAGGCCCGCCGTCACGGTCACGTCCGCGATGTCGCCGCGCACCGAGCAGCGCACCACGGCGGCCCCCTGGGCGCCCGCCACGCGAGCCGCAGCCGCGCAGGCGCTCTCCTGACCCCACAGGGCCCGGT
>NZ_JAGGOS010000046.1:170611-179224 GCF_018614205.1 Streptomyces sp. ISL-36 | reverse complement strand
CAGGGTGCGGCCCTTCGCGTCCTGCCCGCCGACCAGGCCGGGCGTGCGGGTCGCGGTCAGCCAGACGGTGACGAGCCGGGCCCAGCG
Organism: Streptomyces sp. ISL-36; assembly: GCF_018614205.1. Classification (GTDB taxonomy): domain Bacteria; phylum Actinomycetota; class Actinomycetes; order Streptomycetales; family Streptomycetaceae; genus Streptomyces. The sequence continues at coordinate 179,137 of NZ_JAGGOS010000046.1, read as the reverse complement.
CTCGGCCGCCGGCAGGTCCAGCCAGTCGTCGTACGCCGGGGTCGGCGCGTACCGCTCGTCCGCCTCGCCGTCCGAGGCCAGCAGCCCCGCCGCGTAACAGAGTTCCAGCCAGAACGCGGCGGTCTGCTCCGTGACGTCCAGGGAGGCCGCCGTCCGCTTGAGTTCCCGTACCGAGAGCCCGCCCGCGCGCAGCACCGGCGGTCCGCCCTGGCCCCACGACTTGAGGAGTTCCTCGACGGTCGCGAGCGCGGTGTACGCCTGGCCGGCCGCCGCGCTGTCCACAACCTGTGGGCGGTACTCGCGCAGTACGGACAGGGCCGGCGGATGCGGCTCGGGTGCGCGGTGCGCCCGCCCGCCCCGCAGGTGCAGGGCCGCCTCCCGGGGCAGGACGACGGTCCGCGTCGAGACCGGCAGCAGCAGGCCGCGGTCGCGCAGCCAGCGCACGGGCGGCGCCGGGTTCGCCGTGACCTCCCCGTACGGCGGGCCCCAGACCAGCCGGTCGAGCACGGTCAGCGCCTCCGAGGGCGCCGTGTCCAGGAGAGCGCCCATCCGCTCCCGGTCGGTGAACAGCTCCGTCAGCGCCGCCACGGCGGAGACCGGGTCGTGGGTCGCGGGCAGACCGGCGGCCGCGATGATCTCCTGGATCCGGCCCGGCGACATCCCGGCCGTGGCCTCGGCGACGGTCGGCCCGAGGCCGGTCGGGGAGGGGTGCTGCGGCGACGGCGCGAGCAGTTCGCGCGCGGTCCGCACGAGCCGCAGCCGGTCCTCCTCCCCCCAGACCAGCGCCTGTTCGCGCAGTGTCTCCACCGCGCGCGGGAGCGCCGCCTCGATGTCGGGATCGCCGTCGTCGCCGCTGAGCAGGGCGAGGAGTACGGGGCACGGGGCGGGGTCCGGCGCAACGGCCAGCGCCTCGGCGGTCTGCAGCGTGAACCGGTCGAGCCGCTCCAGGGCCCGGACCACGGAGGCACGCGTTCCGGCCCGAGTGGCGAGCTGCGTCAGGTCGTTGGGGACCGGGGAGAGCAGGTCCGGTCTGGCCCGCAGCAGCGCGGCGAGCCCTTCGTCGCCCCGCGCGCGCAGCGCCTCCGCGAGCGTGCGCGGCGCAGTGGCAGCGCCAGTTCCTTCGGGCACGTGCGCCTCCCGAGCGAGCTCACCGATCCCCATCCGCCCCACGTTAGCCCCTGCGCGGGCGCTAACGTCGGGGCGTACCGGCTGTGGAGGGGCACTGTGGGGATCGAGAGCGACCAGTTGGTCTTCGACTATCTGAGCCGGGTCGGCGATCTGGCGCAGCAGCGGCACCTGCCGTCGAGCGCCCGGATGCGGCTCGTGTCGGCGCTCCGGGGCGAGATCGACCGCCGGCGCGACACGTACGGCCAGGAGAGTCCGACGGTCGTGCGCGCAATCCTCGACGAGCTGGGCACGCCGGACGAGGTGGTGGACCGCGCGTCGGGGGCGGCGCCGGTACGGACGGCACCGGCGGTGCCGAAGCCCCGTACGGAGGAGGCCTGGCCGACTCCGCCGCATCTGGTGGGGACGGACGAGGTCGGGGCGGCGGACACGGAGCCGGACTGGTGGAGCACCGAGACGCCGCCCCGGCCGGGGGACGACCTGGTGCCGGGCTTCAGGGGCGGGGTGGAGATCCCGGAGCTGCTGAAGCCTCCGGTGGAGGAGACCGATGAGGAGGGGGCGGAGAGGGCTGAGGGCGCGCGGGGTGAGGGTGTAGAGGAACCGGCGGAGGAGGTCGCGCCGCGCCGGGGCTGGAAGCGTCTGCCGCGCCTGCGTCGCAGGACCGCCGCCGCTCCCGCCCCCGAGCCGGAGGCGGACACCGGGGACGCGCCGTCCGCCGTCCGCCGTTTCCGCCTGGCCAGCCCCTTCCTCTGGCTGGCCGCGCTCCTCCTGATCGGGGGCGCCGTCTTCGGGAACCTGGTCGCCCTCGCCGTCGGCTGGCTTCTCGCCTACGCCTCCCGCCGCCTCTCCCGCGCCGAGATCCAGTGGGCCGTCGTGGTCCTGCCCGCCCTGGCGGCCACGGCGGGCGCGGTCTGGATCTGGGGCCGTGTCGCACGCCGCTGGGGCGCCCCGATCGCCGAGGGCGGCGCGGCGATGGGCGCGGCGATCTCGGAGACCTGGCCATGGGCGCTCAAAGGCGCGGCCGTTGCGTCGGCCCTCTTCCTGATCTGGCGCGCCCGCCGCCACTGACGCCTGCCCGGCCGGGCGTGGCGTCCGTGCTCGGCCGCCCAGGTTCGGGCCGCGTGCTCGGGCGCCCAGGTCAGGCCCGTGTTCGGGCGCCCAGGTCAGGCCCGTGCTCGGGTGCCCAGGTCAGGCCCCGTGCTCGGGTGCCCAGGTCAGGCCCCGTGCTCGGGCGCCTAGGTCAGGCCCGTGCTCGCCCCGTGTTCCGGCCCCCTGCTCGGGCCCCGTGCTCAGGCGCCCGTGTTCAGGCCCCCTCGGGCCCCGTGCTCGGGCCCCGTGCTCAGGCGCCCGTGTTCAGGCCCCCTCGGGCCCCCTGCTCGGGCCCCGTGCTCAGGCGCCCATGCGTCCAGGCGCCGTGCTCAGGGGCCCGTGGTCAGGCCCGCGCGGGCGGTGGCGGGGGCTCCCGCGTGCCACGGAGCCGACGGCACCACCAGCGGGGACCCCGTCACCGGGTCGGGGATCACCACCGACTCCAGGCCGAACACCTCGCGCACCAGGTCCGCCGTCACCACCTCGCCCGGGTGGCCCTCCGCCACCACACGGCCCGACTTCATGGCGACCAGGTGGTCGGCGTACCGCGCCGCCTGGTTCAGGTCGTGCAGGACGACGGCGACCGTACGCCCGCGTTCGTGGTTGAGCTGGCGCACCAGGTCGAGGACCTCCACCTGGTGCGAGATGTCCAGATACGTCGTCGGCTCGTCCAGGAGCAGCAGATCCGTCTCCTGGGCGAGCGCCATCGCGATCCAGACCCGCTGGCGCTGCCCGCCCGACAGCTCGTCCACCGGGCGCTCCGCGAGCGCGGCCACGTCCGTGCGCTCCATCGCGTCGACGACCGCCCGCTCGTCCTCCCGCGACCACTGCTTCCACCACGCCTGGTGCGGCTGCCGCCCCCGGGACACCAGGTCCGCGACCGTGATCGCCTCCGGGGCGACCGGGGTCTGCGGCAGCAGGCCGATCGACTGCGCGATCCGCTTCGTCGGGATCTTCGCGAGCTCCTCGCCGTCGAGCAGCACCGCCCCACCCTTCGGCTTCAGCAGCCGTCCGAGCGCCCGCAGCGTCGTGGACTTCCCGCACGCGTTCGGGCCGACGATGACCGTGACCTTGCCGTCCGGGACGGCGAGGTCCAGTTCGTGCACGACCGTGCGGTCCTCGTAGGCAAGGGTCAGCTCGCGCGCGGTCAGCCTGCTCATGCTTTTCCTCCTGTGCGGCTGCGCACAATCAGCCAGATCAGATACGGGGCTCCGACCGCCGCCGTCAGGACACCCACCGGCAGCTCGGCCGGCGAGAACAGGCGCCGCCCCAGCAGGTCCGCGGCGACCACGACGAACGCGCCCATCAGGGCCGAGCAGAGCAGCGGGATCTGCGCGGTACGCGTCATCCGGCGGGCGATCTGCGGGGCGAGCAGCGCCACGAAGTCGACCGGTCCGGCCACCCCCGTGGCCACGGACGCCAGGACGACGCCGACGAACACGAGCCCCAGCCGGACCCGGCCGAGCCGGACGCCGAGCGCCGTCGCCGTGTCGTCGTCCAGGGACACGGTCCGCTGCGCGCGGGCCGCCCACAGGATGGCCGGCAGCATGACGAGCAGCGTCCAGCGGATGGGCGCCGCCTCGTCCCAGCCGCGCCCGTTGAGCGAGCCCGTCATCCAGATCTGGGCCTGCTGGGCGACCAGGTAGTCGCCCTTGGTCATGAAGAGGGTGGTCAGCGACCGCAGGGCGATCGCGAACCCGATGCCGATGAGCACGAACCGCGTCGCGTGCAGCCCGCCGCGCCAGGCGAAGACGTACACGAGCGCGGCGGCGGCGATGCCTCCGACGATCGAGAGGTACGGCAGGACGGTGTACGAGGTGAGGCCGAAGGTCATCGCGCCGACCGTCAGCGCCCCCGCGCCCTGGCTGATGCCGATGATGTCGGGGCTGGCGAGCGGGTTGCGGGCCACGGTCTGGATGAGCGCGCCGGCCACGCCGAACGCGGCGCCGACCATCAGCCCGACCGCGAGCCGGGGCATCCGCAGCTCCTCGACGACGAACGCGGCCCGCGCGTCCTGCCCGAAGATCACCTTCAGCACCTCGGCGGGGGCGACGAACCGCTCGCCGACACAGAGGTACGCGACGCCGACCGCGGCCAGGGCCAGCAGGAGGCCCAGGGCGACGAGGGCGGAGCGCCGGTGGAGCAGGAGGGAGCCGCGTCCGGCGCGGACGACGCCGTATCCGGCAGGACGTGCGGAACCGGAAGGGCGTGCGGAGCCGGAAGGGCGTATGGACATCGTCGTCATGCCGGCACCGCCTTCCTGCGGACCAGGGTCACCAGGAACGGAACCCCGATGAGCGCCGTCATCACGCCCGCCGGGACCTCGCCCGGCGGGAAGAGGACCCGGCCGATCACGTCCGAGACCAGGAGCATCACCGGGCCGACGAGCGCGGCCATCGGCAGCACCCAGCGGTGGTCGCTGCCGACGATCGCCCGGGCGATGTGCGGGACCGCGAGGCCGACGAAGGCGATCGGGCCGGCCGCGGCCACGCCCGCGCCGGTCAGCACGGTCGCGCCCACGCCCCCCACGATGCGGACCGTCGCCACCCGCTGGCCGAGCCCCTTCGCCACGTCCTCGCCGAGGGCCAGCGCGTCCAGGCCGCGGGCGACCGAGACCACCAGGACGGCGCCGATCAGCAGGAAGGGCCAGATCTGCTGGACGACCTCGGTGTCCCGCCCGTCGAGAGAGCCGATCTGCCAGAACCGGAACTCGTCGAGGGCCGAGGCCTTCGTCGTGAGGATCCCGGTCGTCACCGACAGCAGCAGTGCGTTGATCGCGGCGCCGCCGAGCGCCAGTTTCACGGGCGTCGCACCGCCGCGTCCGCTGGAGGCGACCGCGTACACGGCGACCGACGCGGCGGCGGCTCCCACGAAGGCGAACCACACGTACCCCGCGAGGGTGTGAACCCCGGCGAAGGCGAGGGCGACGACCACGCCGACCGAGGCGCCCTGGCTGATGCCGAGGATCCCGGGGTCGGCGATCGGATTGCGGGTGATGCCCTGCAGGGCCGTGCCGGCCAGGGCCAGCGCCGCGCCGACCATCAGCCCGATCAGGGTCCGGGGCACCCGCAGCTGCCGTACGACCTGGGCGTCGTCGCTCGTGGCGCCGTGCAGCAGCGCGTCGAGGACGGTGGACGGGGCGACGGCGCGGGCACCCACCGCCAGGCTCAGCAGGATCGCGAGGAGGAGGGCGACGACGGCGGCGACGGTCGCGAGGACGCGTCGGGAACGGAAAGCGGCTGTCATCGAGACCCATCGGGAGGTGCGAACTGCAGTACGGAGCAGGTGCGGAACAGGTGCGGAACAGGGGTGCGGAACAGGTAAGGCTTGGCTCAGTCTAAGCAGCGGCCGGATTCGAACACCCGGGCACAATGTCCCCCATGGCTACCTACACCGTCGGCTTCGACCTCGACATGACGCTCATCGACTCCCGCCCCGGCATCAAGGCCGCCTACCAGGCCTTCTCCGCCGAGACCGGGGTCGAGATCGACGCCGATCTGGCGGTCTCCCGGCTCGGCCCGCCGCTCCAGCACGAGCTGGCGCACTGGTTCCCCGAGGAGGAGATCGCGGAGCGGGTCGTCCAGTACCGCGCGCTCTACCCCACGTACGCGATCACGCCGTCGCTCGCGCTGCCCGGCGCCAGGGATGCGATTCAAGCCGTTCGCGAGGCGGGCGGCCGGGCGATCGTCGTCACCGCCAAGAACGAGCCGCACGCGAAGCTGCACCTCTCCCACCTGGGCATCGACCCGGACGCCGTCATCGGCGGCCTGTGGGCCGAGGGCAAGGCGGAGGCGCTGCGCGAGTACGGCGCCGGCGTGTACGTCGGCGACCACACCGGGGACGTGCGGGGCGCCGCGACGGCGGGCGCGCTCTCGGTGGCCGTGACCACCGGACCGTGCGACGCCGAGGAGCTGCGCGCGGCCGGCGCGGACGTCGTTCTGCCCGACCTGACGGACTTCCGTGCCTGGTGGGACGGTTACCGGGGCTGAGCCGCGGCCGCCCGGGCCTGGCGGCGCTGCGCGCCGATCGAGCGCAGCACACCGGCGCCCGCGACCAGGAACCCGACCCCCATCAGCATGCACACCGCGTACGCGACCGGCGGGAACGGATCGGTCCCCAGGAACAGCGGGGCGACCGTGACCAGCGTGGCCACCGCGCCGATGATGAAGACAATCGCACCGGCGCGGACGAGACCGTCACCCGGAGCGGTGTCGTCCGACGGGGCCGAGGGGGTTTCATTGCGCATTCAGCCAGGGTAGTTCCCAGGCCGAAGGAACAAACCGGCGACGTCTTGTCACCAGCCCGAAGGCCATTAGCCTTGGTGCCGGCGGGTCGGGTGACCCGCTGTATTGCATTCCAGCAGCTATCCGGAGCCGGAATCCCGGCGCACCCATCGAGTACGAGGACGAGGACAGACGTGCCTACCGGCAAGGTCAAATGGTTCAACAGCGAGAAGGGCTTCGGCTTTCTCTCCCGCGACGACGGCGGCGACGTCTTCGTGCACTCGTCGGTGCTCCCTGCCGGAGTCGACGCCCTCAAGCCGGGACAGCGCGTGGAGTTCGGGGTGGTCGCGGGTCAGCGCGGCGACCAGGCGCTCTCGGTGACGGTTCTCGACCCGACCCCGTCCGTCGCCGCGGCGCAGCGCCGTAAGCCCGACGAACTGGCGTCCATCGTGCAGGACCTGACGACGCTCCTGGAGAACATCACGCCGATGCTGGAGCGGGGCCGTTACCCCGACAAGGTGCACGGCGCGAAGATCGCCGGCCTGCTGCGGGCGGTCGCGGACCAGCTCGACGTGTGAGCGCGCCTGTTCGCCGAGCGTTCGTGGCTGAGCGTTCCTGCTGAGCGTTCCTGAGCGTTCCTAGGGGAACGCGAGCGCGTCCGGGCCGAGGGGCGGCACCAGCCCCTCGGCCGCGGCGCGCGTGAGCAGCCCGCGGACCGCCGCATAGCCGGCCTCGCCGAGATCGGCGGTGAACTCGTTGACGTACAGCCCGATGTGCTGGTCGGCCACCTTCGGGTCCATCTCCTGCGCGTGCTCCATGACGTACGGACGCGAGGCGACCGGGTCGTCCCACGCCATCCGTACGGAGGTGCGGGCCGCGTCCGCGAGCCGCCGCAGCGTGGCCGCACCCAGAGAGCGCCTGGCGATGATCGCGCCCAGCGGGATCGGCAGGCCCGTGGTGTCCTCCCAGTGGGCACCCATGTCGGCGAGGGCGTGCAGGTCGTAGTCCTGATAGGTGAAACGGGCCTCGTGGATGACGAGCCCCGCGTCGACCTTGCCGTCCCGTACGGCGGGCATGATCTCGTGGAAGGGCATCACGACGACGTTCCCGACCCCGCCGGGGACGACGTCCGCCGCCCACAGCCGGAAGAGCAGGTACGCGGTCGAGCGCTCGCTCGGCACCGCGACCGTCTTGCCGGTCAGGTCGACCCCCGGCTCCCGGGTGAGGACCAGCGGGCCGCAGCCACGGCCCAGGGCGCCGCCGCAGGGCAGCAGCGCGTACTCGTCGAGGACCCAGGGCAGCACGGCGTACGAGACCTTCAGCACGTCGTACGGGGACGTGCCGCTCTCCGCCCAGCCGTTGGTGAGGTCGATGTCGGCGAAGGTCACGTCGAGGCGCGGTGCGCCGGGCACCCGGCCGTGGGCCCAGGCGTCGAAGACGAAGGTGTCGTTCGGGCAGGGCGAGTAGGCGATCTTGAGCGTGGACGGTGACGTCATGGGGCGGGCTCCACGAAGACGGTGTTGCTGAGCAGCTGGAACGTGTACCGCAGGGAGTCCATGGCCTGGCCGATCCGCCAGGCGCCGCGGTCGCGCGGCCCGACGGCGTTGGAGACGGCGCGGATCTCGACCACGGGCACGCCGTGCGCGGCGGCGGCCTCGGCCACTCCGAAGCCCTCCATCGCCTCGGCGGCAGCCCCCGGGTGACGCTTCGCCAGCTCGGTGGCGCGCTCGGCGGTGCCGGTCACGGTGGAGACGGTCAGGACGGGCGCGACGGTGTGGCGCTGCGCGCCCTCGGTGAGGGCCCGGGAGATCCGCTCCGTCAGCTGCGCCGGCACCGGGTGCACGGACCGCCCGAAGCCGAGCTCCTCGACGGTCAGATAGCCGCCGGGCGTCTGCGCCCCGAGGTCGGCGGCGACGATCGTGTCGGAGACGACGACGGAGCCGATCGGCGCGAGGGGCTGGAACCCGCCTGCGATCCCGGCGGAGACGACGAGGTCGTAGGGGGCGGGGTCGGGGATCTCGACGGGGTGGGCAGCAGGGGTGGGAGCCGGGGTGGGAGCCGGGTGGGGAGCCGGGGTGGGAGCCGGTGC
>NZ_JAGGOS010000046.1:0-170551 GCF_018614205.1 Streptomyces sp. ISL-36 | reverse complement strand
GCCGGTGCGGCAGCCGGGTGGGAAGCCTGGGTGGGAGCCGGGGTGAGAGTCGGTGCGGCAGCCGGGTCGGGAGCCGGTGCGGCAGCCGGAGGGGAAGCCGGGTCGAGAGTCGGTGCGGCAGCCGGGTCGAGAGCCGGTGCGGCAGCCGGGTGGGAAGCCGGTGCGGCAACCGTGTGGGGAGCCGGGGTGGGGGCGTCGTGCGGCGCGTAGCCGGTCCAGGCGTCCGGCAGGGACGCCGCGGCGAGGGCGGTCGCGGTCGCGACGGCGACCGCCGCCGGTCCGACGCCCCCGACGAGGACGTCGACGACGGGAAGGACCGGGGCGCCGGTCGGCATCCCCGACCGGGACCCGCCGAGCCGGTGCTCGGTGCCGGAGACCCGACCGGCGCCCTGCGCGGGCGCGGGCCGGGAGACGGGGTGGTGGGCGGATGTGGTGTCCGGACCGGGGGCCGTGGGATCGCCGGGTACGGCCCCGGCGCCCGGCGCCGGGATCGTGCCCGCGTGGCGGCGCAGCCTGAAGCCGCCCGGCAGGGGGATCTCGCCCGATCCAGGGCCCCCGAAGGGGAGGCCGCGGGCGACGGAGTCGGCCTCCGCCGCCACGGCCGTCACGATCAGGATCCGGAGGACCACCGGAGGATCAGGCGTCCTTCTTCAGCTGGAAGCTCCAGATGCCGGTGAGCTTCTTGCCGTCGGTCTCGACGATGGTCACCTGGGTCTCGTTGGTGGCCTCGCCGGTCTGGCTGGAGAAGAAGGCGCTGGCCGGGATGGTCCGGTACGTCTTCGTGTACGGCTCCGGCTCGGCCGCCTGGCCGCCGAGGAAGATGGTCCAGCCCTTCTCGGCGATCTCGGGGTCGACGCCGAAGCGGATCTTGTCGTCGGCGGAGACCGTGAGGGTCGTCTCGGCCTTCTTGTTGAGGCACTGCTGGATCTGCGACTCCTTGATGGCGTCGCCGTCGTTGTAGCAGGCAGCCTCGGAGTGCACCGACTCCGTTCCGACCGTCAGGGTCGCGAGCGGGGTCGGCTTGTCGCCGCAGGCGGAGAGGGTCAGGAGCCCGGCGGCGACGGCCCCGAGGGCGACGGCGGCCCGGCGGCGCGAGCCGGTGAAGAACGCAACGGTCATGGCCCGAGGCTATCGGGCGTGTCGAGCTGCGCCACGCGGGGGTGCGGCGCGCCGCGTTTTCCGCCCTGTGTGGCCGCCCTCCCCGTCCGGGTCCTCACACCACCTCGGGTCTCGCGTGGCTGCCCTTCCGGGCCGCCGTGAGCAGGCCGCGGACCGCGAGGAGCACGCCCAGGCCCAGGATGGCCGCCGCCACCGACATGCCCAGGGTGCCGTTCAGCGGCAGCGCGATGCCGATCGCGCCGCCCACCACCCACGCCATCTGCAGCAGCGTCTCCGAGCGGGCGAACGCCGACGTACGGACCACCTCCGGCACGTCCCGCTGGATCAGCGCGTCCAGGGAGAGTTTCGACAGCGCCTGCGTCAGACCCGCCGTCGCCCCCAGCACCGCCACCATCAGCCCGCCGAAGAAGACCGCCGTACAGGCCGCCGCCACGAGCACGATCGTGATCATCGTGGCGATGATCACTTCGGGACCGTGGCCCCGCTCCCGCAGCAGCGAGCCGACCGCCGTCCCGCACGCGTTCCCCACCCCGGCGCAGATCCCCACGATCGCCAGGGACAGCGCCGCGCTCTGGCCCGACAGCGGATGCTCGCGCAGCAGGAACGCCAGGAAGAAGATCAGGAATCCGGAGAGCACCCGCTGCGCCGTGTTCGCCTGCAGGCCGTGCAGCACGGCCGGACCGACCGTCCGCAGGCTCGGCTTCTTCTCGCCGTGGGTGAGCAGGTGCGCCCGGCGTTCGCCCTTCGCCGAGTCGACCTTGTGCGGCATCCGGAACGCCCAGAACGCGCCCAGCAGGAACAGCGCGCACGCCCCGTACAGCGGGTAGCCCGGTCCGACCTGCTGCAGCCCCGCGCCGATGGGTGCGGCGATGCCGGTGGCCAGCAGGCCCGCCAGGGTGACCCGGGAGTTCGCCTTGACCAGGGAGAAGCCCGGTGGGAGCAGGCGCGGCACGACCGCGCTGCGGACCACTCCGTACGCCTTCGACGCCACGAGCACGCCCAGCGCCGCCGGATACAGCTCCAGGCCGCCGGTGGCCACCGCACCGGACATGGTGATCGCCAGGACGGCGCGGGTCAGCATCGCCCCGGCCATCGCCGCGCGGCGGCCGTGCGGGATGCGGTCCAGGAGCGGGCCGATCACGGGAGCCAGCAGGGTGAACGGGGCCATGGTGATCGCCAGGTAGAGCGCGACCCGGCCGCGTGCCTCGTCCGTCGGCACCGAGAAGAAGACCGTGGACGCGAGCGCGACGGTGATCATGACGTCACCGGCGCCGTTCACCGCGTGCAGCTCGATCAGTTTGCCCAGGCCCGATTCGCCCGCCCCGTGGGCGTGCGTCGCCTTCCTGATGCCCCTCGCGGTGCCGGTGAAGGGCCGGTGGAGGGCGCGCCCGACCGCCCGGCCCGCTCGGCTGAGCGGCCCGGCATGATCGGGGGATCGTGCGGACGACCGTGCGGCTGCCACTCCGTCATAGTGCCCCACACCCTTCGTTTGCGAACCGTGGCGCGGCCCCGCGAGCCGTCATCGGACGTCCGCGATCCGGGCCACTTGGGGCGGGCAGGTGGGCGGCGGGCGGCAGAGGGGGTAGCGTGCGTAGCGCGCCACCGGCGGAAGTTCTCGGCCGCGCGCCTCTTCGGCATCCCGCAGAATGGATGACGATAGGTGTGCCCGAGACACGCGAGACATGTCGGGTGCGGACGTCGATGCGGCCCCCCGGTCCGCTCCGCCCGCCGCCCGGTGATATCGCTCCCGCTCCTCGGCCGGCGCACCCGTGAGACGGCGTAGGAGAGAAGCGAGACCTGTGAGTGCTGCGACGACGCGAAGCCGTACTGCGCGTACCCCGCGTACCCCCGACCGCCTGTGCGCCGAGGCGGTAGACCTTGCGCGGGCGGCCGCCGAGGAGGCCGCCGCACCCGGCACCGTCGGGGCGTATGTGGAGGCCGTCGCCGAAGGTGACCGGGTCGTCACCCATTTCTTCGAGGCCGAGGAGCCCGGCTACCGGGGCTGGCGTTGGGCGGTGACGGTCACCCGGGCCTCCCGGGCGAAGAACGTCACGCTGGACGAGACCGTCCTGCTGCCCGGCTCCGACGCCCTCCTCGCCCCCGAGTGGGTGCCGTGGAGCGAGCGGCTGCGTCCGGGCGACATGGGGCCGGGGGATCTGCTGCCGACGGAGCAGGACGACCTGCGGCTCGAACCCGGCTACACCGGCGAGGACGCCCCGCCGCCGAACTCCGTGGTCTCGGAGGAGATGGCGGACCATCTCGACGCCGAGGACGCGGAGATCGTCTCCCGTACGCCGTCCCGGGGCGCCATCGCCTCGGTCGCCGAGGAGCTCGGCATGCGACGGGCGCGGGTGCTCTCCCGATACGGGCTGCATGTGGCGGCGGACCGCTGGGACGAGGCGTTCGGCGCGAAGACCCCGATGGCACAGGCCGCCCCGGCGTCCTGCGAGTCCTGCGCGTTCCTGGTGCCGCTGGCCGGCTCCCTGAAGCAGGCCTTCGGCGTCTGCGCGAACGAGTTCTCCCCGGCGGACGGGCGGGTCGTCTCGCTCGCGTACGGCTGCGGCGGGCACTCCGAGGCGGCGGTCATGCCGAAGCCTCCGCGCCCGGCGCCGCCGGTCCTCGACTCGATGGCGGCGGACGAGTTCCCGCTCCGCCCGGCGAAGGACTCGGGCTCCACGACGGAACCGGACGAGGTCTTCGAGGATCTCGGCCACTCCTGATCCACCGGGGGCCGGCCCTGATCCCGGGCATTCCCGGCCCGCCGGGGCCGGCCCTCGATCTCGCACGCCGGTCTCCCGGGGTCGGCCTGGAATCTCGCACGCCGGCCTCCGGGCCGGCCCAGGATCTCGGCCGCTCCCAGGCCGTGTCCGTAAAGTCTCGCCCGGCCCGCGAGGCCCTGCACGCACTCCCCCGTAGCCCTTCGGGCGCGGGAGGTGCCCCCGCGCTGCGTTGCCGAAGTGCCCAAGTAGCTCCGCCACGAGGGCATCCCGGCGCCTCGCGAGCGCGTCCACCAGGCCCTGCGGGCCTGGGGAGATCCCGTGCACCGAGCGCCGCGGGCCCCGCCCTTCGGGCGGACGGCGATACTCTGCGGACACTCCCCCGCCCCACGGAGTCGGCCCTCCGACACGGAGCGGCGCTGGTCGCGGTACCTTCGGGCCCCTGCCCCATCCCGTTCCGCAGAGTGGAGTCAGACGTGAGCGTCAGCGTCAGGACGACGACCGACGGAGCCGACCCCTTCGGCACCGCCCGGCTGCGGCGGGGCGTGCTCGATTCCTGGGGGGCCGGGCCCGCCCGCTTCCGGGAGGACGCCAACGCCGAGGAGGACCTCGCGCTCGGCGGCTACCGAGACCGCCTCGTCGTCGAGCTCGCCCAGAACGCCGCCGACGCCGCCCGCAGGGCAGGCGTCACCGGGCGGCTGCGGCTGACCCTCCACCCCGCCGGGCCCGACGCCCCCGCCGTCCTGGCCGCCGCCAACACCGGTGCCCCGCTGGACGCGACCGGCGTCGAGTCGCTGTCCACCCTGCGCGCCTCCGCCAAGCGCGAGCACGACACCACCGCCGTCGGCCGTTTCGGCGTCGGCTTCGCCGCCGTCCTCGCCGTCAGCGACGAGCCCGCCGTCCTGGGCCGCCACGGCGGTGTCCGCTGGTCCCTCGCCGAGGCCCGCGAGCTGGCCGCCGAGGCCGCCCGGCACAGCCCCGGCCTCGGTGACGAGCTGCGCCGCCGCGACGGCCACGTCCCGCTGCTGCGGCTTCCGCTGCCCGCCGAGGGCACCGCCCCCGAGGGCTACGACACCGTCGTCGTGCTGCCGCTGCGGGACTCCGCGGCCGTCGACCTCGCCGAGCGGCTCCTCGGCGCCATCGACGACGCCCTGCTCCTCACCCTTCCGGGGCTCGCCGAGGTCGTGGTCGAGACGGCGGAGGGCGTACGGGTCCTCCAGCGCGCCCAGGACGAGGCGGACGAGGCGTACGTCCTCATCGACGACACCGCGACCCGGGAGACCCGCCGCTGGCGGACCGTCAGCCACGGCGGCCCCCTCGACGCGGCCCTCCTGAAGGGCCGTCCCGTCGAGGAACGGCTGCGCCCGCACTGGTCGGTGACCTGGGCCGTCCCCGTCGACGGCGAGGGCGCCCCGCTGTACCCCCGTACCGCGCCGGTCGTCCACGCCCCGACCCCCACCGACGAACCGCTCGGCCTGCCCGCGCTGCTGATCGCCTCGCTGCCGCTGGACACCGCCCGGCGCCACCCCGCGCCCGGGCCGCTCACCGACTTCCTCGTCGAGCGCGCGGCCGACGCCTACGCCGAACTCCTCGCCGACTGGCAGCCGGTGACCGTCGCCACGATCGACCTGGTGCCCGGGCCGCTCGGCAAGGGGCCCTTGGACGGGGCGCTGCGCGCGGCGATCCTCCAGCGGCTGCCGCGGGTGGCCTTCCTGGCCCCCGAGGCGCCGTCGGAGGAGGTGCCGGCGCTGCGGCCCGTGGAGGCCGAGGTGGTGGAGGGCGCGGGCGCCGAGACGGTGTCCGTGCTCGCCGAGGTCCTGCCGACGCTCCTGCCGGCCGGTCTGGAGCGCCGCCCCGAACTGCGCACGCTCGGCGTGGGCCGGCTGCCGCTGACCGACGTCATCGACCGGCTCGCCGGCCTGGAGCGCGAACCGTCGTGGTGGTGGCGGCTGTACGACTCCCTCGCCGGCGTCGACCCCGACCGCCTCACCGGCCTTCCGGTGCCCCTGGCCTCCGGCCGTACCACCATCGGCCCCCGCCAGGTCCTGCTGCCGCAGGAGCACACTCCGGTCGATCTCGCCCGCCTCGGCCTGAAGGTCGCCCACCCGGAGGCGGCCCACCCGCTCCTGGAGAAGCTCGGCGCGCTGCCCGCCACGCCCCGCGCCGTGCTGACGACGCCCCAGGTGAGGATGGCGGTCGCCGGCTCCATGGAGGCGGGGGAGATCTGGGACGAGGACGCGGACACCCTGGACGCGGACGAGCTCGCCGAGGCGGTGCTCGCTCTCGTACGGGACGCGGAGCTGGAACCCGGCGACGAGCCGTGGCTCGGGGCGCTGGCCCTGCCCGACGAGGACGGGGAGCTCGCGCCCGCCGGTGAACTGGTGCTGCCCGGCGGCGCTTTCGCCGCCGTGATGCGCGAGGGTGAACTCGCCCTCTGCGACGCAGAGCTGGCCGAGCGGTGGGGCGAACAGCCCCTCGCCGCCTGCGGGGTGCTCGCCGACTTCGCCCTGGTCCGGGCCACCGACCTGGTCCTCGACCCGGACGAGCTGGAGCCCCGCGAGGGGGACTACGCCGAGCCGGACGACGCCGGTCTCCTCGACGCGGTCGACGTGTGGTGCGAGGACGTCCTGGACCGGCTGCCGGAGTCCCCGGTGCCGCCGGTGGCGACCGAGATCGTCGCCGTACGGGACCTGGACCTGGTCGACGACGACGCCTGGCCGCAGGCGCTCTCGCTGCTGGCGAAGCCGCCGCTGCGGGACGCGCTGATCCAGCCGGTCCGGGTGCTGATGCCGGACGGCACGACCGAGACCGTACGGTCGTACACCGCCTGGTGGCTGCGCGACCACCCCGTCCTCGACGGCCGCCGCCCGGCGGGCCTGCGGGCGGCGGGCACGGACCCGCTGCTGATCGGCCTGTACGACTCCGCCGACGCGAC
This sequence comes from Streptomyces sp. ISL-36, assembly GCF_018614205.1. Taxonomy (GTDB): domain Bacteria; phylum Actinomycetota; class Actinomycetes; order Streptomycetales; family Streptomycetaceae; genus Streptomyces. The sequence continues at coordinate 163,780 of NZ_JAGGOS010000046.1, read as the reverse complement.
CGGGTTCGAGGACGAGCAGGTCCTGCGGGCGCTGGGCGTGCGGACCTCCGTCGCCGCGCTCCTGGACGAGCCGGGCGGCGCCGCCGAGCTCCTGACCCGCCTCGCGTCGCCGGAGCGGGAGGTGAGCGGCGCCCAGCTGCACGCCCTCTACACGGCGCTCGCCGACCTGGACCCGGAGCAGGTGACCCTCCCGGACGAGCTGCGCGCGGTCGTGGACGGCTCCCTCCTGGTGGTCGACGCCTCGGAGGCCCTGGTCGCCGATGCCCCCGACCTCCTCCCGCTCGCCGCCGGGCTGCCGCTGCTGCCGGTGGCCCCGTCCCGCGCGGCCGACCTGGCGGAGCTGTTCCAGGTCCGCCGTCTGAGCGAGACCGTCGAGGCGGAGGTCACCACGGTCGGCGAGGAGCACGAGGTGCCCTCCTCGGTCCACGCCCTCCTCGGCCCGGCGACCCCGTCCACGTACGTCGAGCACGAGGAGCTCCGCGCCGCGGGCGTCGAGCTGGACTGGCGCCGTACCCCCGACGGCACCCTCCACGCCGCGACCCTGGAGGGTGTCGCGGCGGGCCTCGCCTGGGCGGCCGGCCAATGGCCCCGCCGCTTCGAGGTCGCGGCGCTCCTGGAGGACCCGTCGAGAACGGCGGAACTGGCGCGCGACAGGTGGTTCGACTGAACCGGCGTCAGGCGTGAAGGGGCCCCGGTCGCCGACGGCGACCGGGGCCCCTTCACGCAGGTGAGGACGGGTCAGCGCACGTCGACGGCGTCCGCGGCCAGGACGGGCGGGGCGGTGGTCGGGTTCCAGCTGGGGCCGGCGCTCCAGCGGTACTCGCCGTCGTAGGCCGCCTTGAGGGCGACCACCGCCTTGCCGGTGGAGTCCGTGGTGGCGACCCCGACCAGCGTGTAGGCGGAGGTGCCCGCCTTGCGGAACTCCAGGTTCACCCGCTGCCTCGGATGCCCGAGATACCCGCCGGCCAGCCAGTCGGAGACGGTGAACCGGCCGGTGACGGTGAGCGTCGCGCCCTTGGCGACCGGTTCCGGCGTGGCGTCGGTGGTCAGCCGGGTCGGCCGCACGATCCGTACCGTCAGGGCCGCGTGCACGTCCGCGTAGCTCGTGCCGTCCTGCGACTCGGCCCAGGCGGCGACCTTCCACTCGCCGGCGAGCGCGTTGTCCACGAGGTGGCGGGGGGCGAGGTTCAGCCACCCCTCGCACGAGGAGGTCGTGGCGTTCGCCGGAGTGCACTGGGTCCACTGGAACGGGAAGACGGCGTCGGGGCGTTCGTACGAGCCCTTGTAGAGGGCCATGCCGCCGCGCGCGATCCCGGCGGGCGAGGTGACCGTGAACGCGGCCTCGACATCGGTCGGGTACTGGCCGGTCGCCCCGTCGATGACGACAGGCCTGCCGCCGTTGACCGTCACGCCGCTGATCTTGACCCCGCCGGCCGACTCGTCGGGCAGGCTGACGGATCCGGGCCCGCCGAAGGCGCGGATCAGGGTCGTGCGGACCGTGGCACCGGAGTCGTCCCTGCCGGTGGCGCGCAGCGACACGAAGCGGTCGCCGGCGCCGACGGTGATGTCCCCCTCGGCGGAGGCGGGCTGCCAGGTCGCGCCGTCGTCGGTCGAGTACTCCAGGCCGGTCAGGGACGCCGTCGCGGCCGTCGAGCGGGAGGTGACCGTGGCGGCGACCCGGACCGGACCGGCCGCGGCCGTGTTGCGGATGTCCAGCGACGGAACGTCGAACGTCACGTCGAGCAGCGGCAGGAAGTTGTCCTGGCGCGGCACGGAGGAGTAGCCGGACGAGGTGAACGTCCACTCCCGCACCAGCCGGGTCGACAGCCGCGCGTGCGGGCCGCGCCGGATGGTGGTGTGCGTGAACTCGTAGGGGGCGGAGGAGGACGACACCGTGGCGCTGTAGGTCTTGAAGCCTCCTTCGTACGCGCTGTCGACGAGGGTCACGCCCCGGGAAGTCAGCCGGTACTGCTGGAGCGCCTCGTGGTCGGCGCCCTGGTTGCCGCGCGCGTCGGTGAAGGAGTAGGGCTCGTACAGGCCGATGTGCGTCGCACTCCGGCCGGAGTGGCCGCCGGCGCCGGGCTGGAGCGGTCCTCGGCCGATCGTCTCGCCCGCGGAGGTACCGGTCGGCAGCGTACGGTCGCCGAGCTGCACATGGTTGCCGCCGTCCAGCAGGGAGCGGCCGAACGTCACGTTCGGAGTCACGTACTCGGTGAGGGTGCCGGGCGTGGTCACCGGGGAGGCGGCCTGCGCCGCGACGAACGGCTCGGTGTCGGCCGGCTTGCGGTACGTGTCCAGCGAGGCGGTCTGGCGCCCGGCGAGCGAGTGGAACGTCGTGACGGTCTTCGCCAGGCCGGCGGTCTTCACGGTGACGACCGGGTTCGCCGGAACCGTGTTCCTGAACTGGTGAACCAGGTCGTAGCGGTACGGGCTGGGCCTGAGTCGGCTCGATCCGTACTTCGTGAGCACGTCGTGGAGATGGACCGTGACGCCGCTCATCGTGAACGGGGAGACGAAGATCCTGTCCGCGCCGCCGCCGATCTGGCCGACCGTGTCGCCGTTGGGCGTCGTCAGCCACACAGCGGCCCCGGCGCGGCGCGCGCTCGTGTCGTCGCTGACGATGCCCATCGGCTTGGCGGCCTTCTCGTCGAAGACCACGTTGGCCGTCGTGCCGCCGACCGTGAAGGTCTTCGTGAGGAGGTAGCCGGGTCGCGTCTCGGCGTAGTAGTCGTACTGGATGGTGGCGAAGTAGGTGCCCGGGGGGACGTTCGCCGTGCCCCGAGGCATGTACTGCTCGGTCGTGACGTCGTACCGCGTCCAGGTGGAGGTGTTCCACAGGCTTATGTACGTGCCGACGGCATAGCCGCCGGCGACGGAGAAGTTCACCCTCTGGTTCGCGGTCGTCCCGTACTCGCCGTACGGCGTGAGGCCCGAAGCGGCCTCGTCCGTCCGGACGGTCGTGGCCGGAAGGGGCTTCTCCTCGCCGATCGGCTGGACCGTCAGCTCACCGTCGGTCTGCTCGAAGGCGTACTTCCCGGAGGCCTGTCGCCCGACGGCGGCGGCCACCCGGAAGCCCTTCGTACCGGGGATGCGCTCCAGTCGCTCACCGGTGGCCAGCTTCACGCCGGCGCCCTTGTCCATGCCCTTCGTGGCAGGGACGGGGTTCTCGGTCGCCGAGACCTGCCCCGGCACGAGCGTCATACCGGTGGCCGCCAGGACGCCCGCGAGGGCGCCCACGACCGTTCTCCGCAGGTTTCTGCGGTTCTTCGTCACGTGCATGTGTACGCGGATCCCCCCACGCCTCAGATGTCACAGCGATCGCTGTCGGCACAGGGTAAACCCCGTGCTCAGGCGGGAGATCGCCGGTCCACCCAGCGCCAGGCGAACTCCAGCGTCCCCGCCCCCACCGCCGCGATCGCGACCGCCGTCCACGGCATCGTGACGCCCACCAGCTTCAGCGCGAAGAAGTCCTGGAGCCAGGGCACCACGAGGACCACCAGGAAGCCGGAGGCCATCGCGGCGACCAGGCCGACGCGCCACCAGGTGTAGGGGCGGGCGACGATCGCCAGGACCCACATGGAGACCAGGAAGAGCGTCAGGGTCGCCGCGCTCGTCTCGGCCGCCAGGGCGGCCGTGCCGCTGTAGTGGGAGCGGGCGAGCAGGTACGTGGTGAAGGTGGCCGCCGCGGCGATGATGCCGCCGGGGATCGCGTACCGCATCACCCTGCGGACGAAGTGCGGCTTCGCGCGCTCCTTGTTGGGGGCGAGGGCGAGGAAGAAGGCCGGGACGCCGATGGTGAGGGTGGACAGCAGCGTCACGTGCCGGGGCAGGAAGGGGTAGTCGACCTGGGAGCAGACGACCAGGATCGCCAGCAGGACGGAGTAGACCGTCTTGGTGAGGAACAGGGTCGCCACGCGCGTGATGTTGCCGATGACCCGGCGCCCCTCGGCCACCACCGAGGGGAGGGTGGCGAAGGAGTTGTTCAGCAGGACGATCTGGGCGACGGCCCGGGTCGCCTCGGAGCCCGAGCCCATGGAGACGCCGATGTCGGCGTCCTTGAGCGCCAGCACGTCGTTGACGCCGTCGCCGGTCATGGCGACCGTGTGCCCGTGGGCTTGGAGCGCGCCGACCATGTCCCGTTTCTGCTGCGGGGAGACCCGGCCGAAGACCGCGTGGTCGTCGAGGGCCTTCGCCATCTCCTCCCGTTCGGCGGGCAGCAGGCGGGCGTCGACGGTGTTCTGCGCCCCGGGGAGGCCGAGCTTGCCGGCCACCGCGCCGACCGAGACCGCGTTGTCGCCGGAGAGGACCTTGGCGGCGACGTTCTGGTCCGCGAAGTAGGCGAGCGTGTCGGCGGCGTCGGGCCGCAGCCGCTGTTCGAGGACGACGAGGGCGGTGGCGTGGGCGTCGCGGGCCACGTCGGGGGAGTCGAGCTCGCGGGTGGTGCGGGCGAGGAGCAGGACGCGCAGGCCCTGTTCGTTGAGGTGGTCGATCTCGGCGAGGACGGGGTCGCCGTCCGGCAGGAGCACGTCCGGGGCGCCGAGCAGCCATGCGGAGGTCTCGCCGTTGCCCTCGCTGAAGGCGGCGCCGCTGTACTTGCGGGCGGAGGAAAAGGGCAGGGCCTCGGTGCAGCGCCACTCCTCGGCGTCCGGGTAGGCGTCGATGATGGCCTGGAGCGAGGCGTTGGGGCGGGGGTCGGATTCGCCGAGCGCGCCGAGGACCTTCCGTACGTACGGCTCGTCGCTGCCGCCCAGGGGGCGCAGTTCGGTGACGTCCATGCCGCCCTCGGTGAGGGTGCCCGTCTTGTCGAGGCAGACGACGTCGACCCGGGCCAGGCCCTCGATGGCGGGCAGTTCCTGCACGAGGCACTGTTTGCGGCCCAGCCGGATCACCCCGATCGCGAAGGCGACGGAGGTGAGCAGGACGAGGCCTTCGGGGATCATCGGGACGATGCCGCCGACGGTCCGGGCGAGGGAGTCCTTGAGGTTGCTGTCCTTGACGACCAGCTGGCTGATGACCAGGCCGATCGCGGTCGGGACCATCATCCACGTCACGTACTTGAGGATGGTGGAGATGCCGGAGCGCAGCTCGGAGTGGACGAGGGTGAAGCGGGAGGCCTCCTCGGCGAGCTGGGCGGCGTAGGCCTCGCGCCCGACCTTGGTGGCGGTGAACGCGCCGCCGCCGGCGACCACGAACGAGCCGGACATCATCCGGTCGCCGGGTTTCTTCACGACCGGGTCGGCCTCGCCGGTGAGCAGCGACTCGTCGATCTCCAGGTTGTCGGCCTCCGCGAGCTCGCCGTCGACGACCACCTTGTCGCCGGGGCCGAGTTCGATCAGGTCGCCGAGCACGATCTCGGAGGTGGAGACCGACCCGGAGGTCCCGTCGCGGCGCACGGTGGGTCTGGCCTCGCCGATGACGGCGAGCGAGTCGAGGGTCCTCTTGGCGCGCAGCTCCTGGATGATGCCGATACCGGTGTTGGCGACGATCACGAAGCCGAAGAGGCTGTCCTGGATCGGCGCGACGAAGAACATGACCACCCAGAGCACGCCGATGATCGCGTTGAAGCGGGTGAGGACGTTGCCGCGGACGATGTCGGCGGTGGAGCGGCTGGAGCGGACGGGTATGTCGTTGACCTCGCCGCGGGCGACGCGTTCGGCGACCTCGGCGGAGGTCAGTCCGGCGGCGCGGTGGACGACGACAGGGGGTTCGGTCGCCACGCTCTCGCCGCCGTCCGTATCGATCTTCGACCGCTGAGTCATGTTTTCGACGGTACGACCGGAATGGGTCGTTCACCCGCCGAGAGGGCCGAAGATCGGACCGGGGGAGGACGGAAATGGTCCCGCGGTACTACGGGGCGGACGCCTCGGTGCCGGTGCCGGTGCCGGTCTCGGTGCCGGCGTGCTTGATCGCCGCGTCGCGCTTGATCGCCGCGTCGCGCTTGCGGACGTACCAGATGCCGATCAGGCCGAGCCCCGCGCCGGCCAGGCAGGTCCACACCCACCAGGTCAGGTCGTGGTCGTCGAACCAGCCGTAGAAGGGGATCTGCACCAGGAACAGGACGAACCAGAGGATCGTGCCGCCGGTGATGGTGGCGACGACGGGCCCCTCCAGGGGCTCGGGTGCCTCGTGCTTCGGGATCCACTTCGCCATGCCCGTCAGTCTAGGCGGCCGTACGTCCGAGCGGTCCTGAGCCGGGTCTACGCGCGGAGATGGACGCTCGTCCGTTCATGTGTTCATACTGAAACGGTTTGCCTCTGGCGGGTTTCTTTCGTACGAACCGCCAACGAGCGTCATGAACGTACCCGAAGAGGAACCCCCCATGAGCACCACGGCCGCCGCCAAGGCCACCGCCCCCGAGCCGCAGGGCCCCCAGGGCCCGCTCTCCGGTCTCGACCGCTACTTCAAGATCTCCGAGCGCGGCTCCACCATCGCCCGTGAGGTCCGTGGCGGCTTCGCCACCTTCTTCGCGATGGCCTACATCATCGTGCTGAACCCGATCATCCTCGGCAGCGCCAAGGACATGTACGGGCACCAGCTCGACGGCGGCCAGCTGGCCACCGCGACCGTGCTCACCGCGGCCTTCTCGACCCTTCTCATGGGTGTCATCGGCAATGTGCCGATCGCGCTGGCGGCCGGCCTCGGCGTCAACACGGTCGTCGCCCTCCAGCTCGCGCCCAAGATGTCCTGGCCGGACGCGATGGGCATGGTCGTCCTCGCCGGCATCGTGGTGATGCTCCTGGTCGCGACCGGTCTGCGCGAGCGGGTGATGAACGCCGTCCCGGTGGGTCTGCGCAAGGGCATCGCCATCGGTATCGGCCTCTTCATCATGCTCATCGGCCTGGTCGACTCGGGCTTCGTCTCCCGGATCCCCGACGCCGCCCACACCACCGTCCCGCTGCAGCTCGGCGGCGACGGTCACCTCACCGGCTGGCCGGTCCTGGTCTTCGTCCTGGGCGCCCTGCTCACCCTCGCGCTGATCATCCGCAAGGTGCCGGGCGCGATCCTGATCTCGATCGTCGTGATGACGATCGCGGCCATGGTGATCAACGCCGTCGCCACCGTCCCGTCCTGGGGTCTGACCACCCCGACCTGGCCCGGCAACCCGGTCGCCTCTCCCGACTTCGGCCTGGTCGGCGAGGTGAGCCTGTTCGGCGGCTTCGACAAGGTCGGCCTGCTGACCGGCGTCCTCTTCGTCTTCACCGTCCTGCTGTCCTGCTTCTTCGACGCCATGGGCACGATCCTCGGCGTCGGCGACGAGGCCAAGCTGATGGACAAGGACGGCAACTTCCCCGGCATCAACAAGGTCCTGCTCGTGGACGGCCTGGCCGTCGCCTCCGGCGGTGCCACCTCCTCCTCGGCCACCACCTGCTTCGTGGAGTCCACGGCCGGTGTCGGCGAGGGCGCGCGCACGGGCCTCGCGTCGGTGGTCACCGGCGGCCTGTTCTCGGTGGCGCTGTTCCTCACGCCGCTCGCGACGATGGTGCCGTCCCAGGCGGCCACGCCCGCGCTGCTCGCGGTCGGCTTCCTGATCCTGGCCGGATCGGTCAGGGACATCGACTGGAGCGACTTCACCATCGCGGTGCCGGCGTTCCTGGCGATGGTGATGATGCCGTTCACGTACTCGATCACCAACGGCATCGGCATCGGCTTCATCGCCTTCAGCGTGCTGCGGCTCGCGGCCGGCCGGGGCCGTGAGGTCCCGGTGGCCATGTACGTCGTGTCGGCGGTGTTCGTCTTCTACTACGCGATGCCGGCCCTCGGTCTCACGTGATCGGGCTGACCTGGTCGGGCTTCGACAGCCCGTAGAACTTCTCCGTCTCGTCGACGGCGGACTTGAACCGCTCGTCGAAGTCGTCGCGAATGAGCGTCCGGACCACATAGTCCTGGACGCTCATTCCGCGTTTGGCGGCATGCCCCCGGAGCCGGTCGAGCAGCTCACCGTCGATGCGCAGGCTGAGCACTGTCGATCCCATGCCAGTCAGCGTCGGGGCAGAAGGGGGCGCCGTGCGTCACTTTCCGGATCCGACTCACTCGTTCGGGTGACAGATATCGGCCGAGTGTTTTCGGTTGGTCTTTAGGTAGGGTAATGAGTTATTCTAAGGACCATGCCTGACCTGTCCCATGGCACCGCCGGCGACGCCGCGGCCGTGAACGCGCTCCGCTCCTCCGTCATGCGACTGAGCCGACGCCTCAAGCACCAGCGCGTCGACGAGTCGCTGAGCCCGACCGAGATGTCGGTCCTCGGCACCCTGGCGCTCTGCGGCTCCGCCACACCCGGCGAGCTGGCCCGCAAGGAGCACGTCCAGCCGCCGTCGATGACCCGCATCGTCGCGCTGCTCGAAGCCAAGGGGCTGGTCCGGCTGGAGCCGCACCCCGACGACCGCCGGCAGAAGGTCGTCAGCCAGACCGAGCAGGCCGAGGCCATGCTGGAAGAGTCCCGCCGCAAGCGGAACGCCTGGCTGGCGTCGCTCGCCGAGGGCCTGGACGAGGACGAGTGGGCCAAGCTGCGCGCGGCCGCTCCCGTCCTGGAGAAGCTCGCCCACCTGTAGAGACCCGCGGTAGAGACCCGCGACACAGACCCCCGACGCCGAGGAGGCGACGCACTTTGAGTACGGGACCCGGAGCAGACTCCGCACCCGTCCACAAACCCGAGATCCACATCCGCGGGCGGGGGGAAACCTTCTCCTCACTCCGCATACGCAACTACCGGCTCTTCTTCACCGGAGCCATCGTCTCCAACACCGGCACCTGGATGGCCCGCATCACCCAGGACTGGCTGGTGCTCAGCCTCACCGGCTCCGCCGCCGCGGTCGGCATCACCACGGCGCTGCAGTTCCTGCCGATGCTGCTCTTCGGCCTCTACGGCGGAGTCCTCGCCGACCGCTACCCGAAGCGGCGCATCCTCCTCATCAGCCAGGCCGCCCTCGGCCTCTGCGGACTCGCGCTCGCCGTCCTCACCCTCTCCGGCCACGTCCAGGTCTGGCACGTCTACCTGGTCGCCTTCCTGCTCGGCATGGTCACCGTCGTCGACAACCCGACCCGGCAGTCCTTCGTCTCCGAGATGGTCGGCCCGGACCAGCTGCGCAACGCCGTCTCGCTGAACTCCGCGAACTTCCAGTCGGCCCGGCTGGTCGGCCCGGCGGTCGCCGGTCTGCTGATCGCCACCGTCGGCAGCGGCTGGTCCTTCCTCCTCAACGGACTGTTCTTCCTCGCTCCCCTCACCGGCCTGCTGCTGATGCGCCCCGCCGAGTTCCACAAGGTGGAGCGCGCGCCGCGGGGCAAGGGGCAGCTGCGGGAGGGACTGCGGTACGTGGCCGGGCGACCGGACCTGATCTGGCCGATCGTCCTCGTCGGCTTCGTCGGCACCTTCGGGTTCAACTTCCCGATCTGGCTCACCGCCTTCGCGGATGACATCTTCCACGTCGGCGCGGGCACCTACGGCTTCCTGAACACCCTGATGGCGGCCGGCTCGCTCGCGGGCGCACTGCTCGCGGCCCGGCGGGGCACCACCCGGCTGCGGATGCTCGTGGGCGCGGCGGTGGTCTTCGGTCTGCTGGAGATCGCGGCCGCCCTCTCGCCGTCGTTCTGGCTCTTCGCGCTGCTGCTGGTGCCGATCGGCATGTTCGGCCTCACGGTCAACATCACCGCCAACTCGGCCGTCCAGCTGGCGACGGACCCCGTGATGCGGGGCCGTGTCATGAGCCTCTACATGATGGTCTTCGCCGGCGGCACCCCGATCGGGGCCCCGCTGCTCGGCTGGATCACCGACACGTACGGACCGCGGATCGGCTTCGCCACCGGCGGTCTGATCTCCCTCGCGGCGGCCGGTGTCGTCGGCCTCGTCCTGGCACGGGTCGGCGGCCTGAAGATGGCCTTCGGCTGGCACCACGGCCACCCCCAGGTCCGCTTCGTGGCCCGCGAGCGCCTGGCGACCGCGGCATAGGCGCCCTCCGGGGTGGGGCCCGTCGTCCCGCCGGGCGGGGCGGGTGGGCACACCCCGGAGCGCAGCGCCCTTCCTGGGCGCTCTTCGCGGACCCTCCGCCCGAGGGCCGGGGGAACGGGGGCCGGGGGCTTCGCCCCGTAGGCCAGGCCGCCCCGCCCCGCCCCGCCGCCGTGCCTCCGTCAGACGCGCTGGGCGAGGACCTGGCCCGGCCAGTCGCCCACCGCGAAGGTCTCCGTTCTCGTGAAGCCCTGGCGTTCGTAGTACGCGATGAGCCGGCCCTCGCTGCCCGCGAAGCAGTCCACCCGCAGCAGGGACACGCCCTGCCCGCGGGTCTCCTCCACCGCGTGCGCGAGCAGCGCCGCCCCCACCCCCCGGCCGTGGAAGCGGCCGTCGGTCGCCAGGATGCGCACGTACAGCTCCGGCTCGTCGGCCGGCGGCACATGCACGCCCGGGCGCGGGGTCAGCGTGAGCGTGCCGGCCGGGACACCGTCGATCTCGGCGATCCACGGGCTGCCCTCGGCCACGATCTCCTCGACCAGGCTCACCGCCTTCGGCCGCGCGGACCACGGCTCGGTGCCCCACTGGGCGGTGATCCCTCTCCCGTTGAGCCAGACGACGGCGCTGTCCAGCAGAGCCAGTATCGCGGGGACGTCGTCCGCCCCGCCCTTCCTGATCGTGATCTCCATCCGGGCGAGGCTAGCCGCTGTCAGACTCTGCGTATGAGGCTTTTCGCTGCCGTACTGCCGCCGGAGGAGCAGCAGACCGAGCTCGCCCGCGCCGTCGACCGCCTGTCCCACCTGCCGGGCGCCGAGCTTTTGCGCTGGACCTCACGGCCCGGCCGGCACTACACCCTCGCCTTCATGGGGGAGGTCGACGAGGAACTGCTCCCCGACCTCCACGAGCGCCTCGGCCGAGCCGCCCACCGCACCGACCCCTTCCCCCTCCGCCTCCACGGCGGCGGGCACTTCGGCCGGCGCACGCTGTGGGTGGGGGCCGCCGGAGACCTCGACGTGCTGCGGCTGCTCGCGGAGCGCGCCGACGCCGCCGCCCGCCGGGCGGGAGTGGCGATGGACGAGCACCGCCGCTACCAGGCGCACCTCACCGTCGCCCGGGCCCGGGCGGACACGGACCTGCGCCCCTTCGTCACCGCGCTGGACCGCTTCGAGGGCAGCCGCTGGCAGGTCACCGAGCTGGCCCTCGTCCGCAGCCGCCTCCCGGGGAGCGGGGTGCCGGGCGAGCAGCCGCGGTACGAGAAGGTCGGCGCCTGGCCCCTGGGAGGAGCGGGTTAACCTCGAAGGGTGGACCCGAAGACCCGTAACCGGATCATGGCCAGTGTGCTCGTACTGATGTTCGCGATCGTCGCGGTGGCGTCGGTGGTCGGTCAGTAGCCCCCGCCCGGCGCCGCCGCGCGCTACTCCGGCGTCACGTACGCGCCCGCGATGCCGCCGTCCACGAGGAAGTCCGACGCCGTGACGAACGACGAGTCGTCGCTGGCCAGGAACGCGGCCGCGGCGGCGATCTCCTCCGGCTCGGCGAACCGGCCGGTGGGGATGTGGACCAGCCGGCGGGCGGCGCGCGCCGGGTCCTTGGCGAACAGCTCCCGGAGCAGCGGTGTGTTCACCGGCCCCGGGCACAGGGCGTTGACGCGGATGCCCTCGCGCGCGAACTGGACGCCCAGCTCACGCGTCATGGCGAGGACGCCGCCCTTGGACGCGGTGTACGAGATCTGCGAGGTCGCCGCGCCCATCAGCGCCACGAACGACGCCGTGTTGATGATGGACCCCTTGCCCTGACGCTGCATGTAGGGGATCACGTACTTGCAGCACAGGAAGACCGACGTGAGGTTGGTCTCCTGGACGCGGCGCCAGGCCTCCAGACCCGTGGTGAGGATCGAGTCGTCCTCCGGGGGCGAGATGCCGGCGTTGTTGAAGGCGATGTCGATACGGCCGAACGCCCGGTGGGCTTCCTCGTACATGCGCCGCACGTCGGCCTCGTCCGTGACGTCCGCCCGCATGAACAGGCCGCCGATCTCGTCGGCCGCCGCCTGACCGGCGGACGCGTCCACGTCGGCGACGACGACCTTCGCGCCCTCGGCGGCGAGCCTGCGGACGGTGGCGAGGCCGATGCCGCTGCCCGCTCCGGTCACGACGGCGACCCGGTCCTGAAGCCGGAGGTTTACGTTCATGGTGGTGGTGTCCGTTCCTTCGCGTGCGGGTGGGTGAGGGTCATGTGCGGTGAGGGTCACGCGCGGTGAGGGTCATGTGCGGTGAGGGTCATGTGCGGTGAGGATCATGTGCGGTGAGGGTCACGCGCGGTGAGGGTCAGAGCCGTTCGAAGCCGCGGCGCAGTTCCCAGTCGGTGATCGCCCGGTCGTAGGCGGCGAGCTCCTGGCGGGCGTGGTTGGCGTAGTGGGCCACGACCTCCGGGCCGAAGACCCGAACGGCCAGTTCGCTGTTCTCCCACAGCTCCAGCGCCTCCCGAAGATCGCGCGGGGCGCGCGCCGCCTCCGCGGCGGCGTAGGCGTTGCCGTCGAAGGCGGGCTCCAGCGGGAGTGCGCGGTCGATGCCGTCCAGGCCGGCGGCGATGAGGGCGGCCACCGCCAGGTAGGGGTTGACGTCGCCGCCCGGGAGCCGGTTCTCCACGCGCAGGGAGGGGCCGTGGCCGACCAGGCGCAGGGCGCAGGTCCGGTTGTCCAGGCCCCACTTGACGGTGGTCGGGGCGAAGCTGCCGGGGACGAAACGCTTGTACGAGTTGATGTTCGGCGCGTGGAACAGCGTGAGCTCGCGCAGCGCGGCCAGCTGGCCGGCCAGGAAGTGCTCACCCAGCCGGGAGAGGCCTCCGGGGCCGTCGCCGGCCATCACGGGGGTGCCGTCCGCCGCGCGCAGGGAGATGTGGATGTGGCAGGAGTTGCCCTCGCGTTCGTTGGGCTTGGCCATGAACGTGAGGCTCTTGCCGGCCTGCCCGGCGATCTCCTTCGCGCCCGTCTTGTAGACGGCGTGGTTGTCGCAGGTCGTCAGGGCGCCGGCGTAGCGGAAGACGATCTCGTGCTGGCCCGGGTTGCACTCGCCCTTCGCGGACTCGACGTACATCCCGGCGCCGGTCATCGACGTGCGGATGCGGCGCAGCAGCGGCTCGACCCGGGAGGTGCCCAGGACGGAGTAGTCCACGTTGTACTGGTTGGCCGGCTCCAGGCCGCGGTAGTCCTTCCGCCACGCCTGCTCGTAGCTGTCCTCGAACACGATGAACTCCAGCTCCGTGCCGACCATCGCCTGCCAGCCGCGCTCGGCGAGCCGGGCGGTCTGGGCCCGCAGGATCTGGCGGGGTGAGGCGGCGACGGGCTCGCCGCCCTCCCAGCGCAGGTCGGCGAGGACCAGCGCGGTCCCCTCGTGCCAGGGCATCAGCCGCAGGGTCGACAGGTCCGGTACGAGGACGAAGTCGCCGTAGCCGCGGTCCCAGGACGACATGGCGTAGCCGTCGGCCGGGTTCATCTCGACGTCCACGGCAAGCAGGTAGTTGCAGCCCTCGGTGTGGCCCTCGGCGACCTCGTCGAGGAAGTACTCGGCGGACAGCCGCTTGCCCTGGAGGCGGCCCTGCATGTCGGTGAAGGCGAGGACGACGGTGTCGATCTCCTCGGCCGCCACCCGCTCGCGGAGCTCGTCGAGGGCGAGCATTCCCTTGCGCTTCGTCACGCTCGCCTGCGTCACGTTCGCCTGCGTCATGTTCCGCTTCGTCATGTTCTCTTCCACGGTTCGGTCGGGTCGCCGGAGGGCTGCGGCGGCTGCGGTGGGCTCGGCGGCTCAGAAGGTGTACGCGCGGGTGGCGAGGGTGTATCCGGACGCTTCGCCGGACCACGTCACCGTCGCCGGGCGTGGGACGCTCAGCGCGCCGGCCGGCAGGGTCGGGGTCTGCGCCACGACCCGCAGCGGCAGGGGGCCGTCGCCGCGCACCGTCAGGGTGATGTCGGTGCCTTCCGTGCCGGGCGCGGCCATGATGAAGCCCCATCCCCACGCTCCGGCCGCCGCGCTCCGGTTGCGGCCGCCCGGGAGCTCCGCCGTGCCGTGCCGGGCGCCGACGACGGTGGCCCGGTCGGTGTCCGCGTACAGCATCAGCTGGGTGGGCGCGCCGCCCTGCGCCCCGAGGTGCAGGGTGAGCGTGCGGACACCGCCCGTCCGCCGGTCCTCGCGGACCTTCAGGGTCGGCAGCGGAACGGCCGCGGCCGGGGCGGGGCCGACCCGCCAGGTGTCGGGTTCGGTCAGCGGCGGGAAGCGCCGCGCGAGGCCGGAGGCGTCCGTGGTGGCGTGGCGGGCGACCCAGGCGTCGGGGTTGCCGCCGTCGCTGATCCACTGCGCGGTGCCGGTGTCGGCGTCCACCGCGTACATCAGGCTCACATGGGTGGGGTGGGTCGCGTCGGTCCGGTCGGTGAGCGCTCCGAAGCCGAGCACGGCCGCGCCCAGGAGGGCGACCCCGCAGAAGACGGCCAGGACGCGCGGGCGGGGCAGGACGGGGGTCGCCGGTACCGCCACGGGGGCGGTGACGAGGACGACGACGGCCAGTGGCACCGAGGCGTACACCAGGCCGACGGTGGTGAAGAGCATGAGCACGACCGGGGTGAGGAGGGCGGCGGCGGGGATCGCGGCGAGCGCCGCGCAGGCGCCGCGCCACGGTGAACGCAGGGGCAGCCTGGCCGCGGCGGCGAGGCCCGCCGCGCCGGCCAGGGCCGGCCAGGCGAAGAGGTAGGAAGCACCGGGGAAGACGAGTGCGGTGACGACGGCCAGCAGGGTCAGGACGCCGGTGACGGCGGCGGACAGTTCGATCGCGGTACGGGGGGTGGGGCGCGGGCCGTTACGGGGGCCGTTACGAGGGTCGTTACGGGGGGCGTTACGGGGGGCGTTACGGGACGTACCGGCGCGGGCCGGGCGGATCCGGCGCAGGAACGCCGCCCAGGCCCAGGTCAGCGCCACCGCCACGAGGGTCAGGCCGAGGGCGGGCAGCTCCGGCCGGTAGGGGTCGCCCAGCAGGAAGCCGAGGTAGTCCGGGCGGATGAGGGTGAGCAGCTCCCAGCCGAGCCAGCCGGTGGCGGCGGCGCCGAGCAGCGGCAGCGGCAGCGAACCGGCCGCCGCCCCGACGGCCCGCAGCCGTACGGCGCCCCGCCCGCGGGCGAACCACAGGGCCGCCGCGAAGCCGAGCGCGGCCAGTCCGGCGAGCGGCAGGACGAGGGAGGTGGGGTAGTGGAGCAGGGTGCCGAAGAGAGTGAAGTAGGTGGCGTCGGAGTGCCCGGCGACCTCGCCGAGATCGCTCGCGGCGAGCGCGCGGGCGGAGGAGAGCGCGGCGGACCCCATGTCCTGGAGGCTGGAGCGGTCGACGTTCGCCAGGTTGTCCTGCGGGGTGTGGTAGTTCGCGGAGCCGCCGAGCACGGCGAAGTTGAGACCGGTCAGGCCGGTACGGCGGAGTTCGGAGAGGTCGGTGTCCTGCGCCAGCAGACGGTAGATCTCGTACGAGAACGAGGTGGCGACCGGCGGTACGGCGGCCAGCGTCGGGATCAGGGCGCTGTTGTGCGCGCCGGTCTCGAACATCACCACGCGACCGGATGTGCCGCGCGCCTCCAGGTTGAGCACCACCGTGCGCTCGGGGTCGGTGACGCCGGCGGCGGTGAAGGCCCGGGCGCCCATCAGGCCCGGCTCCTCGCCGTCGGTGAAGAGGAAGGTGATGTCGTTGCGCGGGGCGGGTCCGGACGTCAGCGCGCGGGCGGACTCGAGGAGGGAGGACACGCCGAGGCCGTCGTCGGAGGCGCCGGGGCCGATCTCGACCGAGTCGTAGTGCGCGACGAGGAGCACGTGGCCGGTGGAGTGGTGGCCGGGCAGGGTGGCGCTGATGTTCTGCACCCGGGCGGAGAGGGCGGCTCCGGAGCCGGTGTCGGTGCTGACGGCGCTGTCGACGCGGGGCGTGAGCCCGAGGGCGCGGAGTTCGGCGACGATCCGGTCGCGGACCTTGTCGTGTTCGGGGGTGCCGATGGGGTGGGGGGCGTCGGAGAGGGCGCTGAGCTTCGCGTGGGCGCGGTCGGCCGAGAACGCGGCGGCGGGGGCGTCGGCGGGGAGCGGGGCGGGCCCGGAGACGGTGGTCCAGGCGCTGATCGCGGCGGCGGTGGCGGCCAGGGCGACGACCAGGGCCTGGGCGCGGCGGCGGGGGGTGATGATCCTGGAGGTCGTGGCGGGGGACGGGGCGGGAGGGGGGACGGGAGCGGTGGCGGTGGGACGTCCGGCCTCGGTGTCCGTGTCGGTGTCGGTCTCGGTCTGAGGCTCGGCCTTCGCCTCGCGTGTGGCCTCGGCCTCGGGGGAACCTTCCTGCACCGGCTCCGTGTCGAGGCTCCGCGGCGGCAGCATGACCAGCGCGGCCACGGTCGCCGCGGTCATCAGCGCCGCTGACATCAGGAACGGGGCCCGCAGGCCGAAGTGGGCGGCCACCACGCCGCCGACCAGTCCGCCGACCGGGGAGACGCCGTTGACGACGAGCCGGTAGGCGCCGTTGACCCGACCGAACAACTCGGTGGGGACGAGGACCTGGCGCAGCGAGATGGTGACGACGTTCGCCAGCGAGATGGCGGCGCCGACCAGGCTCAGCGTGCCGGCCGCGAGGAACGGGTTGCGGGTGAGACCCGGGATCAGGAACGCCGGCGGGCAGAGCGCGAACGCCAGGTGGAGGGTCCGGCCGCGACCGATCCGCTTCACCACGAGGGGCGCGACGAGCAGGCCGACGAGCCCGCCCAGCGCCACGAGGACCATGAGCAGCCCGTACGCGTTCTCGCCGATGCCCAGCGTCTCCAGGGCGTACAGGACGGCGATGGAGAGCACGGCCAGGATGGAGAAGTTCAGGGTGCCGATCAGCACGCAGACGGTGCGCAGTGCGCGGTGGCCGCGCAGCCAGCGGGCGCCCGCCGCGGTCTGCTGCCACAGCCGGCGGAACGTCATCCGCTCGACGGTCGGGACACCGGCGGTGCCGGTTCCCGCGGTGCCCGCCGGGCCCGCCGCGCCCGACCGGCGGATGGAGAGGATCAGGAGCGCCGAGAGGCCGAAGGAGATCGTGTCCAGGGCGAACGGCAGCGCGTGCGAGGTGGAGAACAGGAACGCGCCGAGCGGCGCCCCGAGGAACTCGGTCGTGACGAACTGCCCGCCCATCAGGCGGCTGTTGGCGGAGTCCAGTGAGGCGGTGCCCGTCACGTCGGGCACCACCGCCTGGGACAGGTTCTCCGCGAGCGTCTCGATCGAGCTGAGGACGAAAGCGGTGACCGCCAGGACCGCGATGCCGACCTGGCCGGCATAGGCGAGCACGGCGAAGACGCCGATGACGGCCGCCCGTGCCAGGTCGCAGATCCACAGCGCCCGCCACCGGTCGACGGTGTCGGCCAGCGTCCCGGCGAAGGGCCCGACGACCAGCCACGGCAGACGTGAGGCCACCGTCACCAGAGCCACCAGGAAGGGGTCCTGGGTGAGTGCGGCGGCGAAGACCGCGAACGCGGTGATCCGGATGCCGTCGCCGAGCCCGGAGAGCGTGGTGGCGCTCCACAGGCGGCGGAAGCCGCCGGCGAATCCGCCGCGGCCCGCGGCCACCGGCGCCATGGTCTGCGTCGCCACGGTCTGCCCTTTCTTTCCGGTGGGGTTCCGGGGGTCGGTGTGCTGGTGCTGGTGCTGGTGCGGGTCGGTGGGCAAGGGGGGGTACGGGCTCGGCGTCAGGCGCGCAGGCCCGCGTCCACCTCCGCGGCGGACATGCGCTGGACCCGTAGGACCAGCTCGGCCACCCGGTCGATGTCGATGCCGGCCTCCGCGCCCTGCGCCCGTACCAAGACCGCGAGCGCCGCCACTGTCGGTGCCTCGATGAAGAAGTGCAGCGGCAGTTCGATCCGGAACAGCTGTCGGATGTTGGAGACGACCAGCGTCGCGAGCAGCGAGTGGCCGCCCAGATCGAAGAAGTCGTCGTGCACGCCGATCCCGGGGACGCCGAGCGCCTGCTCCCAGACCCCGGCGAGCACCCGCTGGACATCGTCCGACGGCGCCACCCGCTCGACGCCCGTGGCCGGTCCGCCCACACCGGGCAGCGGCAGCGCCGCGCGGTCCACCTTGCCGTTCGGCGTCAGCGGGAAGACGTCGAGGACGGTGTACGAGGACGGGATCATCGGGGTCGGGACGATCCGGCCGAGATGGCGGCGGAGCGCGTCGGCGCCCGGCACGGTCGCGCCCTCGGCGGCCGTGACGTAGGCGGCGAGGCTCAGTTCGCCCTGCCGGTCGGGGAGGGCCAGCACGGTGGCCTCGGCGACCGCCGGGTGGGTGCGCAGCGCGGTCTCCACCTCGGCGGGCTCGACGCGGTAGCCGCGGATCTTGACCTGGTGGTCGAGGCGGCCGAGGAACTCCAGCGTGCCGTCCGCCTTCCAGCGGGCCCGGTCGCCGGTCCGGTACAGCCGCTCGCCGGGCAGGAAGGGGTGTGGCACGTAGCGCTCGGCGGTCTGCCCGGGCCGGTCGAGGTAGCCGCGCGCCAACTGCACGCCGCCGATGAGGAGTTCTCCCGCGACGCCGATCGGCTGGATTCGGCCGAGCTCGTCCAGGACGTACAGCTTCACCCCCGCGATCGGCGAGCCGATCGGCACGGGCTGCGGGACGGGCACGGGCACCCGGTGCATGGCCACGTCGATGGTGGACTCGGTGGGTCCGTAGCAGTTGTAGAGGTCGGCGTGCGGGGCCAGTTCGAGGAAGCGGCCGGCCAGTTCGGCGGTCAGTTCCTCGCCGCCGCTCTGCGCGATCCGCAGGGTGCGCGCGGCCTCGGCGAAGCCGGGCTCGGCGACGACCGGGCGGAGCGTCGAGGGGACGAAGTCGGTGGCCGTGACCCGGTGGCGGACCAGCACCTCGTGCACGTAACGGGCGTCGGTGTTGCGCCGGGGGAGGGCCATGACCTGGCGGGCGCCGCTCAGCGGCGGGACGAGGATCTCCCAGAGGGACGGGTCGGCGGTGATCGGCGTCTTGTGCAGCACGGTGTCCGCAGGGCCGAAGCCGAGGGAGTCGATCATCTCGCGCACCCGGTTGGAGATCGCGCGGTGGGGGACGACGACGCCCTTGGGCTGCCCGGTGGAGCCCGAGGTGTAGAGGACGTAGGCGGCGTTGTCAGGGGTCAGCGCGAGGCGCGGACGGTCGCTCGGCCGCTCGGCGAGCTGGTCCTCCAGCGCGTCCAGGGCGACGATCTCGACAGCGGCCTCGGCGCCGGTGTCCCGGCCGGGCGGGGTGACGGCCGGAGTCCGACCGGTGTCCCGCTGGGGCAGGGTGACGGCCGGAATGCGGCCGGCCAGCTCGGAGAGGGTCAGGACCCGGACCGTACGGGCGTCGCGGATCAGCTGCTCGTGCCGCTCGGCGGGGTGGTCCGGCTCCAGCGGTACGTAGACGGCGCCGGCCTTGAACACGCCGAACAGGGCCACCATGAAGTCCAGTCCGCGGGGCAGGCACAGGCCCACCCGGTCCTCCGTGCGCACGCCGGTGTCGCGCAGCCAGTGCGCCAGCCGGTTGGCCCGCTCGTCGAGTTCGCGGAAGGTGAGGCTGGGGGAGGGGACGGTGTCGTCGCCGGAGTCGGCGATGACGGCCACCGCGTCGGGGGTGGCGGCGACCTGGTCGGCGAACCAGTCGGTGAGCAGCCGGGGCGGGCAGGCCGGGGCGGCCGGGCCGCTCATCTCCAGGAGCCGCTCGCGCTGGGCCTCGGACATCACCGGAAGGTCCCGGACGTCCGTACCGCCGTCGGCGGCGACCGCCGTGAGGACGGAGGTGACGGCCTCGCCGATCCGGGCGGCTGTCTCGGGGTCGTAGAGGTCGAGGGCGTAACCGAGCCAGCCGGACAGGCCGCCGTCGGGCGTCGGCGAGAACTCCAGGGTCAGGTCCAGGTCGGCGCCGGCGGTGGTGGTGTCGACGATCTCCACCTCGACGCCGGGCAGCCGCAGTTCGCCGAACGGCACATTGCGCAGGGCGAGCAGGGTGTGCAGCAGCGCGCCGCCCCGGCCCGCGGCCTGCTCGCCGCCCGCGGCCTGGGCGATCCGCTCGTACGGAACGTCCTGGTGGCTCATGCCGTCCAGCGTCCGGGCGCCGGCCTGCCGCAGCAGCTCGCGGAAGGGGGCCGCCCCGTCCACGTCGAGCCGCAGCGGCAGGGTGTTGACGAAGAAGCCGACCAGACGCTCCAGTTCGGGGCGGTTGCGGCCGGCGACGGGGGCGCCGATGACGAGGTCCCGCTGGCCGGACCAGCGGTGCAGCACCACCGCGTACGCGGCGAGCAGGACGCCGAAGAGCGTGGTCCGCTCGGACCGGCCGAGCGCGGTGAGACGGCCGGTCAGTTCGGGGGAGAGCCGCAGCGGCACGGCGCCGCCGCGGTACGAGGGTTCGGCGGGCCGGGCCCGGTCACCGGGCAGGTGCAGTTCCGGGGCGCCTCGCAGGACCTCCTGCCAGTGGGTGAGGTGTGCGGCGGCCGCCGCGCCCTCGCTCCGCTCACGCTGCCATGCGGCGAAGTCGGCGTACTGCACGGGTAGTTCGGGCAGGTGGGCGGCGCGGTGCTCGACGGCGGCGGTGTACGCCTCCATCAGCTCGTCGACCAGAACGCCGAGGGACCAGCCGTCGACCACGATGTGGTGGACGCACAGGGCGAACACCCACGTGCGCTCCGTTCCCGCTGTGTCCGGCGCACCTCCGACTCGCCAGAGGCCCGCCCGCAGCAGTGGGGCGGCGGCGAGGTCGAAGGGGCGGGTGGTGAGGTCGGCGACCAGGGCGTCGATGTCGGCGGCGTCCGCCTCCTCCGCCACCAGGCCGACGGCGACCTCGCCGGTGGCCCGGACGACCTGCGTGAGGCCCTGGTCGGGGGTCAGCTCGAAGCCGGTGCGCAGCGCCTCGTGCCGGTCCACCACCGTGCCGAGCGCGGTGCGCAGGGCCTCCTCGTCGAGCGCGCCGCGCAGCTTGAGCACGATGGGCAGCAGGTACGTGACGGCGTCGGGGGCCAGCTCGTGCTGGAAGTACAGCCGCTCCTGGCCCTGGGAGGCGCGGTGGCGGTCGACGGAGGCGCCGGGGGTGCGCGGCAGCCGGGGCACGGCGTCCTGCTGAGCCCGTTGCCGGGCGAGCCGCAGGCTGAGCAGGGCGCGCCGCTCCGGTGACAGCTCGCTGATGGCGCGGTTCAACTCGGACATCGGTCGGTTACTCCTGGGGCGTCATGGTCGGCGGACGTGCGGACGTGCGGACGTGCGGACGTGCGGGCTCCGGGTGTGCGGGTCCGGGGGGCCGGGGGGTGGGGTCCCGGGTGTGCCGGCTCCGGGCGTGCGGGCCCCGGGTGGGTGGGCCCCCGGGGCCGGGCCGGGGCTCAGAGCAGGTCGAAGTCGACGATCAGCACGTCGCGGTGGGCGGGCAGCGCCGGGTCCATCGGACGCAGCGCGGTGACGTCGTGCAGCACACGGCGGTCGTCCACCAGCAGCTGGTCACCGGGCTCGGCCAGGGTCACGGCCAGGAGCTGCTCGCCGTCCTCGCTGTAGAGGGAGGACTCGCCGCCGACGACGTTGTGCCGGTCGACGAGCAGCGAGGTGACGAACGTCGAGCCGTCACGGTGCCGGCCCTGCGGTGCCGGCTTGCCGACCTGACCGGGGCTGGTCACGATGCGGAACGGGTGCAGCTTCACGTCCCACGCGGTGACACCCTCGACCGCGGTGAAGATCCGCCCGAGCGTCAGCACCGTCGCCCGCGTCAGCGGATCGGCGAGGAACTCCTCGGTGAGCGGGTCGAAGTGCCGCTGCTGGCCGCCGTTGAGCGGGTTGACCGTGAGGTCCTGAGCGTAGGGGCCGTGCGGCAGGGCGGTGAGGGTCTCGGTGGTGGCGTCGAGGTGGAAGTGACCGTAACGGCGGTAGCGGTAGGTGCCGTTGTCGCGCATGTACCGGTCCACGGTGAGGTCGTTCCAGTGGCCGGCGAAGCGCGCCCAGTCCTCGGCGCCCGCGCCGACGAGCTCGGACAGCGGGGCGGCGGCCAGCAGGTGGTGGCCCTGGGCGGACAGGTCGTCCGCCGCCCGGGACTCGGTGGCGGCAAGCGTGGTCGGGGCGAACGCGTCGGACACGGTGGGCTGCCTCTCACTGGATCGGGAGCACGGTCCGTCCGTACCTCCACGCTTCCGATCCTGGCCGCGCCCACCGGTCCGCAGCAGTCGGGGGAACCCCTGACACGCCCCGGCGGCGGGCGGGTCGGGGACCGGACGGGTCAGGCGGCGCGGGACGCCAGGATCACGCGGATCTCGCTGACGCGGTATCCGCCGCGGCGGAAGGCGTTCGCCATCGGGACGTTGGTGGAGTCCGTGGTGGCGGTGATCCGCTCCGCGCCCTCACCGGCGTGGAAGCGGGTGATCTCGCCGAGGACGTCGTCGATGTAGCGCTGTCCCCGCAGCTCGGGGACGACACCGAGGTAGCCGACGTTCGGCGAGTACGGGGTACGGGAGGGGATGGCGAAACCGGCGAGGCGGCCGTCGGGGGTGTGCGCGAGCCGCCACCACTCCCGCTTGCCGGGGCAGCTCAGATAGAACTCGAGGTCGTCGCGGGCGGCGGCCTCCTCGCCCATGTCGGCGACGTTGGCGAGGGTCTCGCTGTCCAGGCTGCCGCGCGAGACCTGGCGGAAGACCTCGACGAACGCCTCGTCGTCGGGCTCGGCGGTGAACACCAGACGGTCCGACCGCTCCGGGGTGCCGTTCTCCGGCACCCACTCGAAGCGCAGCCGCTGGATCCGTTCGGTCAGGCCGGCACGCTTGGCGGCCTCCTCGCGCCACGCGGCCGCGGCGGCCCGGCTCTCCTCGTCGCCGTCGTCCTGCGGCAGCATGATGTTGTACTTCGGCGGGGTGGTGGCGCCCTGCTCGGCGAACGCCGCGTGGGCGGCGGTGAGCAGCTCGGCCGCGAGCGTGACCGGGTCGGTGACCGACGGGTGCACGGACAGGCAGTCCAGGGTGATCGGGCGCTCGCTGTCGGAGCGGCCCCACCACAGGCCGCGGGCGAGGATCCGGCCGTCCTCCTCCGCGAGCCATGTCCACTCGGGGCGGCACTGCCGGGCCGCCGTCTCCTCGCGGTAGCGGTCGGCGTCGATCCAGACGACGGGTTCCTTGACGTCCCAGGCGAGGACGGCGTCCAGGTCGCGCTCGGTCATCGGGCGGTAGTGCATGGGGCCTCCGTGAAGTATGGAGGCAGTAACTCTGTCACCGCGTGAGGCGTGCGGTCAGTCAGGGGTCTTCCCGACTGACGGAGCGGGCACGGGTGGCCGCAGGATGCAGCGGACCGGTCCACGTCCGACCCAGGAGGTCCACTCCCGATGGCTGAGCAGTCGCTGGCGATCACCACGTCGTTCGCCCAGCAGAGCCTCTGGCTGCAGCACCAGATCGACCCCGGCCGCTCGGCCTACCACGTGGTCGCGGGCATCCGGCTGCGCGGTCCGCTCGACGTACCGGCGCTGACGGCCGCGCTCAACGCGGTGGCCGGACGCCACGAGACGCTGCGGACGGTCTTCCGGCTCGACGACGGGGTACCGGTCCAGGTGATCGGCCCCGTCGCCCCGCTGGCCGTCCCGGTGGTCGACGTCGCCGCCGAGGAGGTGGACGCGCTCGTGCAGCGGGAGGTCGAGACCCCCTTCGACCTGGCGGCGGGGCCGCTGGTGCGCCTGCGGCTGCTGCGGCTCGCGGCGGACCACCACGTCGCCGTGCTGGTGATGCACCACATCATCACCGACGGCGAGTCCTCCGCGATCCTGCTCCGCGAACTCCTCCTGCACTACGCCGCGGAGGTGGCGGGCGAACCGCTGGAGCTTCCCGAACTTCCCATCCAGTACGCGGATTTCGCGGTCTGGCAGCGCGGCCTGCTCAGCGGCGAGCACCTCGACCGGCTGACGGCGTACTGGTCCGGGCGGCTGGCGGGCGCCGCGCCCCTCGCCCTCCCGGGGGCACCGTCCGGTGCGGAGCGCGGTCCTTCGGCCGGCGCCCTGCACGCGTTCACGGTGCCGGAGGCGCTGCGCGGCCGGCTGGAGTCGGCGGCCCGGGAGGGCGACGCCACCCTGTTCATGATCCTGCTGGCCGGTTTCGAGACTCTTCTCGGCCGGTGGTGCGGCCAGGACGACATCACCGTCCTCTCCCCGGTCTCCGGCCGCTCCCGGCCCGAGCTGGAGGAGGTCATCGGATACTTCGTCAACCCGCTGCTGCTGCGTACCGACCTCTCCGGCGACCCGGACGCGCGGGCGGTGCTCGCCCGGGTACGGGAGACCTGCCTCGGCGCGTACGACCACGAGGAGCTGCCGTACGAGCAGGCCGCGAACCTCCTCGGCGGACCGGGTGCGGAGCGCGGGCGGACCGCCGGCGGTCAGGTGATGATGGTGCTGCAGTCCGCCCGTGAGGAGAGCTGGAGCCCGGCGGGCCTGGAGTGGGAGCAGATCCCGGTCGGCATCGGCACGGCCAAGGCCCCGCTCGTCCTCGACCTGCGACCCGGCGTGGACGGGCCGCACGGTGTCCTTCACGGGGTCCTGGAGTACGACAGCGGGCTGTTCGACGCGTCCACCGTGGCGGCGCTGGCCGAGGACCTGGTGGCCGTCTGGGAGTGGCTGGCCGACGGGTCCGCGCTGCCCCTCTCCGCCGTACCGGGCCTGAAGGGCCCCGCGGAGCGCGCGGCGGCCCCAGCGGCCCCCGCGGTGCCGGTGGCTCCGGCGGCGCCGCAGGCCACCGGACCCGCCGCGTACGTGGCACCGCGCACGCCCCTCGAAGAGGAAGTGGCCCTGATCTGGGCCGAGCTCCTCGGACGGGAGCGCGTCGGCGTGCACGACAACTTCTTCGACCTCGGCGGGCAGTCGCTGGCCGCCGTACGACTGACCGCCCGGTTGCGCGAGGAGTTCGGCATCGGGCTCGCGGTCCGCGACCTGTACGCCAACTTCACCGTCGAGGAAGTCGCCTGGCGGCTGCTGGAGGCACTGGCGGCCGAGGAAGCCGAGCAGGCCGAGGAAGCCGAGCAGGCCGAGCCGGCCGAGCATGCCGCAGAGGCCGAGGCCGGAACCGGTGCCGGTGCCGGAGCCGAGGTCGCAGAGGCCGTCGCCGGAACCGAGGCCCGGGCCGTCACCGGGCCGACCGCGGTCTGAACCGCCCCGAACCGAATCCTGGAGAGAGATGTCTACTCCCGTACTGTGCTTTCCCCCTGCCGGGGCGGGCGCCAGCTTCTTCCACCCCTGGCTCGGACACCGCCAGGACCTGCGGGTCGTCCCCGTGCAACTCCCGGGCCGTGAGCGTCGCCTCGCGGAGGAGGAGTGCACCGACCTGGACTCCCTCATGGCCACGATCGTCCCCGAGCTGCGCGCCGAGATCGGCGACGCCGAGCGCGTGGTCGTCTTCGGCCACAGCTACGGCGCGCTCCTCGCCTACGAGACCGTCCGCCGGCTGTCCGAGCAGGCGCCCGGCATCGCGCTGACCCTGGTGGTGAGCGGGTCCAACCGGCCCGGCACGCCGCGGGCCGGCCGGGTCACCGGGCTGCCCGACGACGAGTTCGTCGCCGGCGTCGCCGACATCGCGGGCTACCGCCACCCGGCCCTGGACGAGCCCGAGCTGCGGGAGCTGCTGCTGCCCACGCTCCGCACCGACGTGGCGATGCACGAGAACTACCGCCACACCGCCACCGGACCGCTCGACGTGCCCGTGCTGGCCGTGCGCGGGCGCTCCGACGACCTGGTGTCGGCGGCCGAGCTCGCCGAATGGCGGGAGATCACCTCGGCCGGGTTCACCCGGGCCGAGATCGACGGCGGGCACATGTACCTGGTCGACGGGTGGGCCGCGCTGCTGGACCTCGTGGCCGGGGCGACGGTGGCCGGAGTGGCCTCGTGACCGGCAGGCTGGCCGGCCGGACCGTGATCGTCACGGGCGCGGGACGGGGCATCGGCCGGGCGTGCGCGCTGGCACTCGCCGCCGAGCAGGCCGCCCTGGTGCTGGTCGACATCGCCGCCGAGGTGGCCGAGGTGCCGTATCCGATGGCGTCGGCCGCCCAGCTGGAGCACACGGCGCGGATGTGCCGTGAGCGCGGGGCGGCCGTCCTGACCGTGCAGGCCGACGTGCGCCGGGCGGAGGAGGCCGAGCGGGTCGTCACCGAGGCCGCGGCCCGGTTCGGGCAGGTGGACGTCCTCGTCAACAACGCCGGGATCGCCGGGCCTTCGGGTCGGATCGTGCACGAGGTCGGCGAGGCCGACTGGGCCGTGATGATGGACTCCAACCTCAACGCGCCGTGGCGGATGATGAAGGCGGTCGGCCCGGGGATGGTCGAGCGGCGGGCCGGCTCGATCGTCAACATCGCCTCCACGGCGGGGCTGGTCGGCTACCGGAACTTCGCCGGTTACGTCGCCTCCAAGCACGGGCTGATCGGCCTGACCCGCGCCGCGGCCCTGGACTACGCGCCGTACCGCGTCCGCGTGAACGCGGTCTGCCCCGGCTCGGTGCGCGACACGGTCCACGGCGAGGGCCGCATGCTCGCGGAGATCGGCCGCAGCATCGGCCTCGACCCGGCGGAGCACGAGGAGGCCTTCCTCACCCAACAGCCGACGAACGCCCTCGTGGAGGCGGAGGACGTGGCCGGGGCGGTGGTGTGGCTCGCCACGGACGAGTCCCGTTCGGCGACGGGCAGTGTCGTCACGGTCGACGGCGGCTACAGCATCCGCTGACGCGCCGCCCCCGGCACCCTCCTTCCCCCCGCTTCCCGCTGCCCCCTTTCTCCCTTCCCCCCTTCCCCCCTCACCCTTTCCTTCCAGGTTCTTCAGGAGTTGACGTGTCATCGGAGCGTGCCGGAGGCGCCGTCGGGCGCGGGTTGTCCCCTCACGGAGCCGTCTACCGGGTGCCCGAGGGCGCCGTTCCCGATGAAGGGGCTGCGGCCGGGGTCCGGCTGTGGAGGGAGTCCGTCGCCGGGGCGTGGGACGGTTCTGTGGCCGAGCGGCGCCGGGCCGCCGAGCTGCATGCGCCGCTCGGCGGAGCAGGTGTCAGGGCCGTGCTCCTTGAGTACGCGGACGGTGTGCGCGACCTCGTTCTCGTCGGGGACCGTCCGTTGGACGCTGTCGCCGCCGCGCTGCTCGGTGACCTCCGCTCGGCGGAGGTGCTTCCCGTCCCGGCGCCCCTCGACGGCTCCCTCGCGGCCCTCCGCGTCGAGCTGCCGGGCGCCACAGTGGCCGCCGACCTGGCCGCCGCGTTCGCGCTCGTGCTGGCCCGCTCGTGCGGCGCCGAGCGGCCGGTCCTGGACGTCCACGAGGACGGGACGTACACCGCACTCCTGCCGGGCGAGGCCGACGAGGACCGTACGGTCGCGGAGTACCGGACCCGCGCGGCCGCCCCGCGCCCGGCCGGCGACACCGCGACGGACGCACGGGGCACCGCACCGGCCACCGACACCGACCCCGCATCCGATGCGGGCGGCACCGCACCCGATGCCGGCGGCACTGCCACCGCACCGGCCACCGACGCCGACCCCGCATCCGATGCGGGCGGCACCGGCACCACACCGGCCACCGGCACCGACGGCACCGCACCCGACACCGGCGGTACGCGCTTCGCGCTCCGGACGGACCCGCATCCGCACCACCTGCCCCCGCTCGACCCCCGCCACGCCCTGACCGTGCACACCGCCGAGAGCTCGGCGACCGCCACCGCCTGGTACCGGCCGCAGCAGATCCCCACCTGGCGGGCGGGGACCCTGGTGCGCCAACTCCACACCGCCTACGCCGAGCTGACGTCCGGTGCCCAGGACCGCCCGCTCGCAGAGCTGGACGTGATCGGCGCCGCCGAACGGCGCCGCATCCTCGACCTGGGCGCCACCCCCCGTACCCCCGTCCGTCGCCGAGGGACCCTGCACGAGCAGGTGTTCGCGCGCGCCGCCGCCGACCCGCACGCCGTCGCCCTGGTCGACGGCGACACCACCGTCACCTACCGCAGCCTGGTCCGCCGGGCCGGCCGCCTGGCCCACGCCCTGCGCGAGCTCGGGGTCGCCCCCGGCGACCGGGTCGGCGTCTGCCTGGACCGGGGCGCGGAGCTGGTCGTGGTGCTGCTCGCCGTCCTGACCGCCGGAGCCGTCTACGTACCGCTGGACCCGACAAGTCCGGCCGACCGCCTCGCCTCCACCGCGCAGGACGCGGGCCTGAACGTCGTCCTGGTCGACACCGCGGACGGCGCCGCCCCCTTCGAGGAGGGCACCGCCGTGCCGCTCGCCCGCCTCCACCGGCTGGCCGCCGACGCGCCGGAGGAGCCGCCCGTCACCGGCGCAGGGCCGGACGATCCCGCGTACGTCATCTACACCTCCGGTTCCACCGGCCGCCCCAAGGGCGTCGTCGTTCCCCACCGCAACGTTTCCGACCTGCTGAGCGCCACCGAGACCGACTTCGGTCTCGGCCCCGGCGACGTCTGGTCGTGGTTCCACTCGGCGGCCTTCGACTTCTCGGTCTGGGAGATCTGGGGCTGCCTCCTCACCGGCGGCCGGCTCGTCGTCGTCCCCTACTGGACCTGCCGTTCCCCCGAGGACTTCCGTGACCTGCTCTCCAAGGAGCGGGTGACCGTCCTCAACCAGACGCCGTCGGCCTTCGCCCGGCTCCTCGAACTGGAGCGCGCGCCGCGGCCCGCCCCGCTGGACGTGCGGCTGGTGATCTTCGGCGGGGAGCCGCTGGACGCGCGGTCGCTCACCCCCTGGTTCGACGCGCATCCGGAGTCCGCGTGCCGGGTGGTCAACATGTTCGGCATCACCGAGACGACCGTGCACGTCACCGCGCAGACCGTCACCCGTGCCGAGGCGCTGACCGCGTCCCGCTCGGTCGGCCGCGCGATCCCCGGCTGGTCGGTACGGGTCCTGGACGGCCGGGGCAGGCTGCTCCCGCCCGGCTCGCCCGGCGAGATCGCGGTGGCCGGGGACGGCGTGGCCCTGGCCTATCTGAACCGCCCCGAGCTGACCGCCCGCCGCTTCGTGCCGGACCCCGACGACCCCGACGGCACCGGCCGCCTCTACCTCAGCGGTGACCTGGGCGCCCTCCTCCCGGACGGCCGGCTGGAGCACCTGGGCCGCCTCGACGACCAGGTGAAGGTTCGGGGCTACCGCATCGAGCTGGGCGAGATCAGGAACGTCCTCCTCACCCACGAGGCCGTCGTCGCGGCGGCGGTCGTCCTGGGGCGGGACGCCTCCGGGGAGGTCCGCCTGGACGCGTACGCGGTGCTCGACGGCGCGGACACGGGGGAGGTGCGGCGCCACGCGGCGCGCCTGCTGCCGGAGTACATGATGCCGACGACTCTGACGCGCGTGGACGCGCTGCCGCTGACCGTCAACGGGAAGGTGGACACGGCCCGGCTGCCCGCCCCGGAGACCACTCCCGCGGGAGCGGCCCACGCAACCGAGCTCCACGCTCCCAAGCCCCACGCGGCCCCCACCGCCCCGGAAGGCCCCACCGCCCCGGAAGCCTCAGAAGCCCCCGCAGGGCCTGCCGTACCCGCCGTATCCGCCGTATCCGCCGTACCCGCCGTACCCGTCACACCCGACGTACCGGCCGCCCCCGGTGATCCGGCGCTCGACGGTGTGCTCGCCGTCTGGCGCGAGCTGTTCCACGCCGAAGTCGGCCCGGACGACGACTTCTTCCACCTCGGCGGCAACTCGCTCCTCGCCCTCCGGATCGTCCGGCTGCTCAAGGACCGGGACCTCGTGGTCGGGGTCCGCGAGGTGTACCGGCTGCGCACCCCCGCCGCGGTCGCCCGGTTCGCCGCCGGGAGCTGAGGCCGACGGGTCGGGGATCCTCCTGACTGCCCCGCGGCACCCCCGTGTTGGTCCCATCGACGTATGACGGGAACACAGGTGGACAGGACGGATCCGGCGGCCCGCGCCCGCCTGGAGGCGGCGCTGCTGCGCCGCCGCCGGGGAGCGGCCGCCGAGGGCATACGGGTGCTTCCGCGCCCGGCGGGGGAGTTGAGGTTCCGGGCCGCGGTGACCCAGGAGGGCATGTGGCGGGGGCTCGCGGGGAGCAGCGGCCCCGCCCCGGCGATCCTGGCCGCCGTGCGCCTGTACGGGGCGCTGGACGTCGCGGCGCTGGAAGAGGCGTGGAACGCGGTCGTGGCCCGGCACGAGACGCTCCGCAGCTCGCTGCGGGTCGAAGCGGGCGTCCTGACGCAGGTGGTCGTTCCCGAGCTGCGCCTTCCGGTGGAGCTGACGGAGCTGACCGACCCGGCGGACTTCGGTGCGTTCGTGTGGAAGGAGGGCGACCGGCCCTTCGACCTGGAGCACGGGCCGCTGGCCCGGCTGAAGCTGCTCCGTCTCGGCGCGGACGACCACATCGTCTTCCTGATGGTGCACCACATCATCGGGGACGCGCGGACGGTCGAGGTCGTCGTGCGTGATCTCGGCGCCTGCTACGTCGCCGCGACCGCGGGCGTACCGGCCCCGCTGGAGCCGCTGCGCGTGCAGTTCGCCGACTTCGCCGCCTGGCACCGGGAGCGGCTCGACGGGCCGCGAGGGGCCGAATTGATCGCCTACTGGGTGGAGCGGCTGGCCGGCGCCGAGCCCGCCGTGCTGCCGGCCGACCTGGAGCTGCCGCCGGTCCCCTCCCAGCGGGGCACCGGCATCGACGTACCCATGCCCGACGAGCTGTACGCGGCGATCCGGCGGCTCGCCAAGGAGCGCTCCACCACGCTCTACACGGTGGGCCTGGCCGCCTTCACGGCGCTGCTCGCCCGCCGCTCGGGCCAGGCGGACATCTGCGTACGGGCGCCGATCTCGTTCCGGGACACCAGCGACGTACGGGACCTCGTCGCGGACTTCTCCAACGACGTGATCGTCCGTACCGGTCTCCGCGACGATCCGACGCTCCACGAGCTGCTGGAGCGGATCAAGGCCGGCACCGCCGCCGACTTCGCCCACCACGACCTGCCGCCGCACCTACTGGAGCCGCACCTGCCGGACCCGGGGCTGCTCGCCCGGCTGTTCCATGTGCAGTTCACCGCCGAGGAGGAGTTCGACACCCCGGACACCCTCGGGGACCTGCGGATGGAGCCGGTCGTGCCGGAGCGCCAGCACGTGCTGCGACCCCTCAACATCCGGCTCCGGTACGACGCCGAGCGCGCCCACTGCATCGTGCTCTACCGCACCGAGCAGTTCACGGCCGGCCGCATCGAGGAACTGATGCGGGAATACCACGGCCTCCTGGCCGAAATGGTGCGGACTCCGGAGAACCGCGTCTTCGGCTGAACCGCTTCTTCGCCGTACGCACTTCTTCGGCCGTACGCACTTCTTCGGCCGTACGCACTTCTTCGGCCGTACGCGCCTCTTCGGCCGCACCGCGTCACCGGCCGGAATCGCGTCTTCCGATGGTTTTCCCCACCCCTCCGGGTGGTGGCTGTCGGGGGTTTCCCCGACTACTTCCGGACACGGTTTCCGGGAGATTCTTCGGCCCATGGAATGCGCCTCGCGGCGACGCTCCGCGAGGAATCCACGCTCGCTTTTCGAGGAGATACGAATGAGCAAGATCGCTGTTCTCACCAACGACCTCCAGTACGACATGGTCCACAAGAACCAGGAGCGCATCGACGCCGTCACCGAGGCCACGCCGGCCTTCTCCGGCTTCCTCCACGAGATGCGCAAGCGTGGCCACCACATCGTGCACCTGCAGCTGATCAACCTGCCCGACGACCCGAACGTGGAGCTCCACAACGGCCGCGTGCCCTCGCAGAAGGGCAGCCAGGGCGCCGAGATCCTGCCGGTCTTCCTGGAGGACACCGACATCCTCGTCGAGAAGAACAAGGACAGCGGCTTCTACGAGACCGACCTGCACGAGCGCCTGCAGGCGCTGGGTGTCGACACGGTCCTGGTGACGGGCATGCAGGGCCAGATCTGCGTCCAGACCACCGCCGCCGACGCGTTCTTCCGCGGCTACAACGTCTACGTCCCCAGCGACTGCGTCGTCTCCGCCAAGGAGGCCGACAAGGTCCGCGCCCTGGACTGGCTGGCCGGCTACTGCGCGACGGTCGTCGACTCCGCCGAGATCCTGCGCCTGATCGACACCGACGGCGAGCTGCCGCGCAAGGTCGTCCAGACCCCGTGACCCCGCATCGCCACGGGAATTGAACCGCGATTCCTGAAAACCGGCCGACGGACGGGTTCTCCTCCGTCGCGCCATCCACCTACAGCCGAAAGAGACGGCTCGCTGCAATGAGCACGAAGTCCTTGCTGGATCAGAAGATCGTCCTTGACCACGGCACCGGGGCCCGACTCAGTCGGGAGCTGGTCGATTTCGTGGTGGATGTGCTGGGTGACGTCTACACGGGGGAAATGGAGGACAGTGCGATGCTGCCGGTCCCGGCCGGCAACATCGCCCTGACGACCGACTCCTTCGTGGTCGACCCGCCGGTGTTCGGAAACGGTGACATCGGGAAGATCGCCGTCTGCGGCACGGTCAACGACCTCGCCGTCGTCGGCGCGAAGCCCGAGTACCTGACGCTCGCGATGATCCTGGAGACCGGCCTTCCGATCTCCACCCTCCACCGCGTCCTGGAGTCCGTCAGGGACACCGCCAAGGAGGCCGGCGTCAAGATCGTCGCCGGTGACACCAAGGTCGTCGGGGTGGGCGAGGCGGACAAGATCTTCCTCAACACCACCGGCGTCGGCGTCTTCCACCGTGAGCCGCTGCGCATGACCTCGGTCCGCCCCGGCGACCGCATCATCCTCAGCGGCCCGATCGGCAACCACACCGTCCACCTGCTGTCCGTCCGCGAGGGTCTCGGCTTCGAGACCAACGTCCTCAGCGACTGCGCGCCGCTGAACGGGATGATCGACGGCCTCGACGGGCTCATCGAGCGCGGCGCGGTGCACTCCATGCGCGACGTCACCCGCGGCGGTCTCAACGCCGTCCTGCACGAGTACTCCTCGGCCGTCGGCCGGGTCGTCTCCGTCCAGGAGGAGGCGCTGCCGATCGAGTTCGCCACCCGCATGGCCTCGGACATGCTCGGCATCAACCCCATCAACGCGGCCAACGAGGGCTGCCTGGCGCTCTTCGTCGCCCCCGAGGCGGTGGACGAGGTCCTGGCGGCCCTGCACGCCCACCCGTACGGGAAGCACGCCGTGGTCATCGGGGAGATCACCGACCGGGCCGAGGCGAGCGTCGAGATGACCGGCGTCGACGGCAAGGTCACCACGATCGAGGAACTGCAGGGCGCGGAACTCCCGCGTCTCTGCTGAGCGGAGCGGTCCAGTGCAGCAGCAGACCATCGACACCGAGGCCACCGAGGCGACTGCGGCCACCGAGTCCACTCAGGCCACCGAGGCGACTGCGGCCACCGAGTTCACTCAGGCCACCGACGCCACCGGTACGAGCCAGTGGCTGATCCGGGTCAACGGCGTGGTGCAGGGCGTGGGCTACCGGCCCTTCGTCCACACCCTCGCCCACCGGCTCGGACTGACCGGCTGGGTGCTCAACGACAACCACGGTGTGCAGACGCTGGTGTGCGGACCGTCCGATGTGCTCGAAGCCTTCCGTGAGGCGCTGAGCGCCCAGGCCCCACCCCTTGCGCGGGTCAACGAGGTGCGGGTGGAGAGCCGCGACGACACGGCGCCGGCCGGCGCGTACAGCGGATTCGAGATCCGCGAGAGCGTACGCGACGGCCGGGCCGGGACCATCGTGGCGCCCGACTCGCACGTCTGCGACGCGTGCCTGGCGGAGGTGCGCGACCCGGCGGACCGCCGCCACCGCTACCCCTTCACCAACTGCACGCACTGCGGCCCCCGTTACTCGCTCATCCAGCACTTGCCGTACGACCGGGAGCAGACCACCATGGCGGTCTTCCGGATGTGCGAGCGGTGCCGGAGCGAGTACGAGGACCCCGCCGACCGGCGCTATCACGCCCAGCCCAACGCCTGCCCGGCCTGCGGGCCCCGGCTGACCCTCGCCTCGGCCGAGGGCGAGGTGGCCCGCGACGACGAGGCGCTGACCGCGACGACGGCGGCGCTGGCCGACGGCCGGATCGTGGCCGTCAAGAGCGTCGGCGGCTTCCACCTGGTCGCGGACGCCCGCAACGCGGAGGCCGTCGCCCTCCTGCGCCGGCGCAAGCGGCGCGACTCCAAGCCCTTCGCCCTGATGGTCGAGGACATCGCGTCGGCGGCCCGGTTCGTCGAGCTCGACGAGGGGGACGGGGAGCTGCTCGGCTCCCCGGCCCGCCCGGTCGTCCTGCTGCGCAAGGTCGCGGACCTCGCGCTGCCGGAGTCGATCGCCCCGCGCAACCCCAACCTCGGCGTGATGCTGCCGTCCGCGCCGCTGCACCACCTGCTCCTGGAGCGGCCCGGTCTCGACGTCCTCGTGATGACGAGCGGCAACATCTCCGGCAGCCCCATCGCCTACCGCAACGAGGAAGCGCTCCGCGACCTCTTCGAGGTGGCCGACCTGGTCCTGCACCACGACCGGGACATCCACATCCGGGTCGACGACTCCGTCGTCCGCCGCTCGGTCCACCCGGAGCTCGCCGAGCCGCTCGTCAGCTTCGTCCGGCGGGCCCGCGGCTACGCCCCCTACCCCGTACCCGTCGCCGAGGACCTGCCCCAGATCCTCGCGTACGGCGCGGAGCTCAAGACCACCGTGGCGCTCGGCTCCGGCCACGAGGTGTACGTCAGCCAGCACATCGGCGACCTGAAGAACGACGAGACCTTCGCCTCGCACCGGCAGACCGCCGCTCACCTGGCCGGCCTGTACGAGCTGGAGCCCACGGTCGTCGCCGTCGACATGCACCCCTCCTTCCGGTCCCGCGTCCTCGCCGACGACGAGGCCTCGGGCGAGGTCTTCCCGGTCCAGCACCACCACGCCCACATGGCCTCCTGCATGGCGGAGAACCGGCTCGACGGGGCGACGCTCGGCGTCGTCTTCGACGGCACCGGTTACGGCGAGGACGGCACGATCTGGGGCGGCGAGTTCCTGCACGGCTCGTTCGCCTCGGTGGACCGCGTCGCCCATCTGCGGCCGATCCCCCTGCTCGGCGGCGACAAGGCCGTCCACGAGCCGGTCCGTACCGGATTCGCCCTCGCCCTCGACGCCTTCGACGCCCCGGACGCCGCCCACGCGGCCTTCCCCGCCCTGCACGTCCTGGACGAGCAGGCCCGGCACGTCTACACCACGATGGTGCGCCGCTCGATCAACGCGCCCCTCGCCTCCAGCATGGGACGCCTCTTCGACGGCGTCGCCGCCCTGCTCGGCGTCTGCACCCACGCCGAGTACGAGGCCCAGGGGCCGATCGAGCTGGAGGGTCTCCTCGGCCGCGACCTCACCCTCGCCCCCGCCGAGGCGTACGCCTTCGGCCGTACCGAACGCGCCGGCGCGGTGGAGATCGACCCGCGTCCGGTGATCCGCGCCATCGCGGCCGACATCGCCGCCGGCACGGCCGTGGAGGTCGTCAGCCGCCGGTTCCACTCCTGCGTGGTCGCCATGGTGACCGAGCGGTGCGAGGAGCTCCGCCGGACGCTCGGCACGCAGCAGGTGGTCCTCTCCGGCGGTGTCTTCCTCAACGAGTTCCTGCTGGTCAACTGCCTGGTGGAGCTGCGCAGGGCGGGCTTCGACGCGTACGTCCACCAGCAGGTCCCGACAAACGACGGCGGTATCGCGCTCGGCCAGGTGATGGTCGCCGGCGCCCGTCTGCACGAGAGGACGACGAACCCGTGACCACCGATGGAAAGGACACGTCCATGCCGTACTCGAGCCCGACCCTCGGCGACGTCATGCGCCTGCTGGTACGGAACGAGGACCACGCGAACCGCACCCTCAGCATGGTCCCCTCCGAGACGGCCATGTCAGGGATCGCGAAGCTGCCGATGATGCTCGACGCGTACCACCGCTACTTCTTCAACGAGAGCGACAACCCGGACGGCTGGCACTTCCGCGGCGCGCAGCACCTGCGCGACCTGGAAATGGGTCTGACCGTCCCGCTCCTGGAGGAGCTCGGCCGCGCCGACTACGTCACCGTCCGCCCGCTCAGC
Organism: Streptomyces sp. ISL-36; assembly: GCF_018614205.1. Lineage (GTDB taxonomy): Bacteria > Actinomycetota > Actinomycetes > Streptomycetales > Streptomycetaceae > Streptomyces. The sequence continues at coordinate 127,832 of NZ_JAGGOS010000046.1, read as the reverse complement.
GGCCTGAACGCCATGACCCTGGCGCTCGCCACCCTCGGCGGCGAGCCCGGCTCCACGGTCGTCACCATCAGCCCCGCCCTCGGCGGCCACTACGCGACCCCGCAGGTCGCCGAACGGCTCGGCCTGCGCGTGGAGTTCCTGACCGGCGACGACCCGCACGCCCTCGACCTGGACCACGCGGCCGAGGTGCTGGCCCGGGTCCGCCCGACCCTGCTCTACGTCGACCAGTCGCACTGCCTCTTCCCGCTGGACGTCGCGAGCCTCGTCGCCACCGTCCGCGCGGCGAGCCCCGAGACATTGGTGCACGTCGACGCCAGCCACTGGCTCGGCCTGGTCCTCGCCGGGGTGTTCCGCAACCCGCTGGACGAGGGCGCGGACAGTTTCGGCGGCTCCACCCACAAGACGTTCCCCGGCCCGCAGAAGGCGGTCCTGCTGACCCGGAACAAGGAGGTCGAGCGGCGCATCCGCGAGACCCAGGACTACTTGATCAGCAGCCACCACTTCGCGGCGACCATCAGCCTCGGCATCTCCCTGCTGGAGTTCCGCGACTTCGGCGGCGCCGACTACGCCCGGGCCGTCGTCGCGCACACCCGCCGCTTCGGGGAGCTGCTCACCGAGCGCGGACTGACCGTGGTGGCGGCGGACCGCGGCTACTCCGCCGGGCACCAGCTGTGGCTCGACCCCGAGCGGGACGGCGTCCCCGCGAAGGTGGCCAGCGACCGGCTCTTCGCCGCCGGCCTGCGGGTCAACTTCATGGCCGGCCTGCCGGGCTTCACCGGCCAGGGCGTGCGGATCGGCCTCAACGAGGCCACCTACCAGGGCCTTTCGGGTGAGGACTTCACCGAACTGGCCGACATCTTCGTGGCCGCCGTGCGGGCCACGGCGCCGGCCGACGAGCTCGCCCGCCGCGTCGCCGCACTGCGCACCCGTACCCCGTACGGCGCCCCGCTCGGCGCCGACTCCCCGCTGCTCCAGGACGCCCTGGCCCTGTGCGCCGCGTCGCTGCGCACGCTCCCGGCGGACACGCTCGCTGGGGACACCGTCCAGGCGGAGGCGCTCCCGGCGGACGCGCTCACCGGGGACACGGTCCCGGCGGAGGGCCTGGTGGTCACGGTTCCCGCGGTCCCGGCAGGCGTCGGCGTCGGAGTCGGAGGCGGCGCCCGATGAGCCGTCCCGTCATCGGCATCGCCGCGTACCAGGACCGGGCCCGGTGGGACATCTGGGACACCCAGGCCACGATGATCCAGCAGAGCTACGTCCGTGGTGTCGCCGCCAACGGCGGCCGCGCCGTCGTCCTGCCCCCCGACGACCTCGACGCCGACGTCCTGGACCGGCTCGACGGACTGCTGCTGCCCGGCGGCGCCGACATCGACCCCGACCGCTACGGACAGCCCCGCCACCCGCGGACCGACCCGCCCGCGGCCGGCCGCGACGCCGGCGAACTGCTCCTGCTGCGCGCCGCCCTGGAGCGGGACCTGCCCGTCCTCGGCGTCTGCCGAGGCCTGCAGCTCCTGACCCTGCTGTACGGCGGCACGCTCCACCAGCACCTGCCCGACGTCCTCGGCCACACCGGGCACCTTCCCGAGCCCGGCGTGTTCGGCGAGCACCCGGTGCGCTTCGCCGAGGGCTCCCTCGCCGCCTCCGTCTACGGCCCCGAGGCCGTCGTCAACTCCCACCACCACCAGGGCATCGCCGACGCGGGCACCCTGCGGGTCACCGGGTACAGCGACGACGGACTCGCCGAGGCGGTGGAGGACCCGGCCAAGAGGTTCGTCCTGGGCGTCCAGTGGCACCCCGAAGTCGCCCAGGAGGACCACCTGTTCAGCCGGTTCGTGGCGGCCTGCGCCGCCCCGGCCCTGCTGTGACCCCTGCCGCGACCCCGGCCCAGACCACACCCCGACTCCGACCCGATCGGCCCGCTGTCACGGCGTACGGCCGCAGCTACCCCAGGAGCACCTTCCGTGCACACAGCGCTCCGTCCCCGCGGCGGGACCTTCGTCGACATCCTGCGCGACCGCGCGGACGGCACACCGGACCGCACGGCCTTCGAGTTCCTCACCGACAGCGGTGAACTCGTCCTCAGCTACGCGGACATCGACCGCAGGGCCAGGGCCGTGGCCGCCGCGCTGTCCGGGCGTGGACTCACCGGTGAGCGCGCGCTGCTGCTCTACCCGCCGGGCGTCGACTACGTCGTGGGGTTCCTCGGCTGTCTGTACGCGGGTGTGGTCGCCGTCCCCGTCCACCTGCCGACCGGGCGGCACGGCGTGCCGATGGTCCTTGCCGCCGCCACGGACGCCGGGGCGGTGCTCGCGCTCAGCGACCGCGCCACCGCGACCGCGCTGGACGCCCAGTACCCGGAACTGGCCGCCACCGCCTTCCCCGCCTGGCTCCTCACCGACGAGCTGCCCGCCGGCCTCGCCGAGACCTGGGACGGGCGGGGACCGCGGCCGGACGCGCTCGCCTTCCTCCAGTACACCTCGGGCTCGACCGGCCGCCCCAAGGGCGTGATGGTCCGGCACGGCAACCTGGTGCACAACTCGGCCACCATCGGACAGGCCGTCGGCTCGGGCCCGGACAGCCGCGGCGTGAGCTGGCTGCCGCCGTACCACGACATGGGGCTGATCGGCGGCATCCTGCAGCCCCTGTACGCCGGCTTCCCCAGCGTCCTGATGGCCCCGATGACCTTCCTGCGCAGGCCGCTGCTCTGGCTCGACGCCATCAGCCGCACCCGGGCCACCGTCTCCGCCGCCCCCGACTTCGCCTACCTCGAATGCGTACGGCGCATCGGCGAGGAGGACCGGGCCTGCCTGGACCTGTCCAGCTGGCGGCACGCGATGATGGGCGCCGAGCCGGTCCGCCCCTCCACCATGGCCGCGTTCGCCGCCGCCTTCGAGGTCTCCGGCTTCTCCCCGCGCGCCTTCCACCCCTGCTACGGCCTCGCCGAGACCACGCTGTTCGCGACCGGCGGCCCGACCCGTGGCGGGGCGCCGCGCGTCCTCGACCTCAGCCGCGACGCTCTCGAACGGGGCCGTGCCGAGGCCGCGGGCCCGGACACCGGACCCCGTCTCTCGCTGACCGGCTGCGGCACCCCGCAGGGCGAGGACCTGGTTCTCGTCGTCGCCGACGGCCGCCCCTGCGCCCAGGGCGAGGTGGGCGAGGTGTGGATCAGCGGCCCGTCCGTCGCCGCCGGGTACTGGGAGCGCCCCGAGGAGACCTCCCGTACCTTCCACGCGACCCTCGACGCCCACCCGGGGTGCACCTTCCTGCGCACCGGGGACCTCGCCTTCACCTCCGAGGGCGAGCTGTTCATCACCGGCCGGATCAAGGACCTGATGGTGGTCCGCGGCCGCAACCACTACCCGCAGGACATCGAGCAGACCGCCGAACGGGCCCATCCGCTGCTCCAGCCGACCCGCTCCGCCGCCTTCTCCGTCGACGACGGCGGCGAGGAACAGGTCGTCCTCGTCCACGAGGTGGCCCGCGGCTTCACCCCCGACGACGCCCCGGGCGTCCTGGCCGCCGTGCGCGAGGCGGTGGCCGCCGAGCACGGCCTGGCGCCGCGCGAGATCGCCCTGGTGCGCCTCGGCACCATCCCCCGGACCACCAGCGGCAAGATCCGCCGCTCGACCTGCCGCGAGCTGTGGGCATCGGACGGCCTCAAGCGGGTCGCCGCGGCCGCGCCGCGCGCCACGACCACCCCGGCGCAGGGCGCCTCAGGCTCGTCGGCTCCCGCGGCCGCCGGCTCGGCCGCCCCCTCGGCCTTCACCGAATCCGTCACCGAAGCCGTCGCCGCCGTGCTCGGCACGCCGGCGGCGGAGCTCGACCGGGCGGTGCCGCTCATCGCCCTCGGCCTGGACTCCCTGCGCGCCGTCCGCCTCGCCGCCGCCCTGCACCGGTCGACCGGCGCCGAGGTGCCCGTGGAGCGTCTGCTGGACGGCCTGACCACCGGCGAACTGGCGGATCGCCTCGACGGATGGCGCGCGGCGGAGGCGACGGACGCGGCCGACGGTGTCGCACGGACCGACGGTGTCGTACGGACCGACGGAGCCGTGCTGACCGACGGCGACGTATTGACCGACGCAGGCGCCCCCGTGCGGGCCGGCCGGGCCCAGGAGTGGATGTGGCTCCTCGCGGAGATGGGGGCGGGCAGCGCCTACCACATCACCGGTGGCGTCCGGCTGCGCGGACCGGTCGAACCGGGCCTGCTCACCGGGTGCCTGAGCGCCCTCGTCGCCCGCCACCCCACGCTGCGGGCCGCCTTCCACCCCACGCCGGACGGCACCCTGATGGTCACGGCCCGCCCCGCGGAGCCGCTCGGCATCGAGGTCGTCGACGTGTCCGCGGAGCCCGGCCCGGCTGCCCGCGAGGAGGCCTGCCGGGCGGCGCTCACCGCGCTCGGCGACGCCCCCTTCGACCTGGCCTCCGGCTCCCTGCTGCGCGCCGTCCTGGTGCGCCTCGCCGCCGACGAGTGGTGCCTGGGCCTGGTCGCCCACCACATCGCCGTCGACGGCTGGTCGCTCGGCGTGCTGCTGCGCGAACTCGGCGCCGCCTACAAGGACGCCCTGGCCGGCCGTCCGAGTCCCGCACCCCTGCCGTCCCCGCGCCCGTACGTGTACGAGGCGGAGGAAGCCGCAGCGGCCGAGGCGTTCTGGTCCGGTGTCCTCGACGGGGCGGCCGCGCTGGAACTCCCGCTCGACGTCCCCCAGCCCGGCAGCCAGTCCTGGCGCGGCGCCTCGCTGCCGTTCGAGGTCGGAGCCGAGCAGGTCACGCGCCTGAGGAGCTACGGCTCCGCGCGCCGCGCCACCCCGTACATGGTGCTGCTCTCCGCCTTCGCGACCGTCCTGTCCCGCTGGACCGGGCAGCACGACGTCGTGGTCGGCACCCCGGCCGCCTGCCGCACCCGCCCCGGCACCGCCGAGGCGCTCGGCCTCTTCGTCAACACCCTGCCGCTGCGCGTCGACCTGTCCGGTGCTCCCACCTTCGGCGAACTGGTGGGCCGGGTCCGGGACCTGTGCCTGGCGGCCTACCCGTACCAGGACTACCCCTACGACGAGATGGTCCGCCTGGCCGGGGCCGAGCGCTCCGGCGGCCGGCCGCCGCTGGTGCGTGCCGCCCTGGCCCTGCAGAACACGCCGCTGGCCGCCTGGCAGGCCGGCGAGGTCCACGCTGAGCCCTTCGAACTCCCGTCACCCGGCGCGCAGTTCGAGATATCGCTGCATCTGACCGAGCAGCCCGACGGGCGGCTCGCCGGGCACGTCGTCTACGCGGCCGACCTGTTCACCGAGGACACCGTCCGCCGGCTGCTCGACGCCTTCGCCACCGTCCTGGACGCCGCTCCCCGGCTGCCGGGCGCCGTCGCCGCCGACCTCCCGGTGCTGCCGGAGGCCGACCTCCGGTGGATCGTGGAGGAGCTGAGCGGCGCCCGCGGCGCCGAGGCGCCCCCCGCGCTGCTGCACCAGGCGTTCGAGGCGCGGGCGGACCGGGACCCGACGGTCCTCGCCGTCGTCGACGAGGAAGGCCGCCTCACCTACGGCGAACTGGAGGAGCGCGCCAACCGGATCGCCTGGCTGCTGCGCGACCTCGGCATCGGGCCCGACCAGGCCGTGGCGATCTGCCTGCCGCGCGGCACGGAGCTGGTGGCCGCGCTGCTCGGCGTCCTGAAGTCCGGCGGCGGCTATCTGCCGCTGGACCCCGGCTACCCCGCGAGCCGGCTCGCCGCCCAGGTGGCGGACGTACGGCCCGCCGTGCTGCTGACCACCGGCGACCTGGCCACCGGTCTGCTCGCCGACGTGGTGGCGGCCGACACCGGAACGGCCGACGGCAGCCCGGCCCACGCCAGCCCGGCCCACGCCGGCCCGGCCCACGCCGGCCCGGCCGACGGCAGCCCGGTCCTGGCCGGACCCGTCGTGGTCCGGCTCGACGAGGGCGCGGCCGACGACCGTCCCACGACCCGCCCCGCGCCCGTGTCGTCGCCGCGGAACATGGCGTACGTCCTGCACACCTCCGGTTCGACCGGCCGCCCCAAGGGCGTGGTGATGGAACACGCCGGCGTCGTCAACCGCATGGACTGGATGCGGCGCGCCCACCACCTCGCGCCGGGGGAGACCGTCCTGCAGAAGACCCCGGTGGGCTTCGACGTCTCCGGCTGGGAGCTGTGGTGGCCCCTCAGCGCCGGCGGCACGATGGTCCTCGCCCGCCCCGGCGGCCACCAGGACCCCACGTACCTCGCCGAGCTCATCCGGCGGGAGTCCGTCGCCACCTGCCACTTCGTACCGTCGATGCTGCGCAGTTTCCTGGAGGAGCCCGCCGCGCGGGAGTGCGCGGGCGTGCTGCGCCGGGTCGTGTGCAGCGGCGAGGAGCTTCCCCCGGCGGTCGCCGCGCGCTTCCACACGCTCCTCCCGGGCGTGGAGCTGCACAACATGTACGGGCCCACCGAGGCCGCGATCGAGGTCACCGCGTACGAGGTGAAGCCCGGCGACACGGACCGGGTGCGGCTGCCGATCGGCGGCCCCGCGCCCGGGGTCCGGCTGTACGTGCTCGACGAGCGCGGCCGGCCGCTGCCGGTCGGTGTGCCCGGCGAACTCCACATCGGGGGCGTCCAGGTCGCCCGCGGCTACCTCGGCCGGCCGGGTCTGACGGCCGAGCGGTTCGTCCCCGACCCGTACGCCGACGGCGGGCGGCTCTACCGGACCGGGGACCGGGCACGCTGGTCCGCGGACGGCACCATCGACTTCCTGGGGCGCCTCGACGGGCAGGTGAAGATCCGGGGCCACCGGGTCGAGCCGGCCGAGGTCGAAGCGGTCCTCGGCGGCCACCCGGCGCTCGCCGAAGTGGCCGTGGTGGTACGGACCGTGGCGGACGAACCCGCCCTGGTCGGCTACCTGGTGGCGGCCGGGGACGAGATCCCCTCCGGCGAACTGCGTGCCCATCTCGCCGAGCGGCTGCCCGCGGCGATGATCCCGTCCGCCTTCGTCTGGCTGGCCGAACTGCCCACCGGTGCCAACGGAAAGCTGGACCGCGGTCTGCTGCCGGAGCCCGGCCGGCGCCGCGAGAGCGCCGCGGTCGCCCCCAGGGACGCGGTCGAGCGCGAGGTGGCCCGGATCTGGTCGGAGGTCCTCGGTCTGCCCGAGGTGTCGGTGAACGACGACCTGTTCACGCTCGGCGGCCACTCGCTGCAGGCCACCCGGATCGTGGTGCGGGTCCGGTCCGCCTTCGGCCTCGAACTGCCGCTGGCCGGGCTCATCAGCGGAGAGCTGACCGTCGAGCGGATCGCCGACGCGGCGCGCACCGGCCGGATCGAGCCGGCCGACGACGAGGAGGTCGAGCGGGCGCTGGCCGAGCTGGCCTCGCTGACCGACGCCGAGGTCGCCGCGCTGCTGGCCGAGGGCTGATCCGCGCGGGCCGGCCGCGCCGCGCCCGCCCTTCGTACCTTCGAGATCGAAAGAGAGAACCATGTCGTCCGTCCTCACCTACGACCTGTCCGCCGCCGAGACCGACGAGCTCGAAGCGGTCGTCGCCCGGCTCCTGGAGACCGGTCTCGACCCCGCGGAGCCGTCCTTCAGCGACGAGCTGTGGCGGTTCGTGCCGGATGTGCCCGCCGGCCTGCGCTCCTTCCTCCACGGCTTCCGTACGAGGGAGCCCGCCGCCGCGTGCATGGTGCGCGGTCTGCCGGTGGACGACCGGCGCGTCGGGCCCACCCCGCTGCACTGGACGGCGGCCGCCGAGTCCACCTCGACCCGCCGGGAGGAGGCCTACCTCGCCCTGCTGACGGCCTGCCTGGGCGATGTCTTCGGCTGGTCGACGCTCCAGCGGGGCCGGCTGGTCCAGAACGTGCTGCCGATCCCCGGCGAGGAGGGAGAGCAGAGCGGCCACGGCAGCGACGTGCTGCTGGAGTGGCACACCGAGGACGGCTTCCACCCGTACCGGTGCGACTACCTGGGCCTGTTCGGCGTCCGCAACATCGACGCGGTGCCGACGACGCTGGCGTCCGTACGGGATGTGAAGCTGAGCGAGGAGCACCGCGCCCTGCTGCAGCAGAAGCGGTACTTCATCCTTCCCGACGACGAGCACCTGCGGCAGCTGCGGGCCGTCGACCCCGACGCGCCCTCGCTGGCGAAGCTCCAGCAGATGCGCGACGAACCGGAGGCGGTGGCCGTGCTGTTCGGCTCGCCCGAGGACCCGTACCTGCGCATCGACCCCTTCTTCATGCGGCACACGCCGGGCGACGACGAGGGGCGGGCCGCGCTGGACGCGCTCGTCGCCGGTCTCGACGAGGTGCAGGAGGACGTGGTGGTCGGCGCCGGCTCGCTGCTCTTCGTGGACAACTACCTGGCGGTGCACGGCCGGCGCGCGTTCCGGTCCCGCTACGACGGGACGGACCGCTGGCTGAAGAAGACGGTCTCCACCCGCGACCTCCGCAAGTCCCGTGAGCTGCGCGGCCACGCGCAGGACCGCGTCTTCGCGTGACACCGCGTCCGGGCCCGGCCGCACGACGACTCCCGTCGTCGCGCGGCCGGGCCCGTGGCCGTGTCAGACGGAGCCGGCGGGCAGCCAGCCGCGGTGGGCGGCCAGCAGGCCGGCCTGGAAGCGGCTCTTGGCGCCGAGGAGCTCCATCACGTCGGCGGCGATCCGGCGCGCCGTGCGCGGCGAGACGCCGAGGCGCTTGGCGATGGCCTCGTCCGTGTGGCCCTGGCTGAGCAGGCGCAGGGCCTCCCGCTCCTGGGCCGTCAGCCCCCGGGAGTCGCGGGGCTTGGCCTTGCCCAGCGGCTCACCGGACTCCCACACCCGGTCGAACAGCGCGCACAGCGCCGCCAGGGTGCCGTGGCCGCGCAGGACGACGGCGCTGGCACCGGCGTCCTCGCCGTCCACCGGGATGATCGCGGCCGACCGGTCGATGATGATCATCCGGATCGGCAGGGACGGTACGGTCCTGATCTGGCCGCCCGCCTCGGCGAGCCAGTCCGCGTAGGCCACGCTCGGGTGGTTGTTGCGGATGCTGTCCAGGTACACCGTCCGCATCCGTACCCCGCGCGCCAGTACCTCCGCGTCCAGCGGCTTCGACGCCTCCAGCGTGGCCGCGTCCTGCGCGCCGTCCGGGGCGAAGGACATCACCTCCTCCTTGATGCCCTCGGTCAGCCGGGCTATCTCCGCGCGTATCTCGTCGATGCCGACGAGGAGTTGTTCACCGGGCCGGGTGGCGATCGGCCGGTTGGCGTACTCGACGATCATCTGCTCGGCGAACGCCCTGGACTCCGCGATCCGCTGCTGCTGCGCGGCCAGTTCGGCCTGCTGCCGGGCGAGCAGCGCCTCGAAGCTCACCTCGGGGCTGACGACCTGGAGCCCCGCGGGGTCGTCGGACGGCCCCCGCAGCAGGCCGAGTGCGCTCAGCTGGTCGAGTCTGGCCCGGAACTGTTCGGCCGTCAGGCCGATCGTGGGCGCGATATCCGCGATCTCCCCTTGTGGACGGAGCAGGAGTGTCCGATACACCCGTTCCGCGATTTCATCGAGCCCGAACGTGGTCAGCATTCTGGGACCCTCCCCCGCGTGCTACTTATCGAAATTGGCGTCACGATAACACCCCCCGCGTTCCTGTGAGATGAATATCGAGCGCGATCGGGATAGGGCGGTCAAAACGGTTCTATCGGGCATTTTGGATGACTGGTCGCGGTGGGTGCCTCGTGCATCTATGCACCGAATTTCGGCCGCCTATGTCCGGTTACCGGTCCCTTCCGAAGCAGGCCGGGACGCTTTCTGCCATGGCAGAAAGCGTCCCGGCCATTTCTCTGGATGCGCGCTCGCACTCCCGGCAGAGTCGGGGGATGTACCTGATTCACGCCCACCTCGAACCACCACCGGGGGCGGCTGTACCCGTGGACGCCGACACGCGCGTGTGCGCGCTCGGACGGCCCGAGGAGCGTGTGCGCCACGGCTCCCTGCACGCCGACGCCCAGCCCCACCCGGTCCTCGGTCTCTTCGTGGCGGCCCCCTCGCTCGCGGCGGCCGAGGCCGTCGCCCGCGAGGTGTGCGAGCGCGCCCTCGACCTCGATCCGGCGCTCCGGGGCATCCGGCTGCTGCGCTGCGAGGCGCCTCTGGTCGCCCCGTACTACGAAGGGCTGCTCACCCCGCCGGCCGTCGACTAGCCCGGGCCGGCCGGGCCGGCCGACGGGGCCGGGCCGGGGGGTGGACGCATTATGCAAAGGCCGGTTCGTGCAGGCTCCGACCACTGACAAGGCCGCCGGGGGGCGGCAAGGATGGTGATCGCCGGCCGGGAACGAGGCCCGGAACGGACCTCCCGGTCCGCTCCTGGGCCCGAAGCCCGGAACGTGCCTCCGGATCCGCTCCGGAGCAGCACCGCTCGGAACAGGCCAATCGCGCACCCTCAAGGAGCCCCGTCATGTCGAAGACCCTCGCCGCCCGCGTCGCCGCCGTCGTCCTCACCGTGGTCGCCGCCTCCCCCGCCCTCTCCGCCGCGGCCGAGGAGCAGCCCGCCGCGCCGACGACCACCGCCGTGGCCACCGTCGCCACCGCGGCCGCCGACGCACCGGCCGCCGCCACCACCGCCGCCGAGCGCACCCTCGGCTGGCAGTAAGAAATGGGCACGGGAATTCCTGCGGCGAAGGCCGGGGAATTCGGGATCGGCGCCCAGATCCATTCAACAGACCGAAAGGCACCTGCCTTGTTCGCTGATGTCCGGGCTCACGAATTCGACGCACCCGACCAGAAGAACGTCCGACCCGAGGAAATGGCGAACGCGCTGACCTCGGAATCCCTTTTCGAAGCACCGGACGGCCCGCCCGCGCGCCTCGCCGTCGTCGAGATCCCGGGCGAGCGGTGGAGCGGCAAGACCTCCCTGCTGAGCCGGCTCGCCCGCGATGCGGCCGCCCTCGGCTGGCGCACCGCCGCAGGCCACGCGACGACCACCCTCGCCGCCGTCCCGTACGGCATCTTCGTCGACGCGCTCGACGACCTCCTCGTCCGCTTCGACACCGACGCCCTCTCAGGCCCCGCCCGCCACCACATCGGCCGGCTCGCCGGGATCTTCCCCGCGCTCACCGCGGCGGCCCCACCGCTCCGCCCCGACAGCCCCGCCGACCGCTACCACGCCCTGCGCGCGGTGCACGCGCTCCTCGAGGCGCTGGCCGCCGAACGCCCCCTGCTGATCACCCTGGACGACGCGCACCGGGCCGACCACGCCTCCCTGGAACTGCTCGCCCACCTGCTCAGCCACCCGCCGGCCGGGCCGATCGTCCTCGCGCTCGCCCACCGCCCCCGCCAGGGCGACGGCATGCTCCGGAGCCTGCTCGCCGAAGCCGCCGTACACGGCCGTCTGCGCCGCGCGCCCACCGTGCCCCTGAGCGAGGAGCAGGCGCTGTCGCTGCTGCCCGACGACCTCAGCAGGGTCCACTGCGAGACCCTGCTGGCCGAGGCGGACGGCAACCCCGGCCTTCTGCGCGCGTTCGCCGCGCTGCGCGCGGTGCCCGCCCCCTCCGGCAGCACCGCGTACCCGCTCCCCATCGAGGTCCTCACCGACTGCCTGCGCGACTTCCGCGGCCTCACGCCCGCCGGCTGGCTCGCGGCCCGCTCCGCGGCCGTGCTCGGCGAGCCCTTCGACGTGGCCGCCGTCGGCCGGGTCGCCCAGCTGGACGGCGCCGCCCTGCGCGGCGCACTGGACGAACTGCTCCGCGAGGACCTCGTCCAGGGCACCGCCCTCGCCCGCGGGCTCCGCTTCCGCAACCCGCTGCTGCGCGCCGCCGCCTACCAGTCCGCCGGTTCCGGCTGGCTGCAGGGCGCCCACGAACGCGCCACGGCCCTGCTCACCCCGCGCGACAGCGCCTCCGTACCGCTCGCCCGGCATCTGGAGCACAGCGCCGTCGAGGGCGACGCGGCCGGCGCGGGCATCCTGCTCACCGCCGCCGCCGAGCAGCTGTGGCACGACCCGGCGCAGGCCGCCGCCTGGACCCGGACCGCGATGGACCTGGACTCGGCCGCCGGACGGACCCCCCGCGCACGGCTGCTGCTTGGCCGCGCGCTCGCCCTGACCGGCCGCCTCCGCGACGGCCTGACGGCGCTCACCACCCCCGCCGACACCGCTCCCGCCGACACCGCTCCCACCGACACCGCTCCGACCGACACCGCTCCGGACGCCCGGTGCGGTTCCGATGCGCGGGCCGGTTCCGGCCGCCGGTCCGTCCCCGAAGCGCACGCCGTCCTCGGATCGCCCACTGGCCCCGACGCCTCCGCCGCCCACCGCTGCCGCGCCCGTATCTGGCGGCTGCTCGGCGACAACAGGGCCGCCCTCGCCGAACTGGACGCCGCCTCCCGCCTGCCCGGCGCCGACGAGGCGAGGGCCCGCGCCCGGCTCCTCGGCGAGCGCCTCGCCCACGCCCTGGAGACGGGGGAGGGCCCGGACGCCACCGACCGCGCCGCGACCGAACGCCCCCTCGCAGGCCAGCCGTTCGCCGAACTCCGGCCCGCCGAACGCGGCCGGTTGCTGGCCCTTCTCGCCGCGACCGCCGTACGCACCGGAGCCACCGACCGGGCCCGGGAGTACGCCGACGGGGCGGCCCCGCTCCTCGACGCGCTCCCCGACGGCGTCGCCGTCCGCCACCTCGACGGCCTGTACTGGCTCGCCGCCACCGAGTCCGCGCTCGGCCGGGCCGAGTCCGCCGCCGCGCACTTCGACCGCAGCCTGCGCATCGCCGAGGCCCGACGCCTCACCGGCGTCGTCCCGCAGCTCGCCATGGCCATGGCCCGCCTCCTGCTCGAAGCGGGCGATCTGGCCGGCGCGGTACGGCACGCCGCCTGCGCCGAGACCAACGCGGCGGCCGTCGACTCCCCGTACCTCCTGGGCCTCGCCCTCGCCCTCAAGGACGAGGTGGCCGCCGCCGCCGTGCCGCAGCCCCGGAGCCGGCCCGAGCCGGGCCTCGCCACGCTCAGCAAGCGCGAGCTGGAGATCGCGGTCCTCGTCAGCGGCGGACGCACCAACCAGCAGATCGCGCGTGCCCTGGAGCTGAGCCACAAGACGGTGGAGACCCATCTCGGCCGGATCTTCCGGAAGCTCGACGTCTCGTCCCGGGCCGAGGTCGCCGCCGTCGTCGGCCGGTCCGAACGCCGGGGGCAGGGCCCGGACCCCGTCACCGCCCGGCCCGCGGCCCATCAGGAGAAGCCCCGACATTACAAAGCCACGGCCCCCGGGTTGACTTACGGGCACCGGAGCCTGCAGCCGCAAGTCGCCTGGTGAACAAGGTGGGGCGCCCCGTGAGCGCGTCGCACCGCCTGTCGGCGTTCACCACCCTCGACGGCCCCGGTGCGCGGCGGAGCAACGGCCCGACCGCGTCAACTGGCCCCAGTCGAGCGAGAGGGAACACCCATGTCTGACGAGCGCAGCGAGCAGCCCGAGTACCGCGTCGTGCGCAACGACGAACTCCAGTACTCCATCTGGCGTGCGGACGCCGAACCGCCCGCCGGCTGGCGGATCGAGGGCACGGCCGGCAGCCGCGAGGAGTGCCTGGCGCACATCGACGAGGTGTGGACGGACATGCGGCCGCTGAGCCTGCGCGAGGAGATGGCGGCGACGGCCGGCTGACCGGCCACCGTCCCGTCCGCCCCGGCACGCTCGGCGCATTCGGCCGCCGCCCCGCCCGCCCCGGCACGCCGTTCACGCCGCTGCCGTCGTACCCGTCGTTCCACGGAGGATTCCCTTGAGCACCCCGTTCTCTGCCGAGCAGCTGCGGCTCCTCGACAAGCTGCTGGACGAAGCCGGCGCCGGCAAGGCGGCGGACCGCATCCCGCGCCGCGGCGGCGACCTCTCCCGCGCCGAACTGTCCTTCGGCCAGGAGCGCCTCTACATCGTCGAGCGGATGCGGCCCGGCTCCGCCATGTACGTCGGCTCGGGCGCGCTGCGCCTGCGCGGCGACCTGGACGCCGACGCGCTCCGCCGCTCCCTGGCGTTCCTGGTCGACCGGCACGAGGTGCTGCGGACCGGTCTGGAAGAGAACGGCGACCGCGTCGAGCAGGTCGTCCACCCGGCCGGCAGCCTCCCGCTGGAGCTTCCGCTGCGCGAGGTCACCGGCGACGAGGTGACGGCCGAGGTGACCCGGGCCGCCTCCGAGGGCTTCGACCTCGCACGGCCGCCGCTGCTGCGCGCCACCCTGCTTCGGGTGACCGACGCCGAGGAGCCCGAGTGGGTCCTCGTCCTGTGCGTGCACCACATCGTCGTGGACGGCTGGTCCCTCGGCCTCCTGATGGGCGAGATGGGCGCCGTCTACGCCGCACTGGCCTCCGGTGAGGAGCCGAAGCTGCCCGAGCCCTCCCTCCAGTACGCCGACTTCGCGGTCTGGCAGCGCGCCCGCCTGGAGCAGGGCGTACTGACCGAGCAGATGGAGTTCTGGCGCGGCGAACTGGCCGGCCTGCCCTCCAACGACATCCCCACCGACCGGCCCCGCCCGGCGGAGCGCACCTACGCGGGCGGTACCGCACCGATCACCCTGCCGGCCGAGCTCGTCGCCCGGCTGCGCGGGCTGACCGACCAGTCCCAGGCCACCCTCTTCATGGCGCTGGTAGCCGCCTGGTCGACCGTCCTCGGGCGCTGGTCGGGCGACGACGACGTCATCGTCGGCACCCCCATGGCGGGCCGCCGCCATGCCGAACTCGAGGACGTCGTCGGCTTCTTCGTCAACACACTGCCCCTGCGCGTGCGCCAGGAGCACGGCGACACCTTCCGCGGCCTGCTGCTGCGCACCCGCGAGGTATGCAACCGGGCGCAGGAGCACCAGGACGTGCCCTTCGAGCGGATCATCCACGAACTGCAGCCCGACCGGGACGTCTCCGGGCAGACCGCGCTGGCCCGCCACTGGCTCGCCCTGCACAACACCCCTCCGGTGGCGTTCTCCGCGCCCGGCCTCGACTGCCAGGTGCTGCCCGCCCTGGTCGGCACCGTGCGCTGCGACCTCTCCGTGCAGCTCGCCCCGGACGGCGACGGCGGCCTCGCCGGCTGGCTGGAGTACTCCACCGAGCTGTACGACGCGTCCACCGCGCGCCGCCTCGCCACCGCCTTCGAGACGGTCCTCGCGGCCGTCACCGCCGACCCCGACCTCCCGGTCGGCGCGCTCCCCGTCCTCGGCGACGAGGAACTGGCCCAAGTGCTGCAGGAGTTCAGCAACGCGGGCACGGAGCCGCTCACCGGACCCGCGCTGCCGCAGTGGTTCGAGGCCCGGGCCGACGCCACCCCCGACGCCGTGGCCGTGACGGTCGACGAGACCGGTGAGAGCCTCACCTACGCCGAGCTCGACGGCCGCGCGAACCAGGTGGCCCACCTGCTGGCCGAGCGGGGCATCGGCCCCGAGGACCGGGTCGCGGTCTGCCTGCACCGGGGCGTCGCGCTCCTGCCGGCCGTCCTCGGCGTGTTCAAGGCCGGTGCGGTCTACCTGCCGCTCGACCCCGACTATCCGAGGGCCCGGCTCGACCAGCTCGTCGAGGACGGCCGGCCCTCCCTCGTCCTCACCAGCGCCGACCTCGTCGGCCACTTCCCGGGACAGCGCCGCCTTGACGTCACCGGCAGCGAGGTCTCCCGCCGCCCGCTCGACCGCCCGGAACCCGCCCGTACGGGCCCCGACTCCGCCGCGTACCTCCTCTTCACCTCCGGCTCGACCGGCCGGCCCAAGGGCGTCGTGAACACCCACCGGGGTCTGCTCAACCGGTTGCACGGCATGCAGCGCGACTACCGGCTCGCCGCCGGCGACCGGGTGCTCCAGAAGACCCCGCTCGGCTTCGACGTGTCGCTGTGGGAGCTGCTGTGGCCGCTGGTCACCGGCGCCACTGTGGTCACCGCCCGGCCGGGCGGCCACCGGGACGTGGAGTACCTCCACGAGATCCTCGACCGCCACCGCGTCACCCTCTGTCACTTCGTGCCGTCCATGCTCGCGGCCTTCCTCGACACCCCCGACGGCGGACACGAGTCGCTGCGCGTGCTCCTCAGCGGCGGCGAGGAGCTCCCGGCCGCCCTCGCCGGGCGGGTCCTGGAGCGCTACCCGCACGCCGAGCTGCACAACCAGTACGGGCCCACCGAGGCCGTCATCGACGTCACCGCCGGGCGCGTCACCACCGCGACGGACGCCCGGGTGCCGATCGGCCGCCCCGTCCCGGGTGTGGAGCTCTACGTCCTCGACGACGCGGGCCGCCCGCAGCCGGTCGGCGTCCCCGGCCAGCTGTACATCGGCGGCGCCCAGACCGCGCGCGGCTACCTCGACCGCCCCGGCCCGACGGCGGCCGCCTTCGTCCCGCACCCCTTCGCCACCGGCCAGCGGCTGTACGCCACGGGCGACCTGGCCCACTGGCGTCCGGACGGCACGGTCGAGTTCCGGGGCCGGGCCGACGGCCAGGTGAAGATCCGCGGCAACCGCGTCGAGACCGGCGAGATCGAAGCCGTCCTGCGCGCGCACCCCGACCTCACCGGCGCACTGGTCACGGCCCACCCCGACGAGGACGGCCGGCCGCAGCTCGTCGGTTACGTCACCGGCGAGGCCCGTGTCCCCGCGGTACAGGAGTACCTGCGCGAGCGGCTCCCCGAGGCCATGGTCCCCACCCACCTGATGGTCCTCGACGGCTGGCCGCTGAGCGACCACGGCAAGCTGGACCTCTCCGCGCTGCCCCGCCCGGACGGCGCCCGCCAGGCGGCCGGCCCCGAGCACACCGCGCCCCGCACCCCCACCGAGGAGGCCGTCGCCCAGATCTGCGCGGAGCTCCTCAAGGTGGAGCGGCTCGGGGTGTACGACTCCTTCTTCGACCTGGGGGGCCACTCGCTGCTCGCGATCCGGGCCATCGCCCGGATCCGCTCCAACCTCGGAGTCGGCCTGCGCATCGGCCAGTTCCTGCAGGCGCCGACGGTCGCCGCGCTCGCGGTCCTCGTCGACGAGCAGCTCCAGGCCCAGCAGGACGGCGAACAGCGGGACGGCGGCGCGCAGCCCGGGGCCGCGGCGCCCATTCCGCGCGTCGACCGCGGCGCGCAGTCCGCGGCGGCGGCGCCCATTCCGCGCATCGACCGCGGCACGTACCGAGGCTGACCGAGGCCGACCGCGCCCTCACGACCCGACCGCCCCGACCGACCCGACGGAGTCCGAACCCCATGACGTCCCCGACGGCGGACCGCCCCGCCGCCCAGGTCACCTCGCCGCAGGAGCGGTGGCTGCGCGGCTTCCGGCCGGCCACCGCCTCCGCGTCGGTCCGGCTGGTCTGCCTGCCGCACGCCGGCGGCTGGGCGAGCTTCTTCCGCACCTGGACGGATCTGCTGCCCGACACCTACGACCACCGGGTGGTCCAGTACCCGGGCCGCGAGAGCCGGATGGCCGACGCGTACGTCACCGAACTGCACGAGCTCGCCGACCAGGTCACCGAGGCGCTGCTGCCGCTACGCGACCTGCCGCTGGTCCTCTTCGGCCACAGCATGGGCGCCTCACTCGCGTACGAGGTGGCGCGGCGCCTGCAGGAGCGGGGCCACCCGCCGCACCACCTCGTCGTCTCCGGACACGGCGCCCCCTCCACCCGGCGGCCCGGCACCGTCCACACCCTGGACGACGCCGCGTTCCTGGAACGGATCAGGGAGCTGGGCGGCATCGACGACGCGGTGTTGCGCCATCCGGAGCTGCTCGAACTGGTCCTGGGCCCGCTGCGCAACGACTACCGGCTGATCGAGACGTACCGCCCCCGCGAGCTGCCCGTCCTCTCCTGCCCGATCACGGCCGTGCGCGGCGACCGGGAGACCGGGCACACCCCGGACCAGGCCCGTGCCTGGGGCGAGCTCACCGCCGGCGACTTCGCCCTGCTCACCCAGCCCGGAGGCCACTTCTACCTCAAGGACCGGGCGGCCGAGCTGATCGCGGAGCTGCTGCCGCGCCTGGCACTTCCCACCGATCTGGAGACCTCTGATGACACACGTGCATGACACCCCGGCCGCGCCCGTGGCGTGGGAGGACGGCCGCGCCCTGCCCGCCCTCGTCCGCGCGGCGGACCCCGGCACCGACCTCGCCGCATGGATCCGCGCCAACCGGCCGCTCGTCGACGACCTGGCCGTACGCGCCGGGGCGGTCCTCTTCCGCGACTTCGCGGTCACCGGCTCCGCCGAGTTCCGCTCGGTGATGGACGCCCTGTCCGACCGGGTCCTGGAGTACGGCGAGCGCTCCTCGCCCCGCACCGAGGTGTCGGACGGCATCTACACGTCCACCGAGTACCCCGCCGACCAGCACATCCTGCTCCACAACGAGCAGTCGTACTCCCACAACTGGCCGATGCGGATCGTCTTCTGCTGCGAGAAGCCCGCCGAGCGGGGCGGACGCACCCCGCTCGCCGACTCGCGGCGGATCCTCGCGGCGCTGCGCCCCGAGACGGTCGAGAAGTTCGAGCGGCTCGGTGTGCAGTACGTACGCAACTACCTCCCGGGCATCAGCCTGTCCTGGCAGGAGGCCTTCCAGACGGAGGACCCCGAGCAGGTCGCCGCGTACTGCGCGACCGCCGGCATCGCCGTCGAGTGGGTCGACGGGGGCCAGCTGAGGACC
The DNA here is from genome assembly GCF_018614205.1 of Streptomyces sp. ISL-36. GTDB lineage: Bacteria > Actinomycetota > Actinomycetes > Streptomycetales > Streptomycetaceae > Streptomyces. Next base: position 109,284 of record NZ_JAGGOS010000046.1, on the reverse strand, counting down.
CGGCAGACCCGCCCCGCCGTGCACACCCACCCGGTCACGGGGGAGCGGACCTGGTTCAACCACGCGGTGTTCTTCCACATCACCTCGCTGCCGGAGGAGGTCAGCACCGGGCTGCGCGAGGCGCTGGAGGAGGAGGACCTGCCGTACAACACGTACTACGGCGACGGCACCCCGATCGAGGACGAGACCCTCGCCGAGCTGCGGGCCGCCTTCGCCGCCGAGACGACCGGCTTCGACTGGGAACTGGGCGACGTCCTGGTCGTGGAGAACATGATCACGGCGCACGCCCGGGAGCCCTTCGAGGGCGCCCGCCGCATCCTCGCCGCGATGTCCGACCCCGTGCGTACGGAGACGGCCGCGCCCGCCGCCCGCGCCGGCGACGAGGAAGGGGTGGCGGCATGACCGAGACCTTCACCGGCGGACGCGTGACGGCCGCCCCCGTCGACCCCGAGCCCTTCCTCCTCAGGATCGAGGCGGCCGAGCCCGGCCTGCGCCTGGACCATTGGATCTCCGCCCACCACGCCCGGCTGACCGACGAACTGGAGCGCCACGGCGCGCTGCTCTTCCGTGGCTTCGCGCTGGAGAGCCCGGCGGACTTCGGCGCCGCGGCCCGGGCCTTCTCGCCCGATCTGCTCGACTACCTGGAGCGGGCCGCGCCCCGCACCGAGATCGTCGACAAGGTCTTCACCTCGACCGAGCTCAGCGAGGACCAGTGGATCGCCTTCCACCACGAGATGTCGTACTCCCACAACTGGCCCGGCAGGCTCTACTTCTACGGCGACCGGCCGTCCGCGACGGGCGGAGCCACGCCCGTCGCCAGTGAGCGCGCCGTCCTCCCGAAGATCCCGGCGGAGCTGCGCGAACGCTTCCAGCGCCACGGCGTCACGTACGTCCGCAACTACAGCCCCGACCTCGACATCCCGTGGCAGGTCGTCTTCCAGACCGAGGACCGGGCCGAGGTGGAGGCCTACTGCCGCGCCTCGCGCACCGACTTCGAGTGGATCGGCCGCGACGGCCTGCGCACCCGGGCGGTCCGCCAGGCCGTCAGCAGGCACCCGCGCACGGGGGAGACGGTGTGGTTCAACCACGCCCACCTCTGGCACATCTCCACCCTCCCCACCGAGGTGGCGGCCTATCTGCTGGACGAGTACGGCCCCGAGGGCGTGCCGCGCAACGCGTTCTACGGCGACGGCTCGCCGATCGAGGACGACGCCGTGGAGCTCATCGGCCGGCTCTACGAGGAGGCCGCCGTCTCCCTGCCCTGGCAGCGCGGCGACATGCTCGTGGTCGACAACTTCCTCGCCACGCATGCCCGCGAGCCGTTCAGCGGCGACCGGCGCATCCTCGTCGCCATGTCCGACCTGCACGTGAACCGGGACATCCGGTGATCGGCGCCGGGGGGTGCGCGCTCCCATGACGGTCCCCGCGCACGCCCACCCGCAGCCGCTCCCGCCCGCCCACCGGCACGTCCACGGTCTCCCGCACGTCCACCCGCACGTCCACGGTCTCCCGCACGCCCTCCCGGCGGACTGGCCCACCTCGCTGCCCGCCCCCGCGGACGGCGCGGCGGATCTGTGGCTGCTGCGTGTCCCCGAGGACACGGCGGCCGCCCCGGACCCGGCGCCCCTGGACCTGTCCGTGCTCGACGAGCACGAGCGGCGGCGGGCGTCCTCCTTCGTCAAGGACCGCGACCGGCACCGCTACACGATGGCGCACCTCACGCTCCGCCGGCTCCTGGGCGCCTATCTCGGGGTGGCGGCGGAGGAGGTCCGGTTCCACTCCGAGCCCTGTCCCTGCTGTGGCGGCCCGCACGGCCGCCCGGCGGTGGCCCAGGGCCGGACCCCCCTGCACTTCTCGCTGTCGCACGGCGGCGACCTGGTGCTGGTGGGGGTGGCGTCGGTCCCCATCGGTGTCGACGTGGAGGCGCTGCCGGAGCTGGAGGTCGTCGCCGAACTCGGCGCGGCCCTCCACCGGGCGGAGGCGCGCGAGGTGGCGGCGGCCTCGCCGGAGGAGAGCCGCTCGGTCTTCGCCCGGCTGTGGGTGCGCAAGGAGGCGTATCTCAAGGGCATCGGCACCGGTCTCGGCCGGGACCTGGACCTGGACTACCTCGGTGAGGACCCGGGGACGGCCGGCGCCCCGCCCGGGTGGCGGATCGTCAATGTCCTCGGCCTTCCCGACCACGCGGCGGCCGCAGCACTCCGCACCCCGCGCAGCGTTCCGCTCAGCATCCGCTGGCTCGATCCCGCGTCGCTCGGGCCGGTACCGGGCACCCGTACGGGGATCTGAGTCAGGACGCCCGCACGCCCGCCGTGAATCGCCGCGGTCCCCGCCCCGGGGGCCGCGGCGCCGCATCACCCAGGAGAAGCCCATGTCGACGGCCCAGGACCTGCCCGTGGTGGGCGCCGAACCCGGCGCCCGGCCAGGCGACCCCCGCGGCACGCAGCCCGGGGCGGTGCCGGAGCGCGCCACGCGCATCCGGCGCCGCCTGGAGCGGCTGATCGGCACGCCGGCCACCGAGCTCAACAGCCTGCTACCGCTGCGCAACGGCGACGAGATCTTCTCGGCGATGCTGGCGAGCATCCGATCGGCGCGGCGGACCGTCGACATGATGACCTTCGTGTACTGGCGTGGGGCGATCGCCCGGGAGTTCGCGGACGCGCTCGCGGCCCGGGCCAGGGCCGGGGTCCGCGTCCGGCTGCTCCTGGACGGCTTCGGCAGCCGGCTCATCGAGCAGGACCTGCTGGACGCGATGGCCAGGGCAGGGGTTCATGTCGCCTGGTTCCGACGGCCGATGTGGCTGTCGCCGTTCAAGCAGAACCACCGCTGCCACCGCAAGGTGCTCGTCGTCGACGAGACGACCGCCTTCACGGGCGGGGTCGGCATCGCGGAGGAGTGGTCCGGCGACGCCCGCGACGAGGCGGAGTGGCGCGAGACGCACTTCCGGGTGCGCGGGCCGGCCGTCGACGGGATCGCGGCCGCGTTCGTCCAGAACTGGGCCGAGTGCCACGACACCCTCTTCGACGGCCGGGACCGGTTCGTCGAACACCGGCCGCAGGGGCGGGCGGTCGTCCAGGTGGTCCGGGGCTCGGCGAGCGTCGGCTGGCAGGACGTACGGACCCTGCTGCGGGTCGTCCTCGAATCGGCGGAGGAACGCATCCGGCTCACCACCGCCTACTTCGCCCCCGACACCTACTTCGCCGACCTGCTCAAGGCCGCCGCCCGCCGGGGTGTGGAGGTGGAGGTCCTGGTCCCGGGCCGGCACACCGACAAGCCCGTGTGCCGGCTGGCCGGCCGGCGCCTGTACGCGGGGCTCCTCGACGCGGGCGTGACGATCTGGGAGTACGGGCCTTCGATGATGCACGCGAAGGTGCTCACCATGGACGGCACGCTCTCGCTCGTCGGCTCGGCCAACTTCAACCGCCGCTCCCTCGACCATGACGAGGAGGTCGTGCTCGCGGTCCTGGACGAGGAGCTGACCGCCACGCTGGACGGGCACTTCGACCAGGACCGCGCGCTGAGCGAGCGCATCGACCCGGTGAGCTGGGCCGCCCGGTCGCCGCTGCAGCGGCTGCGGGAGCACTCGGTGGTTCCCATCCGCCGCTTCCTGTGACGCGGGCCGGCCGCGCTATCTGTCGAGCTGGTTGCTGAGGATCCGCTCGGCGATGTTGTTGCGCATCGCGTCGGCCGCGGAGCTCTTCGGCTTGCGCTCCGCCTGGTCGCGGAAGCAGCCGAGGAACTCCTCCGCGATCCCCAGCCGGGGGTATCGCTCCAGGACCTCCGCCTTGAACGCGGGGGAGAAGTCGTCCATGTACCGGCCGGAGATGTCCAGGCTGGTCGAACGCTCCAGGAGGTAGCCCTCCGGGTCCACGTTCACGTCGACCTCGTCGAGCATGTGCGCGATGACGACCTCCACCAGCCGCTGCCGCCGGGCCACCGGCCAGCCGGCGCCTGCCCCGAACACCCAGGCCACTGCGCCGCTCGCGTCGTCGAAGCCCACGGTGTGGCTGTCGAACTCCGGTACCAGGGCGATGTCGTGGAACATCGCTCCGACGTACAGCAGCTCGGGGTCGAAGTCGATGCCCGCGGCCGTGCCGTGGGCGGCGGCCCAGACGTAGGCCCGTACGGAGTGGTTCAGCAGCGCCGGGGAGCAGTAGGCGGTGGCCACTTCCAGGGCGGTGGCGCAGGCCGGGGTGTCCGGTGTCTTCATCGCGTCGAATGTCATGTCCGCGAGTATCGCGTGCGGGTGGGGGCGGTCCGGACTCGGCACCCTTGCTTGGAGCGCGCTCCATCGAGTTGGCTGGTGGACCATGAAGTACACACAGCTCGGACGTACGGGACTCAAGGTCAGCCGACTGGTGCTCGGCACCATGAACTTCGGCCCGCAGACGGAAGAGGCGGACAGCCACGCGATCATGGACGCGGCGCTGGACGCGGGTCTGAACTTCTTCGACTCGGCCAACGTCTACGGATGGGGCGAGAACAAGGGCCGGACCGAGGAGATCATCGGAAGCTGGTTCGCGCAGGGCGGGGACCGCCGCGACAAGGTGGTCCTGGCCACCAAGGTCTACGGGAACATGGCCGCGGACGGGGAAGCGTGGCCCAACCACGACCGTCTCTCGGCCGTCAACATCCGCCGCGCCGTGGAGGGTTCCCTCAAGCGGCTCGGCACCGACTACATCGACGTCTACCAGTTCCACCACATCGACCGGCACACCCCCTTCGAGGAGATCTGGCAGGCCGTCGACGTCCTGATCCAGCAGGGGAAGATCCTCTACGCCGGTTCGTCGAACTTCCCCGGCTACAAGATCGCCCAGGCGAACGAGGTGGCCGCCCGGCGCGGGATGGTCGGCCTGGTCAGCGAGCAGTGCCTCTACAACCTGGCCGAGCGCCGCGCCGAGATGGAGGTCCTTCCGGCGGCCCAGGACTACGGCCTCGGGGTCATCCCCTGGTCGCCGCTGCACGGCGGGGTGCTGGGCGGAGTGATCAGGAAGGAGGTCGAGGGGGGCCGGCGTGCGTCGGGCCGCGCGGCCGAGACCCTGGCGGACCCGGCGGCCCGGGCCCGGATCCAGGCGTACGAGGACCTGCTCGACAAGCATGGCCTGGAGCCGGGGGAGGCGGCCCTGGCCTGGCTGCTGACCCGCCCGGGCGTCACGGGTCCGATCATCGGCCCGCGGACGGCCGACCAGTTGGAGAGCGCCCTGCGCGCGCTGGAGGTGGAGCTGAGCGAGGAGATCCTGACGTCCCTCGACGAGATCTTCCCGGGCCCGGGCCCGTCCCCGGAGGCGTTCGCCTGGTAGTGCGGGCGCCGAGCGGCGCCGGCGTCGGGGACGGCGTCGGCGCCGCTACGCGCCACCCAGCCAGCTCGTCGCGTCCAGCCGGTACGTCGTCTCCGCCGGTACGACGGTCCGCAGCGCCGCCTCCATGTCCCGGACCCGCCCGGGGCCGAGGGTCGCGGTCCACTCGGCGCGCAGCTCGTCGAAGATCGCGGCGGAGCGGGCCAGGGCGTCGTAGCCGCGCGGGGTGAGGCGGACGAGCTTGCGGCGGGCATCGGCGGGGTCGTCGGCCCGCTCGGCGTACCCGACGGCGAGGAGCCGGTCGACGGTCTTGCCGGCCGCCTGCTTGGAGACGCCGAGCCGCCGCCCGATGTCGCTGGCGGTGGCTCCCTCGCCCCCGATGGCCTGCATGGCGAAGCCGTGGGCGGGGCGGAGGTCGGGGTGCCCCTGGCGGGCGAGTTCGGCGTGGAGCCGGTCGATGAGGGTGCGGAAACCGGCGAAGAGGAGCAGCGGCAGCTCATACCCCTTGCCGTTATCGACAACCTGGTTTACGTTCTTCTCATCGCCATGGTCAACCATGTTGTCCATTCTATCCACGCGCCGGGAGAAGCCTTGCTCCACGAGTCCCACGACCTGTCCGCCCGCACCGCCAACGCCGTAGCGCTCCTGAAGGAGTCCCCGCACACCCTGGAGGGCTTCCTGAAGCTGAGCGAGATCTTCGAGTCCACGACCCTGGACCCCCACTCCCGCGAGACGGTCATCCTGACGGTCGCCGCCCGCAACCAGTGTCACCTCTGCATCGACATGCACGAGTCGAAACTGTCCCAGCTGGGCCCCGCACCCGACCCGGAACGCCTCGACGCCGTCCGCCGGTTCACCCTCCGCGCCCTGGCCTCCTCGGGCGCGGTCACGGACGCGGAACTCGACGCTCTCCACGCGGCCGGCTACACGCGCCAGAACGCCCTGGAGGTGATGCTCGGCATCGGCACCTACACGATCTCCACCTTCGCGAACCGCCTCACCGGAGCCGCCTGACGAACTCCGCCCAAGGGGCAGGAGAGAGAGTGATCGAGGGCAGGGCCGGGTTCTTGGAGTCCCGGACGTGGATGGTGGCGGGGGTGAGGGCGACCTCGATGCATTCGCCTTCGCCGCCGCTGTAACTGCTCTTGAACCAGTCCAGGTCCGTGCTCATAGCTCCTGTGCCACCCGTTCGATCAACTTCGTGGACTCGTCCGGCGTGAGTGCCTGCGCTCGCAGAATGCCATATTTGCCGAACAGATTGCCCAGGTCAGGCTGTTCGTCTACGAAGTACCCGCCGCTAGGCCCTTCGACGTAGGCGAGCTGCCTGTGTTCGGCCGTTTCCAGCAGAATCATCGGGCCGTTCAGCCCGGCATGGGTCTGGCGGTCGTGTGGCATGACCTGGATCTCGACATGGCGGAGCTGCTGAATGTCGAGGACGAAGTGCAACTGTTCCTTGAGCACGGCCGGCCCGCCGATGGGGCGCGTGAGTGCGCTGTACTCCAGAACGTAACTGACGTTCGGCGGCGGCTTTCGGTGGAAGAGCTGCTGGCGCGCAAGCCGCGCCGCCGTCTGCTTCTCGACCTCCTCGTCGTCGTACGTCGGGTAGCGGTTGCTCGTATAGACCGCCTGCGCGTAGGCCTTGGTCTGCAACGACCCTGGGATGACATGGTTCTGGTACGTGTGGAGTGCGACCGCCTCGGCCTCCGCTGCGAGGTAGTCCTCGGTCCACGGTCGAAGCCCGTTCTCGGGGAACAACTCCTCGGCCAGGGCCAGCAGCGCGCCTTGCGCGCCCAGGGCATCGTCTGCGACGGTCACGAACCGGCCCCGCGGCTGACGCTCCCCCCGTTCCACCATCGCCACCTGCGACTTGGAGAAACCCAGCCTCGTCGCCAGGCCCTCCTGTGACATCCCCACCTTCTGCCGGTGGAACCGCAACAGTGCTCCGAAGCCCTTCGAGCCCCGTTCCCCTGAGTGCACGACATCCTCCCCGAGTGCACAGACCTGCTCGAACTTCGCCCAGTACTGGTCGCATTGAACCCCGGCGAGGAGTCGGACGCCCCGTGAAGCGGGGGAAAGGGCCCGTGTGGGTGCTCGCTTCCTCGCGTGTGCGGTACGGTGATCGCATCACTACGCTCCGTGAGAAATGGAGCGGTCCCCGGGGGTGCGCCAACACCGTCCGAGGACCTACACCGCGATGGGACGACAGGAGTCCACCGGGATGCTTCGGCATGCTATCGCGCCCCTTCGGCGCTATACGAAGGCCTCGCACGACGTCGTACGCCACCCTCGGCTGAGCAGCGATGCCAAGGTGCTGCTGCTGTACGTCCAGGGCCTCCCCGGCCACGAGTGCGGCAAGGCCCTCAGCGAGCACGCGCTGCGGCTCGGAATCAAGGGGCGGGCCTACCAGAAGGCCAAGGAACAGCTGGTCGTCTGCGGGTACTTCCACGAGTGGCGGTGGCAGAACGACCGGGGGCGGTGGATCACCGACCAGCTCCTGTCGAATGTCACCCTCACGCGTGAGGAGGCGAACGCGGCGAGGGACGGTGTGGACACCCACCGGCCACCGAGTGGGCCGGAACCGGCGGTCGGTGATTCGGGGGGCCGGACGGTCGGAACCTCTCTACCGGTAGTAGAGGAAGAACGGGAAGAGACTCTTCCCCACCCCCCACCCGAAGAACCGGCGGTCGTCGACGGTGAAACCGCCGCCGCCGAGCGCGTGTTGCTCTCGCTGCGTCACGACCACCGCGACCTCCACCTCGGCGTCCGCGAAGCCCGGGGCCTCGCCGAGGCGGCCGCCGAGTGGCTGCGCCGTGGCGTCTCGGTGGGCGAGCTGCGGGCGGCCCTGACCTCGGGGCTTCCGGGGAGTGGGGTCCGCTCCGCGGTGGGCTTCCTCCGTCATCGCCTGATCGAGAAGCTCCCGGCGCCGGCCGTGAGGACGCCGAGCGCGCCGCCCGGAGCCCTGGTCGTCTGCAAGGGACCCGGCGACGAGCACGTCTTCCGCCCGCTGGGCGACGAAACCCACTGCGGCCCCTGCCGCACGGCCGCCGCCGCGGCGGCTCCTCCCGACCGGACCCCCGCACGAACGGTCCCGTGGCGCACGCGAGTCGCGGAGGAAGCGGCCCGGGGGTAAGGGGTCCGGGGGGCCCCAAGGGCGACCGCCCGCGGAAGCGTCCGGTGCGGCGCCTCCCGCCGGTCAGTGCGGCGGCCGGACCGCCGCCGCATAAGGGAAGCCCAGGCCCCACGCCTGGTGCATCGCGTCAGCGAAGGCCCCCGCCAGTTTGTGTTCGCCCGTCGGGCCGGGGTGGGTGCCGTCGTGGGTGTCCGTGTGGATGTCGTACGACTCGGGGGTCGTCGCGAGCAGCAGGGGCGAGGCCGCCGTGTCCAGGTCCGCGACCGCCTTCGCGAGCAGCTCGTTGAAGCGCTCGCAGGCGGCCGCGAAGGGGGCGTCGGACTCGGCCCGGACGTTCGGGATGACCGGCATCAGCACGGCCTTGACGTGCGGGTTCGCCGCGCGGGCCGCCGCCACGAAGGCGCGGACGTTCGCCGCCGTCTGGTCGGCGTCGGTGTAGAAGCCGAGGTCGATCAGGCCCAGCGAGACCAGCAGCACGTCCGCCTCCGCCGTGGCGACCGACTCCTCGATCAGCGGCGCCATGTGCAGCCAGCCCTCGCCCCATCCCGCCAGATGGCGCCGGGCGGGCGCGGGGAACGCCGGGTCGGCGTAGTCGTGCGAGAGGGGCGCGTCGGCGGCCGTGTCGTACAGCGCGGTGCGCGGGCCGACGATCTCGTACCGCCCGGGCAGGGCCCTTTCGAGGTGCTGCCACATCCGGTGGCGCCAGGTGTGGTCGCCGGCCTGTCCGATGGTGCAGCTGTCGCCGACGAACATGAAACGCATGGCGACCATCATCACCGACGGTGGTGGCGGGCTGCGACGTGATCCCCGACACGGTGCAGAGGTGAGGCGGAGTGTTCCCGCCCCTCGCCGCGCAGAGCGCACCATGTCGGGTCAAGCTCGACCCTTCTCGGGATTTCCGCCCTCTTCGCCCAACTCCCTTTCGCAGTAAGGAAATTGCTCGCCTTCGAGCGTGAAGAAAGGGCTACTCTCTCCCGCGTGCAACACAGATCACCGAAGTGACACTGACAGCACGAAGAAGGGGAACCGTGCAGATAGCCACGGAGAGAAGGAACCGCCGCCGCGCCGCGAGATGGGGCACCTTCGCCGTCGCGGTGACGATCGGGATCGGTGCCGGTGTGGCCTGGGCCGCCGTGACCGACAACATCCACCCCACCGCGAACAACACGGGGACGTGTCACAACGACCCCGACGGCGGTGACGGACAGATCAGCTGCCGCACCGACAACGCCGCCGTCAGCTACTACATGGACAGCGGCGGCGAGTACGAACTGGAGTCCCCCGACCGGACCGCCGTGCAGAGCACCATGAGCAACGACTACGGGCCCACGGACCTGACGATCTCCTACGACTCCTCGCCGGTCTTCAGCGGCGACGCCGAGACGGACATCGTCTACCAGGAGGGCTCGACCAACCTCTCCGACAGCTCGGACGGCGTCACCTGGTGCAACGACGCGGTGGACGGCAGCTCCTACGGCTGCGACCAGCAGTACATCCGTATCCGCGGCGCCGGCTACTACTCGCGCGGTCTCTCCTGCCACGAGACCGGGCACGCCATCGGACTCGTGCACGGCCAGCAGGCCTCCCCCCGGCTCACCAACACGAACACCGCCCTCGGCTGCATGGTGACGCCGGTCGGTGACGGTGTCGGCCTCGGAGCCAACAACCGGGACAACATCAACTCCGTCTTCTAGGGGGAACTGTGAGACGCCGTACACGTATCGCGGCCGCCGGGGCGACGGCCGTTGCCGCCGCCGCCGTCACCGCCACGGTCCTGACCGCCACGAACCTGATGAACGCCACCTCGAACGGGCCGGCCGTCGGACAGCATCGACCGGGGGACGGCGTGGTCCTCGGCGAGGCGGCCGACCACCTGCCCAGCACGACCGCGGTGGACTGGGTCACCTACGCCGACCACGTCGTCGTGGTCTCCGCCGTCGCCGAGCGGCGTATCCCGCCGAGCCGCCAGGAGCTCGACCGCGGCGAAGGGGTCATCGGCCGTCAGGTCACGCTGAAGATCGACAAGGTGCTGTGGTCCCGTGACGGGGCGGCCAGGCCCGCGCCGAAGACTTGGGACTACAACGCCTTCGGCTGGCAGTTCACCGGCGGCGCCGTCGACGCCCCGCGCAAGATGGCCATGCACGAGCGGCCCCGGGTGGAGCCCGGACACTCCTACATCATGGCCATGGTGTGGGAGGAGGCGCGGTGCGCGCCGGGCGACGCACCCGAGCCCGCCCGCTGGCGCGGCCTCGGCGAGGGCTCCGAGATCCCCTACGACGCCGGGATCATCGGCAACGGCGAGCTGGAGGGCCGCACGCACAAGACGGCCAAGGCCCGGAAGGCCCCCGCGCCGGCCCAGGCCTCGGCCTCGGCGGCCGGGGTGAACGCGGCCGACGCCGCCCTCGAGGAGCGGCTGGCCGGCCAGGCCGCCGACCTCCTCGCCGCGGAGCTGAAGGCCGCCAGGCCCACCGCGAAGAAGCAGTTCGCCGCCTCGGCCCGGGCCGCGGCCGACGGCTGCTGACCCACCCCGCACGGACAGCCGCCCCCGGGCTTCCCGGGGGCGGCCCTGCCGACGGCCATGGCACGCTTGGGTCCATGCGCTCGTTCCTGTACGCCTCCGGTGCCGCGGCCCTGGTCCTGCTCTGCGCCGCCGCCCCGGCCGGCGCCGCCGAGGCCGACCGGGACTTCACGATCAAGGACTCCCGGATCACCGAGTCCAGCGGCCTCGCCGCCAGCCACGCCCACCCCGGCGTCTACTGGACGCACAACGACCAGGACGCGCCGCTGATCTACGGCATCGACTCCCGTACCGGCGAGACGGTCGCGACGCTCACCATGAAGGGCGTCGGCACCCCCCGCGACATGGAGGCGATCTCGGTCGGCCCGGACGGCGACATCTACGTCGGCGACATCGGCGACAACCGCGACGGCACGTGGGACCACGTCTGGATCTACCGCTTCCCCGAGCCCAGGACGCTGAAGGACCAGACGGTCCAGGCGAAGCAGTACGACGTGAAGTACGCCGACGGGCCGCGCAACGCCGAGGCTCTGATGGTCCATCCGAAGACCGGCCGGGTCTACATCGCGAGCAAGAACGAGGACACCGGAGGCCTGTACGAGGGTCCCGAGCGGCTCTCTTCGGCGGGGACGAACGTCTTCCGGCGCGTCGACGACGTCCCCTGGGTGACGGACGGCGCGTTCTCGCCGGACGGCGACCGGCTCGTGCTGCGCGGCTACTTCAGCGCCACGTCGTACACATGGAAGGACGGGCGGCTCGGCGACGACGGCGCGTCCGTGGGGGCGCCCTTCCAGGGGCAGGCCGAGTCGGTGACGTACACGAAGGACGGCTCGGCGCTGATGTTCGGCTCGGAGGGGAAGCAGAGCCGGGTCGTGCGCGTGGACGTGACCGAGCGCGCCCCGGCCGGCAGCGGCCCGGCCCCCGCACCCTCGAAGTCCGGCTCGGCCGCGCCCGGCGGCACGGGCGACCCGGGCGAGCAGGGGAGCTTCACCCTCGGTGTGATCGTCCTCGGCGCCGCCACCGCCCTCGTCCTCGGCGGGAAGCGCCTCCTGCGGCGCGACTGACGAGCACCTCGAAGCCGTCGAGGCGGCGTTCGGCCGGTGCGCGCCGCCGGCGCCTGAGCCGGGGTGACCACGCACGAGGGCCCGGCATCGACCATGTCCGATGCCGGGCCCTTCGTACCGCTTCTTCGTACCGCTTCTACGTCCTGCTTCTACGCCTACTTCTGCAGCTGCTCGATCACGTAGTCGATGCAGGCCGTCAGCGCCTGCACGTCCGCCGGGTCGACCGCCGGGAACATCGCGATCCGCAGCTGGTTGCGGCCCAGCTTGCGGTACGGCTCGGTGTCCACGATGCCGTTGGCGCGCAGCACCTTGGCGACCGCCGCCGCGTCGACCTCCTCGGAGAAGTCGATCGTGCCGATGACCTGCGAGCGCTTGGCCGCGTCCGTGACGAACGGCGTCGCGTACTTCGAGTCCTCGGCCCAGCCGTACAGCGCCTGGGAGGACTCCCTGGTGCGGGCCACGGCCCAGTCCAGACCGCCCTGGCCGTTGATCCACTTCAGCTGCTCGTTGAGCAGGAAGAGGGTCGCCAGGGCCGGAGTGTTGTACGTCTGGTTCTTCAGCGAGTTGTCGATCGCCGTCGGGAGCGAGAAGAACTCCGGGATGTGACGACCCGACTCGTGGATCTTCTTCGCCCGCTCCAGCGCGGCCGGGGAGAACGCCGCCAGCCACAGACCGCCGTCGGCGGCGAAGGACTTCTGCGGGGCGAAGTAGTAGACGTCCGACTCGGTGATGTCGACCGGGAGGCCGCCCGCGCCGGAGGTCGCGTCGACCAGGACCAGCGCGCCCTCGTCGGCGCCCGCGACCCGCTTGATCGGGGCGGCGACACCGGTCGAGGTCTCGTTGTGGGTGAACGCGTAGACGTCGACGCCCGCCTCGGCCTGCGGCTCCGGGTGGGTACCCGGGTCCGAGGAGATCACGGTCGGCTCTGCCAGCCAGGGGGCCAGCTTGGCGGCCTTCGCGAACTTGGAGGAGAACTCGCCGAAGCTCAGGTGCTGCGACTTGTTCTCGATCAGCCCGTGGGTCGCGATGTCCCAGAAGGCGGTGGAGCCGCCGTTGCCCAGGATCACCTCGTAGCCCTCGGGCAGCGAGAAGAGGTCACGCACTCCGGTACGTACCTCGCCGACCAGGTTCTTGACCGGGGCCTGGCGGTGGGACGTACCGAGGAGGGAGGTGCCGGTGGCGGCCAGGGCGTCCAGCGCCTCCGTACGCACCTTGGAGGGGCCCGCGCCGAAACGGCCGTCGGCGGGCTTGATGTCAGCGGGAATCCGGATCTCAGCCACGAGGCGGAGCGTATCCGGTCGGAAGGGTCGTGGGCGGACGATGTCCGCCGGATGAGACGACAGGTGAGACATGCTGACGTGGTGCGAAAAGACGAGGAGCTCCCGGAACTGGAAGCGGCGCTGCGCGCGGCCCTGGCCGGAGACGTCGACTTCGGCGTCACCGCGAGGGCCCTGACGACGATGGACGCGTCCAACTACCGCCGGGTGCCGCTGGGTGTGGTCGCCCCGCGCGACGCGGCGGACGTGGCGGCCGCGCTGTCCGTCTGCCGCTCGTACGGCGTACCGGTGGTCGCGCGCGGCGGCGGCACCTCGATCGCCGGCCAGGCCACGGGCACCGGCGTCGTGCTCGACTTCACACGCCACATGCGCGCCCTCGTCTCCGTCGACCCCGAGGCGCTCACGGCGGTCGTCCAGCCGGGCCTGGTCCTGGACCGGCTGCGCGCGGCGGTACGCCCCTACGGGCTGACCTTCGGCCCCGACCCCTCCACCCACAGCCGCTGCACCCTCGGCGGCATGATCGGCAACAACGCGTGCGGCGCCCACTCGGTGGCCTGGGGGACGACCGCAGACAACGTGCTCGGCCTCGACGTCCTCACGTACGGGGGAGCGGCCCTGCGCCTCGGCCGGGACTGGCAGGGCGCGCCCGCCGGACTGCGGGAGCTGGTCGGACGGAACCTGGCCGCACTGCGGACCGGCTACCCGGCCGGCCTCCCGCGCCGGATCTCCGGCTACGCCCTGGACGCGCTGCTGCCGGAGCGGGGCGCGGACGTGGCCCGCTCGTGCTGCGGCAGCGAGGGCACGCTGGGCGTGCTGACCGAGGCGACCGTACGCCTGGTGCGGGCGCCGGCCTCGCCCGTCCTGGCCGTCCTCGGATACGCGGACGAGAGCGCGGCGGCCGACGCGGCGGCCGGGCTGCTGCCGCACGGGCCGCTGACGGTGGAGGGCATGGCCGACGACCTCGTGCCCGGCGCCGAGCGGGAGCTGCTGCCGAGGGGCGGCGCGTGGCTCTTCGTCGAGACGGACGGGGAGAGCGCGGCCCGCAAACTGGTCCGGGCGGCGGACGCGCTCGACGCCGCCGTGGTGAGCGACCCGGCGGGGCAGCGGGCGCTCTGGCGGATCCGCGAGGACGCGGCCGGGACGGCGACCCGGATGCCGGACGGGGGCGAGGCCTGGCCCGGCTGGGAGGACTGCGCGGTGCCGCCGGCGCGCCTCGGCGCCTACCTGCGGGAGTTCCGGGCGCTGCTCGCCTCGTACGGGCTGCGGGGCACGCCGTACGGCCACTTCGGCGACGGCTGCGTCCACGTCCGGATCGACTTCGACCTGTGGACGGACGCCGGGGTGGGCCGCTTCCGGGAGTTCTCCGAGGCGGTCGCGGAGCTGGTCGTCGCGCACGGCGGATCGCTGTCGGGGGAGCACGGCGACGGGCAGGCGCGGGCGGAGCTGCTGCCGAAGATGTACGGCCCGGAGCTGGTCGGCCTCTTCGGTCGGGTCAAGGACCTGTGGGACCCGGACGGGGGCCTGAACCCGGGGATCCTGGTGCGGCCGAAGCCGCTGGACTCCGGGCTGCGCTTCGACGGGCTGCGCTCCGACGGGCTGCGCTCCGATGGGCTGGGCTCAGGGGAGCCGCGTTCCGACGGGCTGCGTTCCCAGGGGCTGCCCGTCGTCGTGCGCGAGGTGGCGCGGTGCGTCGGGGTCGCCAAGTGCCGGGTGGAGGGCCCGAGCACGGGCCCGGGCGTGATGTGTCCTTCGTACCGTGCGACGGGCGAGGAGCGGCACTCGACGCGGGGCAGGGCGCGGTTGCTGCACGAGATGGCCCTCGGGGAGGTCGTCACCGACGGCTGGCGGTCCGAGGAGGTCCGGGAGGCGCTCGACCTGTGCCTGTCCTGCAAGGGCTGCCGGAGCGACTGCCCGGTGGGCATCGACATGGCGTCGTACAAGGCGGAGTTCCTGCACCGTTATTACGAGGGTGCACGGCGGCCGTGGTCGCACGTCACCATGGGCCGGCTGCCGCAGTGGCTGCGCTGGTTCGGCCCGGCGCTGAACATCGGCCGGGCGCTCCCCTTCGCCGCGCGCCTGGCCGGGGTGATTCCGGAGCGGGAGCTTCCGCGGGTCGCCTCCCGGACGTTCGTCTCCTGGTTCGGCACCCGTCTGGAGACCCCCTCCGATGTGCTGCTGTGGCCCGACACCTTCACCAACCACCTCGGCCCGCAGGTCGGCCGCGCGGCGGTACGGGTCCTGGAGGCGGCCGGGGTACGGGTCGGCCTGCCGCCCGGCCGGGTCTGCTGCGGACTCACCTACGTCTCCACCGGCCAGCTCGACCGGGCGCGCAAGGTCATGCGCAAAACGGTCGACGTGATGGACACCGCGCCGGGCCCGGTGGTCGTCCTCGAACCGTCCTGCGCGGCGACCCTGACGACGGACCTGCCGGAGCTCCTGCCCGACGACCCCCGGGCCGGCCGGCTGGCCTCCTCCGTACGGACCTTCGCCCAGGCCCTTGAGGAGTTCGCCCCCACGTGGGAGCCGCCGCGCCTGGACCGCGAGGTGGCCGGCCAGACCCACTGCCATCAGCACGCGGTCCTCGGCGACGCGGCCGAACGCCGGCTGAGGGAGCGAGCGGGTCTGAAGGGCGAGCTGAGCGGCGGTTGCTGCGGTCTCGCGGGCAACTTCGGCTTCGAACCCGGCCACTACGAGGTATCCGTGGCCTGCGCGGAGGACCAGCTCCTCCCGGCCCTGCGGTCGGCCGCCGCGGACACGGTCGTCCTGGCCGACGGCTTCTCCTGCCGCACCCAGATCGACCATCTGACGGACCGCCATGGCCGGCACCTGGCGGAGGTCCTCGCCGAGGCCCTGCCGCCGCCGGGCCCCTGACCCCGGTCCGGGCTCACGTCCTCGCGAACGCGCTGCCGCCGCCCGGCCGCCGACCTCGGTACGGACCGGCTCACGTCCTCGTGAACGTGCGCCGGTACGTCCGGGGCGGCACGCCCCTGCGGCGGACGAACTGTTCGCGCAGGACGGCCGCGCTGCCGTAACCGACCAGGCGGGCGATCTCCTCGACCGGCAGGTCTGTTGTCTCCAGCAGCTCCTCCGCCCGGCCGAGCCGCAGACCGAGCACCCACGCGTGGGGCGTCGTACCCGTCGCGGCGGCGAAGCGGCGGGCGAAGGAACGGCGGCTCATCAGCGCGCGCCGCGCCAACTCGGCGACCGGAAGCGGCTCGTGGAGGTGCTCCCGCGCCCAGGCCAGCACCCCCGCGAGCCGCTCGTCCTCGCCGTCCTCGGGAACGGGGGCGGCCAGGTACTGCGCCTGCCCGCCGTCGCGGTGCGGCGGCAGGACGAGGTCGCGGGCGACGGCGTTGGCGGCGGCGGCACCGTACTCCCGGCGCAGCAGATGCAGGCAGAGGTCGAAACCGGCGGCCGCGCCCGCGCCCGTGAGGATCCGGCCCTCGTCGACGTACAGGGCGTCCGGCTCGACGGTCACGGACGGGTGCCGCCCGGCGAGCAGTGCGGCGAACCGCCAGTGGGTGGTGGCCCGCAGCCCGTCGAGCAGCCCCGCCGCGGCGAGCGCGAACGTACCGACACAGTGCGCCCCGACCACCGCCCCGCGCGCGTGCGCGGCGCGCAGGGCGTCGAGGACGGCGGGCGGTGGCGGGGTGCGGAAGTCGGCCCAGGGAAGGGCCAGTACGAGATCGGCGGTGGCGATCCGGTCGAGCCCGTGCTCGACGGCCAGCGGCACACCGAGGTCGGTGGGGACCTGGCCGGGCCGTTCGGAGCAGAGCGCGAAGTCGAAGCGGGGCAGCCCTGCGGGAGGGGCCCCGAAGACCTCGGCGACGAGTCCGACGGCGAGCATGCCGACCCGGGGCGGGACGTAGGCGACGACGTTCAGGAACCCCATGGCGCGGAGTGTGGCACAAAACCCGCGATCGGTGGCAGTACGGCCACTCGTGACGGGCCGCCGATCCGGCGAGGGTGGAGCCATGACAGAGAAGCCGCTCGGCACCAGCGCCCGACACACCGTCCTGACCACCGGTTACACCCTCTCCACCGGGCCCGGCGTCGCCGCCACCGTCTCGTACGTCTGCGACGGCGACCGGCATGTGATCGTCGACCCGGGCATGGTGGCCCACCGCGACCGCATCCTCGGCCCGCTCCTGGCGCTCGGCCTCGGACCCGACGACATCACCGACGTCGTCCTCAGCCACCACCACCCCGACAACACCCTGAACGTCGGCCTGTTCGGCCGGGCGCGGATCCACGACCACAAGGCGGAGTACCGCAACGACCAGTGGACCGACCGGGACGCGGAGGGCCACGAACTCACCCCGTCCCTGCGCCTGATCCGTACGCCGGGCCACAGCGCCGAGGACATCACGCTCCTCGCCGGCACGGCGGACGGCGTGGTCGCCTTCGCCGGTGACCTCTGGTGGCGTCCGGACGGCCCGGCCGACGACCCGGTGGCCCCCGACCGCGAGACGCTGCGCGCCTCGCGCCTGCGGGTCCTGGCGGCGGCGGACGTCATCGTCCCGGGGCACGGGGCGCCGTTCCCGGCCGGGGAGGGGGTGCCGGTGTAGCGAGCGGTGCGGCGTTCGGGCCCGGCTCACGCCTCTCGGGTGATCTCGTGCGCCAGCGCCACCAGCGCCCCGACCGCCGGGTGCGGGGAGGCGTCCCGCCAGGCGAGGACCACATGGACCGGGGGTGCGTCCGTCAGCGGGCGGTAGGTCACGCCCGGGTGGGGGTGCATCGCGGCCGTGGAGGCGGAGGAGACGCCGACGCCGCGGCCCGCCGCGATCGCGGTGAGCCAGTCGTCGGTGTTGGCGACGGTCAGCGTGCCGGCCGGGCGGTGGGCCGGCGGCCAGAGGTCGAGGGTCGTCGTGCCGGAGACGGTGTTGAGGACGACCCTCTCGCCGGCGAGGTCCGCGAGCAGCAGCGCCGGCCGGCCGCCGAGCGGGCTGTCCGCGGGCACGGCGGCGACCCGGGTCTCGGTCGCCAGCTCCGCCGTCGCCAGGCCCGGTGCGTCCACCGGCCCGCGGAGCAGCGCCGCGTCCACCTCGCCCCGGAGGAGGCCCGCCGTGCGGTCGTCGACGCGCAGGAGCTCCAGCGGGGTCTCGGGGTGCTCGCGCTGCCAGCGCCGTAGCAGGGGAGTGGTGTACGGGCCGAGCGCCGACCACGCGTGGCCCAGCCGCAGCGGCCGGTGACGCAGCCGTTCCGGGTCGAGAGCGGTGTCGAAGGCGGTGACCGCCGCCGCTGCCCGGTCGTGGAAGGCGCGGCCTTCGGCGGTGAGGGCGAGGTGGTGGGTGGAGCGGTCGACGAGCCGGACGCCGAGGTGTTTCTCCAGGGCGGCGAGCGTACGGGAGACGGCGGGCTGGGTGAGATGGAGCCGGGCCGCGGCCCTGGTCACATTGCCCTCCTCGGCGATCGCGAGGAAGCAGCGGAGGTGACGCAGCTCGATGCCCATGCGTCCGGAGCATAAGCGCAGCCCAATCGGCATTTCACGTGCCGCGCGGGCGCTCGTAGCGTGAGAGTCGGAGTCCGTTTGACGAGTGCACTATCCTGGACCGAGAGTCCAGTCTGTTGAACCACGCAAGGGAGTGAGCCGGTGGACAGC
This sequence comes from Streptomyces sp. ISL-36, assembly GCF_018614205.1. Taxonomy (GTDB): domain Bacteria; phylum Actinomycetota; class Actinomycetes; order Streptomycetales; family Streptomycetaceae; genus Streptomyces. Next base: position 90,399 of record NZ_JAGGOS010000046.1, on the reverse strand, counting down.
CCGGTCAAGGACATCGCCGCCGTCTCCGTGCCCGAAGCGGCGGCGGCACCCGGCGGCCCCACCCGCGCGACGCGCCTCGGCCCCGTCGCCCTCGTCGTCGCCGGTGGCCTCTCCGTGCAGTTCGGCTCCGCCGTCGCCGTCCTGCTCATGCCCCGCGCGGGCGCACTCGGCGTCGTCACCCTGCGGCTGGTGCTCGCCGCGGCCGTCCTGCTGATCGTCTGCCGCCCCAAGGTCCGCGGCTACGGCCGCGCCGACTGGGGCACCGTCCTCGCCTTCGGCGCCGCCATGGCGGGCATGAACATCCTCTTCTACCAGGCCGCCGACCGGATCCCGCTCGGCGCGGCGGTGACCCTGGAGGTCCTCGGCCCGCTGATCCTCTCGGTGATCGCCTCCCGCCGGCTGATGAATCTCCTCTGGGCCGGGCTCGCCCTCGGCGGTGTCGTCCTGCTCAGCGGCGGCGGCTTCGACCGGCTCGACCCGGTGGGCGCCGCCTTCGCGCTCGCCGCGGGCGCGATGTGGGCGACGTACATCGTCTTCTCCGCCCGCACCGGCCGCCGCTTCCCTCAGGCGGACGGACTGGCGCTCGCCATGGCCTTCGGCGCCGTCCTCAGCCTGCCCTTCGGCATCGTGGAGGCCGGCGACAAGCTCCTCGTACCGTCGACGATCGGCCTCGGCCTCGCCGTCGCCCTGATGTCCTCCGTCCTCCCGTACACCCTCGAACTCCTCGCCCTGCGCCGCCTCCCCGCACCCACCTTCGCGATCCTGATGAGCCTCGAACCGGCCATCGCCGCGACCGCCGGATTCCTCGTCCTCCACCAGGCCCTGGGCGTCACCGACGCGCTCGCCATCGCGCTGGTCGTCGCGGCGAGCATGGGCGCGGTCCGCACCCAGGTCAGGGGCGCGACCCGGCCCGCGCGGGACGCCGACGTCAGGGACTCGTGAGGACGACGAGCTGCTGGGTGGCTCGGGTCATCGCCACATAGCGGTCGACCGCTCCTTCGACGCCCGTGCCGAACGACTCCGGGTCGACGAGGACGACCAGGTCGAACTCGAGCCCCTTCGACAGCTCCGGGGTCAGCGACCGGACGCGGGGCGTCGCCCGGAACGTGGGATCGCCGATGACGCAGGCGATCCCGTCGGCGTGCGCCGCGAGCCAGGTGTCGAGGACGGAGTCGAGGTCCGCGACGGATCCGTGGACCACCGGGATGCCACTGCTGCGGATGGAGGTCGGCACATTGGCGTCCGGGAGCACGGCCCGGACGACCGGCTCGGCCTCCGCCATGACCTCTTCCGGCGTGCGGTAGTTGATGCCGAGCGAGGCCACCTCGATCCGGTCGAGCCCGATCCGCTCGAGCCGTTCCCGCCACGACTCCGTGAACCCGTGCCGGGCCTGGGCGCGGTCCCCGACGATGGTGAAGCTCCGGGACGGGCAGCGGAGCAGCAGCATCTGCCACTCCGCGTCGGTCAGTTCCTGAGCCTCGTCCACGACGATGTGCGCGAACGGACCGGCGAGAGGCTCCCGGTCGGTGCGGGGCAGTGCGGTCTCGTCGATCAGGCTGTCCTGCAGGTCCCGGCCGCGCAGCATCGTCACCGCGCCCTCACCGTCGTCGTCGGCCGCGACCACGCTGTCGATGACACCGGCCATGCGCTCGCGCTCGGCGGCAACGGAGGCCTCGTGCCGACGCTTGCGCAGGGACGCCCCCGGGTCGCCGAGCCGCTGCCGGGCCGCGTCCAGGAGCGGCAGGTCGGACACCGTCCAGGCCTGGGCGTCCGCGCGCCGCAGCTTCCGTACGTCGTCGGGGCCGAGCCAGGGAGCGCACATCCGCAGATAGGCGGGTACGGACCACAGGTCGCCGACGAGGTCGGCCGCTTCGAGCAGCGGCCACGCGCTGTTGAGTGCCCCGGTCAGCTCGTCGTCGTGCAGCAGTGACCTGCGCAGCAGCTCCGGCGAGACGTCGCCGTCGTACTTGTCCAGCAGGATCGTGACCAGCGCCTCCCAGATCTGGTCGCGCGCCTCGTTGTGCGGAGTGCCCGGTTCCGGAGCTTCGAACGCCTCGGCCCAGTCGTCGGCGCTCAGCCAGATGTCGGACCAGGAGGTCGTGACCGTCATCCCCTCGGTGGGCGGCGCCTCGTAGAACCTCACGGCCTTCTCGATCGCCTTCACCATGTCCGCGGAGGACTTCAGACGGGCCACGTCCGGGTCGGACTCGATCGCCGCTGCGGCTCCCTCGGCGACGAGGTCCCGCACGGTGCAGGTCTGCACGCCCTCCTCTCCCAGGCTGGGGAGGACGTCTTCGACGTAGGCCAGGTAGGGCTGGTGCGGGCCCACGAACAGCACGCCGCCCCGGCGGTGACCGAGGCGAGGGTCGGAGTAGAGGAGGTGGGCGGAGCGGTGCAGCGCGACGACGGTCTTCCCCGTACCCGGACCGCCGTCGACGACGAGAGCGCCGCGGGACCCCGCCCGGATGATGGCGTCCTGGTCGGCCTGGATGGTGGCGAGCACGTCGCGCATCCGGGCCGACCGGTTGCTGCCCAGGCTGGCGATGAAGGCGGACTGGTCGTCGAGCGCCGCGTGCCGTTCCAGCCCGTCGGCGGTGAACACCTCGTCCCAGTAGTCGCTGATCCGGCCGCGGGTCCAGCGGTACCTGCGGCGGCTGGCCAGGCCCATCGGGTTGGCGTGGGTCGCCGCGAAGAACGGCTCGGCCGCGGGGGAACGCCAGTCGAGCAGCAGCCGACGCCCCGCGCTGTCGGTCAGGCCGAGCCGTCCGATGTACACGGGTCCGGTGCCGTCGGCGGCGACGATGTGTCCCAGGCACAGATCCAGACCGAAGCGACGCAAGGCGCGCAGCCGGCCGGTCAGCCGGTGGATCTCCGTGTCCCGCTCCAACGCCTCCCGGCCGACGCCGCCGGGCGCCCTGCGCACATCGTCGAGACGGTCGGACAGCTCGGCGATCGTCTGGTCGAGGCTCTCCGCGACGGCCGCGAAGTGCTCCTCGTCCCCGGCGATCAGCATCGGGTCCGCCTTGGGAGCCAGGTGGTCGGGAAGGTCGAACGCGCTGGTGGTCAGCTGGTTCGTGTCAGCACGCACTGAGGGGTCTCCCAATTCAGGCAGGTTCGGGCCTTGGACCAGCGATTTTGCGGGAGGACGGGGGCCTTGCCGCAAGCCCCCCTGTGCGCTATAAGTTGAGAGTGGCGAGGAGTGGGTGCTCCTCCTCCGCCCCCACTTCCCTCGGCTCTCCCCCCTCCGCTGAAACTCTTCAGCGCCCTCTCCCTCGCGCCCTCTCCCTCGCGTACGCACGACGACGCGGCACTCCGCTCCGGTGCCCTGCCTCATAATTTCAAGCAAGCGTGCTTGATTGTTTCCTGGCTCGCTGTCATGCTCCTCGGCACACGCCCGTGGTTCGCCCGTGCCCCGAGGGGAGCGCACCGTGTCCGACCCCGTCGTCGTCCTCGACGATCTGCGCAGTGAGAGCGAAGAAGTCGACCGCCTGGTAGGGGAGTTGAGCCCCGCACAGTGGGCCACGGCGACACCCGCCGCAGGCTGGACCGTCGCCCACCAGATCGCGCACCTCGCCTGGACCGACCGGGCGGCCCTGCTCGCCGCCACCGATCCCGACGCCTTCGCCGCCGAGGTCGAGAAGGCCCTCGTCGCACCCGGCACCTTCGTCGACGAGGGCGCAGAGGAAGGCGCCGCGCTCCCGCCCGCCGAGCTGCTCGCCTGCTGGCGCGAGGGGCGCGAGCAGCTTCAACAGGCCCTGCGCGAGGCGCCGAAGGGCGCCCGCTTCCCCTGGTACGGCCCGCCCATGAGCGCCGCCTCCATGGGCACCGCCCGGCTCATGGAGACCTGGGCACACGGGCAGGACATCGCCGACGCCCTCGGCGTCGTCCGCCAACCGACCGCCCGGCTCCGCCACGTGGCCTGGATCGGCGTCCGGGCCCGCGACTACGCTTATCTCGTACGGGGGCTCACGGCGCCGCCCGAGCCGTTCCGGGTCGAGCTGGTCGCCCCCGACGGCGAGGAGTGGGTGTACGGACCGGCCGAGGCGGCCCAGCGGATCACCGGGCCCGCCCTCGACTTCTGCCTCCTCGTCACCCAGCGGGTCCACCGCGACGACACCGCGCTGCGCGCCGAGGGCGAGGAGGCCGACCGCTGGCTCTCCTTCGCCCAGGCCTTCGCCGGACCGGCCGGCACCGGCCGCGCCCCCAAGTCCGCGCCGGAGAAAGCGCCCGAGCACGCGTCCGGCCCCGCACCCGGCCCCGCGTCCGGCCGCGCACCCGAGGAGGCCTAGTGGACGTCCTCCGCATCGGCAACGCCTCCGGCTTCTACGGTGACCGCTTCGACGCCGTCCGCGAGATGCTCACCGGCGGCGAACTCGACGTCCTCACCGGCGACTACCTCGCCGAACTGACCATGCTCATCCTCGGCCGCGACCGGCTGAAGAACCCGGACGCGGGCTACGCCAAGACCTTCCTGCGGCAGATGGAGGAAGGGCTCGGCCTCGCCCACGAGCGGGGCGTCAGGATCGTCACCAACGCGGGCGGCCTCCACCCCGCCGGTCTCGCCGACGCCCTGCGCGCCCTGGCGGACCGCCTCGGCGTCCCGGCGCGGATCGCCCACGTCGAAGGCGACCGGCTGCCCGCCGGGGGCGGGATCCTCGCCGCCAACGCCTACCTCGGCGGCGCCGGCATCGCCGCCTGTCTCGCCGCCGGCGCCGATGTCGTCGTCACCGGCCGCGTCACCGACGCCGCCCTCGTCACCGGCCCCGCGCAGTGGTTCTTCGGCTGGGGACCGGAGGCGTACGACGAGCTGGCGGGCGCGGTCGTGGCCGGGCACGTCCTGGAGTGCGGCACCCAGGCCACCGGAGGCAACTACGCCTTCTTCCGCGACCACGACGTGCGCCGCCCCGGCTTCCCCCTCGCCGAGATCCACCCCGACGGCACCTGCGTCATCACCAAGCACGCCGGTACGGGAGGGCTCGTCGACGTCGGCACGGTCACCGCGCAGCTCCTGTACGAGACGGCCGGAGCCCGGTACGCGGGGCCCGACGTCACCGCCCGGCTCGACACCGTACGGCTCACCCAGGACGGCCCCGACCGGGTCCGGATCAGCGGGGTACGGGGCGAGGCCCCGCCGCCCACCCTCAAGGTCGGCCGCTGCCGCCTCGGCGGTTTCCGCAACGAGGTCGTCTTCGTCCTCACCGGCCTCGACGTCGAGGCCAAGGCCCGGCTCACCCAGGACCAGATCGAGGACGCCTTCGCACGGTCCAAGTCCCGCCCCGCCGAAGTCCGTTGGGAGCTGGCCCGGACCGACCGCCCCGACGCCGACACCGAGGAGACCGCGAGCGCCCTGCTCCGGCTCGTCGTGCGCGACCCCGACCCGGAGGCCGTCGGCCGTGCGCTGAGCGGCGCCGCGATCGAGCTCGCCCTCGCCGGTTACCCGGGCTTCCATGTCACCGCCCCGCCGGGGAAGGGCGCCCCCTACGGGGTCTTCGAGGCCGCGTACGTACCGGCGGGGGACGTTCCGCACACGGCCGTGCTGCCCGACGGGACCCGGCTGCCCGTCCCCGTACCACCGCACACACGCGAGCCGGCACCGGTCGACCCGCCCCCGCTCCCCGAACCCCTGCCTCCCGGGCCCACCCGCAGAGCGCCCCTCGGGCGGGTCGCCGGTGCCCGCAGCGGTGACAAGGGCGGGGACGCCAACGTCGGCGTGTGGGTCACCTCCGACACGGCCTGGCGCTGGCTCGCCCACACCCTCACCGTGGAGCGGCTGCGCGAACTCCTCCCGGAGACCGCCGACCTGGCCGTCGTACGCCACGACCTGCCCGCCCTGCGCGCGGTGAACTTCGTCGTCACCGGCCTCCTCGGCGAGGGCGTCGCCTCCCAGGCCCGCTTCGACCCCCAGGCCAAAGCCCTCGGCGAGTGGCTCCGCGCCCGCGAACTCGACGTACCGGAGGAACTCCTGTGACCGTCCTGGCCTCCGCCCTCGACACCGGCGGACCCGACTACGCGGCCCACCGCGCCGCCATGCTCGACAAGCTCGCCGCCCTCGACGCCGAACACGCCCAGGCGCTCGCGGGCGGCGGCGAGAAGTACGTGGGCCGGCACCGGGGACGCGGGAAGATGCTCGCGCGCGAGCGGATCGAGCTGCTGATCGACCCGGACACGCCCTTCCTCGAACTGTCCCCGCTCGCCGCCTGGGGCAGCGACTACCCGGTGGGCGCCTCGATCGTCACCGGCATCGGCGTCGTCGAGGGCGTCGAGTGCCTGATCACCGCCAACGACCCGACCGTACGGGGCGGGGCCTCCAACCCGTGGACGCTGAAGAAGGCGCTGCGGGCCAACGAGATCGCGTACGCCAACCGGCTGCCGTGCATCGCGCTCGTCGAGTCCGGCGGCGCCGACCTGCCGTCCCAGAAGGAGATCTTCATCCCCGGCGGGACGCTGTTCCGCGACATCACCCGCCTCTCCGCCGCCGGGATCCCGACGATCGCGGTCGTCTTCGGCAACTCGACGGCCGGCGGGGCCTACGTCCCCGGCATGTCCGACCACACCGTGATGATCAAGGAGCGGTCGAAGGTCTTCCTCGGCGGTCCGCCGCTGGTGAAGATGGCGACGGGGGAGGAGAGCGACGACGAGTCGCTCGGCGGCGCCGAGATGCACGCCCGGGTCTCGGGCCTCGCCGACCACTACGCCGTCGACGAGGCGGACGCGCTGCGCCAGGCGCGGCGGATCGTCGCCCGCCTCAACCACCGCAAGGCGCACCCCGATCCGGTCTTCGCCGAAGGCCCGAAGTACGACGAGGACGAGCTCCTCGGGATCGTGCCGGGGGACCTGAAGACCCCCTTCGACCCGCGCGAGGTGATCGCCCGGATCGTGGACGGCTCGGACTTCGACGAGTTCAAGCCGCTGTACGGGCCGAGCCTGGTGACCGGGTGGGCCGCGCTGCACGGCTATCCGGTGGGCATCCTCGCCAACGCCCAGGGCGTGCTCTTCTCCGCCGAGTCGCAGAAGGCCGCACAGTTCATCCAGCTCGCCAACCAGCGCGACATCCCACTGGTCTTCCTGCACAACACCACCGGCTACATGGTCGGCAAGGAGTACGAGCAGGGCGGCATCATCAAGCACGGCGCGATGATGATCAACGCGGTGTCGAACAGCCGCGTACCCCACCTGTCCGTGCTGATGGGAGCGTCGTACGGCGCCGGGCACTACGGCATGTGCGGCCGCGCCTACGACCCGCGCTTCCTCTTCGCCTGGCCGAGCGCCAAGTCCGCCGTCATGGGCCCGCAGCAGCTCGCGGGTGTGCTTTCGATCGTGGCGCGGGCGAGCGCCGCCGCGAAGGGGCAGCCGTACGACGACAAGGCCGCCGAGGCGGACGCCGGGCTGCGCGCGATGGTCGAGGCGCAGATCGAGTCCGAGTCGCTGCCGATGTTCCTGTCGGGACGGCTGTACGACGACGGCGTCATCGACCCCCGTGACACCCGCACGGTCCTCGGCCTGTGCCTGTCCGCCATCCACACGGCACCGGTCGAGGGCGCGCGCGGCGGCTTCGGCGTCTTCCGAATGTGAGGCCACTTCCGATGATTTCGACTGTGCTGGTCGCGAACCGGGGCGAGATCGCCTGCCGGGTGTTCCGTACGTGCCGGGAGCTGGGCGTCGCCACCGTCGCCGTGTACTCGGACGCCGACGCCTCGGCCCTGCACGTGCGGGAGGCCGACGCGGCCGTGCGGCTGCCGGGGGCATCGCCCGCCGATACGTATCTGCGCGGCGACCTGGTGGTGAAGGCGGCGCTGGCCGCGGGCGCCGACGCGGTGCACCCGGGGTACGGCTTCCTGTCGGAGAACGCCGAGTTCGCGCGGGCGGTCGAGGACGCGGGCCTGGTCTGGATCGGCCCTCCGCCCCCGGCCATCGAGGCGATGGCGTCGAAGACGCGCGCGAAGGAACTCCTGGGGATCGCCCCGCTCACGGACGTGACGGAGGCTGACCTTCCGGTCCTGGTGAAGGCGGCGGCGGGCGGCGGCGGCCGTGGCATGCGGATCGTCCGCGACCTGGCCGCGCTCCCCGGGGAGCTGGCGGCCGCCTCGGCCGAGGCGGCGAGCGCGTTCGGGGACGGCGAGGTGTTCGTCGAGCCGTACGTCGAGAACGGACGGCACGTCGAGGTCCAGGTCCTGGCCGACGCGCACGGAACGGTGTGGGCGCTCGGCACCCGCGACTGCTCGCTCCAGCGCCGCCACCAGAAGGTGATCGAGGAGGCCCCGGCGCCCGGCCTGCCGTCCGCACTCGTCGCCGAGCTCCACGAGCGGTCCGTGTCGGCGGCGAAGGCCGTCGGCTACGTCGGCGCGGGCACGGTCGAGTTCCTGGTCGCGGACGGCCGGGCGCACTTCCTGGAGATGAACACCCGCCTCCAGGTCGAGCACCCGGTGACCGAGGCCGTCTTCGGCGTCGACCTGGTCGCCCTCCAGCTCTCCGTGGCCGAGGGCGCCCCGCTCCCGCCCGAGCCCCCGGCCCCGCGGGGCCACGCGATCGAGGCACGCCTCTACGCGGAGGACCCGGCGAGGGGCTGGGCCCCGCAGACCGGTGTCCTGCACGCGCTGGAGTTCCCCGGCGACGCGCGCGGTGTCCGCGTCGACACCGGGTACGCCTCCGGTGACGTCATCGGCGTCCACTACGACCCGATGCTCGCCAAGGTCGTCGCCCACGCCCCCACCCGCGCCGAGGCCGTCCGCAGGCTCGCGCACGCCCTGTCCCGGGCCCGGATCCACGGGCCCGTGACCAACCGCGCGCTGCTCGTCGGCTCCCTGCGGCACCCGGAATTCGCCGATCCGGACCGGCTCGACACCGGGTTCTACGAGCGGAACCTCGACGCGCTGACGCAGGCACCGCCCGGGGAGGCGTACGCCGCCGTCGCCGCCGCGCTCGCGGACGCGGCGAGGGGCGCGGGCCGGTTCGGCGGCGGATGGCGCAACGTCCGCTCCCAGGATCAGATCCGGGCGTACGGCGAGCACGAGGCGCGCTACCGGCCCACCCGGGACGGCGGCTACGAGATCACCGCGCCCGAGGGCGTCCGTGCCGTACACGTCACCCCGGGGCGCGTCCGGCTCGACGTCGAGGGCGTCGTCCGGGACTTCGAGGTCGCTCGCCACGGCGACACCGTGTACGTCGGCCCCCACCGGCTCACCGCGCGCCCCCGCTTCCCCGACCCCCGCGAACAGACCGCGCCCGGCTCGCTCCTCGCCCCCATGCCCGGCACCGTCGTCCGGGTCGCCGAGGGCCTCGCGGTCGGCGACGCGGTCACCGCAGGGCAGCCGCTCCTCTGGCTGGAGGCCATGAAGATGGAGCACCGCGTGACCGCTCCCGCCTCCGGCACCCTCACGGCGCTCCACGCCGTCCCCGGCCGCCAGGTCGAGGTCGGTGCCCTGCTCGCCGTCGTACAGGCCGACACACCGTCCGACGTACGGACCGAGGCCGTGACCGACGTACGGACCGAGGCAGGGACCGACGTACAGACCGACGCACCGTCCGATGCACAGGAGGAAGAGCAATGACCGGATCCGTCATCGAATCCCCCGAGCACACCGCCCTGCGCGCCGCCGTCTCCGCCCTCGGCCACCGCCACGGCCGCGCCTTCGACCGGGCCACGCTCTGGGCCGAGGCCGGGAAGCTCGGCTACCTCGGCGTGAACCTGCCCGAGGAGTACGGCGGCGGGGGCGGCGGCATCGCCGAGCTCTCCATCGTCCTGGAGGAGGCGGGCGCGGCCGGCGCACCGCTGCTGATGATGATCGTCTCGCCGGCGATCTGCGGCACCGTCATCACCCGGTTCGGCACCGAGGAGCAGAAACGGGAGTGGCTGCCCGGTCTCGCCGACGGCAGCCGCACCATGGCCTTCGGCATCACCGAGCCGGACGCCGGGTCCAACTCCCACCGCATCACCACCACCGCCACGAAGACGGAGGACGGCTGGGTCCTCAACGGCCGGAAGGTCTTCGTCTCCGGCGTCGACATCGCCGACGCCACGCTCATCGTCGGCCGCACCTCCGACGCCCGCACCGGCAACCTCAAGCCCTGTCTCTTCGTCGTCCCACGCGACACCCCCGGCTTCGGCCGCCGCGCCATCGAGATGGAACTCGACGCCCAGGAGAAGCAGTTCGAGCTCACGCTCGACGACGTCCACCTGCCCGCCGACGCGCTGGTGGGCGACGGGGACGCCGGGCTCCTGCAGCTCTTCGCCGGGCTCAACCCCGAGCGGATCATGACCGCCGCCTTCGCGATCGGCATGGGCCGCTACGCGCTCGCCCAGGCCGTCGCCTACGCCAAGGACCGCCAGGTGTGGAAGACCCCCATCGGCGCCCACCAGGCCATAGCCCACCCCCTCGCCCAGGCTCACATCGAGCTGGAACTGGCCAGGCTGATGATGCAGAAGGCCGCCCACCTCTACGACGCCGGAGACGACATCGGCGCGGGGGAGGCCGCCAACATGGCCAAGTACGCGGCCGCCGAGGCCTGTGTGAGGGCCGTCGACCAGTCCGTCCACACCCTCGGCGGCAACGGCCTCACCCGCGAGTTCGGCCTCGCCCGGCTGATCACGGCCTCCCGCGTCGCCCGGATCGCGCCCGTCAGCCGGGAAATGATCCTGAACTACGTCTCCCACCAGTCCCTGGGTCTCCCCAAGTCGTACTGAGAGGGGGGATTCTGTCGACCACCTTCCACCTCTCCAGGGGGCACGCATGGTGTTTCACAGCGAGTACGCGGATGTTCAGCCCGTCTCCCTCCCCATCCACGAGGCCGTCCTCGGCCGGGCCGCCGGACGCGGCGACACCCCGGCCCTGATCGACGGGGCGGGCCACCTCACCCTCACGTACGCCCAGGTCGACACGTTCCACCGGCGGATCGCCGCCGGGCTCGCCGAGGCCGGTGTCCGCAAGGGCGACGTCCTCGCCCTGCACAGCCCCAACACCGTGCTCTTCCCGGTCGCGTTCTACGCCGCCACCCGCGCCGGCGCGTCCGTCACCACCGTCCACCCGCTGGCCACGCCGGAGGAGTTCGCCAAGCAGCTCCGCGACTCCTCCGCGCGCTGGATCGTCACCGTCTCCCCCCTCCTCGAAACGGCCCGCCGGGCCGCCGAACTCACGGGCGGCATCGAGGAGATCCTCGTCTGCGACACCGCCGAGGGGCACCTCTCCCTCCAGGGCATGCTGGCGTCGACCGCGCCCGAGCCGTTCGTGGACATCGACCCCGACGAGGACATCGCCGCCCTGCCCTACTCCTCCGGCACCACCGGGGTCCCCAAGGGCGTGATGCTCACCCACACCTCGATCGCCACCAACCTCGCCCAGCTCGAACCCTTCATCCCCATGGGGCCCGGCGACCGCATCCTCGCCGTCCTGCCCTTCTTCCACATCTACGGGCTCACCGCCCTGATGAACGCCCCGCTGCGGCAGGGCGCCACCGTCGTCGTGCTGCCGCGCTTCGACCTCGACGTGTTCCTCGCGGCGATCGAGAAGCACCGCATCAACGGTCTCTACGTGGCCCCGCCGATCGTCCTCGCGCTCGCCAAGCACCCGGCCGTCGCCGAGCACGACCTGTCCTCCCTGGAGTACATCGTCAGCGCCGCCGCCCCGCTCGACGCCTCCCTCGCCGAGGCCTGCTCGGCCCGGCTGAAGCTGCCCCCGGTCCGGCAGGCGTACGGGATGACGGAGCTCTCCCCCGGCACCCACGTCGTCCCGCTCGACGCCGTGAGCCCTCCACCCGGCGCCGTCGGCAAGCTCCTGCCGAGCACCGAGATGCGGATCCTGTCCCTCGACGACCCCGGAAGGGACGCCGAGCCGGGAGTCGAGGGCGAGGTCGCCATCCGGGGCCCGCAGGTCATGAAGGGGTACCTCGGCCGCCCCGACGCCACCGCCGCCATGATCGACGCCGACGGCTGGGTGCACACGGGCGACATCGGCCGGGTCGACGAGAACGGCTGGCTCTTCGTCGTCGACCGGGTCAAGGAACTCATCAAGTACAAGGGCTTCCAGGTCGCCCCGGCCGAGCTCGAAGCCCTGCTGCTCACCCACGATGGGGTGGCGGACGCGGCGGTGATCGGGGTGTACGACGAGGACGGCAACGAGGTGCCGAAGGCGTACGTGGTGCGTCATCCGGGCACGACGGACCTGTCGGCCGACGACGTCATGGCCTTCGTGGCCGAGCGGGTCGCCCCGTACAAGAAGATCCGACGGGTGGAGTTCATCGACGCGGTGCCGAAGGCGGCGTCCGGGAAGATACTCCGCCGTGAACTGAGGGAGCGCGAATGAAGGTGGAGCGCGGCATCGCCACGGTGACCCTGGACTCTCCGGAGAACCGCAACGCGCTCTCCGCGGCGCTCGTCGCCGAGCTCGCGGAGGCGCTGACGGCCTGCCGGAAGGACCCGGCGGTCCGGGCGGTGGTCCTGACCCACACCGGGACGACGTTCAGCGCGGGAGCGGACCTCAAGGCGCCGCCCAGTCCGTACACCTTCGTGGCGCTGCTGCGGCAGATCGTGGAGCTGCCGAAACCGGTGGTGGGGGTGGTGCGGGGCCACGTACGGGCCGGCGGGCTCGGCCTGCTGGGCGCCTGCGACATCGTGGTGGCCTCCCAGGCGGCGGACTTCGCCCTGACGGAGGTACGGATCGGGGTCGCGCCGGCGGTCATCTCGCTGACGCTGCTGCCGAAGCTGGAGCAGCGGGCGGCGGCCCGCTACTACCTGACGGGCGAGCGTTTCGGTGCGGCGGAGGCGGTCCGCATCGGCCTGGTGACCGCCGGTGAAGAGGCCCTCGACGGAATCCTCGACGGGCTGCGCAAGGGCTCCCCGCAGGGGCTGGCCGAGTCCAAACGCCTGGTCACGGCTAAGGTCCTGGAGACCTTCGAGCGGGACGCGGAGGAGCTGGTGCAGCGCTCCGCGTCGCTGTTCGCCTCCGCGGAGGCGCGCGAAGGGATGACGGCCTTTTTCGAACGACGGGATCCCGAATGGGTGTGGTGACCCAGCCGAAGCAGCCCAAGCAGGACCGCAGCCGGGTGACCCGGCAGCGGCTCCTGGAAGCGGCGGTGTCCTGCCTGGCCGAACGCGGCTGGGCGGGCTCCACCGTCTCCGTGGTGGCCGAGCGCGCCGGGGTCTCGCGCGGGGCCGCCCAGCACCACTTCCCGACCCGGGAGGACCTCTTCACGGCGGCGGTCGAGTACGTCGCGGAGGAACGCTCCCACGCCCTGCGCGCCCTCCCGGCCGAGAACCGCCGCGAGGTCGTCGCCGCCCTGGTCGACCTCTACACGGGCCCTCTGTTCCGGGCGGCGCTCCACCTGTGGGTGGCGGCCTCGAGCGAGGAACAGCTGCGCGGCCGGGTCACCGAACTGGAGGCCCGCGTCGGCCGCGAGTCCCACCGCATCGCGGTGGAACTCCTGCGCGCCGACGAATCCCTCCCGGGCGTACGCGAGACGGTCCAGGGCCTCCTCGACATGGCCCGCGGCCTGGGCCTCGCGACCCTCCTGACGGACGACCGGGCCCGTCGGGAGCGGGTGGTCGCCCAGTGGGCCACTCTTCTGGACGAAGCGCTGAGCTGAAACGTCTCTGCATACTCCAGATATGCATCCTGGCGGTACGCTTTTCACATGGCCGAGACGACCCGCATCACGGTGACCATCCCCACCGCACAGGTGGAGCTGATGAAGAAGCTGACGGACAACGTGTCCGCCTATGTGGCGGACGCGGTGGCCCGCCAGGTCAGACACCACCTGCGCGAAATCGAGTTCGCGCGGTACGAGGAGGAGCACGGCGCCCTCACCGACGAGGACATGGCGGCCGCCTACGCCCGCATCGCCGAGGTCATGAACCCGGACGATTCCATGGAGCGGGCCGCATGAAATCCAGCCTCCGCGTCGAGACGCTCGTCCTGGACTCGGAAGGGCTCTCCGCGTGGATCGCGGCGAAGGATCCGAAGACCACGGCACTCCTCAAAGCGTTCGACGCCATCGGTGCCGAGTTCGTCGTGTGCGCCAACACCATCGTCGAAGTGATGCATGCCAAGGTGAACCTGCCGCGGCTGGACTGGCTCCTCGCCCGCACCAAGGTGGAACCCGTCACGGAGCAGTCGGCACGGGCCGCCGCCAAGCTCCTCAAGGCCACCGGCCTGCACGGGCACAAGTACGCCATCGACGCCACGGTCGCCGAGATGGCCATGCGTCAGCCGGGCCCGGTCGTGATGCTCACCCCGGACGTCGACGACATGGCCCGCCTGTGCGGCGACAAGGTGCGCCTCATGCCCCTGTGACCGGCGCCACGGCCCCGCCCCCCGCTCCGCAGTACGCTGGTCGCATGCTTTCGCTCGTACGCCGCCGCCACGTGGACTTCCTCCGCGTCGCGAGCATGGGCTGTCGGCCCTCCGTCTGACCCCGACGCCCCCCTCCCGGTCATCCGGCGGAGACCCCGCCCCGCCCGGGCCCCCCGTACACCCCACGCGGACGCACACCATGACCTATACCTCGCAGCTCCCCATCGTCGATCTCGCCGCCGCCGACCGCGGCCCCCAGGCCCGGCGGCTGCTCCACGCGCAGCTCCACTCCGCCGCCCACGACGTCGGCTTCTTCCAGCTCGTCGGGCACGGCGTGACCGAGGCCGAGACTCGGGCGCTCACCTCCGCCATGCGGGCCTTCTTCGCACTGCCCGAGGCCGACCGGCTCGCCATCGACAACGTCAACTCGCCGCACTTCCGCGGCTACACCCGGGTCGGCGACGAGCACACCGGCGGCGCCCGCGACTGGCGCGACCAGCTCGACATCGGCGCCGAGCGCCCCGCTCACGTTCCCGGCCCCGGTGAGCCCCCGTACTGGTGGCTCCAGGGCCCCAACCAGTGGCCCGCCGCCCTCCCCGAGCTCCGGCTCGCCGCCCTGAACTGGGTCGAGCGCCTCAGCGGGGTCGCCGAGCGGCTGCTGCACGAGCTGCTCGCCTCGATCGGCGCGCCCGCCGACTTCTACGACGACATCTTCGGCGCCCACGCCCACCCGCAGCTCAAGCTGGTGCGCTACCCGGGAAGCGCCGGGGACGGCGCCGACCAGGGCGTCGGCGCCCACAAGGACTACGGCTTCCTCACCCTGCTCCTGCAGGACCAGGTCGGCGGCCTGCAGGTGCAGCGGGAGGACGGCGCCTTCCACGAGGTGCCGCCGCTGCCCGGCGCGTTCGTCGTCAACCTCGGCGAGCTCCTCGAAGTGGCGACGAACGGCTACCTCGTCGCCACCAACCACCGGGTGGTCTCACCGCCCGCGGCCACGGAGCGCTACTCCGTCCCGTTCTTCTACAACCCCCGGCTCGACGCCCACATCCGGCCGCTGGTCTTCCCCTACGCCGAGACGGCGCCGGGAGTGACGGCCGACCCGGCGAACCCGCTGTTCGCCGAGTACGGACGGAACGAGCTGAAGGGGAAGCTGCGCGCACATCCGCTGGTCGCGGCACGCCACCACGCCGGCCTGCTGCTGAACCCCGAAGGTCAGCCCGCGATGTCGGCGTAGCCCTCGATCTCCCGGAGGTCGCGCCGGCCCGGACCGATGTACCGCGCCGAGGGACGCACCAGCCGGCCCGTGCGCTTCTGCTCCAGGATGTGCGCCGACCAGCCCGCCGTACGGGCGCAGCTGAACATCGACGTGAACATGTGCGCCGGGACCTCGGCGAAGTCGAGCACGATCGCCGCCCAGAACTCCACGTTCGTCGCGAGGACACGGTCCGGGCGGCGGTTGTGCAGCTCCTCCAGGGCGGCCTTCTCCAGCGCCTCCGCGACCTCGAAGCGCGGCGCGGCCAGCTCGCGCGCGGTCCGGCGCAGGACGCGGGCGCGCGGGTCCTCGGCGCGGTAGACGCGGTGGCCGAAGCCCATCAGGCGCTCGCCCTTGTCCAGGGCCTGCTTGACGTACGCGGTCGCGTCGCCGGTCCGCTCGATCTCCTCGATCATGCCGAGGACGCGGGACGGGGCGCCGCCGTGCAGCGGGCCGGACATGGCGCCCACGGCGCCCGAGAGCGCCGCCGCCACGTCGGCGCCCGTCGAGGCGATGACGCGCGCGGTGAACGTCGAGGCGTTCATGCCGTGCTCCGCGGCGGAGGTCCAGTACGCGTCGACCGCCTTGACGTGCTTGGGGTCGGGCTCGCCGCGCCAGCGGATCATGAACCGCTCGACGACCGACTGCGCCTTGTCGATCTCGCTCTGCGGCACCATCGGCAGGCCCTGTCCGCGCGCCGACTGGGCGACGTACGACAGCGCCATGACGGCGGCCCGGGCGAGGTCGTCGCGGGCCTGCTCGGCGTCGATGTCCAGGAGCGGTTTGAGGCCCCACACCGGGGCGAGCATGGCGAGCGCGGACTGGACGTCGACCCGGATGTCACCGGAGTGCACCGGGATCGGGAACGGCTCGGCCGGCGGCAGACCGGGGTTGAACGCCCCGTCGACCAGCAAGCCCCACACGTTGCCGAACGAGACGTGACCGACCAGATCCTCGATGTCGACGCCGCGGTACCGGAGCGCGCCGCCCTCCTTGTCCGGTTCGGCGATCTCCGTTTCGAACGCGACGACTCCCTCGAGTCCGGGTACGAAGTCGGACATCAGGCGGCTCCTCTATCGATGATCAATCATCCGGCTTGGTCGGGAAGTAACAGTCATCCGACCAAAGAGTCTGTACGGTTCCGATGATGCGGGGAAGCGTGACATCCGGCACACTGCGCCGATCCGGCGAGAGAGGGTTAACGGCACGGGGTGCCGGGCAAACTGGCCCTCTGCGGCAGGATGACCCTGTGACTGACGCTCTCGATCCCGCCGACATGCGCGAGCAGTACCGGACCCCGCAGCTGTCCACGGCGGACCTCGCCCCCGAACCGATCGAACAGTTCACGCGCTGGTTCAAGGAGACCGCCACCAGCCCGGCGATCCACGAGCCGAACGCGATGGTCGTCTCGACGGCCACCCCGGACGGCCGCCCGTCCTCCCGGACGGTGCTGCTCAAGCACTACGACGAGGACGGTTTCGTCTTCTACACGAACTACGGCTCCCGCAAGGGCGGCGAGCTGGCGGCCAATCCGTACATCTCGCTGCTCTTCCCGTGGCATCCGCTGGCCCGGCAGGTCATCGTCACGGGCCGGGCGACCCGTACGGGCCGGGACGAGACGGTCGCGTACTTCCGCACGCGCCCCCACGGTTCCCAGCTCGGCGCCTGGGCCAGCCATCAGTCCTCGGTTATCGCCTCGCGGGCGGAACTCCTCGCGCGTTACGAGGAGTTGGCCGCACGCTACCCGGAGGGCGAGCAGGTCCCGGTGCCGCCGGAGTGGGGCGGCTTCCGGGTGGCGCCGGAGACGGTGGAGTTCTGGCAGGGCCACGAGAACCGGCTGCACGACCGGCTCCGGTATGTGCGCGACGGGCAGAGCTGGGCGGTCGAACGTCTCTCACCCTGAGGCGACGGCGCGTGCCCGGGCGAGCGCCGTCTCGACCGCGTGCGGGATGTCGGTGACCGGGAACTGCGTGTGCCGTACGGTCCGCTCCCGGTCGACGACGACGATCGCGCGCTTGAGCCGTAGCGCCTGCCCGGCCCGGAAGGTCGGCAGCCGCAGCGCCGCCGAGAGCCGTGCGTCCATGTCGGAGAGCAGTGGGAAGGGGATCTCCTCGGCGGCGGCGAAGGCCCGCTGCTCGTCGGGGCGCTGGGTCGAGACCCCGTGGACCGCGATCCCGGCCGCCGTGAACTCCCCGTACGCGTCCCTGAACAGCCGGTTCTCCAGCGTGCAGCCGACCGTGCCGGGGATGTCGCTCCAGCCGTCCGGCAGCGGGCTCGGCCGGCCGGTCGCCGGGTAGCAGAAGAGCACGGTGGCGGCGGCCTCCGGATCGACCGGGTCGCGCTCGCCGCCGGTGTGGGCGGGCAGCGTCAGCCGCGGCAGCCGGGTGCCGGGCAGCTCGTGCAGTCGGTGGGCCTCGGCGCTGTGCTCGTCGGCCGAGGCGGTCAGGGTGCCGTCGCCGAGCAGCCAGCGGTCGGCCCAGTCCTGCATCGAGACCAGGACGGGGAGCAGCGCGCGGCCGGTCGGGCTGAGCCGGTACTCGTACCGCACCGGGCCCTCCTGGTACGGCACCTTGTCGAGCACCCCGCTGTCGACCAGGTGGTGGAGCCGCTCGGTGAGGACCTTGCGGGAGATGTCGAGCTCGCGCTGGAGCTCGTCGAAGCGGTGCCGGCCGCGCGCCGCCTCCCGTACGAGCAGCAGGCTCCACCAGTCGCCGATGACGGCGGCGGCCTGGGCGATCGCGCAGGCGGCGTCGCGCTCGGGCACGGCTCGGGCCATGCGCTCCTCCTCGTACGGGTTCTTCGTTTCGGGCTACCCGTCCATCTTGCGCCACCGGGTGAGTTCCCGATAGAAACTCAGTGTAAGTTCCCAAAGGAAACTCACTGGCCCACTCGGGGGAGGGGATCGCTTCCATGCCCATAGCCTGGGCAACCGCCTGGCGCACCTGGCAGATGACCCGCCGCGCCTATCCATGGACCTACGCCGTCGGCACCGTCCTGCCCGCCGCGCTCGCCATCTCACTGGCCTACCTCGGCTACCACGCGATCGGCGGCGGCACCGTCTCCGACGACTTCACCGAAGGCAGCGGCACCACCGCCTACCTCGCCTACGTCGTCGTCGGCGCGACCGCCTTCCAGTTCACCGTCCGGCTCATCCTCTGGTCCGCCAAGGCCCTCATCACCGAGCAGCGCCAGGGCACCCTCGGCGCCCTCCTCGTCGCGCCCGCCGGCCGCTTCCCCTACCTGCTCGGCTTCACCGCCTTCGCCGTCCTCAGCAGCCTCGTCGAGTTCCTCGCCCTCGGCGTGGTGATCGCCGCCCTCGGCATCTCCGTCCCGGTCTCCTCGGCCGCGGGCGCGCTGCTCGGCGCGCTCGCGCTCATCGCCGCCGTCTTCGCGCTCTCGGTCGGCCTCGGCGGACTGATGATCGCGGCGGGCGAGGCGCACATCTCGCAGAACACCGTCTTCATCGTCCTCGGACTGGTCGGCGGCTTCACCTTCCCCCGCGACTACCTGCCCCTCTGGGCCCAGTGGGGCGCCGAACTCCTCCCCACCACCGCGGCGATGGACGTCCTGCACGGCTCGTTCACCGGCGGCCAATCGCTCCCCGACCTCCTGCCCAGGCTCGCGGTCGGTGCCCTCCTCACCGCCGCATACCTCCTCCTGGGACTGCTCTACCTGCCGCGGGCCGAGGCCCGGGCCGTGGAAAGGACGTACTGATCGTGACCGGCATCCAGGTCCGCGCCCTGCGCAAGGAGTTCCCCGTACGGGAGAAGGGGCTCTTCGGCCCCCGGGTCGCCAAGCGAGCCGTCGACGGACTCGACCTCGACATCCCGCCCGGCCGGATCACCGGACTGCTCGGCCTCAACGGCGCGGGCAAGACCACCACCATCAAGATCCTCGCCACCCTGCTGCGGCCGACCACCGGCACGGTGACCGTCGACGGCCTGGACACGGTCGCCGACGCCCGCGCCGTACGCCGCCGCATCAACCTCATCGCCGGCGGCGAGCGTATGGTCTACACCCGCATGACCGGGCGCGAGAACCTCTGGTACTTCGGCCAGCTCTACGACGTCCCCAAGCCGCAGCTGCGCACCCGCATCGACGAACTGCTCGCCGTCGTCGGCCTGTCGGAGGCGGCGGACACGATGGTCGAGCGGTACTCGCGGGGCATGACCCAGCGGCTCGCCATCGCCCGCGGACTGATCAACCGCCCCGCCTACCTGCTCCTCGACGAGCCGACGCTCGGCCTCGACGCGCCCATCGCCCGTGACCTGCGCCGGGTCGTCGCCCGCCTCGCCGAGGAGGGCACGGGGGTGCTCCTCACCTCCCACTACCTCGCGGAGGTCGAGGAGCTCTGCGGCCATGTGTACGTCATCTCCGCCGGGCGCCACCTCGCCGAAGGCAGCCCGGCGCAGCTCAAGACCGCGACCGGCAGCCACCGTACGATCCGGTTGACGGTGACGAACCCGGGGGCGGCGACGGCGGCGGTGGCGGCCCGCTTCGGCGCCGCACGCGAACCCCTGCCCGAGGGCGGCGAGCTGATCACCCTCCGGCACCCGGACGACCTGGCGGGCCCGCTCGCGGCCGCCGTCGTCGAGGCGGGCGGATCGATCGGCGGCCTGGAGATCGCGGAGGCGAGCCTGGAGGACGCGATCCTGACGCTGGCGGAGACCGGCGAGGAGGCCCTCGTATGAGCCACGCCCTGCGGGTCTTCGCGGCGGAGGCGCTGAAACAGCACCGCCGTCTCTTCGGCCAGCCGATCGTCGTCTTCTCGATGCTGGTCTGGCCGGTCCTCCAACTGGCCACCACCTACTACACCTTGCGTCCGATCGCCACGGCCTCCCCGGCCGCCGCGAACTGGCCGCTCGCCGCCGACCCCGACCGGCTCCTCGCCTTCCTGGCCACCGGCACCCTCGCCTACGCCTTCTTCTTCTCCCTCGTCCAGTCGGCCTGGCACCTCTCCTTCGAGCGCACCACCGGCACCCTGGAACTCCTCTTCCTCTCCCCGGCCGGCCGCCTCACCCTGATGCTCGCCAACGGCGCGGGCGCGCTGCTGCAGAACGCCTGGCTGCTGACCTGCTTCACCGTCGCCGCCCTGACCGGCTTCGGCACGCTCTCGGTCTCGGCCTGGTGGATGTACGGGATCGTCCTCCTGGCGCTGCTGGTCCCGGCCGCCGCGTGGGGCGCGTTCCTCAACAGCCTGCTGGTCTTCTCCCGCGACTCGGCCTTCCTCTACACGATCCTCGACGAACCGCTCTGGTTCGTCTCGGGCGTCCGCCTCCCGCACTTCGTCCTGCCGGCGGCGATCCAGGTGGTGGGCGCGGTCTTCCCGCTGACGGGCAGCCTGATCGCGGTACGGGGAGCGCTGCTGGAACACCGCACGCTCACGGAGCTCGCCCCGACCCTGGCGGCCCTGGGGGCGCTGAGCGCACTGCTCCTGGCGGCGGCCTCGGTGATCCTGCGGGTGGGCGAGGCGCGGTCCCAGCGGACCGGAAAGCTGTCCCTGGCGTAGGGGACACACGGCAGGGGACACACGGCAGGACAGGCACGGCAGGGGACACGCGGCAGGGGGCACACGGCGCTGTGGGACGCGGGGCCCGGGAACGCGGACGACCCGTGGGCCTTGGTCCCGTCCGCTCGAGTTCGGACGGGAGCCGGCCGGATCTGCCGGCGGCCCACGGGTCGGGTGACTGCTTGGGTTTCGGCAGAGGGCCTGCCGAGGTGCACGTTGTGCGACGGCAGGCCTTAGCCCGCAGTCACCTCACGAATCCGAAAAGAAATCATGTTCTCGGATCACCTCCTTTCGCGTGTACCCACAGCCTAGGAAGCCGGCCGCGAGGGCTCAAGCGATTTATTTTCACGACGGCGCGCTCGCGGGCCCCGGGTTCGGGTTCGTTTCCGGAGGGCAACGATTTCATCGAACCCGGTGTGTCGTGGGTCACGTTCCAGTTGAATTGGGCCGGGGCGTGCGGGTGCACGCGCGTACACCGTCCTGCCAGGGGGTCCGGGATGAGTGCTTCCACGAGCGAGACCGCGGAACGGGCGGCCGACGGGCAGGGGCCCGGGGCGGATCTGCTCGCCGCGTTGCTGGACGGGATGGACGCGGCGCTCTGCGCCTTCGCCGCGGACGGGACCGTCACCCACTGGAACCGCGAGGCCGAGCGGATCCTCGGCTGGTCGGCGGCGGAGGCCGTCGGGCGCCGTGGGTTCGACGGGTGGGCGGCGCGCAGGGCCGACGCGGCGGAGGCCTTGGCGCGGCTGATGGCGGCGATGGAGGCGCCCGGCCGGCTGGTGCACGAGTTCGCGCTGCTGCGCAAGGACGGCGGCAGGGTGCTCGTACGGACGCAGTCGGCGGGGGTGCGCGGTCCGGACGGCGCGCCGGCCGGGGTGTACTGCGCCTTCAGCGAGGTCCATGCGCAGATCGATCTGGAGCGGTCGATCGCGCTCAGCGAGGCGCTGTTCGAGGACGCCTCCTGGGGTGTCGTCCTGGTCGACGTCGATCTGCGGCCCACCGTCGTCAACGGCCACGCGGCCCGGGTGATGGGAGCGGGCCGTACGACGCTGCTCGGCCGGCCCCTCGGGGAGCTGATCGTGCAGGGCGTGGAGGAGCTGGAGGGCGCGCTCCACCACGTCCTCGCGGAGGGCGCGCCGCGGGCCCTCGCCGAGGTGTGGGTGACACTGCGGACCCCGGAGGGCGAGCAGCGGCGGTGCTGGCGCAGCGGGTTCGTGCGGCTCGCGTCGCCGCTGGCGGAGGAGCCGGTGCCGCTGGGCGTGGGCTGGCTGTTCCAGGACGTCACGGAGGAGCGGCTCGCGGAGCAGGAGGCGGACCGGCTGCGCTTCCGGTACAGCCAGCTGCACCGGGCCGGCGCGGCGGCAGCCGAGTGCGAGGACCCGATGGAGGCGGCGACGGTCCTGCTGGACTTCGCCCTGGCCGGCTTCGCCGACCACGCGCTCGTCGACCGCACGGCGGGGGAACGGCGGCTGGTCCGGGTGGCGGCCACCCCGGCCGGCGCGCCCGGCCCGGTCGTCCCGGTCGCGGGCGGTGGCATCCCGCTGCGCTACCCCTCGGGCCATCCCGTCCTCCAGGCCGTCTCCCGTACGGGCCCGGTCCGCGCCTCGGCCGACGCCGCGACGCCGCAGGACGCCGAGGACTGGGCCGCGGAACGCCACTGGCCCCGCGACGCCGTCCACGCCCTGTGCCTCCCGCTGCGCAGCCGCGGCCGGACGCTGGGGGCCGTGACCTTCCTCCGCGCGGCCTCCCGCACGGCATTCGAGCGGCCGGACGCGGTGTACGCGGAGACGGTCGCGGTACGGGTGGCGACGTCGCTGGACCTGGCCGGGGCGGACGCGGGGGACGACGCCGTACGGGGGTGACGCGCGGCCCCCTCGACGCCCCCGCCCACCACGCTCCCCGTCGACGAGCCGCCCCCGCCCACCACGCTCCCCGCCGACGGGCCGCCCCCTGCCCACCCCCTACGCCGTCTGGAGTGCCAGCGTCGGTGACAGCCGGGCCGCCCGCACCGCCGGATACAGGCCGGCCACCGTGCCGATCACCAGCGTCGCGCCGAAGCCGCCGCCCACCGCCCACGGCGGCACCACCCACGGCAGCCCGCCCGTGTACGCGTACACGCCCGTCGCCGCGCCACCGAGCGCCACGCCCGCCAGGCCGCCGAGCCCGGAGAGCATCAGGGACTCCGTCACGAACTGGATCCTGATCTGCCCCCTGGTCGCCCCGAGCGAGCGCCGCAGGCCGATCTCGTGGCGGCGCTCCAACACCGAGATGATCATGGTGTTGGCGACGCCGACCCCACCCACCAGCAGGGCGATCCCGCCCAGGCCCAGCAGCAGTGAGGAGAAGGCGCCCTCGGTCGCCGCCTTGGCCTGCAGTGCCGCCGAGGGGTCGCCGACCTGGACGTTCTGCGGGTTCTGCGGGTCGATCGTCGGGGCGAGCAGCTTCTGGACCGTACGGACGGACGCGTCCGTGGACCGCTCGTACACCGCCGTCGGATGCCCGTCGAAGCCCAGCAGCTCCTCCGCGCCCTCCCACCCCACCAGCGCGGCCCGTTCGATCTCCGGCGCGAGCGGCAGCGGGTCGAGGATGCCGACGACCGTGAAGTACCGGTCGTCGATCCAGACCTGCCGGCCGGGTGCGGTGATGCCGAGACGCTCGGCCGCGACATGACCCAGCACCACCGAGGGATACCGGCCGTTGGCGGCGTTCAGCCAGGTGCCGGAGCCCATGCCACCGCGCAGGACGTCGAGCATCCCCTCCGTGGCCGCCTTCACCGCGATGCCGCCCGTCTCGCCCTCGGGGATCTTCTCGGAGCGCCGGACCGTGCGGTCGAGGTCGGCGGTCGCGCCGACCTCCTCGACACCGTCGATCCGGCCGACCATGCCCACCGCGTCCTCGGGCAGCTTGACCTCCTCCCCGCTGAACATCCCCTCGCCCGGCTTCGCCACCAGCATGTTCGTGCCGAGGGCGTCGAGCTGCCGGACCAACTGGGCCTGGCTGGACGCCGAGATGCCCACGACCGCGATCATCGTGGCGATCCCGATGGCGATCCCCAGCGCCGAGAGCACCACCCGTACGGGCCGGCTGCGCAGCCCGGCCGAGCCGACGTGGAGGACGTCGCGCGGCCCGAGCCGGGCGGCCTTCAACGACGTACGTGTCCTGCGTGTACGCGGCATCAGGCGGCGACCTTCCCGAGCGCCGTGTCCGCCACCACCCGGCCGTCACGGATACGGACCTGGCGCGGCAGCCGCCCCGCGATCTCCGTGTCGTGGGTGATGACCGCGATCGTCGCGCCCTGCGCGTGGAGCACGTGCAGCAGCTCCATCACGGCCTCGCCGGACGCCGAGTCCAGCGCCCCCGTCGGCTCGTCCGCGAGCAGCAGATCGGGTTCGCCGACCACCGCGCGGGCGATGGCGACGCGCTGCTTCTGCCCGCCGGACAGTTCGTGCGGCCGGTGCTTCATCCGGTCGGCGAGACCGACCCGGGCGAGCGCGTCGGCGGCCATCGACCGCCGCCGGGCCCGGGGGAGTCCGGAGTACAGCAACCCCTCGGCGACGTTCTCCAAGGCGGCGACCCCGGGCACCAGATGGAAGGACTGGAACACGAACCCGATGTGGCGGGAGCGGAGCGCGGACAGCCGGCGGTCCGCCAGCGACGCCACGTCGTACCCCGCGATCTCGACGGTCCCCGCGCTCGGCCGGTCCAGGGTGCCGACGATGTGCAGCAGGGTGGACTTGCCGGAGCCGGAGGGGCCGACGATGCCGAGCATCTCTCCCTCGCCGACGGTGAGGTCGACCTCGTCGAGGGCGCGGACACCGCCGGCGTACTCCTTGGTGACCCCGGAGAGTCGTACGACGGTGGTCATGCGGACGGCACCCCGATCTTCATGCCCTCGCGCAGACCGCTGCCGCTGATCTCGACGCGGCCCTGGCCGAACATGCCGAGCTCGACCTCGACGTCCCGGGTCGTGCCGTTCTCGACGACCTGGACGCCGAATCCGCCGCCCGGCAGGGCGAGCAGCGCGTTCACGGGGACGGAGAGCACGTTCCTGCGCGTCTCGCCGGTGAGGTCGACGGTGACCGGGGACTGGTCGACGCCCTCGACCTTCTTCGGGGCGTCGAAGGAGACCGTGATGTCGATCTTCGGGGTCCGGTCCTGCGGATCGTCGCCCGCCGAGGCGGTCTTCCCGGCCGACGACACCTTTCCCGGGGCCCGCGTCCCGTCCGGGAGTTGTACGGAGACCCGGGTGCCGACCCGCGCCAGAGCGGCGTCCGCGACCGGGATCTTGAACCGTACGACGCGTTCGGAGCCCGTCACGGTGAGCACCGGCCGGCCGGGCGCGACCTGGTCGCCGAGGGCGGCGCCGGCCTCCTTGACGCGTACCGCGCTGCCGGCGAAGGCGATCGCGTCGGGGCCCACGGTGCCGGTCCGCTTCATGTCGTGGGACTTCTGCCAGCGCTTGACGGCGTCGGCGGTCTTCGCCGTGAACTCCTCGTCGACGGTGAAGCCGGTGTAGCCGAGGGCGGCGAGGTTCTCCTCCACCTGCCGGACGTCCTTGCCCTTGTCGCCGGCCTTGAGGGTCCGGTACATGGGCTCGGCGCCGTACATCAGACGGACGGGCCGGCCGTCCACCTCGTACAGCCGCTCGTCCCGCTCGACGGTGGAGCCGGTCGGGGCGATCCAGTTGAGGGTGCCGGCCGGGCCCGCGTTGATCTTCCGCTCGCCGAGGTGGCCCAGCGTGCCGTCCCGCTGGGAGCTGTCGCTGAGGTCGCCGCGGGTGAGCGGGGTGGTGGCGGGCGGCAGCCCCGGATCCGCCACGGCCTGCCGCTCCTCGGGTGCGGCCAGCGCGGTGACGGCCGCACCGGCCCCCGCGACGGCGACGATCGCCGCCAGGGCGGCCACGAGTGTGCGCCGGCTCATCGCGACACGCTCTCGCACGCCTTGTTGGCCTTCTCGAACTTCTGCCGCTCCGCGCCCTGGGGCATCGGCCGCGCCGCCGACACGCTGCCGCCACCGTCGCCGAACGTCGGATCGGGCATGTCGAAGCCGTTCGTGCGCATGCACCGGGCGTACTTGATCATCTTGTCCTTGTCGGCCTGGGTCAGCTCCTTGCCCATGCTGCCGCCGCCCTTGTCACGACAGGCCTTGAAGGCCTTCTCCATCTTCTCCTTGGACACGCCGTCGCCGCCGATGGTCAGGCCGACGCCCTCCTCGCCCGGCTTCGGCTCGGGCACGTCCAGGCCGTGCTCACGCAGACACTTGCGGTGCTTCAGGGCCTGGTCGGCCTTCTTGCCCTCCTCGCTCACGCTCTCGCTCCCTTTGTCGCCGCCCCCGCCTCCGGTGCAGGCGGCGGTGGTGAGGAGGGAGAAGGCGGCGAACGAGGCCGCGGCGACCAGCTTCAGGGTCTTTCGGTCACGTCGAGTCGTCATGGGCGGCAGCGTGCCGGGACCGCGGGTTTCGTTTCTCTCAGCGGATCCGTTAACAGAGACGAAAGCTCCCTTCCGGTACACAGGGCCCATGCGCGTACTGGTGGTGGAGGACGAGGCGTTTCTCGCCGAGATGATCGCCGAGGGGCTGCGCCGCGACGCGCTCGCCGTCGACGTCGCGGGCGACGGCCTGGAGGCCCTGCGGAAGATGCGGTTCGGGGAGTACGACGTTCTCGTCCTCGACCGAGACCTGCCCGGGATGCACGGCGACGACGTCTGCCGCCGGGTCGTGGAGCAGCGGCTGATGACCCGCGTCCTGATGCTGACGGCGGCGGCGTCCGTACGGGACCGGGTCGACGGACTCGGGCTCGGCGCCGACGACTACCTGACCAAGCCCTTCGCCTACGACGAGCTGCTCGCCCGCGTCCTCGCCCTGGGCCGGCGCGTCCGGCCGGCGCTGCCCCCCGTCCTCGAACGGGCGGGGATCGTCCTCGACACCGCCCGCCGCCAGGCGAGCCGTGACGGACGGCATCTGCACCTGTCGCGGAAGGAGTTCGCGGTCCTGGAAGCCCTGCTGCGCGCGGAGGGGGCCGTCGTCAGCGGCGAGGACCTCATCGAGCAGGTGTGGGAGGAGCACACCAGCTACCGCACGAACGCGGTACGGGTGACCTTGAGCAAGCTCCGGGCGAAGCTCGGCGAACCGCCGGTGGTGGAGACGGTGCCGGGCGCGGGCTACCGGATCGGGTCGTGAGCGTGCCGACGCGAGGCCTGAGGCAAGGCCTGACACACCTGACGCAAGGCCTGACGCGCCGCCCGGCCTCACGCCCCGCCTCACGCCTGGCGCGACGCCTGACGGGCGGCGAACGAGCCCGGCTCACGGCGCTCTACGGCGGGCTGCTGCTGCTGGCGGGGGCGCTGCTCACCGGCGTGGTGTACCTGCTGGTGAAGGAGGGCCTGTACTCGTCGATCAGCGTCGCCGTCACCGGCGCCGTACCCGCCCGGCGGCTGGACGAGCTGCCCGCGCCGACCGCCTCCCCCCTCTGGGAGACGGCCCGGCCGGCGAGCCCCGGACCGTTGCCGCCCGGGGTGAGCCAGGGGCTCGCGATCACCAGCCGGGTGAGCGACGCGGCCGAGAGCGCCGCCCTGGAACGGCTGCTGACGGTCTCCCTGACCGTCCTCGCGGTGTACGCCGTCCTGTCCGTCGTCCTCGCGTGGTGGATGGCGGGACGGGTCCTGCGGCCGGTCGCCGTGATCACCGACACGGCCCGCCGGCTGTCCGGGGAGAACCTGCACGAGAGGATCGCCCTGGACGGACCGCCGGGGGAGCTGAAGCGTCTCGCGGACACCTTCGACGGGATGCTCGGGCGCATGGAGCAGCTGGTGTCGGCGCAGCAGCGGTTCGCCGCGAACGCGGCCCACGAGCTGCGGACCCCGGTGGCCGTGCAGCGGGCGGCCGCCGAGATCGGACTCGCGGGGGAGCCCGGCCCGGAGCGGGTCGCCCGCATCCGGGCGAAACTGATCGAGGTCGCCGACGACAGCGAACGGATGATCGACGGCCTGCTGCTGCTCGCCGCCTGTGACCAGGGTCTGCGGGAACGGCGGCCGGTGGCGGTGCACGAGACCGTCCGCAAGGCGGTGGACGCGCTGGCGCCCGAGGCCGCGGAGCGCGGGGTGGGTGTCTCGGTCGACGTCCGGCCGCTGACGGTACGTGGCGACGCGGTGCTGCTGGACCGGCTGGTGCACAACCTGGTCGCGAACGCCGTACGCCACAACGTTCCGGAGGGCCGCGTCCGGGTCCGTACGGGACCCGGCGTGATCGAGGTGGTCAACACCGGCCCGGCGGTCCCGCCCGCCACCGTCCCGCTGCTCTTCGAGCCCTTCCGCCGCCTGACCGAACGCGCCCACGCCCCCGGCGAGGGCGCGGGCCTGGGTCTCTCGATCGTCCAGTCCATCGCCCGGGCGCACGGCGCGACGGCGACGGCGTCCGCGAACGCGGAGGGCGGCGGCCTGACGGTCCGGGTGGTCTTCGCCCCCTAGTAGGGCGCCGGGTGTCAGTGGCGGAAGAAGATCCGGTCCCGGTACTCGGTCATCACGCGCCCGTTCCACTCGTGTCCGCCGTCCACGTTCCCCGAACGCAGCAGCGGCGGCTCGATGCCCAGCCGGACCATCTCCTCGACCGCGGCGGCCATCACGGCCTGCATCAGCGCGCTGGTGACGACCGTGGAGGCCGGGGCGAAGGGCGCCTCGATGGACTCGTGGGTGAGTTCGGCGTCACCGATGGCGATCTTGGAGTCGAGGACGATGTCGCAGTGGTCCTTCAGGTACGTCCCCGAGACGTGCCGGGACTTCGTCTCGGTCGCGTACGCCACCGAGGTCACGCCGATCACGGTCAGGCCGAGCGCCCGCGCGTTCATCGCCATCTCCACCGGCAGGGCGTTGCGGCCGGAGAGCGAGACGATGATCAGGACGTCCCCCGCCGTGGCGGGCGAGGAGTCCAGCACCGCGCCCGCGAGGCCGTCCACCCGTTCCAGGGCGGAGCCGAGCGTGGCCGGCATGACGTTGACGCCGACGACGCCGGGCACCGCGAGCAGGTTCATCAGGGCGAGGCCGCCCGCCCGGTAGACGACGTCCTGGGCGGCCAGCGAGGAGTGGCCCGCGCCGAAGGCGAAGAGCCGGCCGCCCGCGGCGACGGCCTCGGCGATCGCGGTGCCCGCGGCGGCGATCTCCTCGGCGTCCTCGTCCCGGACCTGCCGCAGCAGGCCGATCGCGGCATCGAAGAACTGCCCGGCCAGCTTGGACTCGCGCGCGCTGTCGCCCATTCCCGAAGCTCCTTCTCGCTGGTGTCGCGGATCACGGTGCGGTCTGGACCATTGCTCTGTCAATACCGCCCGACCCGGGGGCGGCACGGTTGTCGGTGCGATGCGTCAGAATTGCAGCAGGGCCAGCGCACGACTCATCGAGGGGCACGTATGTCCGGACTGATCGACACCACGGAGATGTATCTCCGCACCATCCTGGAGCTGGAAGAGGAAGGTGTGGTCCCCATGCGCGCCCGGATCGCGGAGAGGCTCGACCAGAGCGGCCCCACGGTGAGCCAGACGGTGGCCCGCATGGAGCGTGACGGCCTGGTGACCGTCGCGGGCGACCGTCATCTGGAGCTGACGGAGGAGGGCCGCCGTCTGGCCACGCGCGTGATGCGCAAGCACCGCCTCGCCGAGTGTCTGCTCGTCGACGTGATCGGCCTGGAGTGGGAGCAGGTCCACGCGGAGGCCTGCCGCTGGGAGCACGTGATGAGCGAGGCCGTGGAGCGGCGCGTTCTCGAGCTGCTGCGGCACCCGACGGAGTCGCCGTACGGCAACCCGATCCCGGGCCTGGAGGAGCTGGGCGAGAAGGCCGAGGCGGAGTCCTTCCTGGACGACTCCATGGTGTCGCTGGCCGACCTGGACGCGGGCCAGGAGGGCAAGACGGTGATCGTCCGCCGGATCGGTGAGCCGATCCAGACGGACGCCCAGCTGATGTACACGCTGCGGCGGGCGGGCGTGCAGCCCGGTTCCGTGGTGAGCGTGACGGAGTCGGCCGGCGGTGTCCTCGTCGGCAGCAGCGGCGAGGCGGCCGAGCTGGCCGCCGACGTGGCGGCGCACGTCTTCGTCGCCAAGAAGTAGGGCTTTCTCCGGACGGGCCGGCTCCCCCGCAGGACCGGGCGGCCCGTTTTACGGCGGAATCACCACGCCCCACCCCTCGGCGTGCCAGTCTGGGTGCAGCCGTACGGCCGGGGAGGGGTGTGCGATGCAGACGTCCGGGGCGGTGTGTGTTCAGGCGGTGCGTGAACAGACAGAGGGCCCCGGCGCCCATGGGCGCCGGGGCCTGTCCTCCCCTGTGCTGACCCGGAGCCCCGAGCTCCCAGGGTCATTCCCTTCGGACCGTTTTCCCCGAGCGGTCCGCCTCCCGCTGAAGATCTCCCCTCGTCGACGCCCGTCAATCCTTGAGCGCCGTCACTCGAACGAGGGGTGTTGTGTGGCAGAACCGCATTCTCGAATACAAGTTCGATAGTCTGGCGACGCTCGACACGCTCGATGGGAAGAGGGGGTGCCAGGGAACATGGTCAGACGTCTCGACGTGACCGGAGCCGACGGCGTACGCCTGGCTGCCTGGGAGTTCACGGAGCAGGGGAAGGGACGGGGGCGGCGCCACGGCCGCGGAGCGGAGCGCGATCCCCAGGATCACGGCTCCGGGGTCTTACTGCTCCACGGCCTGATGGGACGCGCCTCGCACTGGGCGCCCACCGCCCGCTGGCTCGCCGCAGGCCACCGGACCGTCGCCCTCGACCAGCGGGGGCACGGCGCCAGCGACAAGCCCGCCGCCGGCCCCTTCACCCGCGAGGCGTACGTCGCCGACGCCGCCGCCGCGATCGAGCAGCTCGACCTCGGGCCGGTCACCCTCATCGGCCACTCCATGGGCGCCCTCACCGCATGGCAGCTCGCCGCCGAGCGAGCGGACCTGGTGCGTGCGCTGGTCATCTGCGACATGCGGGCCTCGGCCCTCGGGGCCGCCTCGCAGCGGGAATGGCAGGACTGGTTCCGCCGCTGGCCCGTCCCCTTCGCCTCGCTCGGCGACGTACGGAAGTGGTTCGCCGAGGACGACCCGTGGGTCGAGCGGCCGAACCCGGCCCGCGGCGACTTCTTCGCCGAGGTGATGACCGAGGGCCCCGACGGCTGGTACCCGGTCTTCGACCCCGCCCAGATGCTGACCTCCCGCGCGACCTGGGTCCACGACGCCCACTGGGACTCCCTCGCCCAGGTCCGCTGCCCGACCCTCGTCGTCCGCGGCCTGGACGGCGAACTGGGTCGCGCGGAGGCCCAGGAGATGGTCCGCGTCCTGCCCCACGGCGAGTACGCGGAGATCCCGGACGCCGGCCACCTCCTCCACTACGACCACCCCGAGGCCTGGCGCGAGGCGATCGAGCCGTTCCTCAACGGAGTCCTCACGTCCTGACCCGATCTCTGACCACGTGAAGGCCTCCCCCCTTGGGGCGGAGGCCTTCACGGCTTTCTACGTCGCCGAGACGAACGAGGCCCAGGCCGCGGGGGAGACCGCGAAGGAGGGGCGGGTCGTGTCCTTGGAGTCGCGGACGTGGACGGTGTGGGGGCAGGCGGCGACCTCGACGCAGTCGCCGCCCTGGCCGCCGCTGTAGGACGACTTGGCCCAGGAGATGGCGACCTCGACGCAGTCGCCGCCTTGGCTACCGCTGTAGCTGCTCTTGAACCAGTTGAGGTCGGTGCTCATAGCTCTCGTGCCACCTGTTCGATGAGTCGTGCGGAATCTTCCGGGGTGAGGGCCTGGGCCCGCAGGGCGCTATAGCGAGCGAAGACGTCCCCCACATCCGGCTGTTCGCTGAGAAAGTACCTTCCGCCCTGTCCTTCGACATAGACGAGTTGACTGCGGCGCTCGGCGGTCTCCAGCAGAGTGAAGGAGCCATCGAGCCCGGCATGGGTCAGCCGGTCCTCCGGCATCACCTGGATCGTGACGTTCCGCAGATCCGCACACTCGCGCACATGCAGCAGATTCTTCCGGACGACGTCCTTGCCGCCCAGCGGCTTGGTGAGCGCCGCCTTCTCCAGGACGAAGGTGACGAGAGGTGCGGGCTTGCGGAAGAACACCTGCTGCCGTGCCAGCCGAGCCGCGACGCTCGCTTCGATCTCCTCGTCCTCCAGCGACGGGACCGCGCTGTCGAAGACGGCCCGTGCGTACTCCTCCGTCTGCAGCAGGCCGGGAATCACATGGTTCTCGTACTTGTGGATGCCCGCCGCCTTGGCCTCCTCCACCAGGTAGTCCTCGAACCACGCCGCCACCCCGCTCGCCGTCACCTCCTCCGCGACCTCCAGAAGTGCACCTTGTGCACTCAGCAGCTCGTCCGCGACCCCGACGAAGTTCCCCCTCGGCCGGCGCTCCCCGCGCTCGATCATGGCCACCTGGGACTTGGAATATCCGGTCTCCTTGCCCAGTACGTCCTGCGACACCTTTGCCCGCTCCCGGTAGAAGCGCAGGAGTCTCCCGAAGGCCTTCGCGGCCCCAGGGCTCACGTTGTTTCCGTTGTTCACGCCCGACCTCCCCAAGTGCACAGTCCGCCACAAACAGCCTGTGGCGCTGGTCACAGTAGAGCCGGGTCGGGAAGCTGGCCGCATGAATTCGCGCAAGTCACTTGACAGAGTGCCGCCTTGGGTACCCGCGACCGGTCACGCCCTCCGGCACGTGGGCGTGCACTTCGACGCCGTACGGATCAGCGGCATCCTCGGCGAGGAGGTCGCGTACCGCTTGATGGCGTTCACGGACTTCCAGGCCGGTCCCATCGTCCGCGAGCTCACCCGCGACCGGAACTTCTATTTCCTCCTCCCGCCCGGCACCGCCGCCGCCCACCGCTGGCCGGCTCCCGCCCGCGCGCTGACCCGGAGCGACGGAGGCGCCGCCTTCATCGGCATCCCCGCGATCGACGGACTGACCTGGCCCCTCGGCTGGCGCTCCCGTCCGACGGAAGAGGACCCCTTCGTGGAAGCAGGTCTGCTGCACCAGATGGTCACCCGCGCGGTGGAGTGACCGCGGCACGCGATAACGTCCCTCTCGCGGCGCGTCGAGAGCATCTCTCCGCGCCGCGTCAGGGAGGGAA
Organism: Streptomyces sp. ISL-36; assembly: GCF_018614205.1. Classification (GTDB taxonomy): domain Bacteria; phylum Actinomycetota; class Actinomycetes; order Streptomycetales; family Streptomycetaceae; genus Streptomyces. Next base: position 57,269 of record NZ_JAGGOS010000046.1, on the reverse strand, counting down.
ATCAATGCGCACATCTCTGCTGCGGCGCCTGGCCACGGTGGCCACGGCGCTGGGGCTCACCTCTGCCGGGTTCCTGGGCGCGGGCGCCGCGCCCGCGCAGGCCGCGATCAGCGACTGCCCGTCGGGCTACTTCTGTGCCTGGAAGACGGACAACGGCACGGGCACGATGTACAAGACGAACACGAACGTGGCGACGCTCGGGACGTGGGACAACACGTTCCGCTCGGTCGTCAACCGTACGTCCCAGTTCGTCTGCATGTACGACGAGACGAACTACGGCGGCACGGGGTGGTCGAGGGAGCCCGACCCCGCGGGTACCGAGTGGGGCGGTCCCGGAAGCAACTCCGTCAGCTCGGTGAAGTTCGTCCGCACCGAGCGGGAATGCAACTACCCCGCCTACCCGGCCTGGTACGCGGCGACCGCGCCGCAGGCGGCGGGCTTCGGCGACCTGAACGCCGACAAGCGGGCGGACGTTCTCGTCCGCGACAAGGCGGGCCGTCTCTGGTTCCTGCCCGGTGACCAGACGGGACAGCTGGTCGGCACCGGCGGCTGGAACGCCTTCAACGCCCTCATCCGGCACGGTGACTTCAGCGGTGACGGCCGCGAGGACGTGATCGCCCGCGAGGCGGCCACCGGCAAGCTGTGGCTGTACCCGGGCACCGGGACCGGAAGCCTCGGGGCGCGCGTGCTGATCGGCACCGGCGGCTGGAACGCCATGAGCCGGATGGCCGCGTTCGGTGACCTGTCCGGCGACGGCCGCTCGGACGTGCTGGCCGTCGAACAGTCCACCGGCAAGCTGTGGCTCTACCCCGGCACCACCACCGGCGGCCTGGGCGCGCGCACGCTCCTGGGCAGCGGCGGCTGGAACGGCATGAACGCTCTCGTCGGAGCGGGCGACATGAACACCGACGGCCGGGCCGACCTGATCGCCCGCGAGCCCTCCACCGGCAAGCTCTGGCTCTACCCGGGCAAGGCCGGCTACCTCGGGCCCCGTGTGCTGATCGGCTCCGGCGGCTGGAACACCATGGAGACCTTCCTCGGTGTCGGTGACTTCACCGGCGACGGCCACTTCGACCTGGCCACCGTCTCCAAGGCCGATTACGTCAACGAGGCATGCCGCGGAGTGGGCTGCCTGGTCACGTACCCGGGCACCGGCACCGGCGCGCTGGGCACCGGCGAACCGGTGAACACGGAATGGCACGGCCTGAACGGCGCCTTCTGATCCACGGCGCGAAGGGCCTCCGCCTCCGGGCGGAGGCCCTTTCTCGTACCGCCACTTCTCCTACCACCACGCCGTTCAGGGATGCATCCGCGCGCCCTTGAGCACCTTGTCCACCGCGTTCCGCGGCCCGTACACGGCCATGCCCACCAGATCGAGCTGGTCTCCGCCCACGGCGCGCACCGCGGCCCGGTTGTCCCGGTCGTTGCCCGTGCCGAACAGGTCCGAGGTGAACACGGCGGTCAGGAGGGAGCGGGACAGCGCACGGCCGTGGGCGGCGGTCAGCGTCTCCTTCCCTCCCTCGAAGACCAGGACGGGCTGGCGGAACATCGGCAGATAGGCGGTGTCGTCGGCGTCCGCGTACGGCTCGCCGATCACCTCGGGCGCCGCCGTGCCGAGCCCGCTGACGAGGAAGGCGGTCACGTTCAGCCGCTGCCAGGACTCGAGGTCGTCGCGCAGCAGGACGGCGATCTTGGTGTCGAAGCGGACAGGCGCGTCATCGTTCTCGATTCTCATGGTCCGAGACTGCGGTCCGCGTGTCCTCCCCGTCTTGTACGTTCTTTGCGTGATGCCGCGGCAGGAGATCTCAGCCTGGCGCCCGCCGGTCCCGGGCGTGGTGGAGGTGTTCCACGCCCGCTTCACCGAGCACGCCTACCCCATGCACGTCCACGACGCCTGGACTCTGCTGATCGTCGACGACGGCGCGGTCCGCTACGACCTGGACCGCCACGAGCACGGCACACCGAAGGACACCGTGAGCCTGCTCCCGCCGCAGGTGCCGCACAACGGCTCGCCCGCCACCCCCGGCGGCTTCCGCAAACGCGTGCTCTACCTCGACATGACGCAACTGGACGAGCGTTTCATCGGGCCGGCGGTGGACCGCCCGGACCTCGCCGACCCCCTGCTGCGCAGACGGGTCGGACAGCTGCACACGGTCCTCACCGGCCCGGGCGAGGAGTTGGAGGCGGAGAGCCGCCTGGCCCTCATCGGCGAGCGGCTGCGCGCGCACCTGCGCCCCAGCCCGGCCTTCGGCAGCGCGGCGCCCGACCACGGCGTCGCCCGGCGTCTGCGTGACCTCCTCGACGCGCGGATGGTCGAGGGCATCACCCTGGGCGAGGCCGCGGGCGTGCTCCACACCCACCCCGCGCATCTCGTACGGTCCTTCAGCGGCGCCTTCGGCATCGCCCCGCACCAGTACGTGGTGTCCCGGCGCGTCGACCTGGCCCGCCGCCTCCTGCTCGACGGACAGCCCCCGCGTGAGGTGGCGGCCGCCGCGGGCTTCCACGACCAGCCGCACCTCACCCGGCACTTCAAGCGGCTCACGGGCACGACTCCGGGCCGGTACGCCACGGCCGGCGCGTCGGGCGGGCGGACACCGTCCAGGCCCGCTCCCTGGCCCGCCGGCTCTTCTGCGGTCTAGCTCTCCTTGGGGTCGGCGGCGTTGCGCCAGATCGTGAGGTCGACGGTGACGTACTTGCTGGGGTCCTTCGCGCCCGACTTGCCGCGATAGGTCGCCACCGCGATGTGCCCCGCGTCGCTGAGGACGCAGATCTGCGAGCCGTTCGTGAGCTGGTCGAGACCGATCCGCTCGGTGTAGCGGGTCTCGGCGCGGCAGGTCTCCAGGGAGCCCTTCTGGGCGTTGTTCAACAGGACCAGCTTCCCGTTGGCGGTGCCCAGCTTGTCCTCCCCGAACATGGAGTCGTGGTAGTAGAACAGGTCCCCGTGGCCGTAGAGCACGCCGCTCTCGGTGTCCTCGGTCGGGCGCGGCGGGTTGTCGGCGAGCATGAGGTAGTAGTTCCCCGTCATGTCGACGTTCTTGTACGAGACCGGCTTGGGGTCGGTCCGCGGCTGGGTCCCGTCCGTCGCGTCCGTCGACCCGCCGGTGCCGGACCCGCCCGTGTTCGTGCCGCCCGTGCTCGAAGTACCTCCGGACGACGCGGACTTGTTGTCCTTCGGGCTGTCGGGCAGCAGGGACCCGATGACCCCCAGGAGCACGATCGCGCCCACGATGGACGCGGCGACGATCAGCCCTGTCCGCTTGGGCTTCGGCGGTTGGGGCGGGAAGCCGCCGGGATGGAAGGGCGGCGGGGTGCGGTAACCCGGCCCGTACCCGGGCGGGTTCTGGTACCCGGGCGCGTTCTGGTAGCCGGGGTAGGGCGTCCGGTAGCCGGGCGGCATCGTGCCCGGGCCGCCCTGGGTGCCCGGAGCGGTGGGGGCAGTGGCACCCGGGGCCCGGGGCGGCATGGCGGGGGCGGCCGGGGCACCCGGAGCCGCCTGTGTCGGAGCCGCGGCCGCCGCGCCGACGGTGGGCGGGTACGGCGGGGCTCCGGCGCCCGGCGCCGGATGCTGCGGGGAGCGTTCGGTCGGGGTGGGGGTGACGGGGGCCGGCGCGGGGGGCTTCACCGGTGCGGGCAGCTGCAGCCGCTCGGTGATCGACCCGGCGATCGCCTTCGGCAGCCAGTCCTCGCCCTGGCGCAGCGGGTCGGGCGAGATGGCGTGGCACAGCTCGATGACCTCGGTCAGGGCGGGGCGATCGGCCGGGTCGCGGCTGAGGCAGCGCGTCACCAGGGGGCGCAGCTCGTCGGGCAGTCTGCTGAGGTCGGGGTCCTCGTGCACGATGCGGTAGAGCACGGCGTGGGAGGGCCCGTCACCGAAGGCGGGCGCGCCGATCGCCGCGTAGGCCGCGATCTGCCCGAGGGCGAAGATGTCGGTGGCGGGGGTGATCGTGCCGGCCGCCGCCTGTTCGGGCGCCATGAACGCGGGGGTGCCGATGCTGACGCCGGTGCTGGTCAGGGCGGTGGAGTCGGCCGCGCGGGCGATGCCGAAGTCGATCACCCGGGGGCCGTCGGAGGCCAGCAGGACGTTGGCGGGCTTCAGGTCGCGGTGGACGATGCCGGCGCCGTGGATGACGTTGAGGGCCTCGGCGACCCCCACGGTCAGCAGCAGCACACTGCGCAGCGGCAGTCCGCCGTGCTGGGCCACGGCGTGCGCGAGGGAGGGCCCCGGCACGTAGGCGGTGGCCAGCCAGGGCTGCGAGCCCTCGGTGTCCGAGTCGATGACCGGGGCGGTGTACAGGCCCTGCACGCGCTGCGCGGCCCGTACCTCCTGCTGGAAGCGCCGCCGGAACTCGGCGTCGCCGCTGAACTCGGGCCGGATCACCTTGAGGGCGATGGGCCGGCCGCCGGGCGTGTACGAGAGGTACACCTTGCCCATGCCACCCGAGCCCAGCACGGCCGCGAGGTGGTACCCGCCCACCACGGCCGGGTCGTCCGCCTTCAGTGGCTGGAAAAGGTCGGCCGAAGGTGCACTGCTCATAAGGAACCATCCCCCTGCTAGCGGCGATCCGGAGCGTGCCGGTGCTCCGAAGTCGAGCGAGAGCGTATCGAATCAGCGCCCCTTTCAAGCCGCTCGGAGGCCACACGCGGAAAACGGGCGGGCCCCCACCCTCGGGTGGGGGCCCGCAAGTTCACGCGCCTGGGGCACGGTCCGGCCGGTCAGAAGGAGAAGACGGCGCCTTCGGCCACCCTGGACCGCATCTCGCACGCGTTGCCGTACGTGGCCGACCAGCTGATCCGCCGGCCCTCCCACACGCCGTCGGCGGTGACCGTGACCGGGTCCCACTCGCGCGTACACGGGCGGTTGCCCGGTATCGCCGTCAGGAGGCCGAGGTCACCGCCGGCCGCGGCCAGTTCGGCGCACGCGGCGGCGGGCGAGGGGTGGCTGCCTCCCGGCAGGGGGGCACAGTCCAGGGTCACCGCGCGCCGGACCGAGGCGGTCGCGGCGGACTCCCCCTGGCCGAGGGTGAGCACGATCGCCGACGGCGGGTAGAGGGAGGCCGGCTTGGCGGGCTCGGCGTACGCGCTGCCGGTGAGGGCCGTGCCGACGAACGCGAGGCCGGTTGCGGCGGCGAAGGCGGTGGCGGCACGGGTGCTGCGGAGGTAACGCACGAAATGACTCCTTTTCGGATGCGGGTGCGATTGCGGAAGGGAGTCTTGTCGGCGCTCAGCGTGATCGCACATCCGCCGCAACTTTCCGGCCGCGACCATTCCGCATGCCCTTCCAGTACCCGACCGATTGGTCGTTCGGGCAGCTGAGGAGGGGTGTGCCGAGCCGTCACGGCGGCTCCGACGGCCGGAAGTGCCCCAGTGGTACAACCTCGAACGACCCGGTGACCTGGGGCTTTAGGGAATTGGTTCACCCCTGGAACACTCGCCGGCCTCTCTGGTCGACCGGAAGGCCACCCTTCGGACCCGCCCCGGACCCGCTACTCCCAGGCCGCGGCGCCCCGGAGGAGGTTGTGGTCCGACATGTTCTCGGTCTTGCCCATGGCGTCGCCCTGCACGGACCGGAAGTGATCCGCCGAGACGAAGATGTAGTCCAGCTTCCCGTTCGGATGCGTCGTCTCTCCGGAGCGGCAGTAGGTGCCCGTGCAGCCGGAGTGGAAGTAGTCCTGGTCGCTCTCGTCGACCTCGCCGTAACGACCCGTACCGCCCTGGAACCCGTAGAACTCGCTCGTCTCGGGGCTGACCGGGGCCGCGTTGAAGTCGCCCGCCAGGATCACGGGCAGGGTCCCCGCCCAGGCGTCGACCTGCCTGCGGACCTCCTGGGCCTGAGCCAGGCGGCCACTGTCGCCGCGGTGCGACAGGTGCGTCACGCAGGAGAGCGTCGTGCGCCCCTCGATCGCGCCCTTGGCGCAGAGCAGGCCGCGGGTGTTGCTGTCCTCCGGGTTGGCCGGCAGCTGCGCGGTCAGTCGCTCCACGGAGGAGGTCTTGACGAAGACCGCGAGACCGAAGCGCAGGTCGGTGCCCCACTTGCCGCACCCGCTGGGCCCGCTGCTCGTCGCGTACCACGCGGGCGCGTACCCGGTGAGACGGTCGCGCAGGGCGGCGTACTGCCCGTAGCAGACCTCGGTGAGCATGAGGGAGTCGGCGGACCAGTGGTCCACGGCGCTCTGGATCGTCCCGGCCCACTCGCCCGGTGTGACACCGGTGTGCGCGCACGCGGCGCCGCAGGCGTTGTAGGTCAGCATCCGCACCGAGGGCGCGGTCGACGGCGAGACGACGTCGGCCTGGGCGGACGACGCCACGCCGAAGGTCATCAGCAGGGCGGCGGCGGCGAGCGCCGTCACCCGCCGGACGGCTCTGGAGAGGGAGGAAATGGCCACGTCGCCCGAATCTCTCTGTGTGTCAGGTGCCCCTGTACGGCGCCCGATCGGCCGTCACAGTGTGACCGCGCGGGCAGTGGGCCGACCCGGCGGCCCACTGCCCGTCGGGACTCACCCCTTGCTGACCGCCGCCAGGATCTCCGGCAGCCGCCCGGCCGTCCGGGGTGCCGCCAGCCTCAGGCCGCCCCAGGCGAGCAGGGCGCCGTACAGGACGCCGCCCGGGAGCAGCACCCACAACAGGGACTCCTCGTCCGCGAGGTGGAGGTAGACCGTCGCCCCGATCACCGGTGCGCACAGCACCGCCGCCGCGAGCATCCCGCCGAGGATCGACATCCAGGCCAGCCCGCCCTGCCCGGGAGCCACGTTCTTGTACGCGCTGTCCTGCGGGATCGAGTACGGGAAGGAGGCGGAGGCCATCGCACCCGTCGCCAGCATCGCCCCCAGCAGCGCGAAGGCCAGGCCCAGCGCGTCCGGCAGCGAGGACCAGTCGCCCAGCACCGCCGCCGTCGCCACCGTCACCACGACCGTGTACGGAAGGGTGATCACCAGCAGGGCCAGCGCCCGCGCCCGCAGCTCGGCGTACGCGTCCGCGGGCGTCGAGATCGTCTGCGCGACCATCCAGAACGCCGAGGTGTCCTGACCGAACTGGTTGTACATCAGGATCCCGAGCATCCCCGAGGCGAAGCACGCGAAGTAGACCGAGCCCGTCCCCTGGAGCGCGTTGACCAGCGGCACGATCAACCCGATCGCCAGGGAGGAGACCCAGGCGCCCTTCGTCTTCGGATCGCGCCAGATGTACCGCAGGCCGCGCTCCATCACCGCACCCGTGCGTCCGGCCGGCAGCAGCCGCGCGAGGAGACCCGAGCCGCCCTTGTCCCGGGCCCCGGCGTCGGCGGTCGCGCCGATCGTCGAACCGTCCGGCCTCGTCATCAGCCTGACCAGGCTCCGCTGCCACCAGTACACCAGCGCGGCCAGGGCGGCCGCCGTGAGCAGCAGCCGGGCCGCGGCCACGGCGTACGCGCCCTCGCCCGCCGCTTCCATGGCCGCGACGGCCGAGGCGGGCGGCAGCCACGACACCACCTCCGCCGCCGGCTCCAGAGTGGACAGGCCGCCGGACCGGCTCAGCTGCTGGACGCCGAAGTTGACCACCTGGATGCCGACGGCGATCAGCAGCCCGCTCAGCACCGCCAGATCACGGCCCTTGCGCGAGGTCAGCAACCGTACGTTGGCGGCCGCGACCGCCCGCGAGAGCGCCACGCACACCAGCACCACGAGCGGCACGGCGATCACCGCCGTCACGGTCGCCGCGGCGCCCCGCACCACCGCGAGGGCGGCGCCCACCGCCAGACACAGCGTGAACACCGGGCCGATGCCCACGAGCGAGGCGACGAACAGGGCCCGTACCAGCAGCCGGGGCCGCAGCGGCAGCATCACGAGCCGCGACGGATCGAGCGTCTCGTCACCGCTCGACACGAAGAGCGGCATCACCGTCCACGCGAGCGCGAGCACCGCGGTCATCAGCACCGTGACGGTGCCCGCGTGGACGCTGCCCCGCATCAGGACGAAGGCGAGCGTCATCCCCGTGGCGAAGAGGACCGAGACCACGATCGAGGAGACGTACGCCGCCGTCCGCCCCGCCGACTGCCGCAGGCCGTTGCGCAGCAGCGCCAGCTTGAGCCGTACGAAGACGGAGGTGAGGGAGGGCGGTGCGGTGGTGGCCGTGCTCATCGGGCGCCGCCCCCGCCGAGCCAGTCCAGCGAGTCCCCGGCCGCTTCCCGCCCGCCCGCGCCCACCAGCTCCAGGAACGCGGCCTGCAGCGACGGCGCGTCGCCCTTCACGGCCGCGAGCGGGCCCTGGGCCCTGATCTGGCCCGCGGCCATCACCGCGACCCAGTCGCACAGGGACTCCACCAGCTCCATCACATGGCTGGAGAAGACGACGGTCGCGCCGGAGCCGGTGTACCGCTCCAGAACCCCGCGGATGGTCTGCGCCGACACCGGGTCGACACCCTCGAACGGCTCGTCGAGGAAGAGGACTTCCGGGTTGTGCAGGAGCGCCGCCGCGAGCCCGATCTTCTTCCGCATACCGGTCGAGTAGTCCACGACCAGCTTGTTCTGCGCGCCCGCCAGGTCCAGGACGTCGAGCAGCTGGGCGGCCCGCTTGTCGACCTCGGCACCGGGCAGCCCCCGCAGCCGCCCGCTGTACGCGAGGAGTTCGCGGCCCGAGAGGCGCTCGAAGAGCCGCAGCCCCTCCGGCAGGATGCCGATCCGGGCCTTGACCTCGGCGACCGACTCCGGGTCGCGCCAGACGTCGTGCCCGGCGACCAGCACCCGCCCGTGGTCGGGCCGCAGCAGCCCGGTGATCATGGACAGCGTGGTCGTCTTGCCGGCGCCGTTGGGCCCGACGAGCCCGATGAACCTGCCCGCCGGCAGGACGAGATCGATGCCGCTCACCGCGATCTGCTGCCCGAAGCGCTTCCACAGCCCCTCGACGCGAACGGCGGGCACCGCACCGTCGTCCGGTGCGCGGCCCGCCTGTTCGTACACTCCGTCAAATGCCTGGTCAGGCATGCCCCGTCAACCCCTCGGTCGTCCCCGTATACGTACGGGGCACACCCTAAGGGGCGTCCGCGGGCCCTCTCTCAGGGCCTGCGAGCCCTCGCCGCCGCCGCTTCCCGGCCGCACGCGTACGCGAGCGGGCTGATGAGCTCCTCGGCGTCGGGCAGCCAGCGGTTCGCCGGGGTCGGCCGCCGAGCCCACTGCACGGCTCCGTGCCCGCCGACCCGGGTGGGCGGCGCCGCGACGTAGTGGCCCTCGCCGCGGGTGACCAGGTCGATCGAGGCCGGGGCCCAGCCCAGCTTGCGGACCAGGTCGGGGACCTTGGTGGCCGCGCCCGGCAGGACGAAGAAGAACATCCGGCGGTCCGGGGTGCAGGTCACCGGGCCGAGCGTGAGGTCCATGCGCTCCATCCGGGCCAGCGCCAGGAAGCCGGCCGACTCGGGGACCTCGATCGCGTCGAAGGTGCGGCCGGTCGGCAGCAGGATCGAGGCCTTGGGCTGCTTCGACCACATGCGCCGGGCGCCGACGGCGCTGCCGGTCGCCTGCGTCGACCAGTCGGGCCTGGCCGGGTGGGCGCCGGCTGCGACGCAGCCGTCCGTCCCGCAGGAGCAGCGCTCCCTGCCCTCCACGGCTTCAAGCCAGGTGCCGGGGAACACGTCCCAATGCCGCTCTTCCGCATACCGCACGGCGCAGTCCAGCAGCTGCTCTCCTCGCTGCTTGGGGATGTGTGCGGCTTCCGTGACTCCCATGGTCTCTTCCACGGTGAACTCAACTCCCGCCGTCACCTGGGGTTACGGGCGAGGCGAAGAGCGGTGTGGCGCATCGATCCTGCACGCCGGGGCGCATGGGTGCACGGACGGGGGCGCGCATGCGGCCGGGGAGCGGTGGAGGGGTAGCCACAGGTGGGGATCGGCCGCGGCGCCATGGCCGATGCGTCCGGTTTCGCGTGTTCACATCGGCATTGACCATATATCCGCCGGGCAGTGATCAGTTCTCTCGCTCGCACACCGGCCTCAGGGGGTAGTCATGGCGGCCAGACCACTCGTCGCTCGTCAGCTGAACGAAAGACTGCAGGCGCTCATCCAGGAGGCCGGGTGCTCCAACGCCGGCCTCGCCCGCAGGGTGAACATGGTCGGCGCGGAACGCGGCCTCGACCTGCGGTACGACAAGACGTCGGTGGCGCGCTGGCTGCGCGGGCAGCAGCCGCGCGGCCGGGCGCCGGGAATCATCGCCGAGGCGCTGGGCCGGAAGCTCGGACGTACGGTCACCATCGACGAGATCGGCATGGCGAACGGCAAGAACCTGGCCGCCGGGGTCGGGTTGCAGTTCGCGCCGACCGTGCTCGGCGCGATCGAGCAGGTCTGCGAGCTGTGGCGCAGCGACGTGGGACGCCGCGACTTCCTCTCCGGTTCGACGGTGGCGGCCTCCGCGCTGGTCGAGCCGAGCAGGGACTGGCTGATCACGGGCGCGGACGCCCAGGTCGCCCGGTCGGCCGGGGCGCGGGTGGGCGTCTCGGACGTCGCGGCCGTCCGCGCGATGACCGCGGCGCTGGTGGACCTGGACCGCAGGTTCGGCTCGGGGCACGTCCGGCCGGTGGTGGTGCACTACCTCAACAGCGTCGTGGCCGGGCTCCTTTCGGGGTCGTACCGCGACGCGGTGGGACGGCAGCTGTTCGCGGCGGTGGCGCGGCTCACGGAGCTGGCCGGGTACATGGCGGTGGACACCGGCCAGCCGGGGCTCGCCCAGCGGTACTACATCCAGGCGCTGCGACTGGCCCAGGCGGCGGGCGACCGCGGGTACGGCGGGTATGTGCTCGCCGCCTCGATGAGTCATCTGGCCGCGCAGCTCGGAAACCCCCGGGAGATCGCCCAGTTGGCGCGGGCGGCGCAGGAGGGAGCGCGCGGGCGGGTGACACCTCGGGCGGAGGCGATGTTCTGCGCGGCGGAGGCCCGCGGGCACGCGCTGCTCGGGGACGTCCACTCCTTCGAGGCCGTCGCGGGGCGGGCCGTACGGGCCCTGGAGCGGGCGGACCCGGAGTCGGGCGACGACCCGGACTGGATCGCCCACTTCGACCACGCCTATCTGGCGGACGAGCTCGCCCACTGCCACCGCGACCTCGGGCAGGCGGAGGAGGCGGCCCGGGCGGCCCAGGAGTCGCTGAGCGGCCATCCGCCGACCCGCGCGCGACGCCGGGCGATCGGCCTGGTCCTGCTCGCGTCGGCGCAGGTCCAGCGGCGGGAGGTGGAGCAGGCCTGCCACACGGGCACGCGGGCCCTGGAGCTCCTGGCGACGCTGCGGTCCTCGCGCGGCGCGGAGTATCTGGACGACCTCAAGGAACGGCTGGAGCCGTACGCGGGGGAGCCGGCGGTCCAGGAGTTCGGGGCGCGTCTCGCGCTGCACGCGGCGTGACGGCGACTCCACCTCGGCCGACCGGCCCGTTTCGCGGCAGGGGAAGGGGACGCGTCGGTACGACGGTCACGGGCGGCTTCGTTGTGGGTCTGTAACCGGTCTCACACGCGTGTGCACGGCGCCGGACGCACCCGGTAGCGTGAACCGACGATTCCGTAGGTCCAGTAGTAGGAGTCCCGGTGACGCAAAGCGGACAGGGTCCGGAGCCGCAGTATCCGGCGGCGCGGCCCGCGCACGAAGGTGTCGTGCTGCCCGCCGAGGGCGGCGTGGAGACCGGCCCGGCCGCAGGCCCGGCCGGCGGGCAGCCGTGGGGCGGTGCCTGGGGCCCCGGCGGGGCACCGCAGGGCCGGCCCCTGCCGCCGGCGCAGCCGCTGCCGCCCGAGGCCGTACCGGGCGGCGTCGCGGACATGCAGGCGACCCAGTACATCGCGCCCGTCCCGCCGCAGAACGCGCCCCCGGCCGCCGGGCCCGGGCCCCTGCCCGGCCCGATGCCGGGCGCCATGCCCGGTGCGCCGGGCTCCATACCGGGCGCGCACCCGCAGCCGGGACACCAGCCGCCGCAGGGCGGCTACGGCTATCCGCCCGCGGGGCCCGCGCCCTGGGAGGCGTCCCCCGCCGCCCCCGGCCCCTCCGCCGCCGACCTGCAGGCGACCCAGCACATCCCGCCCGTCGCCGCACAGGGCGGTTCGGACACCCAGTTCCTCGGCACCGGTCCGCTGCACCAGCAGGGTGCCCCCGGTCAGCCCGTCGGCGCCTCCGACGCGACCCAGTACATCGCGCCCGTACCGCCGCAGACGCCCGGTGAACGGCAGCCGCCCGCGGAGTTCGACAACCTCTTCCGCAGCGACGCGACGCAGCACATGCCGCAGCCCCCGCAGGCGCAGCAGCAGCCGCCGATGGCCCGGCCGCCGCGGCAACAGCAGTACCCCCAGCAGCAGTTCGCCCCGCACACGCCTCCGCCGCAGCCCTCCCCGTTCCAGGACGCCTATCCCCAGGCCTCCTACCAGGACGGGTACGACGAGGCGCCGGAGCCGCGCCGCAAGTCGCCCGTCGCGCTGATCGCCGCCGTCGTCGTCGGCTGCGCGATCGTCGGCCTGGGCGCCGGGGCGCTGCTCAGCGGCGGCGAGGACGAGAAGGAGAAGGACAAGGTCCCGGGCCAGACCGTGGCGGCGAGTTCGAGCGCCCCGGCCGACGGCTCGACCGAGAAGCCCGCCGACCCCGCCGAACCGCAGGCGAAGGAGCTCGACAAGCTGCTCGCGGACAGCAACAACAGCCGTGACGCGGTGATCCGTTCGGTCGAGGCCATCAAGCAGTGCAAGAACCTCGACCAGGCCGCCACCGATCTGCGCGGCGCCGCTCAGCAGCGCCGCGGCCTGGTGACCCGGCTGCAGGGCCTGAGGGTCGACAAGCTGCCGCAGAACGCGGCCCTGACCGCCTCCCTCACCAAGGCGTGGCAGGCCTCGGCGTCCGCCGACGACCACTACGCGGCCTGGGCCGTCCAGATGAAGGGCAAGAAGGCCTGCAAGGACGGGAAGGCCCGGAGCACCAACCACGCGGTCGAGGCGCACAAGAAGAGCGGCGAGGCCACGACCGCCAAGAAGGAGGCGGCCGGGCTGTGGAACCCGACCGCCGTGAAGTACGGACTGACGCAGCGGACCCCCACCCAGCTCTAGGGAGTCTCCGCAGGGCCAGGTCGTCTCCGCAGGGCGGCGTGAGGGCGGGCTACGGGGCGGTGAGGACGGTTTCGCCGACGTCGACGAAGCCGGGCTTCTGCGCCACGAGCCGCCCCTGGCGGACCACCTGGAACGTCACCTCGTGGTTGACGATCCGGGGGAAGCCGGGCGCCCCGAGCATGTCCTCGTACCGCCAGCGCAGTTCGGGCGTGAGGCCGCCGGTGTCGATGCTGACACCCCGGTCGAGGGCGTGCGAGACGGCGCCCGCAGTGATCGAGTCCCGGTCGAGCGACTCGACCACCTTCCGCAGGACGGTGTAGGCGATCCAGGTCGTCTGGACACCCGCGTCGGCCGGGTCGACCCGGTTGTCGGCGAACGCGTGCCGCTGGATCACCTTCCGCATCGGCGCCCACCGCGCGTCGTTCGCCTCTGGGTACCAGCCGGTGACGTACGCGCCCTCGAAGGGGCTGCGCGCACCGCCCGTCCGGTCGATGACGGGCTGGCTGACGCTGCCGAGCACGGAGGAGATCCGGACGGCGTCATCGCCCTTCGCCTCACCCTTGGCGTCGTCGTTCGCGTCGTCGTTCCCGGTGCCGTCCGCCCCGGCGGTCGTGCTCCGTGCGTCCTCGGGCAGGCGCCGGAAGGAGTCGAAGAACGTCTGGGTGCGCTCACCGAGGACGGCGGCGACGCAGCCGTCCCGGCGGCCGGCCTTGGTGCGTGCCCGGCCGGCCTGCTGGGTGTACTCGGCGGCGTCCTCGACGGCGGGGATGTCGGTGGCTCCCTGGTGCCGGCTCTTGCGCAGGCCGGAGTTGAGGAGGGCGGGCAGCCTGTCACCGGCGAGGGTGTCGGGCCGGACGAGGGAGACCTTGCGGCAGGACTCGGCCAGCTGCATGCCGTGACCGGCCATGAGGGAGGCCTGGCCGCCGTTGACGGGGTAGGAGAGCGGGCTGGTGAACTCGTCCTCGGAGATGCCGTAGCCGCCGATGTACGGGATGCCGGCGGCCTCCAGGGGAGCCATGAAGGCGCGGCCGTTCTGGCTGTACGAGCCGACGACGGCGACGACCTTCTCGTGGACGGCCCGGCGGGCGCAGGCCGCGGCGCCGGCGGAGGTGTTCTCTTCGTTGCAGGTGAGGATGCGGAGCTCGTGGCCGTCGATGCCGCCGGTCGCGTTCGCCCAGCGGGCGTACGCCTCGGCCATGGCGGGCATGCCGGGCATGTTCGTGGCGCGCGTGCCGTCGGGGGCCCAGGTCATCACCGTGACGGGCTCCCTGGATCCCCCCGTGGTACCAGGGAGCACGCCGCAGCCGGTGAGCAGCGACGCCCCGGCCGCCGCCGTCGTGAGATACGCGAGGAGTGAGGTCAGTCGCCTACCGGTCATGGGCATGCACATTTCCGCCTCATGGGTAACGCGGGAGTGAGCATGGTTCAACGTGGAGTGACGTGAAGGTGAATTGCCGGGGCCGGCGAGCGGCGGGCCAGGGGGCCGGTCCGCCCGCGCCAGGGGGGAACGTACGATCGAAACGTGTCCAGTCCACTCTCCAGTTCGGTGAACTCTTCCCGTCGCGGCCGTCGCTCCTCCACCATGGGCGGCATGCCGCTCAACGACATGCCGTGGTGGCGCTGGCGCAGCAACGTGCGCTCGGCGCTGCACATGCTCTCCGATCCCGGGTTCCACGAGACGACCTGGCTGGCCGGCCACGACGGGTACGGCGACGTCACCGACGCCGTCTACCGCCTGGTCGAGGACACCTGGCTGGACAACTGGTCCGCCGAGAAGTACGTCGGGACGATCTTCCGCGACTCGGGCGAGGCCGCCCTGGTGGACGTGGCGGTGCTGCGGGTGCTGCGGATCATGCACCAGGTGGGCCCCGACGCGCCGTTCTCCGCGTACATGGAGCACCACGGGTGGCCGGAGGCCGTGCGCGCCGCCCGCGAGGCCCACGTACGGCTGGCGTCGGCGGACGGCGAGGACCCGGACACGCCCCCGCGCTCGCTGGACGTGCTCCGTATCATGACGCGGTCCGCCTGACGGACGGGGACCCTGTCCGCCCCGCCGGGTGTGGCACCCTACGAGGATGACTGACCAGTACGTCCTCACGCTCTCCTGCCCGGACAAACAGGGCATCGTGCACGCCGTGTCGAGCTATCTCTTCATCACCGGCTGCAACATCGAGGACAGCCAGCAGTTCGGAGACCGGGACACGGGTCTCTTCTTCATGCGCGTCCACTTCTCGGCGGAGGCGCCGGTCACGGTGGACAAGCTGCGCGCGAGCTTCGCGGCGGTGGGCGACTCGTTCGAGATGGACTGGCAGATCAACCGGGCCGACCAGCGCATGCGGGTCGTGCTGATGGTGTCGAAGTTCGGGCACTGCCTGAACGATCTGCTCTTCCGCTCGCGCATCGGGGCGCTGCCGGTCGAGATCGTCGCGGTCGTGTCCAACCACACGGACTTCGCGGAGCTGGTGGGCTCGTACGACATCCCGTTCCGCCACATGCCGGTCACCAAGGACACCAAGGCCGAGGCCGAGGCGGAGCTCCTTGAGCTCGTCCGCGCGGAGAACGTCGAGCTGGTGGTGCTCGCCCGCTACATGCAGGTCCTCTCCGACGACCTGTGCAAGCAGCTGTCGGGCCGGATCATCAACATCCACCACTCCTTCCTGCCGAGCTTCAAGGGCGCGAAGCCGTACCACCAGGCGCACGCCCGGGGTGTGAAGCTGATCGGCGCGACGGCCCACTACGTGACGGCCGACCTCGACGAGGGCCCGATCATCGAGCAGGAGGTCGAGCGGGTGGGCCACGAGGTCACCCCCGACCAGCTGGTGGCCATCGGCCGCGACGTGGAGTGCCAGGCGCTGGCCCGCGCGGTGAAGTGGCACGCCGAGCGCAGGATCCTCCTCAACGGCCGCCGCACGGTGGTCTTCGCGTAGTCCTGCCTCTCCCGGCTACAGCCGGCTCAGGGTCGCCGCCGCGAAGAGGACGTCGCGGATCGCCTCGCGGTCGCCGTCCTGGCCCGCGGCGGCCTCCTCCGGCGGGACATGGCCCGCCACCAGCTGGCAGAACTCGACGCCGTCCATTGCCACCTGGGCCACCGCGTGGTCCGGGGAGCCGACGGCCGCGGGGGAGTCCAGGGCGATGTACCAGTGGCCGCCGCCCGAGCCCTCGATCTCCAGGTGGAGCGAGCGGCCGGGGGCGCCCGCCGCGACCAGGTGGCGGGACGGGGAGGCGAGGCCCGAGCGGCGGCGGCCGGCCAGCGCCGCCGGGAGCAACCGGGCCGCCAGGTCGATCATGCCGTGCAGATGCGCGCCGCTGGGCGGTTCGTACGGATACGCCACCGCGTTCGCGATGTCGTCCGCGTGCACCCAGCACTCGAAGGCCCGCTCCAGCAGTGAGTCCCGCATCGGCAGCGCGAAGTCCCCGTACGTCACCGTCAGGTCCGCGACACCCCGTCCCGCGAACGAGACCGTCCGGATCAGCGTGTGGCTCTGCTCGCGCCACGGCTCGTGCACCCCGCGGGTCGGCGGGTGGTACGAACCCTGCCAGTACGCCTCCGTGCGCTCCGTCGGCGCCACCTGCGCGGTCCCCGTCCCCAGCGGATCGTCCAGACCGAGCGCGGCCGACACCAGGCCGTCCACCGCCAGCAGATGCCCGATCACCCCGGCGACGGACGTCCTGCGGCTCACCGGCCGCTCGCCCTCGAACCACTTCAGGCGCACCGGGGCGTGCCACTCCGACTCGCCGATGTCCCGCAGCAGCGCGTCGAGCCGGGCCGTCTCCGCGTCGTACGAAGTCGCCCAGTCGGGCACCGGGATACGGGCGGGGCGCCGGCCCAGGCAGTTCTCCAGGACCCGGGAGCGCAGCAGCGGGTCGAGGTCGAGGTCCCGATCGGTGTGCAGCAGCCCGACCGCGTCCCGGAGCCGCAGCGCCTCGTCCGCGCACGGGGCGCACTCGGTGAGATGGTCCTCGACCGCCTGGGTCTCCTCCGCCGAACACGCGGACAGCGCCCAGGCCCCGAGGAGGGACTTGAGCACGCGGTGCGTCGGAAGCGCCGCCGATGACGGCGGCGGCGGAGGAGGGGGCGGCGGAGGAGGCGGAGGAGGCGGGGGCTCCTGCGGCTGCGCGGGTTCCTCCGTCTGCTCCGGCTCCTGCGTCTGCTCCGGTCCCTCCGGCTCCTCCGGCGGCGCGGGTTCCTGTGCCTGCGCCGGGCGTGCCGACAGGTCGGCGTGGTCGTCCGCCGCCCACCGCGGTCCCGGTATCCGCGGAGCGCGCGCGACCTCTTCGGGGTCGCCGTCCGCCCCGCTCACAGCGAGCGTCCGTAGCCGGGCGGTGACGAGCCCTCCAGGGGGCGGGTGTTCGCCGTCGACAGCAACTGCAGCCCGAGCCGCAGCCGCCGCCGCGCCTCGTCCTCCGTCACCCCGAGGTCCGCCGCCGTCTGGCGGTAGTCGCGCCGCTGGAAATACGCCAGTTCCAGCGCGGCGCGCAACGGCGCCGGCATCGACGTCACGATGTAGTCCGCGCGGGCCGCGACCGAGGCCTGGCGCACCTTCTGCTCCAGCTCCTCCGCCGAACCCCGGCCCGTCTCCGCGTACGCCGTGGCCTCCGTCTGCCGCAGCCGGTACACGGCCTGGCGCTGGGTCAGCCTGGCGACCCAGGAGCGCAGGTTGCCCTGCTTGGGGTCGTACGCGTCGGGGTTCTCCCAGATGTAGCCGAAGACCTCGCGGGTGACCTGGTCGGCGGCCTCCTCGTCGTCGAGCACCCGATGGGCGAGGCTGTGCACCAGCGAGGCGAAGCGGTCGTACAGCTCTCCGAGCGCGGCGGCCTCACCGCGCGCCAGCCGCTGCTGCATCCTGCGGTCCCAGCGCGGTGGTGTGTCCTTCGCCATACGAAGCCCTCCGGAGCTCTTCGGCGGCCCTCCGACCCGAGTTCACTCCCCAAAGTAGTGCGCCGTACCGACGGAGCACTCTCCTTTGTGACAAGTGCGCCCCCGACCGGCCGGGGATGGTAGGGAAAGCGCCACCTTTCACGCGGAGGGTTTCGTTCCGCCGTCGCGGGGCAGCGGGAGGGGACAGGAAGCACTGCCTCCGTTTTGAAGGGCGCGATCGGTGACGCTCCACGTCGGCGAAGACGAGCAAGGCCCCTGGACCGTGCTGCACGTCCAGGGCGAAGTGGATCTGGTGACCTCGCCCCTGATCCGCAGACGCGTGCACGACGCCGTCGCGGGCGGCCGCCACGACGTGGTCCTCGATCTGGCCGGCGTCGAGTTCTGCGACTCCAGCGGGGTGGGCGTGCTGATCGCCTCCCGCCGCCTGATGCGCTCCTGCGGCGGCCGGCTGCGGCTCGTGCTGCCCGCGCGCGGCGCCCTGGAGGGCTCGCACGTCAACCGGGTCCTGGCCGCGCTCGGCGTCCGGCGGCTCTTCGACGTGTACGCGGACGCCGCCGACGCGGTCGACGAGCGGGCACGGCCGCTGCCCGTGACGTCCCTCGCCGGACAGGTGACTTCCACCCCGTCCTTCCCCGAGCAGTCCTCCCCGGCGCGGCGCGTGGCCGCTCCGCCCCTCTCGGCATAGGGGGCCCTCGCGTCGTAAGGTCCGCACATGGCCATGGAACCCGAGCAGCTCTACCAGCGCCGGATCGCCTCCCGTTTCGCCGCGTTCGACCAGGACGGCGACGGGACCATCTCGCGCGAGGACTTCACGACGGCGGCGAAACGGTTGCTGACCGAGTTCGACACGTCCTTCCGCTGCGACAAGGGCCAGGCGCTGGTCACCGGCGCCGAGGCGTTCTGGCAGGGCATGGCCGGGATGGCCGACATCGACGGTGACCAGCGGGTCAGCCAGCAGGAGTTCGTCGGCGGTGCGGTCAAGCGACTGCACGACCACCCCGAGCGCTTCGCGGAGATCGCCCGCCCCTTCCTCCACGCCCTGCTCGCCCTCGCCCCCACCCCTGCCGACGTGGAGCGGGCGCTGCGGGCGCTCGGCATCGACCCGGAGGCGGCGGCCACCAGCGCCGCCGCCCTGCCGACCGGCGACTCGGGAGAGGTGGAGGAGGAGGCGGCCGTGACCGCCTTCGCCCGCTACTTCATGACGGAGGACCGGACCGGTCAGGAGTAGCGCTCGCGCAGCTTGTACTTGAGAACCTTCCGCAGGGTGTCGTTGCGCGGCAGGGCCTCCACGACCTCCAGCTGTTCCGGCAGCTTGTGGACGGAGAGGCCCGCGGCGCGCAGGAAGTCCGTCACCGCCGGGAGGGTCAGGGCCGGGGCGCCGGGCGGCTGCTCGATCACCGCGCAGACGCGTTCGCCGCGCTCGGGGTCCGGCAGGCCGATGACGGCCGCGTCGCCGACCGCGGGATGCTCGTGGAGGAGGTCCTCGATCTCCTTGGCCGAGATGTTCTCGCCCTTGCGGATGATGATGTCCTTGATCCGGCCGGTGAGGACGAGATGGCCGCTCGGGGTCACATGGCCCACGTCGCCGGTGATGAGGAAGCCGTCCTCGTCGAAGGCGGCGGCCGTCTGCGCGGGGTCGAGATAGCCCTGGCACACGGCCTCGCCCCGCAGTCGCACCTCCCCGCCCTCCGCGATCCGTATCTCCATGCCCTCCGGCGGCCGGCCCTCCGTCGTCGCCAGGTTCTCGGCGGTGTCGTCCGGTGAGCCCATGGTGATCATCGGGACCTCGGTCATGCCGTAGCCGTGGGTGAGCGCGCACCCCATCTCGCGCACCACCGCGTGGTAGATCTCCGGCGGCTTGGGCGCTCCGCCGCCGGCGAGCAGCCGCAGGCTCGGGATCAGCTTCTCCCCGGGCGGCAGCTTGCGCTGCTCGGCGAGGAACAGGGAGTAGAAGGCGGTGGACCCGCCCGCCACGGTCACGCCGTGCGCGCGGTACTCCGCCACCGCGTCGGGTAGCGCGAACTGTTCGAACATCACGGCGGGGAATCCGTACAGGAGGAGCATCACCGTGTAGTCGGGCCCGGCGATATGGGCGTACGGGAAGGCCATCGAGCCCACGTCGTCCGCGGTCAGCCGCAGGGCGTGGGCGAGGCAGGAACCGCCCGCGATCAGGGAGCGGTCGGTGTGCAGGACGCCCTTGGGGTCGGAGGTCGTGCCCGAGGTCCAGTAGATCCAGCGGACGTCCGTTCCGGACGCGGGCGGGGGCGGCAGGACGGCCGGGTCGCCGTCGGGCAGGGAGTCGTACGCCTCGAAGACCCCGCGCGCGCCGAGCCGACGCGCCATCGCGGTGTGGTCGAAGCCGCGCCATACGCCGGGGACGGCGAAGAACTCGGCCTTCGACTCGTGCAGGGCGAAGCCGACCTCCCGGTCCCGGTAGAAGGGGATGACGGGGGACTGCACGGCTCCGATGCGGGCCAGGGCGAAGCTGAGGACCGCGGTCTCGATCCGGGTGGGCAGCTGCCAGGCGACGACGGTGCCGGGGCGGACACCCCTTCCGTAGAGCCCGGCGGCGCACCGCTCGGCGCGGTCGCGCAGCTCGCCGAAGGTGAGGGTCCTGTCGCCCTGGAGCAGGACGGGCCGGTCGGGGGTGAGGGCGGCGCGGCGGTCGACGAGCTCCCAGAGGGTGCGGGACTCGCCCAGGGCGTGTGCGGTGTCGGTCATGCCCGTACTCCTCATAGCTGACGGTACGTCAGATCATGCCGAGAGCGTAGAGGTCCGCCGCTTGTCGGTCCAGGGGCGCGGGGATAGCGTCTCTCATCAGCCACGTGCTCCACCGGGGACGGGCCCGCAGAGGGGTCCCCACCGAGGGGGAGTCGCATGGGCGTGCCAGTGGAAGCCCGCACCCAATGCCGCTCCTCTTGGACGGTGGCCAGGGGTGAGTGTGCTGATGGTCGTCACGCCCTGGTTCCGGTGGGCCGCTCGGGGCAGCCCGGGTCGGTCCGTGTGAGCGTGTCCCTCCGGACGCTTGCCCGCCGGCCCCGAAGGGGTGGCGGGGGAGGGTGCCCTGCGTCGCCTGGGCGCGGGGCGTGTTGCCTGTCGCCGGGTGGATCCGGTCTTGGACCGGTCCGGACCAGCCTTGTCGTTGGACGGTGTGACGACGGCGCGGGTCTCGAGGGTGTCCACAATCGTGTGGATCGCCATCGCGCCTGTGGCGCGGTCGGTGACGGTCTCCGCCTGGTGGGTGAGGCCACGGGCGGCGATGCGCCGCCAAGCGCCCTGGTCTCTGTCGCCTTGCCAGCCGCATGCAGGGCACATGGCCCATTTCCAGCCGGGCGTGGCGGGTCGGTCGGGCGCTTTGCGGTGCCGTAGCGGTACGAGGCACTGGGGGCAGTGCTTGGAGGTGTTGCGGGCCGGGACGGTGACTACGGGGATGCCGACCTCGGCGGCGAGGTGCCTCATGTGTTCCCGGATCTTCCCGCGCACCTGATGGGAGAGGCGGGTGTTCATCGTGCGACCCATGGTCCGCGCCTCCATGGAGCGGAGGTCTTCGATGTAGATGACGGTGGCCGAGGTGGTAATGGCTTGGTCCACGGCCCAGCGGGCGGCAGCCCACGCCAGGGCGGCGTTGAGGTTCGAACGCCGATCGGACACACGACGGAGCTCGCCGTTCAAGACCCTGAGTTTGGCCGCCAAGGTGTGGCTGGTGTCCTCGCCGGTGAGCCGCCGGTAGTGATCGGCTTTGGCCTGCAGGTGTTCGCTCTCGCGGCGCAGACGGTGCTGCTTGGCCAGGACACCGGCAGCTCGGAACATGCAGCCGACGCCGAGCGCGGTGATCGTTCCGTCATTGTGCAGCCGGGTGGCACCGGCAGTCAGCAGAGTGTTCAGGCCCCAGTCCACGCCCAGCGCCACCCTGTGACCGCTCCGGGCCGTCTTCGGGACCGGGTGACTGTAGGCGAGATCCACGCGGACCTGCCCCAGGCGGACACGCAGAGTGGGCAGGTGCAGCACCGCCGAGGCCGGGATCGTGGGCGGCAGAGTGATCGGGCAGGCAACCCACGTCCAGTCCCGGTACGACTGCGGATCGGGCCGAGTGGGGAGCTGGAGGCGCAGCAACGCCCGATCGGCATCGGTCTCGTGACGTTCGATGGTGGCCTGCTGCGCGTCACATGCCGAAAGCAGCAGCAGCCGCGCTGCTCGTGGAGCCGTCTCCAGCTCGAACAGATCGCCAGGCAGCCGACCGTGCTCGTGGGTGAAGGCGGAGATCTGTCGGGTGCGGGACGTGATCACGCTGGACGGGAGATATCGGCCGCCGGGCGCCGCGTCCCGAACCTCGTCCCACTCCTTGGTCGTGCGCTTCGCGGGATCGGCGGGCCACGTGGCCAGAACGCCGGCTGTCAGGCCTGCACGCCACCCGGCCGACCGCAGCTGGCGTCCGGCCTGCTCCTGCGCCATCCGTACGATCCGGTCATTGACCCTCACGCCTTGCGGGGCCATTGCTCTCCAGTTGAGACGCCTCAGCGCCATCCATGCATGTGAGGGCAGTTTGTGTCCCTGCGCGTCCACACCCGACGCCAGCACGCCCACGTCCCTCGTGTTCCAGCGACTGTTGAGCAGCTCCGCACTCATCCCGGACACCAGGGCGGCGCACCAGTCGACCCGCTGTGCCATCGCGGCCCGCCCCAGTGTTTCGCCGGTCTTCTCCTCGAACCCGCGACGAAGCACGCCACGTGCGCACGCCGTGCGGGAGGTCTCACCTCCGGCGAGCTGAAGTCTCCGGCTCAACTCATTCTCCAAATAGCTCTGTTGCCGTCGTTCGGTCAACGATCCGGACCCTGAAAGGTCACGTATTCGATCCACGTACTTCTGTCCCGCAGCAGGCGCAGGGCGGGCGGCGGGCAAGCGTCATCGCGACGGCGAGCAACTCAGCACTACCGATGCCTTGTGGAACCCGTTAGCTTGAGAGAAGGAATCTGACGGGTCATCAGAAAGCTCTTCAGCCATGGGAGTGGGTTCATGACGGAACTGCCCCGCATCATCAGCGTCGACGACCATGTGATCGAGCCCGCCCACCTCTTCGAGACCTGGCTCCCCGCCCGGTACCGCGACCGCGGGCCCAAGCCGCTCACCGCCGGTATCGGAGAGCTCGCCTACGTCGGCGGGAAGTACCGGATCACGATGGACCCGGACGGCCCGCCCACCGACTGGTGGGTCTACGAGGACCTGAAGTTCCCGTACAAGCGCAACATCGCCGCCGTCGGCTTCGAACGCGACGACATGACCCTGGAGGGCATCACCCGTGCCGAGATGCGGCGCGGCTGCTGGGACCCCGTCGAGCGGCTCAAGGACATGGACCTCAACCATGTCGAGGCCTCGCTCTGCTTCCCCACCTTCCCGCGCTTCTGCGGCCAGACCTTCGCCGAGGCGCACGACAAGGAGGTCGCCCTCGCCTGCGTCCGCGCCTACAACGACTGGATGGTCGAGGAGTGGTGCGGCGACAGCGGCGGCCGGCTCATCCCGCTCTGCATCATCCCGCTCTGGGACATCGACCTGGCGGTCGCCGAGATCCGGCGCAACGCCGCCCGCGGGGTCAAGGCCGTGACCTTCTCGGAGATCCCCACCCACCTGGGACTCCCGTCGATCCACTCCGGCTACTGGGACCCCTTCTTCGCCGTCTGCCAGGAGACCGGCACCGTCGTCAACATGCACATCGGGTCGTCCTCGCAGATGCCGGCCGCGTCCCCCGACGCACCGCCCGCCGTCCAGGCCTCGCTCTCCTTCAACAACGCCATGGCCTCGATGATGGACTTCCTCTTCAGCGGCGTCCTGGTGAAGTTCCCGACGCTGAAGCTCGCCTACAGCGAGGGACAGATGGGCTGGATCCCGTACGCCCTCGAACGCGCCGACGACGTGTGGGAGGAGCACCGGGCCTGGGGAGGCGTCCGCGACCTGATCCCCGAGCCCCCGTCCACGTACTACTACCGGCAGATCTTCTGCTGCTTCTTCCGCGACAAGCACGGCATCGCCTCGCTGGACGTGGTGGGCCGGGACAACGCCACCTTCGAGACCGACTACCCGCACGTCGACTCCACCTTCCCGCACACCAAGGAAGTCGCCCTCGACCACGTCAAGGGCCTTGACGACGAGACCGTCTACAAGCTGATGCGCGGCAACGCCATCCGCATGCTGGACCTGGGCATCGTCTGATGGACCTCGCGTACACCGAGGACGAGGAGGCCTTCCGGGCGCGGCTGCGGGAATGGCTCGCCGCCGTCCTGCCCACCCTGCCGCCGCGCCCCGACCCGCGGGACTGGCCCGCCCGGCGCGCGTACGACTGCGGCTGGCAGCGCAGGCTGTACGACGCCGGGTACGCGGACGTCCACTGGGACGCCTCCCCGACCCGGCGGCTGATCTTCCTGGAGGAGACCGAGCGCGCCGGCGCGCCCTACGTCGGCGCCAACTTCGTCGGCCTGCTGCACGCCGGGCCCACGATCGCGGCGGAGGGGACGAAGGAACAGCGCGAGCGGTGGCTGCCGCCGGTGCTGCGCGGGGACGAGGTGTGGTGTCAGGGTTTCAGCGAGCCGGACGCCGGCTCCGACCTGGCCTCCCTGCGGACCCGGGCGGTACGGGACGGGGACCACTACGTGGTCTCCGGGTCCAAGATCTGGACCTCGCACGCCGAGGTCGCCGACTGGTGCGAACTCCTCGTCCGCACCGACCCGGACGCCGCCAGACACCGGGGCATCACCTGGCTCGCGATGCCCATGGACGCCCCCGGCATCACGGTCCGGCCGCTGCGGACCCTCGCCGGCTCCACCGAGTTCGCCGAGATGTTCCTCGACGAGGTGCGGGTGCCGGTCGGAAACCGGATCGGCGAGGAGAACGACGGCTGGCGGGTCACCATGGTGACGCTGTCGTTCGAACGCGGCACCGCCTTCGTCGGCGAGGTCGTCGCCTGCCGCCGCGTTCTCGGCGAACTGGCCCGCGCGGCCCAACGGGGCGGCCGCTGGGGCGATGACGTGCTGCGCCGCAGGCTGGGCCGGCTGAGCGCCGAGTTCCGGGCGCTGTGGCGGCTCACCCAGTGGAACGTCAGCGAGGCCGAGGCGACGGGCGGGGTGCCGGGCGTCGGAGGCTCCGTCTTCAAGCTGCGCTACTCCCACGCCCGCCAGGAGCTGTACGACACGGCCGCCGCCGTCCTCGGCCCCGACGCGCTGGACCTCGGACACGCCTGGAACCTCGACCGGCTGTCCTCGCTCTCGTACACGATCGCCGCCGGCACCTCCCAGATCCAGCGGAACATCGTCGCCGAGCGCATCCTCGGCCTGCCGAAGGGGCGGTGACCCGGTCGTGGACTTCCGGCTGACGGACGACCAGAAGGCGCTGCGGGCAGGGGTACGGGAGCTCCTGGCGCGCCACTTCGACCGGGCGGCGCTCCGGGCGGCCGTCGAGGCCGGCGGCGTACTGGACCGGAAGCTGTGGCGGGAGCTGGGGGCGGCGGGGTTCTTCGCGCTGCGCCTGCCGGAGGAGGCGGGCGGCGTGGGGCTCGGCCTGCCCGAGGCGGTGCTCGTCTTCGAGGAGGCGGGGAGGGTGCTGCTGCCGGGACCGCTGATCGCCACACACCTGGCGGCGGGCGAGGTGCCGGGGGCGGCGGAGGGGGAGGTGGTCGTCACGGCCCCCGGCGGCCCCTTCGTCGAGTGGCTGGCGGAGGCGGACGTGGTGGTGGGGGATGTGCGGGACGCCGAGCCCATGGTCTCCGTCGACCCCCTCACGCCCCTGCACCGGATCCCGGACGGCGACTGGGGCCCGATGGAGGCCGCGCTGCTCACCGCCGCCGAGCAGCTCGGCAGCGCGTCCCGCACCACTGAGATGGCCGTGCAACACGCCCGGGAGCGCGCACAGTTCGGGCAGCCCATCGGGGCCTTCCAGGCGGTCAAGCATCTGTGTGCCCAGATGCTCGTACGAACAGAGGTCGCCCGCGCCGCCGTCTACGCTGCCGCCGTGAGCGGTGACCCCGTGGAGACGGGAGGGGCGAAGCTGCTCGCCGACGAGGCGGCCGTGCGCTGCGCCAGGGACTGCCTCCAGGTGTACGGGGGCATGGGGTTCACCTGGGAGGCCGACGTCCATCTCCACCTCAAACGGGCCTGGGTGCGGGCCGAGCGGTGGCTCCCGGCGGTCCTGGCCGAGGAGATGGAGGCGGCCGCACTCCTCGACCCGTCCACCGGAACGGCGTAAGGAGTCACGGAACGTCGATACCGGGTTGTGTCCTTCGGCCGGGTCGTCACGGCCCGGAGTCGGTGTCCCGCTCCGGTACTCTCCGTGGGATGCGAGTGGTTGTGGACCCGGACGCTCCCGGTGTCGCCCGTGCGGCGGCTCCGGATCCGGGAATGCCCGCCGCTCGCGACCCGTGGAGGCGTTGCACGCCCCCCTGTTCGACTACCCGCAGCGTGCGTCGCACAGTATGGACCATGCGTACTCCTTCGCGCTGGAATATGCCCGAAGCGCTTGTTGCGGTGACTGTACGTCAACCATGCTGTCTCACAAGGGAGTCACGTTCCGTAGGGGCGTCGATGGCTGTGAGGCGCGAGGCGATGTGTCCGCCGGTTCGGATGGTGTGAACGGTGCAGGTGCTTCAGGTTCAGTTGGAGGTCGGGCCGGACCCGGCGGAGGTGGGGCGCGCCCGGCGGTGGGCCCGTTCGAGGCTCGCCGGATCGGGCATAGGGGATGACGAGCCGCTGACCGACACGCTGGTGCTGCTCATCTCCGAGCTGGTCACCAACGCGGTGGTCCACACGGGCTGTCCGGCCGTGCTGCGGATGCTGTTCGGCGGTGGCGGTCCCGAGGCCGGGACGGTACGGGTGGAGGTCGCCGACGCGAGCGACCGGCCACCGCGGCCGCGCCACGCGGAGTGCGCGGACACCAACGGGCGGGGCCTGGAGCTGGTGGACGGCCTCGCAGACCGGTGGGGCTGGCAGCGTGAGGGCGCCGGCAAGAGCATCTGGTGCGAAGTCGACCGTGCGGCGCCCGCGGTCCCCACGACACCCCAGGCCCCACCGGCGGCCACCTCCTCCGCCACCGTCTCCCCCGTGCGCTGTTGACGGTTCGTGCCGATTTGTTCACCCTGGGGTGAGCGATTCGTCGTGAGGGGACGCCGAGGGAGCGCGCGGACCGTGCTGCCCTCGACGAGCACGGGTCGTTGGTCGGGTGGCGGTGTCGTGCCGTGCTCGGGGCGCGCGCGAGTGCGCCGCCACCCGTGAGTTCCCGCCCGGTTCAGAGGATCGCGACCGGTGCCACCGGTGTGCCCGTACCGCCCACGAAGGGCTCGGGCATCGCGGAGAGCAGGAACGCGTACCGTCCGCTCTGTGCACAGGCTGTGGACAGACTTTCCAGATTCCAGTTCTGCCCCTGGAGCATCCCCATCTCGACGAGGTCGAGCGCGTGCACGGGCAGCCAGAGATTCTCGATCTCGGGCGGGAAGATCTCGAAGGTGAGCGTGTCGTTGGCGACGGCGGCGACATCGCGGGCGTGGAACCACTCAGGCGTACGGATCGAGAGCCCCGGGGAGGGGAAGGCGTACCCGTGCTTGTCCCCGGCCAGATACTGCTGGACCTGCCCCGTCCGTACGAGGACGACATCACCGGCCCGTACGGTCACCCGGCCGAATTCCGCCGCTTCGTCCAGGTCTTCGGGGGTGACGGCGTGGTCACCGGGCAGCCGGTCCAGGCCCTTGGCGGCGGCCACGTCGAGCAGGACGCCACGGCTCACGATGTGACGGGCGGTGTGGATGCCGCTGTACTCGGAGCGGCCGTGCGGGGTGATCGTGGCGGCCGGGCGGCCGTTGTAGATCTTCCCCGAGTGGGAGACATGGGTGAGCGCGTCCCAGTGGGTGGCCGCCTGCAGGCCGAAGGTCACGGCGTCGTCGCTGGTGGCGACCGTGCCGGGGCCGAAGAGCTCCTGGTTGATCTGGACCATGACATGGAGCGGGTTGACCCGGCCGGGGATCATGCCGGTCTGCACGCCGTCCTGCTCCAGATCCAGGGCCAGGGGTATGCGCCGCCCCGCGATGACGGTCCGCGCCGCCTCCCGCACCACCGCGTCGGTGATCAGGTTGAGGGTGCCGATCTGGTCGTCCCGGCCCCAACGACCCCAGTTGTTCACGCGCTTGGCGATGTCGTGGAACTCGGCGGGAAGTGACATCGGGGGCCTCCGGGGTCTTGTTCTCCAGTATCTGACGGGTCGTAGAATCCAGTTCTACGGTGAATCTAACGGACCGTCAGAAAATGCGGGAAGGGGCCGGGCGTGGGGAACTTCTTGGCAGGCAAGGTCGTCGCCGTGACGGGCGCGGGGCGGGGGATCGGCCGGGCCGTCGCCCTCGCGTGCGCGGCGGAGGGAGCGAAGGTCGTCGTCAACGACTACGGGGTCTCCGTCGAGGGCGGCGAGCCGACCTCGGAGGTGGCCCTCTCCGTCGTCAAGGAGATCGAGGCGGCGGGCGGGTCGGCCCTGGCGGTCGCCGACGACATCTCGACGATGGCCGGCGGCCGGCGGGTCGTGGACGTGGCGCTCGCGGAGTACGGGCGGATCGACGGGGTCGTGTGCGTGGCGGGCATCCTGCGCGAGCGGATGCTCTTCAACATGTCCGAGGAGGAGTGGGACCCGGTCGTCGCCACCCATCTGAAGGGCACGTTCACCGTCTTCCGGGCGGCCTCGGCGGTGATGCGCAAGCAGGGCGGCGGCACGCTGATCGGCTTCACCAGCGGCAACCACCAGGGCTCGGTGGCCCAGGCCAACTACGCGGCGGCCAAGGGCGGCATCATCTCGCTGGTGCGGTCGGCGGCGCTGGGGCTGCACAAGTACGGGGTCACGGCGAACGCGGTGGCGCCGGTGGCGCGGACCCGGATGTCGGCGAACGTGCCGATGGAGCTGAAGGAGATCGGCGAGCCGGAGGATGTGGCGGCGCTCGTGGTCTACCTGCTCTCGGAGCGGGCGAGGGCGGAGAAGATCACCGGCCAGGTCTATACGATCGCCGGCCCGAAGATCGCGGTGTGGGCGCAGCCGAGGGAGCTGCGGGCGGGCTATGCGGAGGGGGGGTCCTGGACCCCGGAACGGATCGCGGACTTTCTGCCGGGGACGGTGGGGACGGACCCGATGCCGCTGCTGTCCCGGCTGGAGGAAATGACCCAGGCGGCAGCGAGAGGCTCCCGCCCGAACGCCTAGGACCCCCCGGCCCGGGGCGCCGCCCGCCGCCCTCTCCCCACTCCGTTGTGGGCAACTGTTCCGCTGTGGGGGTCCCCCCAGGGCGGAGCCCTAGGGGGAGGAACGGGTGGGCACAACCCACGACGGCGCCGCACCTGTGGGCAGCGTACGGACCGGGAGCCTGGGCCCGGCAAGGGCGCCGTCCCGTGTGCCCACCCGTCCCGCCCAGCGGGACGAATGCCCACAACGGGGTGGGGCGAGGGAACCTACCGCCCCCGGATACGAGGAGCACGAAGCATGCGTGGTGTTGTGTTCGACGGCAAGCAGGTCCAGGTCGTGCGCGATCTGGAGATACGCCAACCCCTGCCCGGTGAAGTGCTCGTGCGTATCCGGGCCGCCGGGGTCTGTCACAGCGATCTCGCCGTCGTCGACGGCACGATCCCCTTCCCCGCCCCCGTCGTCCTCGGCCACGAGGGCGCCGGCGTCGTCGAAGCCGTCGGCCCCGGCGTCACCCATGTCGTCCCCGGCGACCACGTCGCCCTCTCCACCCTCGCCAACTGCGGCGCCTGCGCCGACTGCGACCGTGGCCGCCCCACCATGTGCCGCAAGGCGATCGGCATGCCCGGGCAGCCGTTCTCCCGGCCCGGCGGGCAGCGTCTCTTCCAGTTCGCCTCCAACTCCTCCTTCGCCGAACGGACCGTCGTCAAGGCCGTCCAGGCCGTGAAGATCCCCTCCGACATCCCCCTCACCTCCGCCGCCCTCCTGGGCTGCGCCGTCCTCACGGGTGTCGGAGCCGTCCTCAACCGGGCCGAGGTCGACCGCGGCGAGACCGTCGTCGTCATCGGCACCGGCGGCATCGGCCTCAACGTCCTCCAGGGCGCCCGGATCGCCGGCGCGCTCACGATCGTCGCCGTCGACACCAACCCGGCCAAGGAGGAGACGGCCCGCCGCTTCGGCGCCACCCACTTCCTGACCTCCACCGACGGCGTACGGGAGATCCTGCCCACCGGCGCCGACCACGTCTTCGAGTGCGTCGGCCACACCGGCCTCGTCCGTACCGCGATCGATCTGCTCGACCGGCACGGCCAGGCGATCCTCCTCGGCATGACCGCGCCCACCGCCGAGGCGAGCTTCCCGCCGGCCGCGATGTTCCTCGACAAGTCGATCCTCGGCTGCCGCTACGGCTCCTCCCGCCCCCAGAAGGACATCGCCCTCTACGCCGAGCTGTACCGGCAGGGCCGGCTCCTCCTCGACGAACTCGTCACCGAGACGTATCCGGTGGAGGACTTCGCCATGGCGGCCGAGGACGCCGAACAGGGGCGTGTGGCGCGCGGGGTGCTCACCTTCGGTTGAACGGCCGACCACGACCGTCCGCCCGTTACGGTCGTGGCCATGTCCTACCGTGCGCTCGTCACCCGCCCCGTCCTCGTCTGGTCGGCCGTCGCCCTGGCCGCCCGGCTGCCGGTGGCGATGGCGCCGCTCGCGCTCGTGTTCCTGGTGCGGGAGCGGCCCGGCGGATACACCCTCGGGGCGGTGCTCGCCGCCGCGTACGTCCTCGGCGAGATCGTCGCCGCGCCCGTACTGGGCATCCGGATGAACCCCGAGCGGGCGCGGCCGCATCTGGCGGTCGGCCTCGTGGTGGGCGCTCTCGGCTTCGCGGGGCTCGGGTTCGCCGAGGGCGCGCATCCCGTCCTCCTAGGTCTGTCGGCCTTCCTCGCGGGCGCCGGGCCGGCCGCCTCTCCCGGTGGTCTGCGTGCGCTGCTCACCAGCCTGGTCCCGGAGAAGGCCGTCACCCAGGCGCTCAGCATGGAGTCCGTGCTGACCTTCGCCATCTGGGCCGCCGCACCCGCGCTCGTGACCGGTCTGGCGCTCGGCGTCGACCCGGCCGTCCCGCTGCTGCTCCAAGCCGGGCTGATGGCGGCCTCGGTCGCCGGGCTGTGGGCGCTGCCGGCCGGCTGGCCGTCGCAGGCGCAGGAGCACGGCGAGCCGATGCGGCGCGTCCTCATGCGGGTGTGGCCGGTGTACGTCATGGGCGCCGGGAGTCTGACCCTGTTGGCCCTGGCGGAGCTGATCCTGCCCGCCCTTCTCGAACAGCGGGCGATCGGCATCGGCTGGGCGGGGCCCCTGCTCGCCGGGTTCTCGATGGGCTCGGCGGTGGGCGCCTTCGTGTACGGACTGCGGGGCAGCTGGCCCGGCCGGCTCCCGGTGCAGTCCCTCGTGCTCATCCTCGGTGTCGCCGGGGGCGTGGCCCTGATGGCCGTGCTGCCCTCGGCGGGGGCGATCGCCGTCGCGCTGACCCTGGCCGGTCTCCTCCAGGCCCCGGCGATGCTCACCCGCAATCTGGCCCTGCGCCAGATGCTGCCGCCGAGCGCTCTGGCCGCCGGGTACTCGGTCATGTACGCGGCCGTCGGCGCCGGTTACGCGGCGAGCGGCTCGCTCGCGGGCGGCCTGCTGCAGGTGGTGGCGCCCTCGACGGCCATCCTGTGGGGTGTCGGCCTGACCGTGCTCCTGACGGCGGTCGGCGCGGTGGGGGAGCGCCGGATCGAGGTCCCCGGGCGGCCGGCCGCTCAGCCCACCGCGCCCGACCGGAAGGTGCGGCGGTAGGTCGTCGGGGTGACGCCGATGGCCGCCTGGAGGTGGGAGCGGAGCGACTGGGGCGTGCCGAAGCCGGCGTCCCGCGCCACCTGGTCGACCGGAAGGTCGGTGGACTCCAGGAGGTGGCGGGCCCGTTCCACGCGCTGCTGGGTGAGCCACTGGCCGGGGCTGACGCCGACCTCTTCACGGAAGCGGCGCGTGAACGTCCGTACGCTCATCGATTCGCGTACCGCCAGGTCCCGCAGCTGGATCGGCTCGTGCAGATGCGCGAGGGCCCAGGCGCGGGCCGCCGTCGTGGTCGCCGACCCGGGCTCGGGGAGCGGGCGGGCGATGTACTGGGCCTGCCCGCCGTCCCGGTGCGGCGGTACGACGGTCCTGCGCGCCACCTCGTTGGCGACCGCCGTCCCGTGGTCCCGGCGGACGATGTGCAGGCACAGGTCGATCCCGGCGGCGACGCCCGCCGAGGTGAGCACGTCCCCGTCGTCGACGAACAGGACGTCGGCGTCGACCCGTACGCTCGGGAACAGCCGTTGGAAGTGCTCGGCCGAGGCCCAGTGCGTGGTGGCCGGGCGCCCGTCGAGGTAGCCGGCGGCGGCGAGCACGTACCCGCCCGTGCAGATGGAGACGAGCCGTGTTCCGGGCCGGATGTGGGCGAGCGCGGCGGCCAGCTCGTCGGTCAGGCGTCCTTCGTCGTAGACCGGGCCGAGTTCGTACGAGGCGGGGACGACGACCGTGTCCGCCGTCGCCAGGGCCTCCGGTCCGTGCTCGACCTGGATGGCGAAGTCCGCGTCGGTCGGTACCGGCCCGGCGACCGGCGCGCAGGTCGCGATCGTGTAGAGCGGACGGCCCTCGGGGTCCTTGGCGCGGCCGAAGATCCGGTGCGGAATGCCCAGCTCGAAGGGGAGAAGGCCCGGCAGGGCGAGGACGGCGATACGGTGCGGCACGACGAGACCCCTCGTAAATCCCTTTGTGGTCCAGACCATTTGCTGCTAGAAGTCGGGTCCGTGACGGACAAGCAAGCGGAGCACTTCCCGTACAAGTCTGAGGTCCGGGAACCCATTCCCGTACCCGCGGGGGCGGCTGCCCTCTGGAACCGTAACTTCCGGCTCTTCTTCGTGGCCCGGGCCGCCGCCGTCTTCGGTGAGGGCATGGTGCCCGTCGCCCTCGCCGCCGGACTGCTCGGCGCCGGGCACTCCGGCTCCTCCGTCGGATACGCCCTCGGCGCCTGGATCGGCCCCTTCGCGCTCTTCGTCGTCTTCGGCGGCGTCCTCGCGGACCGCTTCACCGCCCGCCGGATGATGATCATCGCGGATGTGCTGCGGCTGCCCGGCGCGGCCGTCCTCGCCGTCACCTTCACCGCCGGCAGCCCGCCGCTGTGGACGGTGTACGCGCTCTCCGCCGTCAGCGGGGTCTGCGCCGCCCTCTTCCAGCCCGGGGTGGCCTCCACGATCCCGCGCATCGCCCCCGACGTGCAGCGCGCCAACGCGGTCCTGCGGGTCGTGGAGTCCCTGATGACCATGGCGGGCCCAGCCGTGGCCGGTCTGCTCGTCGCGCTCTCCGGCGCGGGGGCCGCCTTCGGCGCCAACGGCCTGACCTTCGCCGTCAGCGCGCTGTGCCTCGGTCTGATGCGGATCCCCGCCGTTCCCGCGGACACGGCTGCGCGCGGCTCGCTGCGCGCCGAAATGGCCGTCGGCTGGCGGGAGTTCCGGGCCCGCAGCTGGCTGTGGGGGGTCATCGCGATCTGGACGGTGTACGGGCTGACGGTCGCCGGGCCGATGGTCCCGCTGACCGCCACCCTGGTGACCGGCGAGCACGGCTCGGCGGCCTACGGGGTGCTGATGGCGGTCAACGGCGCCGGCAGCGCGGCCGGCGGGCTCCTCGCCCTGCGGCTGCGCCCGCGCCGCCCGCTGGCGGCGGGCGCCGTGGCGCTGCTGGGTCTGCCGGTCAACCTCTTCCTGCTCGGATCCGGCGCCTCCGTGGCGGTCCTCGGGGTGGGTCAGTTCCTGGGCGGGGCGGCGTTCGCGTTCTGGCTGGTGATGTGGTCGACCTCGGTCCAGACGCATGTGCCGCAGGACGCGCTGAACCGCATGCACGCCTACGACGTGGCCGGTTCGCTGCTGATGATGGCGGCGGGGCGGACGCTCGCCGGCCCGGTGGCGGAGGCGGTGGGCACGGAGGAGGTCCTGCTGGCGGGGGCGGGGATCGCGGTGCTGGTGGTGGTGGCGCTGCTGGTGGTGCGGCCGATCAGAACGCTGCCGCGGATCTGAGGGTCTCCCGCCGGGTGGCCCGATCAGAACCCTGCCGCGGATCTGAGGGTCTTCCGCCGCGTGGCCCGATCTTTGCGAAAGCTGTCATTCGGGCCAGTGGTGGGGGCGGTCACGGATCACGATGCTGTGTGACGTGACCCAGACAACCAAGGCCCCCGCGCCGACCCCGACCGTCCGCACCCCTCGCCTCCATCGCGCCTGGTTCGTCGCGGCCGTCACCTTCGTCACGATCATCGGCGCCGCCGCCTTCGCCTCGCTGCCCGGGCTGCTGATCGAACCGCTGCACCACGAGTTCGACTGGTCGCGCGGCACGATCGGCTTCGCGGTGTCGGTGAACCTCGCGCTGTACGGACTGACGGCGCCGTTCGCCGCGGCGCTGATGGACCGGTTCGGCATCCGGCGGGTCGTCGCGGCCGCGCTCAGCGTGATCGCGCTCGGCTCGCTGCTCACCGTGTGGATGACGGCGGCCTGGCAGCTCGTCCTGTTCTGGGGCGTCCTCGTCGGCCTCGGCAGCGGCTCCATGGCGCTGGC
This sequence comes from Streptomyces sp. ISL-36, assembly GCF_018614205.1. GTDB lineage: Bacteria > Actinomycetota > Actinomycetes > Streptomycetales > Streptomycetaceae > Streptomyces. The sequence goes on along the minus strand of NZ_JAGGOS010000046.1, from coordinate 22,787 downwards.
GTTCGCGGCGACGGTGACCAACCGGTGGTTCGTGGCCCGGCGCGGGCTGGTGACCGGCATCCTCACGGCGGCCGGCGCCTCAGGGCAGCTCGTCTTCCTGCCCCTTCTGTCGTGGCTGGTGGAGCACCACGACTGGCGGCCGGCCTCGGTCACCGTCGCGCTCTCCGCCCTCGTGATCGTCCCCTTCGTATGGCTGCTGCTGCGCGACCACCCGGCGGACGTGGGCCTCGCGCCCTACGGCGCGGCGGAGTTCGTCCCGAAGCCCGCACCGGTCCAGGGCGCCGCCCGCCGCGCGGTGACCGTGCTCCTCAAGGCGGCCCGCACCGGCCCCTTCTGGCTCCTCGCCGGCACCTTCGCGATCTGCGGCGCCTCGACGAACGGCCTGGTGCGGACCCACTTCGTGCCGGCCGCCCACGACCACGGCATGCCCGTCACCGCGGCGGCCTCGCTGCTCGCCGTGATCGGCGTCTTCGACGTCGTCGGCACCATCGCCTCCGGCTGGTTCACCGACCGCTTCGAGTCCCGGCGCCTGCTGGCCACGTACTACGCGCTGCGCGGGGTGTCGCTCCTCTTCCTGCCCCTGCTCCTCGCCCCGTCCGTCCACCCGCCGATGGTCTTCTTCATCGTCTTCTACGGCCTGGACTGGGTGGCCACGGTCCCGCCGACGCTCGCCCTGTGCCGTGAGCACTACGGCGAGGACAGCGCCATCGTCTTCGGCTGGGTCCTCGCCTCCCACCAGGTGGGCGCGGCGGTGGTCGCCTTCGCGGGCGGTCTGGCCCGGGACGTCTTCGGCTCGTACGACGTGGTCTGGTACGCCTCGGGCGCGCTGTGCGCCGCCGCGGCCCTGATGGCCCTGGTGATCCGCCGCAGGCCGGTGGTGGCCGCGAGCGCTACGGCGTGAACCGCCCGAACCGCCCCCGGTGGAAGAGCAGCGGAGCGCCCTCGTCCTCGGCCCCCAGCGCCTCGACCCTCCCCACCACGATCAGATGGTCGCCCCCCGTGTGCACCTGGGCGATCGTGCAGTCCACCCAGGCGGGGACCCCCTCCAGGCGCGGCGCCCCGGTCACCGGCGCCGGGTCGTACGCCACCCCCGCGAACTTGTCCGCGCCGCTGCGCGCGAAGCCCAGGCACAACTCCCCCTGGTCGGAGCCGAGGATGTTCACGCAGAAGGCACCGGCGCGGGCGATGCGGGGCCAGGTGGTCGAGGTCCGCGCGACCATGAACGCGATCAGGGGCGGGTCCAGGGAGAGGGACGCGAAGGACTGACAGGCGAAGCCCGCGGGACCGCCGGGATCGAGCGAGGTCACGACCGTGACCCCGCTCGCGAAGTGCCCGAGCACACGCCGGAACTCGGCCGGGTCGACGGGCAGCCGCTCGTCGTCCCGTACCGCACGGAGTCGTGGCGCGGGGTGGTGCTCCACGGCCGTGGGCGCACCGGCCGACCTGAGGTATCGGACGGCGGTGGCCGCCATCCCAGCGTGTCCCATCACACCGTCCATTGAACCTGACGTGTCGTCAGATAGGAACCCTCGGGCCGGCCCCCGTCGGACGGTGCCGCGATCAGATCAACGCGTCCTTGTACGCGATGTTCACCCGGCGGTCGCCCGACTCGCCCGAGGCGAAACCGAAGGTCAGCCGGGGCAGGTACGCACCGGGACGCGCCGGGTCGGGGACGAGCATGACGTTCATGCCCTCCGGCTCCCGGAAGGTGAGGCTCTTGAGGGCACGGGTGAGGGCACGCTCCGAAACCCCGGTGTTCAGGTCGACCCTGGTGATGTACGTGGTGCCCACGTCCGTCGTGTCGGTCGGCCCGCCGCTGGCGTACGCCTCGCCCTCGTACATGTACATGTACGAGCCGTAGAGGCAGAACCCCTGCGCGTCGTACACCGGCCTCGGCAGATCCGCGAAGTGGTGCAGCGGCTCGCCCAGCGGGCCGGCGATGGCGGCGTCCAGGTCCCAGACCGCGCACTGCAGCTGCCCGTTGCGGTTGAAGCGCACCAGCAGCCGGCGGTGCTGCATGTCGACGACCGGCCGCGGCGCGCTCAGCGTCGTCCCGGCGCCCGGCAGCTTGAGTGCGTCGGGCGTACGGTCCTTGAAGTTCATGGCCGTACGGTCCTCGGGATCGTCCCAGTGGAAGCTCCGCGGCGGCTGATCGGCCGCAGGGCCCACGTACTTGATCCGGCACACCTTGGTACCGAAGCCCGTGGCGTCCGAGTTCGGCTCGGAGTCGTACTCGATCCAGATGTACGGGGCCGAGCCCGCCGCCGTCGCCTCGATGCCGATTTGGGCGCCGTGCCCGAACCCGCGCAGATACATCCGCCCGAGCTTGGTCGAGCCGTCCGCGCTCAGCTTGGTGATGGCGATGTCGCCCTCGAGCTTCCGCGTGGCGTAGGACACCCCGTCCCCCGGGTTGTACATGACCTGGGCGACGTACCAGTGCTTGTTCAGATGGTCATAGCCCGCGCACTGCATCACCGTGGGACACCAGGCCTGCTTGTGCATGAACAGGGCGTCCGACGGGTCGCTCAGGTCGAAGGCCATCGAGCCGGGCAGCGCCGTGACCCCGGCTTCCCCGGCCATGGTCCGGGCCTGCGCCGTCGTGGCGCCGACGCCCCCGAGCACCAGACCGGCGGCGGCGCCCCCGCCGAGCCGTATGAGTCCTCTCCGGCTGACCGGACCTGTACCGAAAACGCTCATGATGTACCCCTCGTGGAAAGGACGTTGAGGGGACAACGTACGTCGTCGGGGCCCTTTCCGCGCTACCGGCCCTCGTACCGGGGCGCCCGCCGCTCCACGAAACTCGCCACCCCCTCGTTCGCGTCCCGCGTCGTCATGTTGATCTCCTGCGCGGCCGCCTCCGCCGCGAAGGCCGTCGCGCGGTCGGAGTCCAGGGAGGCGTTCACCAGTTGTTTGGTCAGGGCGAGCGCCCGGGTCGGGCCCCGGGCGAGGCGTTCGGCCCACTCCCGTGCGGTCTTCTCCAGCTCCTCCGCGGCCACGACCCGGTTCACCAGGCCCATCTCCCGCGCCTCCGCCGCACCCACCGCGTCCCCGAAGAACATCAGCTCCTTCGCCCGCCGCGGACCGATCAGCCGGGGCAGGAGGTACGCCCCGCCCCCGTCCGGCACCAGACCCCGCCGGACGAACACCTCGATGAACGTCGCCGACTCGGCCGCCAGCACCAGATCGCAGGCGAACGCCAGATGGGCGCCGATCCCGGCCGCCGTCCCGTTCACCGCCGCGACCACCGGCTTCTCGCAGTCCAGTACGGCCCCGATCAGCCGCTGCGCCCCGAGCCGGATCGTCCGCGCCACGTCACCGGGGACCCGCTCCGGCCGCGAGGCGGGCCCTCCGCGCAGATCCGCGCCCGCGCAGAACCCCCGGCCGGTCGCGGTCAGCACCACCGCCCGTACGTCCGGGTCGGCCGAGGCCTCCCCGAGCAGCGCGATGATCCGCTCCCGCTGGTCCCAGGTGACGGCGTTCATCACCCCGGGCCGGTTGAGCGTGATCCACGAGACGCCGTTCTCGACGGCGTGCAGGACCTCTTCCCCTGCGTCCTCCACGTGACAGGCCTCCTATCGGCACACCGCGAGCGCGTCCAGGGCGACCGCGCCCTGTCCGCGCGGCAGCACCATCAGCGGGTTGATGTCGAGTTCGGCGAGGTCCCCGTCGAGTTCGAGGGCCATCCGCTGCACCCGGAGCACCACCTCCACCAGCGCGTCCACGTCCGCGGGCGGCGCTCCCCGTACCCCGTCGAGCAGCGCCCGGCCGCGTAGTTCGCCCAGCATGTCCCGGGCCTGGGCCTCGCCGAAGGGCGGGACGCGGACGGCGGTGTCGTTCAGGACCTCGACCAGGACGCCCCCGAGCCCGACGGTGACCGTCGGCCCGAAGAGCGGGTCGCGCGTCACGCCCACCACCATCTCGACCCCGCGCCCCACCATCTGGCAGACCAGGACGCCGTCGAGGTCGACGCCCTCGTAGCGGGCGATGTCGGTGAGCTCGCGGTACGCGTCCCGCACCTGGCTCGCCGAGGTCAGGCCGACCTTGACCAGGCCCAGTTCGGACTTGTGCGCGATCTGGGCGCCGGACGCCTTCATCACGACCGGGTAGCCGACCAGGCCGGCCGCCCGGACGGCGGCGGCCGCGCTGGTGACCAGTTGCTCGCGCGGCACCCGGATCCCGTACGCCCGCAGCAGCTGCTTCGCGGCGTGCTCGCTGAGCTGCCGGCCCGGGCGCATCAGGGCCTGCGCCTTGCGGAAGGACGGGGAGGGGGTGCGCGGGGCCTCGTCGAACGGGGAGCGGTAGCCGGCGGTGAAGCGGTGGTGGTCGAGGTAGGCATTCACGGCCCCGATGCAGTTGGCGAACGTACGGAAGGTGGCGACGCGCGAGGAGCCGAGCAGGGTTTCGCGGTAGGCGGCCTCGGTCCCGATCGGCGAACCCCACACCACGCACACCAGCTTGTCGCTGGCCTCCGCCGCGTCCACCAGGTCCTGGGCGAGCCGGTCGCTCATCGGCGGGAACGGCCCGGTGATGGGGCAGATCAGGACGCCGACGGACGGGTCGGCGAGGATCGCGTCGATGATCTTCCGGCCGCGCCAGTCGCCCACCGGGTGGCCGCCGTTGTCGACGGGGTTGGCCACGTTCAGGTACGGCGGTATCCACTGGTGCAGCTCGTCCTGCTTGGCCTGCGTAAGTGTCGGCAGCCGCAGACCCGCGGCCGTGGCGAGGTCGGAGAAGTGCGCGCCGGTGCCGCCCGAGATCGAGTAGACGACGACGCCGTCGGCGACGGGCCTGCGCGCGCGGGCCAGCAGGGCGGCGGTGTCCTGGAGCTCGTCGAGCCCGTCGACCCGGATCACCCCGAACTGCCGCATGGCCGCGTCGACGACCTGGTCCGCGCCGGTGAGCTTGCCGGTGTGCGAGGCGGCGGTCCGCGCCCCGGTCTCGGTCCGGCCCACCTTCACCGCGACGACGGGCACCCCGCGCCGCGCGGCCCGGTCGGCCGCGAGCAGGAAGGAGCGCCCGTCCTTGAGGCCCTCGACGTAGCAGGCGATGGACCCGACCTCGGGCAGCTGCGAGAAGTACGAGATGAAGTCGGCGGTCTCCAGATCGGCCTCGTTGCCGGTGGGCGCCCAGTGGGAGAGCCGTACGCCCAGTTCCTGGAGGGTGTGGACGGGCCGGCCCTGGTGGCCGGACTGGGTGATCAGCGCGATGGCGGGTCCGTCGAGGTCCTCGCGGAAACGCTCGAAGGCGTTGAGGTTGGTGTTCGGCCCGAGGAGGCGGATCCCCGAGCGCCGCACCGCGGCGGCGAGCCGCTCCTGCGCGTCGGCGCCCTCCTGTCCCGTCTCGGCGAAGCCGGAGGCGAAGGCGACGGCGAACCGCACCTTCGCCTCGGCGAGTTCCTCGACGACGGGGAGCGGGTCGGCGACCAGGAGGACGGCGAGGTCGACGGGCTCGGCGTGCGTCGAGGCGAGGGCCGTGACGGAGGGCGCGCAGGGGATCCCGAAGACGGCGGTGCGGGTCGGGTGCACGGGTATCAGGTCGGCGCCGACCCGCTCGGCCCAGGCGATGAGCTGCCGGGTGATACCGGTGTTGGGCCGTCCCTCGGCGTCGGAGGCCCCGACGACGGCGACGGACCGGGGGCGGAAGAACCGGTCGAGGTCGGGGACGGGGGCATGCAGGGGTCGCCCGCTGACGTCCCGGTCACCGTCCACGGCGGTGACGCCGTGGACGGCGGTCCCGCGGGCCCCGGGGTGCTCTCCGCAGGCGACCACGCGGGCGCGGAGATCGGTGGTGAAGGTGCCGTGAGTCGATCCAAGCATCGTTGCGCTCCGCCCGTCCGTCCCGTTCGCTGTGACCTGACGCATAGTCAGATTACAAGTCTGACGCTCAGTCAGGAATGGGCGTGCAGGGAGTACCGCGGACGGGCGGCCGGATGTCTCGTACAACCATGCGGGTCGCTTGAGGGTCTACCCCGGGACGCGTGAGTCATTGCGTCCGTACCGCATCTACTTCCAGGGGGAAGTTTGTTCCACGTCACGAACCGTCGCCGTGCGCGGGGACGCGCCCGGGCCCTCGGTGTCGCCCTCGCGGTCCTCGCGTCGTCGGCCGGGCTCGGTGCCACCATCGCCGCCCCGGCGCAGGCCGCGACCCCGGCCGCCGTCGCCGGCGCACCGAAGCCCCGTGTCGTCTACACCGAACACGCGACCGTTGACGGCCTGCGGACCACCCGCCTCGTCACGGTCGACGCCGACGGCACGGACCGGCGCGCCCTCGTGCCGAGCGGTACGGGTCTGCCCAAGGCCGAGATCACCGGCGCCTCCTACTCCCCGGACGGCCGCCGTCTCGCCTTCATCAGCCAGGACGGCTACGCCGACATCTGGGTGGCCGCGGCCGACGGCACCGGCGCCCGGCCCGTCCGTATGGACATCGACGAGCCGGACGGCTGGCTCGCCGAGCTCGACTGGTCGTCCGACGGGACGAAGCTCTACCTCGGCTTCGGAACCAAGCCGGGACACGACCGGCGACGCGTGATGCAGGTCAACCTGGACGGCACGGGCCTCGGTTACGTCTTCGCCGAGCCCGAGCGGACCTGGGACGGCCAGATCGACGTCGCCGGTGACGGACGCCTGGTCTTCCTCCGCGGCAGCACGATCCACCTCTACGACCCGCGCACCGGCGCGGCCCCGCAGCCGGTCACCCAGGGCCTGCACCCCTCGTTCTCCCCGGACGGCCGGAAGATCACCTTCGCGGCCAACCGGAGCGACGGCTACGACGTCTACGTCCGGGACCTCACGACCGGCGTCGAGACGCGGATGACCACGGGCGAGTCCGTGATGTTGCCGGAGTGGTCCCCGGACGGCAGCAGCATCGTGTACATCTCCGGCGGCACGCGGCAGCAGCTCACCGTCCACTCGGCGACCACCCCCGGCGGCCCCGGCACCACGCTCACGACCACCGACGTGACCGTCCCCGAAGCCGGTTGGGTCGTCCCGGTCGGCCTCCCGGCCCCGGGACAGCTCCAGCACGACCTCACCGGCGACGGTGCTCCCGACCTGATCGCCCAGGACGGCGGCCTGCTCTGGCGGTACGACGGCAACGGCGCGGGCGGTCTGAAGGCGCGGGTCCAGATCGGCACCGGCTGGAGCGGCTACCGGCTCGCGCTCGTCGGCGACCTCGGCGGTGACGGAGTCCCGGACCTGCTGGCGCAGGACGGCGCGGGTGCGCTGTGGCGTTACGACGGCACGGGTGCGGGTGGTCTGAAGCCGCGCGTGAAGATCGGCACCGGAGGCTGGAGCGGTCTGCGTCTCACCGGTGCCGGCGATCTCGGCGGTGACGGGATCGCGGATCTGCTGGTGCAGGACGGTGGTGTGCTGTGGCGGTACGACGGCACGGGTGCGGGTGGTCTGAAGCCGCGCGTGAAGATCGGCACCGGAGGCTGGAGCGGTCTGCGCCTCACCGGCGTCGGCGATCTGAGCGGTGACGGGATCGCGGATCTGCTGGTGCAGGACGGCAGTCTCCTGTGGCGGTACGACGGCAATGGCGCGGGCGGTCTGAAGCCGCGGGTCCAGATCGGCACGGGCTGGAGCGGCTACCGGCTGACGGGCGTCGGCGACCTGAGCGGCGACGGTGCCGCGGACCTGCTGGCACGGGACGGCTCGGGCGTGCTGTGGCGGTACGACGGCGACGGCCGGGGCGGCTTGAAGCCGCGCGTGAAGATCGGCACGGGCTGGGGCGGCTTCAACGCCGTCGTCTGAGCCGGGGTGAGGTGGGGTGAGGCAGGGTGAGGCGGGGCGGAGGCTCGCCCCACCGCCCCACCGCCCCACCGCCCCACCGCCCCACCGCCCCACCGCGTCCTCGCGGGCCCGGGGTCCTGACGGTCCGGGTGGTCCTAGCGGGCCGGGCGGGCCGGGCGGGCCGACGCCTTCCGGATCGCGCGGGCGATCCTCTCCGCGTCGATCGCCAACTCCCGGAGCATCCCGCTGATCGGGTTCGTGAAGCCCGTGAAGTACAGCCCGGGCGCCTCGCGCGGCGTCCGGGCACCGTGCACCGCGGGCCGCCCCCGCTCGTCGAGCACGCCCAGGTGCCCCACCAGCCCTTCCAGGGCCCGCCGGTAGCCGGTTGCGGCGATCACCGCGTCCGGGGTGATCCGTGTGCCGTCCGCGAGCACGACCTTGCCGCCGTCGAAGGACTCCACCGCGCCGACGATCTCCACCGCGCCCCTGCGCACCGCGTCGATCAGGCCGACGTCCTGCACCGGGATCGCGCCCTCGCGCACCCGCGAGTAGAGCCCCGTGTCCGGCCGGGGCAGCCCGTGCCGCGCGAGGTCCGGCACGGAGAGGCGGCACATCAGCTCACCCGCCTTGTCGACCAGGCGGACCGGGAGCCTGCGCACCAGGATGCCGGTGCGCTGGGCCGGCCAGCCCGCCGTGGAGCGGCGCACGATATGAGGGACCGTGCGGACCGCGAGCCGCACCCGGCCGGCGCCACCCTCGGCGAGATCGGCCGCGATCTCCGCCCCGGTGTTCCCGGCGCCGACGACGAGCACGTCACGGCCCTGGTAGGCGGCCGGGTCGCGGTAGGCGCTCGCGTGCGCGAGATCGCCGCCGTACGTGTCGAGTCCCGGCCACTGCGGCATGTGCGGCGTGTGGTTGTAGCCGGTGGCCACCACGACGGCCCGTCCCGTGAGCAGGCGCCCGCCCGTCGCGTGCAGGAGCCAGCTCTCCCCGTCCTCGGCCCGCTCGACGCGGGAGACCTCGACGCCCGTCACGATCTCCAGCTCGTGCGCCTCGGCGTACTTCTCCAGATACCGCACCACGTCCGCGCGGGCGACCCAGCGCCCGAAGGAGCGGGGCATCGGCAGCCCGGGCAGACCGGAGAGGCGGCGGGTCGTGTGCAGCCGCAGCCGGTCGTAGTGCCCGCGCCACGAGGCGCCGACGGCGTCGGACTTCTCCAGGACCACGGCTCGTACGCCCCGCGCGCTCAGGGCGGCGGCGACGGCGAGCCCGCCGGGTCCGCCGCCGATGACGTATACGGGATGGTTGGGTCTGCCATGGGGGGTGTTGGCCATGAATGCTGAGCGTAATGGCGTGATCACTTGTTGGGTCTCGGTCAAGATGGGAATCGGTTGCGAATCGGTCACGCTCGCGGAGGTCTTGCGGAGAACCCCCCTCATCCGCTGAACTGACGTACCGTCAGATCAGGTTCGCGAGGGGCAGGTATCGAGCGATGCAGACCATCTGGCTCACCGGCGCCGAATGGCTCGCCGTCCTCCGCATCGGCCTCGGCCTGTGGTGGCTGGAGAGCTGGCGCCACAAGGACAGGAAGGGCTGGTTCGAGCGCGGCACGGGGATCGCCTGGGCTGCCGACGTCGCCGCGAAGCACCGGTGGGCCGCCGTGCGCGGCGGCTTCGACGCCGTCGTCGCCCCCCGCCCCAAGCTGATGGCGTACGTCGTCGTCTACGCCGAACTCGCCCTCGCCCTCGGCCTGGTCACCGGCTTCCTCACCCCGGTCGCCCTCGTCGGCGGCCTGCTCCTCAACCTCCTCTACCTCGTCCTGATGATCCACGACTGGGCCGAGCAGGGGCAGAACGCGATGATGGCGCTGATCTCGCTGGTGGCCCTCTTCGCCATGTCCTGGCAGACCTGGTCCCTCGACCACGCGATCGGACTCTTCCGGTGACCGCCGTGCCGGACGTCGACGCCTTCACCCGCCCGTACTGGGAAGCGGCGGGGGAGGGCCGTCTGCTGCTGAGGCGATGTGCCGCCTGCGGCCGGGCGCACCACTACCCGCGCGAGTTCTGCCCCTTCTGCTGGAGCGAGGACGTGGCGTGGGAGACGGCGAGCGGTCGGGCCACGCTCTACACCTGGTCCGTCGTCCACCGCAACGACCTCCCGCCGTTCGGCGAACGGGTGCCGTACGTCGCCGCGGTGGTCGACCTGGCGGAGGGCCCGCGGATGATGACCGAGGTGGTCGACGCCCCCGAGGCCGACCTCCGGATCGGCATGGAGCTGGAGGTCGGCTTCCGGCCGGAGGGGCCGGAGGGAGACGTCATGGTCCCGGTCTTCGGTCCCCGCCGCTCACACGGGTGAGATGTTCCGCCAGAGCTGCGCGCTGTCCCCTGCGTTGCAGCTGACCGCGACCACCAGGGAACTCGTCGCCATGCAGAGGCTGTCGCCCACGTTCTGGATGGTCCGCCCGGCGGACTTCGTGGCGCCGATCCGCCAGTACTGAGCGTTGGAGCCGCTGCAGGCGACGGCCTGGACGCCGGCATAGCCCCTGGACTCCAGGCAGTGGCCGGTCTTCTTGTTGACGAGCAGAAAGGTGCCGTCCGAGCCCGCCGAGTAGGTCCAGGCGTACGAGACGCTGCCGCCGTTGGACGCCGGGGAGCCGCACGCCTGGGTGTGCATGGAGCTGTAGGCGGAGGTGAACTCGGCCAGGCAGTAGCCGTTGGAGGCGTTCTTCAGGGAGTACGTCCCCGACGGTGCCGAGCCGCCGGTGGTCGGCGGCGGCGCGGGCCGCGTGGAACCCCCGCCGGAACCGCCCGAGGAGCTGGACGTGCTGGAGCCCCCGGACGTGGTGCTCGACCCGCCGCCGCCGGTCGCCGTGGAGCCGCCACCTGAGCCGCTTCCGGAGCCACCGCCGGACCCGCCACCGGACCCGCTTCCTGAGCCGGGCAGGGTGCCGCCCGCGGCGCCGCCGCCCCCCGCTCCGCCGGTGGTGGGCGGTACGGGATGCGGCCCGCCCGAGGGGGATCCCGAAGGGGAGCCCGCGGGGCCGGAGGACGGCGGCCGGGAGGACGGGGTCACGGACGCGGGCCCGCCCGGCGGCGGCTGCGAGACGACGACGGAGGGCGAGTCGGAGGGGCGGGGGCCGGCGCCCAGCCGGCCGATCTCGTACGGACCGAGGGCGACGGTCAGGGTCGTGCCGGTGGCCACGACGACGGGCACGGCGAGCATGACGAAGCGGTTGCGCCGCTCGCGCCGTCTGCCGGGCTCGACGGGCCCGGTGGCGACGGCGGGGTCGGGCGAGGCGGTCGCGGGCTCCTTCGAGCCCTGTGGAGTGAGCGGTATCGTCCCGATGTCCCCGGCCGGTCCTCCCGGTCCCGCCTGCCCTGCCTCCTCGGGCTCCGCGAGCTGCTCGGCCGTGGGCGCCTCCGCGGCGAAGGCGGCCCGCTCGGCGATCCGCTCGGCGACGACCGCGGGCCACGGCGCGGCCTCCGCGTGGTCGCCGGTGAGGCCGACGAGCTCGGCGGCCGTCGGCCGGGCCGCCGGGTCCTTGGCGAGACAGGACCGTACGACCTCCACCAGCTCCGGGTCGTCCTCGGCCAGCCGCCCGAAGTCCGGATCGCCGTGGACGACGCGGTAGAGCAGGCCGGGCCCGGAGCCGTCACCGAACGGCGGACGGCCGTTCGCCGCGTACAGCAGCAGGCTGCCGAGCGCGAAGACGTCCGCCGCGCCGGTCAACTCCCGCTCGGCCACGGCCTGTTCCGGCGCCATGTAGGCGGGAGTCCCGATGACCATGCCGGTCCGGGTCAGCCGGCTCTGGTCGGCCGCCCGGGCCACCCCGAAGTCGATCAGGGTCAGCCCGTCGGTGGTCAGCATGACGTTGGACGGCTTGAGGTCCCGGTGCACCATGTCGGCTTCGTGCACCGCGCGCAGCCCGGCCGCCGCGTCCCGCAGCAGCCGCCACAGCGCGGCACCGGACAGCGGGCCGCCGTTCAGCCGGATCGCCTCGTTGAGGGTGATGCCGGGTATGTACTCGGTGGCGAACCAAGGTGGTTGTGCCGTGCGGTCGCTCGCCAGTAGCCTCGCGCTGGCCCTGCCGGGCAGTCTGGCCAGGTTGTCGAGCTCGTGCCCGAAGTGGCTCAGGAAGTCCGCGTCCTCGGCGAGAATGGGCAGCACCCGCTTGACCGCCGCGAACTTCCCGGGCACGGCGCCGAGATAGACCCGCCCCATGCCGCCGGAGCCGAGCACGCCGAGCAGCTTGAACGCGCCGATCCGCCGGGGATCGCCCGACTCGAGCGGCATGGCCCCGCTACCGGCTAAACCAGAGCTGTTTTCCAGTTCCCCCTGCATGGGCGACAGGATAGCGGAGCTATCCTACGATCTGAATCGATCGTCACGCCACAGATGTCCGGCGAGGACGAAGAGTGGGGTGAGCGGCGGCCGGCTCGAAGGACGCGGTCACCGCCCACCCCATCGCGCGGGGCGGTCAGAACGGGGACTCGGCGGCCTCCCCGTAGTTGGGGTTGGCGTGCTCCGATCGGGGGCCGAAGGGGGCGCGCCAGTCTCCGGTGCCCGGGTAGAGGTACAGGCTCCGGGCGGTGTATCCCAGCAGATCGGGGCGGCCGTCCTTGTTGGCGTCGCCGATGCCGACGATGTGGCTGTAGGCGTTCCAGCCGCCGCCGAGCTTCGTACGCGGCGCGAAGGTGCCGTCGCCCTTGCCGAGGTACGACCAGAGGACACCGTCCTTGTCGCGGGCCACGAGGTCTCCGGCGGTCCCTCCGGCGATGTTGCCGACGGCGGTGATCCGGTTGTAGATGCCCCAGCCGGTACCGATCTTCTTGCGCGCGCCGAAGGGCGCGGTCGCGTTGCCGGTGCCCGGGTAGAGCCACAGGGCGCCCGCCGTGTCGGTGGCGAGCAGGTCCGAGCGGCCGTCCCCGGTGAGGTCGCTGCCCCCGACCGTCTTGGCGTAGATCTGCCAGCCGGTACCGATCCGCACGCGCGGCGCGAACCCGTCGTAGCGCCCCGCGTAGAACCACAGGGCGCCGCTCTTGTCGCGGGCGATCACATCGGCGTGCGCGGAGCCGCCGAGGTTCCCCGCCGCCGTGACGCTGTTGTAGATGTTCCAGCCGGTGCCGAGCGTCGCGGCGTAGTGCCAGTGGATGCGGTCCGCCCCGACGAGGTAGTTGCTGTCGTAGGTGAGAAGCGTGCCCCAGGAGTCGACCGCGAGCAGGTCCGCCGAGCCGTTGTCGGTGAAGTCGTGCGGGGCGGCCTTGCGGGCGAGCTTGAACGTTCCCGTCGTCTCCAGATCCGGTCCGATGCCGTTCGTCGGACTCGCCGTGATCCGCCAGGTGTAGTCGCCGTTGTACGCGGCGGTGAGGGCGTCGGCGTCGCCCCGGTCGTCGCGGAACGAGCCGTCCCACACCACACCGAGGGCGCCCGGCCCGGTCGCGGCGCCGTTCGCCGGAACGTACTCCTGCCACACCCGGCGGGTGGCCGTGTGGGTCAGCTCGACGGAGAGATCGACATTGCGGCGGCTGAGCAGCCACTGCAGCTGCACCCGGCCGCGGTCCTTGTCGAGGGCGATGACGGCGGGGACGGTGTCGCCGCGGGTGAGCGTGACCTTGGTCGGCTCACCGGTCGTGGCGACCAGCTCCGCGAGCGGCGGCGTGCCGTTCTGCCCGGGGGAGAGGCGGTACAGCCCCTCGCCCGAGTCCACGGTGCCGCCCCGCACGAGCAGGGTGCCGTCGGGCCCCGGCTGGGCGGACGTCATGTGCTCAAGCAGTGTGACGGTCTCCCCGGACACGAGGGACCGCGCCCGGAACGGCGCGAGGGCGCTGCCCATGCTCGCGGTGAGCGGCTCGGGGTCGGCGTACGTCAGCCAGCTTCCGACGAGCCCGATGGAGAACTCCTCGGTCTTGCCGAGGAGGATCCGCTGGGGTGCCTGGCCGCTGCCGGCGCCCCGCTCGACCACGACGATCTCGACGCCGACGCCGTCGACGTACTCCGTCCAGGCCGCGTGCGTGGCGGAGAGGGCGAGCTGGGAGCTGAGATACCCGGCCCGGGAGCCCTCGTACGTCTCCGTGACGGTCCCGGTGACCAGATCGACCACCGCCCGGCCGCCGCCCTTGGCATTGCTGCCCGAACCCCGGTCGAAGCCCACGAGTGCCTGGCCGGGCACACCCGCCGTGGCGGTGAACCAGCCCGTACCGGCCGGCAGCCCGGTCACCTTCCGGTCGGAAACGGTCTCGCCGGACTTGCTGACGAGGTGCAGCTCGCGCGTGCCGTCGGTGTTCTCCACCTCGACGAGGAGCGTCGAGCCGACGGCCTCCACGTAGGCGTAGTTCGAGCCGAGCGCGTCCAGATCGATCGTCACGGGCGCGGCGCCGGTGGCCATGTCGTGCAGCTGCACGACGCGGTACTGGAAGGGAGCGGAGGCGTCACCCGTCACGACGACGTCCGAGGCGGAGCCGTCGGCCGCGTTGCCGGTCGTCGACAGCACGGTCGAGGTGCCGTCCGCGTACCGCGTCCAGCGCAGCTCCGGCTTCTCCCGGGTGCCGCGCGTGAGGAAACCGGCGGACCCGGCACCGACGATCTCGGCGCCGAGCGGGAACGTCACCGACGTGGTCTGCGTCGCGGCTGCCGCGGCCGCCACAGCCTGATCGGCCGGGGCGGCGACGGCCGGTACGGCCAGGGTGCCCACGGTCAGGGCCAGGACGGCGGTGACCGCCGAACCGAGCCGCCGTCGGGACGTACGTGCGTGGGCCAAGGCCTGATCCTCCAGAGGTCCAACCGGGCGCGAACTGCGCCCCGCCCGGTTGGACCTCTGGTCAGGCGTTTTGGTTGTACGGCCGGAGGAAGGAAGCCCAGGCGGCGGGGGCGAGGGCGAGCTGGGGGCCGTGGGGGTTCTTGGAGTCGCGGACGTGGACGGTGGTGGGGTGGGCGGCGATTTCGACGCAGTTGCCGCCCTCACCGCTGCTGTAGCTGGACTTCTGCCAGTCATAGGCAACTTCGATGCACTCGCCGCCTTCACCGCTGCTGTAGCTGCTCTTGAACCAGGCCAGTTCCGTGGTGCTCATAGCTCTCCCAGCATCTTCTCGATGGCCGCCAGGGACTCGTGGGGCGTGAGTGCCTGCGCCCGGATGATCCCATAGCGCTCGGTGTACTGGCGTACCTCTTCCGGGTCGGTGATCAGCCGGGCATGCCCGTAGATCTCGGTGTACGCGACCTCTCGCCGCCCTCGCGGGGTCAGCAGGGTGAAGGACCCGTCCAGGGACGGGTGTTCCTCGTGCTCCAGAGGCATCACCTGGAGGTGCACCGTACGGAGCCGGGCGATCTCCAGGATGCGGCGCAGTTGCTCGCGGTGTACTTCCCATCCACCGGTAGGGCGGCGCAGCACGGCTGCCTCCAGCACGAAACTGATCGTGGTCGCGGGCCACTTGTCGAAGATCGCCTGCCGCGCCAGGCGGTCGGCCACCCACTTCTCGATCGTCTCTTCGTCCCACATGGGGCGGCGGTGGCGGAACACCGCCCGCGCGTACGCCTCCGTCTGCAAAATGCCCGGTACGGCCTGCACGGCGTAATAGTGCAGCGCCACCGCCTCCGCCTCCGCCTTCGCGAAGTCCCGGAACCAGTCCGGGTGCCGTGTCCGCGCCCTGGCCAGCGCCTCCCGGACGTCGTCCACCGCCGCCACCAGAACGCCCCCGGCTCCCAGCGCCCGGTCCGCCCGCAGCAGGAAGTCGGGCTGGGGAGTCCGTACCCCGCGCTCCACGGACGAGACGAGGTCCTCGCTGCAGTGCGTGGCCTCGGCCAGCTCCGCCTGGCTCAGGCCCGCGTTCCTCCGCAGCGTCTTGATGATTTTCCCGAGCGCACTGAACAGGTGCGCCGTACCGTCGACTTCGGACGGCCGTTCCGGCCGCTCCTCCTGATTCCCCGACATCCGTACCGCCTTCTGGGCGTGCTCGTACCGCTACTCAGCGTCGTGCCGTCGTTGCTGGTCAGCGTACGACCGGGGTACCAGGCTCGGCCCCATGAAGACGGAAACCACCACTCCAACCGGTGAGTTCGCCCTTCGCCTGTCGGCCACCCGACGCGGCGCACGGCTGGCCCGCCTGCTCGCCGTGCAGCAGCTCCACGACTGGGGGATCACCGCGACCGACTCCATCGCCGTCGTCGTGGCCGAGCTCGCCAACAACGCCGTCACCCACGGCCGCGTCCCGGGGCGCGACTTCGAGCTGCGGTTGGCCCTCGGTGACGACCACCTCCGTATCGAGGTCTCCGACGCCCGGGGAGAGTCCGAACCGGAGCCCGTCCGGGAACCGGACGAGGGCGGCTACGGGCTGGTGCTCGTAGCCGCCCTCGCGACGGCGTGGGGCGTCAAGGCCCGGCCGGTCGGCAAGACCGTCTGGGCGACGATGCCGGATCCGTCAGGAAGCCGGTGAGGCCGGCGAAGGTGATGCCGAACCGCGCGGCGAGTCCCACCAGGCGCACGGTGCGCCGCGCCTGGTGGGACCGGTGATCAGGCGAAATGGTTGTAGGTGCGTGAGGCGGTGAACACCACGCGGACCTGCTCGCGCGTCCGGAACGGGGCGCGCCAGTCGCCGGTCCCCTTGTAGAGGTAGGTCGATCCCTCGCGGCTGTACGCGTAGAGGTCGGCGCGGCCGTCGCGGTCGGCGTCGCCGACGCCCACAAGGTGGGTGTACGTGTTCCAGCCTGTGCCGATCTTCGTGCGCGGGGCGAAGGTGCCGTCGCCCTTGCCGAGGTAGGACCAGAGGACGCCGTCCTTGTCCCGGGCGACGAGGTCGCCCGCCGGGGCGCCGGCGATGTTCCCGGCCGCCTCGATCTGGCTGTAGGTGTTCCAGCCGCTGCCGAGGGGTGTGCCGGGGAACTGGGTGAGCTGGTTCTCCCCGGACGTCGAGTAGAACGTGTCGTTGAGCCACAGCCGGCCCGAGGTGTCGCGCGCGAGCACGTCCGGGGAGCCGTTATCGGTGTAGTCGTGCGGAGCGGCCTTGCGGGTGGCGGTGAACTTCCCCGAGGTGACCAGGGTGGGCCCGATGCCATTGAGCGGCTCGGCCCGGAGCTCCCAGGTGTACGCGCCGTTCGGCGCGCTTTCCCAACCGCCCCACTCCGACGTGACCTCGCCCGCCCACGGGTAACTGCCGATGGGGACGTTGGGCCCGCTCGGGGCCCCGGAGACGAACAGGTACTCCTCGGCGGCCGCCCCGGTCCTGACATGGCGCAGCGTGACCTTTGCCAGCACGCTGAACCGCGACAGCTGCCACTCCAGCCGAGTCCGACCGCCGTTGCGGTCGAGGTCGATCACAGCGGGGACGTTGTGACCGAGCACGGCCACGCCGGTCGATTCGCCCGTGCTCGCCACGAGCGCGCCGACCGGGGCCCCGTCGGCGTCGGGGGAGAGGCGGTACAGGCCCTCGCCCTTCGCCGTCGTGCCGCCCCGCACCAGTTGGGTGCCGTCGGGCGCGGTGACGGCGGAGGTCAGGTGGTCCAGGAGCTTGCGCGTGGCCCCGGTGTCCAGGGACCGTGCGGTCACCGCGTGCAGGACGTGCGGCTCGTAATCCTGCAGGCCGTCGACCTGGCCGTACGTCAACCACCGTCCGACCAGGCCGATTTCGACGTGCCGCGTGGAGGCTCCCAGTGGGACGCGCTGCGTCCTGCCGGTCGCCCGCTCGACGACGACCACCGTCGTGTCGGTGGCGGAACGGTACTCGACCCAGGCCAGGTGCGTGGCCGACAGGGCGACATCTCCGTTCGAGCGGTACGGGGAGACCACCTCGCGGGTCTCCGTGACAGCACCGGTGGCGATGTCCAGCAGGGCCCAGTACGTCCTTCCCGTCGAAACCGTGTCGGTGCGGTACGTCAGCAGGGCCTCGCCGGACCCACCTGTCCAGGCGAACACCGAGGTCGCGTTCGCCGGCAGGCCGGACACCTTGCGGTCCGACACCGTGCCGCCGGCCTGGTCGAGCAGGTGGACGTCCTTGCCCCCCACCCCGTTGTCGACCGCCACGAGGAGGGTCGAGTCCACGGCTCCCGCGTACACGCTGCCGGCGCCGACGCTCGCCGGGGCGACGCTCACCACCACCGCTCCCGTGATCATGTCCTTGAGCGTGAGCAGGTCGCTCCGGTGGAGGACCACGGAGTCCGAACCATGGGCACCGTAGACCGCCGTCTGTGAGGAGAAGGCGGTCGACGATCCGTCGGCGAAGCTCGTCCACACCCGGTCCACGTCCCAGGTCAGGAAGCCCGTCGACCCCGCGCCGACGATCTCGGCGTCGCGCGGCAACGGGAGCACGTCCTGCTGGTCCGTCTCGGCGGCCGTCACACCGGTGCCGTCGGCCGGTGCCGGGCCGGCCGCGACCGCCGGGACGGCGGCCAAGGTGCTGACCGTGACGGCGAGAGCGGTGCCGATCGCGGCGGCGAGCCTGCGACGCGGCACGCGAGCGTAGTGGGACAAGGCGGTCCTCCGCTGAAGGCGACCGCGGTTGTGTTTCGGGAGCGCGGTCGGGACGCGTGGAGGCGGCCGGAGGTTCCCCCCACCCGGAACGTCGCTTCCGTGCGTGATCCGCCGGAGAATAACAGCGTATGCCGACTCGCGTCACGACCTTCCTCGTCGCTCCACCACCCCTCGTACATACGCCGCCTGACCCGCGTGCTGGTTCTCCTCGGCGATGACGCTCACCAGGCGGACGCCCAGGGTGACCGGCGGGTCCCAGGAGTCGTCGACGATGCGGTCCAGGTCCGCGTTGGTGACGCCCGCGAGGCACTCCAGGGTCCGCTCGTGGACGGCGTCGTAGTAGCCGAGCAGCAGCTCCGCCGGGGCGCGGACCTGGCCGACCTGCTTGCTGGAGTGGCCGAAGCCCGTGGCGCCCGCGGGGAAGGGGAGTTTGAAGCGGCCCTTCCAACCGTCGGACGTCCACAGCTGGTCGGTGTCGAACGCGTCCGCGATGTGATCGTCCTGGACACGGGTCAGATGCCAGACGAGCCAGGCGATCGAGTTGGCGTCCGCGTCGATCCTGGCCGCCAGGTCGTCCTCGGACAGGCCCTCCACGGCCCCGTGCACGGCCTCCTGGACGCGGCCCATCGCGTCGAGAAGCAGGTCGGCGCTCTTCATGTCGTTCCCCATTCGTCCGTGGTGAGCGCGTTCGGTTCGGCCAGGCTCTCGTCGTCGAGGCACAGGCCGGCCGCCGCGATGTTCTCCTCCCAGTGGGCCACCGAGGAGGTGCCTGGGACGGGCAGGACGGCCGGGGACTGGGCCAGGAGCCACGCGAGTTTCACCTGGGCGATGGAAGCGGCGTGGCGTGCGGCGATCCTCGCGAGCGTGTCGACGGGCGCCGGGGTCCGACGCCCGACGCCCGACGCGCTAGGAAGCGTCCGACAGGGCCCGAAGCGCCCTGAGGAAAGCCTCGCGGTCCGCGGCCGGAAGACGGGCGAGCAGACGTTCCTCGCCCTCCTGGATCGCGGACTGCACGGTGTCCCGCAGCCGACGGCCCGCGGGCGTCAGGGACAGCAGGCGCACCCTGCGGTCCTGCGGGTCGGGCACGCGGCGGATCAACTCGCGCGCCTCCAGGTCGTCGAGGACCGCGATGATCCGGGTCTTGTCGGCGCGGATGGCCTCGGCCAGCGCCGCTTGGGTGCGGATGGGGGCCTCGTCGAGATGCAGCAGGACCGCGTACGCCCACATCGTCAGCGCGTGGGCGTCCAGGATCGGCCGCTCCGCGGCCATCAGGGCGCGGCCCAGCGGTACGACCATCGCGGCGAGATCGGGGCGGCGCTCCTCCCCGGGAGCTGCGTACTCGGACATGGGCACGAAAATACCCGTTGACAAGTCGTATGCCTCGGCACATCGTAAGCACATGCCTACTAAATCGGTGGACGCCGTACGGGAGGACTTCGACCGCCTGCGAGGCCTCCACGCGCGCGTGATCCGGGACAGCGTGACCCTGGTACGTCGGGTGACCCCCGAGGACCTGACCCGGCCGACCCCCTGCTCCGGCTGGGACCTGGCCGACCTGCTCGCCCATATGACGGCCCAGCACCACGGGTTCGCCGCCGCGGCAGTCGGGCACGGCCACGACCTGGCGCACTGGAGAGTGCCGCCCTGGGGGTACGAAGCGGCGGCCGAGCGGGTCCTCACCGCCTTCGCGGCCGTGGACGGCCCGGAGCAGCCCTTCGCCCTCCCGGAGTTCGGCGCCGGGAGGACTTTCCCGGCGCGACGGGCCGTCGGATTCCACTTCCTCGACTACGTGGCGCACAGCTGGGACGTCGCCCGCAGCCTGGGACGTGCGTATGACCCCGGGCCCGACGTCCTGGCAGCCGCCCTGCCGATCGCCGGCGCCGTCCCGGACGACGACTTCCGGCGCGCTCCGGCCAGCCCCTTCCGGCCGGGCCTCGCGCCGGCGGCCGACGCCGGCCCGCTGGAACGGATCCTCGCGATGCTCGGCCGCTCCGTCGGTGCCGCGTGCTGAGGTCGTCCTGGACACCCGGCCGGGAGGGCGGCCGGCCCGGCCCGGTCCTCGTCAGCGTCACCGCCTTCCGGCCCGACCGGATCACCGACGTGCCGGGGATCCGGCGCGCCGCCCGCATGCTCGCGGCGAGCTGGGCGGAGCTGGACGGGGCGCACGGTATGTGGCTGTGGGCGCAGCCGCTGTCCCGCCGGGTGGGCTCGGTGGCCGTCTGGCGCGACGAGTCCGCCCTGCACGGCTTCGTCGCCTGGCCGCCGCACGTCGAGATCGTGCGCGCGTACCGGGGCCGGGGATCCTTGACTTCCCTGACCTGGCAGACGGAGACGTTCGATCCGGCGACGACCTGGGCCCGCGCCCGCAGCGCCCTGAAGGCCGGCTAGGGGGTATCTCGCCGATCCTGCCGGGACCGCCCCGCCCGCCACTGCCGCAGCGTCGCCTCGACGTCGAACGGCCTCAGGTTCAGCGGCGGACCGGCCGGCGGTCTGGCCAGCGCCGCGGCGATCTTGGTGTTGATCTCCCCGAGGATCCGGCGGACCTGCGCCTCCGAGACGGCCCGGCCGATCGCCTCCCTCGCGTCCTCGGCCTCCTTGCGCAGCGCGAGCGCGGGCGGCAGGACCGACGCGCCCTCGCGGTGCAGCTTCCCCTTGATCCACCACAACTCGTCGTAGGGGGCGCGGTCGTCGTCGAGCGGCTTGCCGAAGCCGGGCAGCTTCCGGAACTCGCCCCGCTCCGCGGCCTCGCGGATCTGCTTGTCCACGAATGACTCGAAGCTGACGCCCGGTGGTTTGCGTTCGGTCATGCCCTCCAACCTACGAGCCGGGGCCGACAGAAAGGGGCAGAAAGGAACAGGAGCAAAGGCAGGAGCAGAGGGGGGAGCAAAGGCAGGAGCCCCGCTCGTGCCCGAGGACACGGAGCGGGGCTCCTTGGGTACTTCTCTAGCCGTGCGCGATCGCCGACCCGGGCAACTTAGGCCGGGGTGACGTTCTCCGCCTGCGGGCCCTTCGGACCCTGCGTGACGTCGAAGTTCACGACCTGGTTCTCCTCGAGGGAGCGGAACCCGGACGCGTTGATCGCGGAGTAGTGGACGAAGACATCCGGGCCGCCGCCGTCCTGGGCGATGAAGCCGAAGCCCTTTTCAGCGTTGAACCACTTGACGGTTCCGGTAGCCATAAGCCCTCCTTGGGCCAAAGGGTTGCCCTGCTCCAGAACCTGCAAACAAGTCTGAAAACTACAAAAGCCTGCGGGTCACATGCTCCGCAGGCTCTGTACTGCAAGGGAAACCAAACTGCAACTTGCGATGAGCGTAGCACGCAGAGTGTGGGACGCACTAGAGGGAAAGATCACGTCACTCACACGTTTGACGCGCCCCCGACGCGCTGACGCGTGGCCCCGGCGATGTCCACCGTACGAGACGGGTCTAGCCTCGCGTTGTGGACAATGCAACCGATGACCACCAGCGCAGCCGGCCCCGTGTCGGACACATCCAGTTCCTGAACTGCCTCCCCCTCTACTGGGGTCTGGCCCGCACCGGAACGCTCCTCGATCTGGAGCTGACGAAGGACACGCCGGAGAAGCTCAGCGAGAGGCTGGTGCGCGGTGACCTCGACATCGGGCCCATCACCCTCGTCGAGTACCTCCGCAACGCGGACGATCTCGTCGCCCTCCCGGACATCGCCGTGGGCTGCGACGGCCCCGTCATGTCCTGCGTGATCGTCTCCCAGCTCCCCCTGCGTCAGCTGGACGGGGCGCGCGTGGCCCTCGGGTCCACCTCGCGCACCTCCGTACGCCTGGCCCAGCTGCTGCTCGCCGAGCGCCACGGCGTCCGGCCCGACTACTACACGTGCCCGCCGGACCTCGGCCTCATGATGCAGGAGGCGGACGCCGCCGTCCTGATCGGAGACGCGGCGCTGCGCGCGTCGCTGCACGACGCGCCGCGGCTCGGTCTGCAGGTCCACGACCTGGGGCTGATGTGGAAGGAGTGGACGGGGCTGCCGTTCGTCTTCGCCGTCTGGGCGGCACGCAAGGACTTCCTGGCCCGCGAGCCGGAGACGGTGCGCGAGGTCCATCAGGCGTTCCTGGCCTCGCGCGATCTGTCGCTGGTGGAGGTCGCCAAGGTCGCTGAACAGGCCGCGCGCTGGGAGTCCTTCGACGCGGAGCTCCTGGAGCGGTACTTCAGGACGCTGGACTTCCGCTTCGGGCCCGAGCAGCTGGCCGGCGTGCGCGAGTTCGCCCGCCGGACCGGACCGACGACCGGCTTCCCGGCGGACGTACGGGTGGAGCTGCTCGGCGGTCGTTAGGCCGAGGCCGCGCGGCGGTGGCGCGCGCGGCGGCGACGGCGCGGGCTACGGCCCGGGCGGTCGCGGGGCGGGCGGCGACGGCCCGGGCGGCTCCGGCCGGGCGGCTCCGGGGCCGGGCGGCTACGTGGCGGTGGCTACGGCGCCGGGATCGGGCCCTGCATGTGCCCGCTGATCCACCCGATCGAGCCGTCGCCCATGCCCCGGATGTAGCCCTTGGCGTTGTGGCCGCCGCCCTGGATGACCTGAAGACGCGTCTTCACCGGGCCCTTGCCGTACTTCTTCATGAACGTCCT
>NZ_JAGGOS010000045.1 GCF_018614205.1 Streptomyces sp. ISL-36 | reverse complement strand
CCGCCCCCGTACCGGCCGCCCGCGGCTGGGGCGAGCCCGCCGAGGGAAGCGGCCACGCCTCCGTCTACCGCGGCCCGGCCACCCGCCTGGCCGGCGAGCGCGCCCGCCAGGCCCGGATCGCCGTCGTCGGCCCCATCACCGAGCGCTGGGCGCCCGAACAGGCCGGACCGGTCCACGAGAACTGGCGTCTCGCCCCGCCCATCGGCCCCGCCACCGACCTCTGGGCGCTCGGCGCGCTCCTCTACCGGGCCGTTCAGGGCCACGCCCCCTACCCCGAGGACAGCGCCGCCGAGCTCGTGCAGCTCGTCTGCGCCGAGCCGCCCGCCTTCGCGGAGGAGTGCGGCCCGTTGCGCCCGGTCGTCGAATCGCTGCTGCGACAGGACCCCACCGAGCGCCCGGACTTCGAGGAGCTGCGCGGCTGGCTGCGCTCCCTCGTCCGCTCCGCGCCGGAGCCGGAGGCGGGCCTCGGGGTCGTGCCCCTGCCTTCCGTGGACGCGGCGCGGCTGCCCATCGTGCGCCGTCGCGGCGAGCTGGTGCGCCGCCGCCGCGGGGCGGCGGCCGGTGGCCGCCACCGCCACCGCCCCAAGAAGGGCAGGGAGCCCCGTCCGGCCCGTGCGCAGGACGTACGGCACGAACAGCGCGAGGAGTTCCGGCAGGAGCGGTTCCACGAGGAGCTTCCGCAGCGCGCCCCGCGCCCGCCCCGGACACCGCGCGCGTCCCGCGACGGAGGTTCCCCGCGCTCCCTCGGGCGTACGCTTCTGCTCCTGGTCCTGTTGCTGCTCGCGGGCGCCGTCGCGTACGCCGTGATGTTCATGCCCAAGAACGGCGCCGAAGACGGGGAGTCCGCGCCCACGGGCCGGCCCACCGGCCAGTCCGCCCCGCCCACCGGCTCCGGGTCGGGGTCGAGTTCGGGATCGAGTTCGGGATCGAGCGCCGGACCGAGCTCCACGCCCGGGTCCCGGCCGAGTGCCGGCCGGACCACGCCGCCCGCCGCTGATCCCAGCACCCCCGCCCTCGCCGCCGGATACACCCTGCGCAAGGACCCGGAGGGCTTCCAGATCGGGGTCGCCGAAGGCTGGCGGCGCAGCCCCATCAACGACGCCGGGCAAGTGCGCTACAGCGAGGGCGACTTCACCCTGATCGTCGTTCCCGGCCGCGACACCGTTCAGGCCAACGGCTCTGACCCGATGGCGTATCAGCGGACCAAGGAGCGCGAGCTCCAGCCCTGGCGGGACTCCTCGTGGTCCAGCGCCTCCGGGCTGCGCCGGATCGACGTCGGGCAGCAGGCCATGGCGGTGGGGCAGTTCACCTGGCAGGACACCACGGGCCGCGAGGTGTTCGTCCGCAACCTGGCCCTGATCGACGCCGGCCGCTACCACGTCGTCCAGGTCATCGGGCCGGAGAGCGAGCGCGACAAGGTGTCGGAGATCTACGACCAGGCCGTGAAGGCCTACCGTTCGACCCGCTGAGGCGCCGCGGGGCCTGGCCGAAAGGCGTCGGTTCACGTCGGCCTGGTCACAGTGGGGTTCCTATGCCAGCCCCGAGGTTCCGTCCCCCGTATCCCCCTCCGTAACCTGTCATCCGAAGGAACGGGCGGGGGCAAGTGGATCATTCTCAGAGCACAGGTGCGGGGTCCGGAAGCGGAAGAGGAACCGGGGCGGAGACCGGGGAGGGTCTTCTGCTCGCCGGGCGCTACCGGTTGGCCGAAAGCATAGGCCGCGGCGGCATGGGCAAGGTCTGGCGCGCCCATGACGAGGTGCTGCACCGGGTCGTCGCCGTCAAGGAACTGACGGCGGGTCGGTTCGCCGCCGAGGCGGACCGGCTGGTCCTGCATGCGCGGACGCAGAAGGAGGCCCGGGCCGCGGCGCGGATCACCCACCCGGGCGTGGTCACCGTGCACGACGTGCTGGAGCACGACGACCGGCCGTGGATCGTGATGCAGTACGTCGACGGCCCCTCGCTCGCGGACGCCGCCAAGGAGTCCGGCACGATCGAGGCCCGCGAGGCGGCCAGGATTGGGCTGCACGTGCTCGGGGCCCTGCGCGCGGCGCACGCGGCCGGTGTGCTGCACCGGGACGTCAAGCCCGGCAACGTCCTGCTGGCCAGGGACGGAAGGGTCCTGCTCACCGACTTCGGGATCGCGGCGATCGAGGGGGACTCCACGATCACGCGCACCGGTGAACTCGTCGGCTCCATCGACTATCTGGCGCCCGAGCGGGTCCGGGGCGGGGACCCCGGACCGGCCTCCGACCTCTGGTCGCTGGGTGCCACGCTGTACACGGCGGTGGAGGGGACTTCCCCGTTCCGCAGGTCGTCGCCGATCAGCACCATGCAGGCCGTCGTGGACGAGGAACCGCTTCACCCGGCCAAGGCCGGTGCGCTGGCCTCCGTGATCGTCGCGCTGCTCCGCAAGGACCCGGCGGACCGGCCGCGTGCGGAAGAGGTCGAGCGCATGCTGCTCGACGCCATGGAGGGCCGCCACGCGGCCGCGGCACAGGCGTACGTACCGACGCAGCGGGTGACCCGGGAGGAGCTGGCCTCCGCCACCCTCCCGCAGCCGACGCAGCCGACGCAGCCGCGGCCCGCGCCCCTCCCCCCGACGGCCGCCGCACCGCCGCCCGCCCCGGAGAGGGCCCGCGGCCGATGGCGTACGGCGGTCATGGCGGCCGTTCTCGCCGGTCTGGTCGCGGGCGGAGCCGTTTTCGTCGCCATGAACCGCGCCGACGGCGGTGCCACCGGCGGGGCCGCCGGCCACAGCACGCAGCCCACGGTGACGAAGCCCGCCGACGGCGTCCCGGCGGGGTGGCACCGGGTCGAGGACCCCAAGGGCTTCGGCCTGCTCGTGCCGGACGGCTGGAAGCGGCAGACCGACGGCGACAACATCGACTACACGCCGGACAACGGTCGCCACCGGATCCGTATCAGCATCGACCCCACGCCCGACTTCGAGAACCCGTACATGCACATGCTGGACCTGGAGAAGACGGTGCGCTCGCGGCCGGGGTACCAAAGGGTCAGGCTGAACCAGAACACCTACCGTGATCAGGTCCGGTCCGCCCAGTGGGAGTTCACCTGGAGCGAGAAGACGTTCTTCCCCGGCCCTCGGCACGCGATCGACCAGGTCTACTTCGGGGACGACGGCACCGAGTACGCCGTGTACATGTCGTCGCCGGAGGAGAGCTGGGACGTCACGCGGGAGCAGTTCGACATCGTCCTGCAGCACTGGCGGGCTCCCGGCGACTGACCCGCCGAAAGTCGCGGAATCGTACGCCTGGCCGACCGTAAGTCGCTGATCAGCGCTTATATGCCAGTGATCGCTGGCGCGATTGTGCGCACCCGGTGAAAACGCGTTACCGACGGGTACCCAAAGACCGGAATGCGGCCTACTCTCGCCCTCATGACGGACTCGCAGGCCTCCACCGCCACCGCCGCTCCCGCCGCCGCCACGTCCGGCAAGGGAACGAACCCCCTCGCCCCCTCGCCGGCCGGCGCCCGTACCGCCGCCGACGTGGTCACCCCCGAGGTGGTCGCCCAGCTCACCCGCGGCGTCGTCGGCTCCGGCCGGACCGCGAACCACACCCCCTTCACCGGGGAGCAGCTCGCCGAGCTGCCCGAGTCCACCCCCGAGGACGTCGCCGAGGCCTTCACCCGCGCCCGCGCGGCCCAGGCCGCCTGGGCCGCGACCCCCGTCAAGGCCCGCGCCGCCGTCCTGCTCCGCTTCCACGACCTCGTTCTCCAGCGGCAGGCGGAGGTGCTCGACCTCATCCAGCTGGAGACCGGCAAGGCTCGGCTGCACGCGCACGAAGAGGTCCAGGCGGTCGCCGTCGCCGCCCGCCACTACGGCCGCAAGGCGCCCTCGTACCTGCGCCCGAAGCACCACACCGGTGTCGTACCGACCCTCACCAAGGTCACCGAGCTGCGCCAGCCGCGCGGAGTCGTCGGCCAGATCGCGCCCTGGAACTACCCCCTGGAGCTGTCGGTCGGCGACGCGCTCCCGGCCTTCGTCGCCGGCAACGCCGTCGTGATGAAGCCGGACACCGAGACCGCCCTCACCGCCCTCTGGGCCCGCGACCTGCTCATCGAGGCGGGTCTCCCGGCCGGTGTCTTCCAGGTCGTCCTCGGCGACGGCCCGGTGGTCGGCCCCGAGGTCGTCAAGCACGCCGACTACGTCTCCTTCACCGGCTCCACCCGCACCGGCCGCGAGGTCGCCCAGGGAGCGGCGGCCCGCCTCGTCGGCGTGACCCTCGAACTCGGCGGCAAGAACGCCATGCTGGTCCTGAAGGACGCCGACATCGAGAAGGCGGCCGCCGGCGCCGTCCGCGCCTGCTTCTCCTCCGCCGGACAGCTCTGCATCTCCATCGAGCGGCTGTACGTCCACGAGTCGGTCGCCGACGACTTCGTCGCCCGGTTCGCCGCCCGCACCAAGGCCATGCGGCTCGGCAACTCCCTCTCCTACGGCGCCGACATGGGCTCCCTCGTCAGCGACCGGCAGCTCCAGACCGTCACCCGGCATGTCGAGGAGGCCGTCGCCAAGGGTGCGACCGTCGTCGCGGGCGGTGTCGCCCGCCCCGACATCGGCCCGCTCTTCTACGAGCCGACCATCCTCGACGGCGTCGAGGCCCCGATGGCCGTCTGCACCGAGGAGACCTTCGGCCCGGTCGTCTCGATCTACCGCTTCAAGGACGAGGACGAGGTCATCGAGCTGGCCAACGGCACGCCGTACGGCCTGAACTCCTCCGTCTGGACGAAGGACTCGCGGCGCGGCCACGCCGTCGCCGCCCGGCTGCGCACCGGCACGGTCAACATCAACGAGGGGTACGCCCCGGCGTACGGCAGTGTCCAGGCGCCGATGGGCGGCATGAAGGACTCCGGGCTCGGCCGGCGCCACGGCTCGGAGGGAATCCTCAAGTTCACCGAGGCCCAGACCGTGGCCCAGCAGCGGCTGATGCCGCTCGCTCCCTCCTTCGGGATGGACGACGAGAAGTACGCCGCGTTCATGAGCGTGTCCCTGAAGGCGATGAAGGCCCTGCGCCTGCGCTGACCCTGCCCCCCGCACCGTCCCCCTGCCCCTTTTCGTACGAGGAGAGCCATGACCGCGGTACCCCCTGCCCGGAATCAGGAAGCGAGCGACGTGGACGAGACGGACGAGGCGTACGACTACGACGTCATCGTCGTCGGCTCCGGCTTCGGCGGTTCGGTCACGGCCCTGCGGCTGACCGAGAAGGGGTACCGGGTCGGCGTCCTGGAGGCCGGCCGCCGCTTCGGCCGCGGCGACCTGCCGAAGAACTCCTGGGACCTGAAGAACTTCCTCTGGGCCCCGGCCCTCGGCCTGTACGGAATCCAGCGCATCCACCTGCTGGGCAATGTGATGGTGCTCGCCGGCGCCGGGGTCGGCGGCGGGTCCCTCAACTACGCCAACACCCTCTACGTCCCGCCCCGGGCGTTCTTCGACGACCCGCAGTGGAAGGACATCACCGACTGGCAGGAGGAGCTGGCGCCCTACTACGACCAGGCCAAGCGGATGCTGGGCGTCCGTCTCAACCCGACCATGACCCCCTCGGACGTCCATCTGAAGGCGACCGCGCAGGCCATGGGTATCGGCGACACCTTCCACATGGCGCCGGTCGGCGTCTTTTTCGGGGACGGCGCGGACGCCGACGGCGGGACGAGGGCCACGCCGGGCACGGAGGTCCCCGACCCGTACTTCGGCGGCGTCGGCCCGTCCCGCAAGGCCTGCACCGAGTGCGGGGAGTGCATGACGGGCTGCCGCCACGGCGCGAAGAACACCCTGAACGAGAACTACCTCCACCTCGCCGAGAAGGCCGGCGCCGTCGTCCACCCCATGACCTCGGTGGTCGCCCTCACCGAGGACTCGCGGGGCGGGTACGCGGTCAGGACGCTCCCCACCGACAACCGGAAGAAGGGCAAGGGGCGTACGTTCAGGGCCCGGCGGGTCGTCGTCGCGGCCGGTACGTACGGCACGCAGACCCTGCTGCACCGGATGAAGGACACCGGTCTGCTCCCTCACATCTCGGGCCGGCTGGGCGAGCTGACCCGTACCAACTCCGAGGCGCTGGTGGGCTCTCAGACCACCGACCGGCGCTACCGCAAGAAGCACGGCGCCGCGAAGGTCGACTTCACGCGAGGGGTCGCGATCACGTCCTCGATCCACCCGGACGAGAACACCCACATCGAGCCGGTCCGCTACGGCAAGGGCTCCAACGCCATGGGCGGCATGACCGTCCTCCAGGTGCCCTACGGCGCGCACCGGGTCCGGAACTGGCTCCTCCAGATCGCCCGGCACCCCACGCTCGCGGTCCGCTCGCTCTCCAACCGCCGCTGGTCGGAGCGGACCATCATCGGTCTGGTCATGCAGTCCCTGGACAACTCCCTGACGACCTTCCGCAAGCCCGCCGGTCTCGGCAAGGGCCTGCTCACGGCCCGCCAGGGGCATGGCGCGCCCAACCCGAACCAGATCCCC
Source organism: Streptomyces sp. ISL-36 (assembly GCF_018614205.1). GTDB lineage: Bacteria > Actinomycetota > Actinomycetes > Streptomycetales > Streptomycetaceae > Streptomyces. The sequence goes on along the minus strand of NZ_JAGGOS010000045.1, from coordinate 20,689 downwards.
GAGGCGACCCGGGCCGCGTCCCTGCTCGCGGAGGAGATCAACGGCTTCGCGGGCTCCAACATCGGTGAGCTGATGGGCACCCCGCTGACCGCGCACTTCCTGGGCGGCTGCCCGATCGGCGCCGACGCGGCGTCCGGCGTCATCGACCCGTACCACCGGCTCTACGGCCACCCCGGCATCTCGGTCGTCGACGGGGCCGCGGTCTCCGCGAACCTCGGTGTCAACCCCTCGCTGACGATCACGGCCCAGGCGGAGCGAGCGATGTCCTTCTGGCCGAACAAGGGGGAGGAGGACTTGCGGCCGAGCCAGGGCGAGGCGTACGTCCGCCTCGCCGCCGTCGCCCCGAAGTCCCCGACGGTGCCGGCGGACGCCTTCGGCGCGCTGAAGCTGCCGTTCCTCGGAATCCCGGCCGTCCCGCCGAAGGCGTCCGAGCGGGCGTAGGCGGCGGTGCCGGAAACGGAAGAGGCGCTGCACCCCCCTCCGAGTGCAGCGCCTCTCCAGCTTCTGGGTGGTGCTGCATACATGACCTGTGACCCGAGGGATTGGTTGTAGCCGACGACGAGAATTGTCGTGTGACGCGCGTCACTTCCGGGGCGGGGTCGCGGCGCGACGGGGGCCGGAGCCGGGGCCGTAGCCGGAGTCGGAGTCGGAGTCGGAGTCGGGCAGGCCAAGGGCAGGGCAAGGGCCCCGCTGCGCGATTCCGGTCGCGGCGCGGGGCCCTTGGGGTCGGCACCGGTGTCAGGGCAGCGGCGGTGCCGAGGGGGTGCGGCGCCGGGGAGTCGCGCCGCGGGGTGGGGGGACGGGGAGGTGTGGGGTCGTCTCGTATGTCTCGCATCGTGCTGGACGGGTGCCGGCGCATCCGTCCGGACCGGTTGCGGCCGGCCCCGGGCGTCCCCGGGAGCCGACCGCCCTTGAGGTGACCGGGCTGCTGTCCCCTGCCGTCCGGTCACACACGCTGGGACGAGGTCCCACGACGTACTTGCGGTACGTCACACGCCCCAGCGAAGCCACGCGTGGTTTTTTCGGGCCCGCCCCTGGCTGGCACGGACAACCCGACCAACGAAGGGGTACGGGAGCCGGTCACGCGCCGTACGGGTGAGAGCGGGCCCGAACTCAGGTCCGTACCCCTGCCCCGGCGGGTCAGACGCGGCCCCGGCACAGCTCCAGGACGGTCATCGCGAGCGAGGTGCCCGGCTTGCCCAGCGCGTCCCGGTAGTGGCCCAGCACCTCCATCTCGCGCGCGAGATTCACCCGGCGGCCCCCCGAGCCGATCCGGGCCTCCTGGATGACGGCCGAGACGGCCATCCGTTCCTGGATCAGGCCGATGATCCGGTCGTCGAGGGCGTCGATCCGCTCGCGGGCGTCGCCGATGAGCGCGGCCGCCTCGTCGGTGCGGGCGCCGGTCTTCTCGGTGGGGGTCGTGGTGGTCATCGAGGGCTCCTCGTGGTGTCGGGGTCGGACGCCCCGGAGCGGCACGGCCCGGAAACCACGAAGCGCCCCGGGCCTTGTCGGCCCGGGGCGCCTGGGAAGTCGCTTGTCAGTTGCTCAAGCAGCACGACCATGGCAGCCGGTGGGCCGGTTGCCATAGGTAAAGACGTAGGTCGTGAGCGTGCGCATGCGGACAGTATGGACCCCGGCCCGGGCCCCCGGCCAAACCGGGTTCGGATGGTGAGACGAAGAACGACACCGGCGCGCCGGTAGAATCGACAAATAGCCCCCCTTCGGGGATCCCCGCCCAAGGGACTCCCCAGGGAACCTCTCCCTACCGCCGGAAGGCCGCCGTAGTGTCATCAGCGACTCCCGCTGCCGCGCCCGACGTCTCCAACCCGGACGTAGTCCTCGTTGTCGACTTCGGCGCCCAGTACGCCCAGCTCATCGCCCGCCGCGTCCGTGAGGCCCGGGTCTACAGCGAGATCGTCCCGTCCACCATGCCGGTGGCCGAGATGCTGGCCAAGAACCCCAAGGCGATCATCCTCTCCGGCGGCCCGTCCTCCGTGTACGCGGAGGGCGCCCCGCGCCTCGACCGCGCCCTCTTCGAGGCCGGTGTCCCCGTCTTCGGCATGTGCTACGGCTTCCAGCTGATGGCGACCACCCTCGGCGGCACCGTCGACAACACGGGCGCCCGCGAGTACGGCCGTACGCCGCTGCACGTCTCCAAGAGCGGCTCGACCCTCTTCGAGGGCACGCCGACCGAGCAGTCCGTGTGGATGTCGCACGGCGACGCCTGCTCCGCCGCCCCCGAGGGCTTCACCGTCACCGCGTCCACGGACGTCGTGCCGGTCGCCGCCTTCGAGAACGACGAGAAGAAGCTGTACGGCGTCCAGTACCACCCCGAGGTGCTGCACTCCACGCACGGCCAGCAGATCCTGGAGCACTTCCTCTACCGGGGCGCCGGCATCGAGCCGACCTGGACCACCGGCAACGTCATCGACGAGCAGGTCGCGGCCATCCGCGAGCAGGTCGGCACCAAGCGCGCCATCTGCGGCCTCTCCGGCGGCGTCGACTCGGCCGTGGCCGCGGCGCTCGTGCAGAAGGCCATCGGCTCCCAGCTGACCTGCGTGTACGTCGACCACGGTCTGATGCGCAAGGACGAGACCGAGCAGGTCGAGAAGGACTTCGTCGCGGCGACCGGTGTCCAGCTGAAGGTCGTCGACGCGCAGGAGCGCTTCCTCACCGCGCTCGCCGGGGTCTCCGACCCCGAGGAGAAGCGGAAGATCATCGGCCGCGAGTTCATCCGCGTCTTCGAGCAGGCACAGGCCGAGATCGTCGCCGAGTCCGCGGGCACCGGCGAGGACGTCGCCTTCCTCGTCCAGGGCACGCTCTACCCGGACATCGTCGAGTCCGGCGGCGGCACCGGCACCGCGAACATCAAGTCCCACCACAACGTGGGCGGCCTCCCCGAGGACCTGGAGTTCGAGCTCGTCGAGCCGCTGCGCCAGCTGTTCAAGGACGAGGTCCGCATGGTCGGCCAGGAGCTCGGCCTGCCGGAGGAGATCGTCCAGCGCCAGCCCTTCCCTGGGCCGGGCCTCGGCATCCGGATCGTCGGCGAGGTCACCAAGGAGCGGCTCGACCTGCTGCGCGAGGCCGACGCGATCGCCCGCGAGGAGCTGACGGCCGCCGGTCTCGACCGCGACATCTGGCAGTGCCCGGTCGTCCTGCTCGCCGATGTCCGCTCCGTGGGCGTCCAGGGCGACGGCCGGACCTACGGTCACCCGATCGTCCTGCGCCCCGTCTCCTCCGAGGACGCCATGACGGCGGACTGGACGCGGATGCCGTACGACGTACTGGCGAAGATCTCGACCCGGATCACCAACGAGGTCGCCGACGTGAACCGTGTGGTGCTCGACGTGACGAGCAAGCCGCCGGGCACCATCGAGTGGGAGTAGTCCCGCACCGCCTGTGAAACCGCCGTCCCGCCTTTGCGGGGCGGCGGTTTCGTCGTGTGATCTCTCTGGCCAGTTGCACGGCCCGGAGTTACCTTCCCGCCCATGAGCGAGACACCCGCGCCCGTACCCGTCGCGCAGCTCCACTTCGCCATGCCGCCCGTCCACGAGACCGCCGAGGAGGAACGGGCGTACCGCAAGCAGCGGCTCGCGGGCGCGCTCAGACTCTTCGCGCGGTTCGGGTACGAGGAGGGCGTCTCGGGCCACCTCACCGCCCGGGACCCCGGACTCCCCGACTGCTTCTGGGTGAACCCCTTCGGAGCGCCCTTCGCCGAGCTGACCGCGAGCGACCTCCTCCTGGTCAACGGGGACGGCCAGGTCGTCCACGGCACCCACCATGTGAACCAGGCCGCCTTCACCGTCCACGCGCAGGTGCACCGGGCCCGGCCCGACGTCGTCGCCGTCGCGCACACCCACTCCACGTACGGGCGGGCGCTCGCCGCCCTCGGCGAGCTGATCGAGCCGATCACCCAGGAAGCCTGCGGTTTCTACCGGGATCACGCGCTCTTCGACGCCTACACCGGTGTCGCCGTGGACCGGGAGGAGGGACGGAGGATCGCCGCCGCCCTCGGCCCGTACAAGGCGATCGTGCTGCGCAACCACGGCCTACTGACCGTCGGATCCTCCGTCGACGCGGCCGCCTGGTGGTTCATCGCGATGGAGCGGTGCGCCCAGGTGCAGCTGACCGCGCGCGCCGCGGGCAAGCCGGTCCCGATCGGCCACCGGGAGGCGGTCGCCACCCGTGAACAGCTCGGCACCGACCTGGCCGCGTGGATCAACTACCAGCCCCTGTGGCGCCGGATCAGCCGCACGGAACCCGAACTTCTGTCGTAGAGCAGGGCTTTAGCAGTCCTTACGTCAATGTGATGACGGTTCAATCACTCTCCCGCTGGGCGCTCGAAGCACCTGCGGAACGTTTCGGTGCGGCACAATTCCCAAGAATCACCGGCAAGTTGACCGATCGGGAAGTGAGCGCCGTGGCGGTGCAAGAGGCCAGACAGTGCGGTGACCACGCGCGGTGCGCACCGGGCGGGCGAGCGGGGCACCGGCGCGCCGTCGCCGCCTTCCTCGCCCGGCGGGACGAACTCGCCGCCGGCCAGGGGGTGCCCGCGGCTGTCGCCCACTCTCCGGGCGCCTCCCGGCAGTGGGTCTCCGACGAGCTCGCCCAGTCCGCCCGGACCGTCGCCGCGCGCGGCCGTGAGGCCGGCGACGCCTGGCTCGGGCGGGTCCGGCGCGCCACCTTCGGCGTGGTCTGGGGCGCGGCCCTCGCCCTGCTCCTCGGGCAGGCGCTCACGGCGATCGGCGCGGGGTGGACGGGGGCGCGCACGGCGGGGCTCGCCGCGACCCTCGTCCTCGCCGTCCTGCTGACCGGCGCCGCCCAGGTCCACCGGGCGCGTGGCGGCGTCCTCGCACCGCTGATCGGTGAGGACAACCGGCTCTCGACCTCCCGCGCGGTCGCCGCCTGCTGGCTCCTCTTCGCCGTGTGGAGCGTGCTGTTCCTCTCGCTGCGCCTGGTCACCGGCGCCGACCGGATCGGCCTCGGGGCAGCCCGCGGCGCCGGACTGCTGACCGCTTTCGCCCTGACCGCGGCGGTCGCGGTCGCCGTCCGCCGGATCGTGTGGGTGCGGATCGTGGGCCAACGCCTGCAGAAAGTACGGGCCGACCGGCCCCGTGCGGCGGACCTCCTCTGCGACGACGACGGCCGGGCGAGCCTCACCGACCTCCAGTACGTCCTGGTCACCGCCGCCACCCTCGTCCTCGGCGCCGTGCGACTCGGGCGCGAGCCCGACCGGCTGCCCGCCCTGCCGTGGACCCTGGTGCTCCTCGTCGCCGTCTCGGCGGCCGGCTATCTCGCCGGGAAGTGGGGGGAGGGCGGCCGGCCCACGATCTTCTCCGTCGTCCGGTCCCGCGAGGCGGGCGACCTCGACGCCCCCATCCGCACCGGGGACGACATCGAGATCAGGGGGGCCGGTTTCGTCCCGGCCGGCGCACGGGGACCGGACGCCCTGACCCGCCTGGTCGTGCGCGTCGGCTCCGTCCACGCGCACGTCCCCCTGGTCCCGGTCCCGGGCGGCTTCGCCAACCCGACCGACGGGACCCTGACCGTTCCGCTCCCGGTGGACGTGGAGCCGGGGCGCGTCGAGCTGTGGGTGGTGACGGCCGTGGGCGTGGAGACCAACCGGGTCACGATCGACGTCGTCGACTGAGCCGCCTGAACTCTCCGCCCGTTCCCCGCGTATCCAGATCAAGGGGGTCCGAGGACAATCGGTTCTGCGGACAGTGGCGTGGAGAGGCGGGCCGGCGATGTCAGGACGAACGCACGGGACGAACGGGGCGTACGGCGCCCCGGACGACGGGCAGGGCGGACAGCGCGGACACGGCGGTCTCGGGCGCCACGGCGGGAGGGGCGGACACGGCGGGTGGGGCGGCGACGGTGGGTGGGGCGGCCACGGTGGTCCCGGGGGCCCCGGTGGCCTCTCCGGGTGGAAGGCCACCGCCTCGCGCTACGCCCTGCTGCCGCTGCGCCTCTTCCTCGGGATCACCTTCATCTACGCCGGGCTCGACAAGATCACCGACTCCACCTTCCTGGCCGACACCGGCAGCGGGTCCATCGGCGAGATGATGCGGGGCGTGCGGGACACCTCGGCCTTCCCCGCCCTCGTCGACCTGGCGCTCAAGAGCCCCACCGGATTCGGCTACGGCATCGCGTTCGGGGAGCTGGCCGTCGGCATCGGAACCCTGCTGGGTCTCTACGCCCGGCTGGCCGCGCTCGGCGGCGTGCTGATCTCGCTGAGCCTGTGGCTGACCGTGAGCTGGCAGACCCAGCCGTACTACTACGGCAACGACCTCGCCTATCTGATGTCCTGGCTGCCGCTGGTGCTGGCCGGCGCCTCGATGTTCTCGCTCGACGCGGTCCTCGCCGAACGGCGGCGCCGTATCCCATAGGCGACCCAGGTCGCGAGCGCGGCCGCCCCCAGACCGCCGCACAGCACCGGGACGACGCCGTACCAGGGCGTCACCCAGGCGTCGGCGGCGTCGCCCGCGTAGAGGGCGGCGAGGCCCAGGGCCGTCACGCCGACGATCAGCCGGCCCGGACGGAACTCATGAAGCAGCACGGGTGACCTCCACCTGTCCGAGACCGACCTCCAGGGAGAGGTCCAGCGTTCCGGCCGGGACGGTCCCCTCCGGAGGGGTGAGCGTACGGGTCTCGTCGCGGTCCGGGGCGATGTCGATGTCATCGGGGCGCTGCTGCGGCAGTTGGAGATCGCCCAGTCCCACCTGCGCCCGCAGTTTCACCGTGACGTTCTTCGGAACGATCACGTCGAGCTTTCCGGCGCCGACCTCCGCCTCGGTGCCGACCGTCGTGCCCGCCGGGACGGCGAGGCGCGTCAGATCGAGGGTGCCGACGCCCGTGCCCAGCTCGTAGCGGGGCTGCACGGCGGCGACCGACGCCGGCTCCCACGTCGTACGGACCCAGTCCGTCGAGATCTCCTTCGGCAGCGCGGCCGACACCGCGAGCAGGCCGGCGGTGACCACGGTCAGGAAGATCGTGCCGAATCCGGTCCGGCCGAGGAAGCCGGCGACGACCAGGCCGAGACCGAACACCGCCAGGGCGGCGGCCAGGCCGATCTGGAGGCTCGTGCCCAGCGGATGGGTCTCCCAGGACAGCCCCGTGCCGAGTCCGCCGGCCAGCAACGCCAGCAGGAAGAGCAGCCCGCCGATGGAGCGCGGGCCGCGCCGGACCGTCGCCGCCCGGGGGCGCCCCTCTCCCTCGGGGACGCTCGGGCCCCACTGGCTGCCGGGCACCGGGATCTCGCCGTTTTCGAGCCGGCCGTCCGGACCCACCACCCCGTGCGGACCCCACAGATAGCCGACGGCGATCCTTCCGGTCGAGCCGTCCTTGACTATCGGGTCCTTCCACCACGACGGGAATTCCACCAGCGGCGGTGCCTTCGTCTCCGGCGGCGCCTCGGCGACGGCGTGCGCGGTCGCCGCGTCCATCCGGCCCTCGGCGTCACCGCCGACGACCTGCCGGCGCCGCTGCGACCAGACCGCCGCGCCACAGACCGCCGTCGACAGGATCATCGCGAACGCGATCGTCCCGCCGTTCTGCAGCATCGACAGGAAGACGCCGCAGCCGACCAGCGCCATGAGCACGGCGGCGAGCGCCGCTCCGTCGACCCGGCCGGACAGCAGCCTGCGGCCCTCGTTCTCCTCCTCGCCCGCGCGCGGGATCAGCAGCCACGCGAAGCCGTAGAAGATCAGCCCGATGCCGCCGGTCACCGACAGCACTCCGACCGCGATCCGGAAGATCACCGGGTCGAGATCGAAATGCCGCCCCAGACCGCCGCACACACCGGCCACGACCTTGTGCCGCGGCGAGCGGCGCAGCGCCGGGACGGGTGAGACCTCCGCCGGCGGCGGGGCCTCGTGGTGGGAAGGCGTCGAACTCGTCATGCCTCCATGGTGACGGCCGGTGACCCTCCGCGGCACCGGGGGCGACCCTGGCCCGACCCTGATATTCCGCGCCGGTCTCCGCCCGCGGAAGCCCTAGGGGCCATCTCAGGGCCGACCCTGATGTCCCGGCCCGGCCGAACGTGTGACGATCGGGGCATGCCAGCAGCCGCCCGTGTCGCCGAGACCGACGAACCGCCCGTGCGCAAGCTCTACCGGAGCGCCGACGGACGGTGGCTCGGCGGTGTCGCGCGCGGCCTCGCGGGACACCTCGGAGTGCCGGTCGTCTGGGTTCGCGCGCTGTTCGTGGTCCTGCTGCTCGCGGACGGACTCGGCGCCCTGCTGTACGCGGTCTTCTGGATCGTCGTGCCGCTCGGCATCGGCGGCCGGGCAGCGCCCCGCCCCGTGTTCGAGACGACCCCGGACGGGCGGCGCCGGCTGCGCAAGCCCGACCGGGGGCAGGTCTTCGCGCTGATCGCCCTGGCGCTCGGCGCCGCCGTCTTCGTCGGCAACATCGACTTCGGGAACCAGGCGGACCGCTACGTCTGGCCGACGCTGCTGACCGGTGTCGGTGTCGTTCTCGTCTGGCGGCAGGCCGACAACGCCCGCCGGGCCAGCTGGACCGAGACCGGCAGACGCCGGCGTACCCTCCAGCTCGCGCGCGGGTTCGCGGGCGTCGCGCTGGTCGGCGTCGGCCTGACCGTTTTCATGGTGATACGCGGCTCCGCCGCCCAGTTGGGCACGGCGCTCACGGCCGCGATAGCGGTCCTCACCGGCATCGCCCTGCTCGCCGGGCCCTGGCTGGTGCGGATGTCGCAGGACCTCTCCGAGGAGCGGACCATGCGCATCCGCGCCCAGGAGCGCGCCGAGGTCGCGGCCCACGTCCACGACTCCGTCCTGCACACCCTCACCCTGATCCAGCGCAACGCGGACGAGCCGGGCGAGGTGCGCCGTCTCGCCCGCGCGCAGGAGCGGGAGCTGCGGAACTGGCTGTACAAGCCGGAGGGCAACGGCAAGGACGAGGGCGAGGAGCCCGACACCCTCGCCGAGGCGGTGAAGAAGGCCGCCGCCGAGGTCGAGGACAAGCACGGCGTACCGCTGGAGGTCGTCGTCGTGGGCGACTGCCCGCTCGACGAGAAACTGGTCGCGCAGATGCAGGCCGCACGCGAGGCGATGGTCAACGCCGCCAAGTACGGTGGCGAGGGAGGGGCGGTGCAGGTCTACGCCGAGGTCGAGGGACGTACGGTCTTCGTCTCCGTCCGGGACCGGGGACCCGGGTTCGACCTCGATTCCGTGCCCGACGACCGCATGGGCGTACGAGAATCGATCATCGGCCGGATGCAGCGCAACGGCGGTTCGGCCCGGCTGCGGTCCGTGCCGGACGGCGGCACCGAAGTGGAGCTTGAGATGGAGAGGGCGGACGCATGAGCGACGAGACCGGGACCGGGACGACGGGGGCGCGGACCACGGAGCGCCGGGTACGGGTCGTCCTCGTCGACGACCACCGGATGTTCCGCACGGGCGTCCAGGCCGAGATCGGCCGGACCGAGGTCACCGGCGTCGCGGTGGTCGGCGAGGCCGCCGACGTCGACCAGGCGGTCACGGTCATCACCGCCACCCGGCCCGAGGTCGTCCTGCTCGACGTGCACCTCCCCGGTGGCGGCGGGGTCGAGGTGCTGCGCCGCTGCGCCGGCCTGATGTCCGCGACCGAGAACCCGGTCCGTTTCCTGGCCCTCTCGGTCTCGGACGCGGCCGAGGACGTCATCGGCGTGATCCGCGGCGGCGCCCGCGGCTACGTCACCAAGACCATCACCGGCACCGACCTGGTCGACTCGGTCTTCCGCGTCCAGGAGGGCGACGCGGTGTTCTCACCCCGCCTGGCCGGCTTCGTCCTGGACGCCTTCGCCTCGACCGACGCGCCGCCGGTCGACGAGGACCTGGACCGCCTCACCCAGCGGGAGCGTGAGGTGCTGCGGCTGATCGCCCGTGGATACGCGTACAAGGAGATCGCCAAGCAGCTCTACATCTCGGTGAAGACGGTCGAGTCGCACGTCTCGGCGGTGCTCAGGAAGCTGCAGCTGTCCAACCGGCACGAGCTGACCCGCTGGGCCACCGCCCGCCGTCTGGTCTGACCCCGCGCCTCGGGGCCCCGTGCCTCCGGGGCCCCGTCCCTCAGCGCCCCGCGCCTCCGGGGCCCCGCGTCTCCAGGGCCGCCCGGGGGCGTCACCCCACCCGGGTCGCCCCCGCGAACGGCATCTCGTCGATCGGTGCGACCCGTACCGGCGCGCCCGGCCGGGGCGCGTGGATCATCTGGCCGCCGCCGATGTAGAGACCGACATGGCTGATGCCCGAGTAGAAGAACACCAGGTCGCCGGGGGCCAGTTCGGAGCGCGGGACGCGCCGCCCGGCGTTGATCTGCGTGTACGTCGTACGGGGCAGCGACACCCCGGCCGCGCGCCAGGCGGCCTGTGTGAGGCCCGAGCAGTCGTAGGCCGAGGGGCCTGTCGCCCCCCATACGTACGGCTTGCCGAGCTGGGCCCGGGCGAAGGAGAGGGCCTCGGCGGCCCGGGCGTTCGGCGCCGAGACCGGCCCGCGCGGCTCGGAGGCCCGGTCGGCCCTGCCCCCGGCCCCACCACCCCGACCGTCGCCGGTACCGCCCCGCCCCGACCCCGTCGTGGCCGCTTCGTACCGCGCCCGCTCCTCGGCGGTCAGCCGGGCCAGCAGCGCCCGCGCCTCGGCGAGCCTGCCCTGGACGGCGCTCTTCTGCCGCCGCAGATCGGACTCGTGCCCGCGCAGCTCGGCGAGCCGCCGGGCGGACTCGGCGCGCAGCTGTCCGATCCCGGTGAGCTCACGCCGTACGGAGGCGAGGGCCACCGCCTGGCGCTCCCCGGCCTTCTCGGCGAGCGCGGCCCGCTCCAGGTACTGCTCCGGGTCGGAGGTGAGGGCGAGCTGCACGGCGGGGTCGAGGCCGCCCGAACGGTACTGCGCGGTGGCGACCGAACCGAGCCCGGCGCGCCCGGCGTTGAGCCGGTCGGTCCTGCGGGCGGCCTCGTCGCGCAGCCGGTCGAGGGCGCCCCGCGCCACGTCCGCCTTCTCCTTGGCCCCGTTGTACTTCTCGGTGGCCACCTCGGCCTCCTGGTACAGCCGGTCGACCTTCGCCCTGACCTGGGCGGGCGTGAGCTGGGGCTCGGCGTGCCCGGCGCCCTCGAAGACGGTCGCCGTCGCCGCCGAGGCGAGGGCGAGCGTGGCGGCGGTCCTGACCGCCTGGCCACCGAGGGGGGACTGCCTGGGCTTCCGGTGCGCTGCCACGAGGGCGGGTCACATCCTCTCCCTGAGGGGTCGGTGCCCGCCGGGTCCGACGGCGGACCGCACAGGGGAGACGGCCCGCCGCCGGGTTTCTCGGCGGGGGTGGCCGACAGCCGCCGGAGGACCCGGCGGTGGTGGGGAGCCGGCCACCTGAGGGAGGACGCTAAACCTGGGCGTCACGGGGAGGCGGGGAGTTGACCGCTATTGGCGCCAGTTGGTGGTCCGGGACCGATCGTGTCCGGTCGCCGCGACCGGTGGGTGCCGCTTTCCGTCGGGGGCCTGACCGATGCGCCGGACGAGGTGGACCCGGCCGGAGAGCGGTGCTATGGCCCGGTTAGGCTCCGCCCCATGGACGTACTCATCAATGTCTTCGTCGCCCTGCACATCATCGGTATCGGCTCCCTGCTCGGCGGGTTCCTCACCCAGATGAAGGCGATGGGCGCGGGTACGGCCCGCTTCAGCCCCGCGATGCTGCACGGCGCGCTGACGATGCTGATCACGGGTGTCGCGCTGGTCGGCCTCAACCAGGCGGACGACCAGGCCGTCAACAACGTGAAGATCGGCATCAAGCTGGCCGTCCTCGTCGTCATCCTCGCCCTCGTGTACGTGAAGCGGGACGAGGAGGCGGTCGACAAGGGTCTCTTCGGTGCCGTCGGCGGCCTGACGGTCGCGAACATCTTCATCGCGACGCTCTGGACCTGAGCCCCCCGGGCGGGTCAGGTCGGGCGGACGCTCCCGTAGATCGGCATGTAGTAGATCGACTCCTCGCGGACCTCGGCGCCCGGCTTCGGCGCGTGGATCATCTTCCCGCCGCCGATGTACAGACCGACGTGGCTGATGTCGTCGTAGAAGAAGACGAGGTCGCCCGGGAGCAGATCGGCCGTCGCGACCCGGGTACCCACCTCCACCTGGTCCCAGGTGGTACGGGGCAGGTCGACGCCCGCCGCCTTCCAGGCGGCCTGAGTGAGCCCGGAGCAGTCGTACGAGCTCGGGCCCGTCGCCCCCCACACGTACGGCTTGCCGATCTGGGCCCGGGCGAAGGCGAGCGCCTTCTCCACCTTCGCCGCATACGTCGAGCCGCCGGTCTGCGGCGGGGCGGTGGGCGGGGTGACGGGCGGGGCCGACGGCTGGCGCCGGGCCTCCTCCTCCTGCCGGCGACGCTCGGCCTCGGCCTGCGCAGCCTCCGCCTTCGCCCGCTCCTCCGCCTTGCGCCGCGCCTCGGCCTCCCGCTCGCGCTCCAGCTCCGCGAGCCGGGCCTTCTCCTCGGCCGTCAGCCGGGCCAGCAGCGTGCGCGCCTCCGCCAGCTTCCGCTGGACGGTCTGCTTGCTCGTGCGCAGCGTGGCCTGCGCGTCGGTCAGGCTCTCCAGGCTCTTCGTCGCCTCCGCCCGTTGCTTCGCCGCCGCGAGGCGCTTGCCCTCGTAGTCCGCGACCGCGCCGCGCTGCCGCTCGGAGAGCCGGTCCATGAGGTGGGTCTGGTCGAAGTACGACTGCGGGCTGTCCGCGAAGATCAACGCGGCGGTCGGTCCGACCGCCCCGGCCCGGTACTGGGCCGCCGCGTACGAGCCGAGCGCGCGGCGGGACTCGTTGATGGCGTCCGTCCGCCGGGCCACGTCGTCGAGAATCCGGTCGACCTTGCGCCGCTGCTCGTCGGTGGCCTCCTTGGCCCGGTTGTACTCCTGCGTCGCCGTGCCGGCCTGGCGGTAGAGGGCGTCGACCTTCTTCTGGACCTCCTCGACCGTCGGCCTCGGCGGGGCGGCGGGCGCCGCGTGGGCACTCTGCGTGGAGAGCAGCGTCACAGAGGCGAGGGCGGCCGTCGTGACCCCGACGGCGGGGGAGTGCGGACGTGTGCTGCGCGGCTTGCGATGGGACGCCAAGACCGGCATCTCCTTCCGTGGCCGCCGACGCATGAAGGCTCAACCACCTTGCGGCGGGGCCGAGTTCGGCGTGGGCCGCCCGCTCGACGCGATTCGCCGCCGGAGGGGACGGGCTGCTTGGGCGAGCACGCTAGCCAACCCGTGGGGCGGCTGTGAAGGCTGATGTGCGATATGCCCGATACATTTTCGTGACCTGAAGCGGACGGTCACCCTCCGTAAGAATTCGGTCACTTCGGGAGGTGGGGGTGGGTTGTCGGTGCGGCGGCCTAGACTCGTTAAGCGATGAGCAGCCTCTTTGACGACAGCTTCCTGGCGAGCCTCCAGAACCACTCCTCGGAGGAGCCCCCGCCCCCGCCCGAGGACCACGACCACGGTGCCCCGGCCGCGGAGGAGGTCCCGCACGACCTCTTCGGGGGCCGGTTCGACGCGCCCGCGCCCCGGGACGCCTACTACCGCGACGGAGCGCACCGCCCCGTCGTGGACGCCGCCGCGCTCCTGGAGGGGCTGAACGAGCAGCAGCGCGCCGCCGTCGTGCACACCGACACCCCGCTGCTCATCGTCGCCGGCGCCGGCTCCGGCAAGACCCGGGTGCTGACCCACCGCATCGCCCACCTCCTGGCCACCCGGCACGTCCACCCGGGCCAGATACTCGCGATCACCTTCACCAACAAGGCCGCCGGCGAGATGAAGGAGCGCGTCGAGCAGCTCGTCGGCCCGCGCGCCAACGCGATGTGGGTCATGACCTTCCACAGCGCGTGCGTCCGCATCCTGCGCCGGGAGTCGAAGAAGCTCGGCTTCACCTCCTCGTTCTCGATCTACGACGCCGCCGACTCCAAGCGCCTCATGGCCCTGGTCTGCCGCGACCTGGACCTCGACCCGAAGAAGTTCCCGCCGAAGTCCTTCAGCGCCAAGATCTCGAACCTGAAGAACGAGCTGATCGACGAGGAGACCTTCGCCGACCAGGCCGCCGACGGCTTCGAGAAGACGCTCGCCGAGGCGTACCGGATGTACCAGGCGCGGCTGCGCGAGGCCAACGCCCTGGACTTCGACGACATCATCATGACGACGGTCCACCTGCTCCAGGCGTTCCCCGACGTCGCCGAGCACTACCGCCGCCGCTTCCGCCACGTTCTCGTCGACGAGTACCAGGACACCAACCACGCCCAGTACACCCTCGTACGGGAGCTGGTCGGCACCGGCTACGAGGACCTGGGCCCGGCCGAGCTCTGCGTCGTGGGTGACGCGGACCAGTCGATCTACGCCTTCCGCGGCGCGACCATCCGCAACATCCTCCAGTTCGAGGAGGACTACCCGGACGCGACCACGATCCTGCTGGAGCAGAACTACCGCTCCACGCAGACGATCCTCTCCGCCGCCAACGCCGTCATCGAGCGCAACGAGAGCCGCCGCCCCAAGAACCTGTGGACCAACGCGGGCGCGGGCGCGCAGATCACCGGCTACGTCGCGGACACCGAGCACGACGAGGCCCAGTTCGTCGCCGACGAGATCGACCGGCTCACGGACGCGGGCGACGCGAAGGCAGGCGACGTCGCCGTCTTCTACCGGACCAACGCCCAGTCCCGTGTCTTCGAAGAGATCTTCATCCGCGTCGGCCTGCCCTACAAGGTCGTCGGCGGTGTGCGCTTCTACGAGCGCAAGGAGGTCCGCGACGTCCTCGCCTACCTGCGGGTTCTCTCCAACCCCGAGGACAACGTCCCGCTGCGCCGCATCCTCAACGTCCCCAAGCGCGGCATCGGCGAGCGCGCGGAGGCGATGATCGACGCCCTCTCCCTGCGCGAGAAGATCACCTTCCCGCAGGCCCTGAAGCGGGTCGACGAGGCGTACGGCATGGCGGCCCGCTCCGCCAACGCCGTCAAGCGCTTCAACGCGCTCATGGATGATCTGCGCACCGTAGTCGACTCCGGGGCAGGACCGGCCGTCGTCCTCGAAGCCGTGCTGGAGCGGACCGGCTACCTCGCCGAACTGCAGGCCTCCACCGACCCGCAGGACGAGACCCGGATCGAGAACCTCCAAGAGCTCGCCGCCGTGGCCCTGGAGTTCGAGCAGGAGCGAGGCGAGGAAGGGGGCACGCTCGCCGAGTTCCTGGAGCGGGTCGCGCTCGTCGCCGACTCGGACCAGATCCCCGACGAGGACGAGGAGGGGTCCGGAGTCATCACGCTGATGACCCTGCACACCGCCAAGGGCCTCGAATTCCCGGTGGTCTTCCTGACCGGCATGGAGGACGGCGTCTTCCCGCACATGCGCGCGCTCGGCCAGGCCAAGGAGCTGGAGGAGGAGCGGCGCCTGGCGTACGTGGGCATCACGCGCGCCCGCGAGCGGCTCTACCTGACCCGCTCCTCGATGCGCAGCGCCTGGGGCCAGCCCTCGTACAACCCGGCCTCTCGCTTCCTCGAGGAGATCCCGGCGACGTATCTGGAGTGGAAGCGGACCGGCCCCCTGGCCAAGCCGGCCGGACCGACCTCCGGGATCACCTCCTCGCTCTCCGCCTCGCGGGCGCGCTCGGGCCCCTCGGGCTTCGCCACCCGCCGCGCCGGCGACAAGCCGGTGATCAGCCTGACGGTCGGCGACCGGGTCACCCACGACCAGTTCGGCCTCGGCACGGTGATGCAGGTGACGGGTGTGGGCGCCGACGCGCAGGCGACGATCGACTTCGGCGACGAGAAGCCGAAGCGGCTCCTGCTGCGGTACGCCCCGGTCGAGAAGCTCTGACGACGAGGGCCCCGGCCGAAGCCGGGGCCCTTCGTGGTGAGTTCTGGTTGTTCGGTTCTGCTCCGAGGTGCTCGGTGCCCGTCTCTCGGTGCTCGATCGGTGGCCGGTCTCAGCCGGTCGGGTCGAGACCGTGGCTGCGCAGCCACGGCAGCGGGTCGATGGCCATCCCGCCGTTCGGCCGGACCTCGAAGTGGAGGTGCGGGCCGGTGGAGTTGCCTGAATTGCCGGAGTACGCGATGACGTCACCGGCCTTGACCTTGCCGGAGCGGATCTTGGTGCTGCTGAGGTGGCAGTACCAGGTCTCGGTGCCGTCCGCGGCGGTCACGATCGCCATGTTGCCGTAGGCGCTGTTCCACTGGGTGCGGACCGTGCCGTCGGTCGCGGCCATCACCTTGGTGCCGTACTGCACCGGGAAGTCGATACCCGTGTGCAGGGACATCCAGTTGACGCCGGCCTGGCCGTAGCGCGCGCTGAGCTGGTGCAGCTTCACCGGCAGGACGAACTTCGGACGAAGCGCCTCCTTGCGGGCCGCCTCCTCCTCGCGCTTCTTCCGCTCCGCCTCCTGACGCAGCTTGAGGTCGATGCGCTCCTGGGTACGGCTCGCGCGGTCGCCGAAGTCGCGGGCATCGGCGTCGAGCGCGTCGAGCTGGGTGTCCAGGCTGTTGTTCGCGGCGATCGGCTTGACCGAGGACGGGTCGGCGGCGGCGAGCGCCATCGTGTCGTCCTTCGTCTCCGCGCCCGCGTCGGCGAGTCCGCCGACCGAGGCCGCGGCGATCCCGGCGACCCCCATGACGCAGGCGGACGGGACGGCGACGGTCAGGAGCGCCGAGCGCTTGGCGGGCGTACGGCGCCGGCCGCGGCTGCCACCGGAGGAGCGGCGCACGGGGCGGGCGGCGGGGGCGGCCGCGGACTCCGCGACCAGCTCGACGGCCGACTCCTCGGACTCCTCGGACTCCGCGGGGGCCTCGTGGTCGTACGCGTAGGTGTACTCGTCCGAGCTGTACTCGTCGGAGGTGTAGCTGTCAGCCGTGTAGGCGTCCGCGGCGAGGGCATCGAACTGCGCGGTGTGCTCCACGAGGTCGTGCTGTTCGTGCTGCGCGTGCTGTTCGTGCTGCGCGGTCTGCGGTTGGGGTGCGAACTCGTGCGCGGGGGTGTACTGGTGCGGAACGACGGGCTCGGCGACCAGGAGGTCCTGCTCCGGCGCGGCGTAGTTCCAGGCGGTGGCGTCGTACGTACCGGTCTCGACCGTGGGGGTCGTCCACTGACCCGTGGTGTCGTACGAGGTGAGGTGCGCGGCCTCGTACGTCCCGGTCTGCTGCGCCTCGTTCCAGGCGGTGGCGTCCCACTGGCCGGTGGCGTCGTACGCCGCGCTGTCGTACCGCGTGGCGTCGTACTGCTGCGTCATCGGCTGCTGGGCGACGTAGGTGTCGTACGAGCCGGCGTCCCACTGGTGGCTGCCGTTCCACTGGGTGGTGTCGTACTGCCCGCTGTGACCTGCCTCGTACTGGCCGGGAAGGACACCGAAGAGCGGGTCCGTGGCGAAGCTGCCGGTGCTGTGGGCGTCGTCTCCGACGTACCCGGCGTGGGGGTGCTGGTCGTTCACCAACTTCTCTCTCGCCTCGGCGGCAGGACCAGCCCGGGGCGGACCCGACGAAGGGTGTCCCGGGGTTAAGCAGTGGCGCGACTGTACCCGGCGGTATACGCAAGCGACAATCTTCGGAGGGTTTTGGGTCCGCAGGAAACGGGCAATCGGCCGTGTTTCGGCGGCCGAGGGGAAGAGCTTTGGCTCTGTGTTCGAGGAACGTTCGAAGAACAGGCACGTTCTGGCGGGCCGTCAGACGTTCGCACGCCGGTGTCGGTCTCGATGGCGCCGGTGCCGAATGCCGGTGCCGGGTGTCGCGCGCCGGTGCCGGTGTCGAGTGCCGGGTGCCGGGTCCTCACGCGACGGAGGCGGCTCCGGGCCCGGCGTCCCCAGCGGCGTCCGGCTCCTCGGAGTCGAGCGCCTGCCGGATCCCGGCGGCGACGGTCGGATGAACCGGCAGGGCGAGATGGCCGATCCCGCTCACCCGGACGTTGTGCACCAGCAGGTCGGGGTGGTCGAGCCGGGCGGTCTCCACCGGCACCATCACCTGGTCGAGATCGCTCCAGAAGCTGACGCAGCGGGTCCGGCAGCGCGGCGCGGGTTCGGCCAGCTCCCGCAGCACCTCGGAGCCGGGGCGCATCTGGCGGACCAGCGGGTGGGCGCCCGCCCAGGGAACGGCGGTGGTGCCGGCGTGCGGGGTGCCGAGCATGACGAGCGTGCGCACCCGTGCGTCACCGCCTCGACGCTGTACGTAATACCGGGCGATGAGGCCGCCGAGGCTGTGACCGACGATGTCCACCTGGGGGTGTCCGGTGCGGACGCAGAGCTCCTCCACATAGCGGCCGAGGAGGTCCGCGGCGGTGCGCAGGTCGCAGGTGAGCGGAGAGTAGTTGAACGACTCGATGTGGTGACGGCCGTGCCGGGCGAGGGAGCGGCGCAGCAGGACGAAGACCGAGCGGTTGTCGACGAAGCCGTGGAGGAGAACGACCGGGCGCCCGGGGCCGGGGCCGGTGCCGGAGGCCGGTGCGGCGACGGGGCGCTCGGAGACGATGCCGGAGGGGTAGAGGAGCAGATGGCCGGTGAGGATCGCCAGCTCCAGGGCGTTGGCCTTCAGCGAGGTGGTGACCTTGGTGAGCCTGGTGAGCCCCATCGGCGCCTCCCGAACGGCACGCGGGCGCCGAACGGCATCCGGTGTGCCGAACCCCCGTACCGTGCGGCTGACGGTGCGGAGATGCGACGACCCCGTCGCGGCTCCCTTGCGCACGACCCGATCGCGACTGACGGGCCCGGAACCAGGGCCCTGGAGGGTGCGGCGCAGAGCGAACATGTCCCTCTGTGTGATTTCCCCCTCCCTGCCCACCGCGAAACGGCTGCTTGCGGGATGCTGGCGATAACGTTCGTTCACCTCCCCGGCAAACAGGCGCGGGGGTCGCATGTGGAGGCAGTGATGGGTGTGACCGGTCCGATCCGCGTGGTGGTGGCCAAGCCGGGTCTCGACGGCCACGATCGCGGGGCCAAGGTGATCGCGCGGGCACTGCGCGACGCCGGCATGGAGGTCATCTACACGGGGCTGCACCAGACGCCGGAGCAGATCGTGGACACGGCGATCCAGGAGGACGCCGACGCGATCGGTCTGTCGATCCTCTCGGGCGCTCACAACACGCTCTTCGTGAAGGTCCTGGAGCTCCTGAAGGAGCGCGACGCCGAGGACATCAAGGTCTTCGGCGGCGGCATCATCCCCGACGCGGACATCGCGCCGCTGAAGGAGAAGGGTGTGGCCGAGATCTTCACCCCGGGCGCGACGACGGCGTCGATCGTCGACTGGGTGAACGCGAACGTCCGCGTGGCGGCGTAGTCGACCGGGCGCGAGGCGGGGCGGGGCCGGGGGCGGGGCTCACCCCGCCAGCTCCGCGCGTATCGACGCCCGTAGGCGGAGCGTCGACACCAGACGCTGGAAGGCCTCCGACCAGTAGCCTCCGGCGCCCGGCGAGGCGTCCTCCGGTTCTGCCGGGAGGGCGGTCAGGGCCTCCAGCTGGTCGGCCGCGTCGGGGGACAGGCAGCGTTCCGCGAGGCCCATCACCCCGCTGAAGCTCCAGGGGTAGCTGCCGGCGTCCCGCGCGATGTCCAGGGCGTCGATCACGGCGCCTCCCAGCGGCTGAGCCCAGGGCACCGCGCAGACGCCCAGGAGCTGAAAGGCCTCCGACAGGCCGTGGGCCCCTATGAACGAGGCGACCCACCGGGCCCGCTCCTCCTCGGGGAGCGTCGAGAGCAGCTTCGCCCGTTCCGCGAGGGACGAGGTGCCCGGACCTGCCGCGGGTGGGGCCGAGGGGGCCCCGAGCAGCGCCCGGGACCAGGCGGCGTCCCGCTGCCGTACGGCGGCACGGCACCAGGCCGCGTGCAGCTCGCCCTGCCAGTCGTCGGCGACCGCGAGCGCGACGATCTCCTCCGGCGTCCGTCCGCCGAACCGGGCCGGCCAGCAGGAGAGCGGCGCGGACTCGACAACCTGGCCCAGCCACCAGGACCGCTCGCCGCGGCCGGTCGGCGGGGTGGGTGTCAGACCGTCCCGCTGCATCCCCGCATCGCACTCGTGCGGCGCCTCGACGACGATCGTCGCGCCCCCTTCCGTACGGTCCAGGGAGACGCAGGACAAGGCGCGCCCCGCCATCCGGCCCGCGAGTGCCGAATCGGGCAGCGCGGAGAGCAACCCGGCGGCCGTGGAGCGGACGTTGCGGCTGCGGTCGGACAGGGCCGCCTCCAGGAACTCCTCGTCCGCGCCGGAGAGCCCGGCCCGCAGGGAGTCCAGGAACATCAGCCGGTCCTCGGCCCGCTCCGCCGTCCAGGTGGAGCCGAGCAGCGCCAGGGCGGCCGCCGGTTCCTCGGCCCGTACGGAGGCGAGCAGCGCGACCCGCTCGGCGAACAGGCCCTCCTCCCACAGCGCGCGGACCGCGTCGCCGTCCCGGACGTCGGGGAGCGCGGCGCTGCCTCCCGCGCCGCGCAGGGCGAACCGCCAGTCCGGGTTGAGCCGGGCCAGCCACAGCCCGCGCGGACCGGCCAGGGTGAGTGCCTGCGGCCGCAGGTCGGTGCGGGCGCGGGCGGCGTCGAGCAGGGCGGGCAGCGCCGACGCGGGCGCTCTGTAACCGTGGTCGTTGGCGGCGGCGAGCCACTGGGGGAGCAGTTCGGCGAGGTCGGGCGCGGCCCCGCGGCGCCCCCCGGCCGGGGCGGGGGCGGTGCGGCCCGCCAGGAGCTGGTCGAGACGGCGGCGGGCAGGTTCGGGCAGGGGTCTGCGGTCGTCCTTGGGG
>NZ_JAGGOS010000044.1 GCF_018614205.1 Streptomyces sp. ISL-36 | reverse complement strand
GCCCCCGCAGGCGGGCCGCCACCTCTACGCCGACCTGGGCCCGCTGCGGCCCGGACTCGCCGCCCGGGACGTCACCGACTCCCTGGAGCTGGAGAACCACCTCACCCGCCGGCTCGGCACAGCGGTCCCCGGCGGGCATCGCTTCGGCGACGAACTCGGCGCCCTGCGCGTGCGGTTCGACACCGGCGCGTTCCTGGGAGCGACCGAGGAGGAGCGTATGGAGTCCCTCACATCGCCGGATCCGCTGGAATTGCCGCACGTGTCACGGGCGTTGAGCTCCTTCGGCGCCGCCCTGGAGGAACTCCGCCGAGCCACCGGGGAGTCGGCACCACCGGCGTACCGCTGAGCACCACCCCGACGATCCGCGTCCACCACGTCAGGACGGAGCCCGCAGATGACGGAACAGACGGAACGCGCTCCCCGCGACACCCCGGTCGTACCGTCCGGGCGCCCCCCGGGGGCCGGGGGAGGCCTCCAGCCCCTCGGCCGGACCCGCGACGACTGGCCGCGTTCCTTCGCCGACCGGCTCACCGCCCCGCTCCCCGGACTCCGCGCCATGGCCCGCCTCGCCCGCGAGGGCGCCGTACGTCCCGGCCCGGACGGCCTGCGCGACATCCCGCTGCTGCCGTTCGCCCCCGGCCCGCTGCCCTCGGCCGGGCCCGAGACACTCGCCGTCACCTGGGCGGGCCACGCCAGCTGGATCCTCCGCGTCGGCGGCCTCACCGTCCTCACCGACCCCGTCTGGTCGCGCCGGATCCTCGGCACGCCCGCCCGGATCACCCCGGTCGGGGTGCGCTGGGAGGACATGCCGCCCGTCGACGCGGTCGTCATCAGCCACAACCACTTCGACCATCTCGACGCCCCCACCCTCAAACGGCTGCCCCGGGACACGCCGGTCTTCGTCCCGGCCGGACTCGGCCGCTGGTTCACGCGCCACCGGTTCGGCCGGGTCACCGAGCTCGACTGGTGGGAGGCGGCCGAACTCGACGGCGTACGCTTCGAGTTCGTCCCGGCCCATCACTGGTCCAAACGGACCCTCCTGGACACCTGCCGCTCGCTGTGGGGAGGCTGGGTCCTGACCGACCGTGCCGACCGGCGGATCTACTTCGCCGGGGACACCGGATACGGCCACTGGTTCGCCGAGATCGGCCGCCGCCATCCCCACATCGACCTGGCGCTCCTGCCCATCGGCGCGTACGACCCGCGCTGGTGGCTCGGCGACGTCCACACCGACCCCGAGGAGGCCGTCCGTGCCTTCCAGGACCTGGGGGCGCGGCGGATGGCCCCGATGCACTGGGCGACCTTCGTGCTCTCCTCGGAGCCGGTCCTCGAACCCCTCACCCGGGTCAGAGCCGCCTGGGCGCGCGCACGCCTGCCCCGCGAGGACCTGTGGGACCTCCCGGTGGGCGCCTCACGGGTGCTGGCCCCGTGACGACGTCTCCGCCCCTCCGGACCCCTCCGCCCCTCCGGACCGCTCCGGCCCCTCAGACTCGCCGGACCGCTCCGATCCCTCCGCCCCTCCGGACCCCTCCGATCCCCCCGACCCCTCCGACGCCTTCGTCTCGCCCCGCCGAGTCCCCCGCAGTCGACGCCACAGCGCCGGCGCCCCGCTGACCAGCACCGTCAGGACCACCGCCGCCACCACACCCTGCCACGGCTCCGGAAACAGCGAGCCGCCCAGAATCCCGATCAGCTGATACGTCGCCGCCCACGCCAGGCACGCCGGTACGTCCCCGCGGACGAAGCGGCGCAGCGGCATGCCGGACAGCAGACACGCCAGCATCACCGGGATCCGCCCCGCCGGCACCAGCCGGGACAGGACGAGCACCGACACCTGATGGGTGTCCAGCTTCCCCTGCGCCTGCGCGAGCCGGTCGGGCGTGACCCGCCCGCGCAGCGCCGCCAGCCACCGCGAGCCGTTCTTCGAACGGACCCCGCGCTGCCCCAGCCAGTACAGCGCCACGTCGCCCACGAGCGCGGCGAACGCCGCCACCAGGAAGACGAAGAGCAGCGCCAGGGGCGCCGTCTGGTGGAAGGCGACCACGGCCGCCGAGCTGACGATCGCCCCGGTCGGTACCACCGGAACCAGCGCGCCCAGTGCCACCAGGAGGAACAGCGAGGGGTAGCCGACGGCCTGCTGCGTCGACTCGGGCGGCAGGTCTCCCATCCACGTCATCAGCCCGTCGATCACCGGGCGACCTCGGGCCGCACCCGCTGGCCGTGGCCGAGCAGGTGCACCGCCACCTTCGGCGCCAGCCGCGCCGCGTGCCGGACGAACTCGTCCCCCGGTGAGTGGAACTCGTGCGGGCGCACCCCGTCCATCCCGATCGGCCAGTACGTGCCGTAGTGCACGGGCACCGCCGCCACGGGCGAGAGCGCCGCGAGCGCCTGCGCCGCCCGCCCCGCGTCGAGATGGCCGTGCCCCAGATACGGCCCCCAGCCGCCCACCGGGAGCAGCGTCACGTCCACCGGCCCGACCGCCTCCGCCATCCCGTCGAAGAGACCGGTGTCCCCGGCGAAGTACGTCCGTGCCTCGCCCTCCACGACATACCCGAGCGCGGGGGAGCGGTGCGGCCCCATCGGCAGCCGCCGGCCGTCGTGGAGCGCCGGCACGGCCCGTACGGTCACCCCCTCCACGGCCACCACGTCGCCCGGCTCCATCTCGGTCAGCCGCAGCCCCTGCCCGTCGAGCTTCCGCAGCCCCGGTACGGCGCGCGGGGCGCCGCGCGGCACGATCAGCCGGGTGCCGGGGGCGAGCCGGGCGAGGGAGGGCACATGGAGATGGTCCGCGTGCAGATGGGAGACGAGCACCGCCTCGGCGACCGCGGCCTCCGGCGGCGGGGGCGCGCCGCGCCGCCGCCGCAGATGCGCCAGCCGGCGCGCGAAGAGCGGGTCGGTGAGGAACCGGACCCCGGAGTCCTCGATCGTGCAGGTGGCATGACCCCACCAGGTGACCTCCACCGCACGCCGCCCTTCCACCGAGCCGATGCACTGGTACCGAGGGTAGATGTCCGAAGCGGGTGACGCGGGGCGTCTACGGTGGGATGCGGGGGTAGCCATCCGTCAGCACGAGGACGGGAGCCGCGGTGACCACGAGGGACACGACCTGCAACGCGTCGCAGTGTCCGCGCTGCGGGGGCGTCCTGGCCGTCACGCAGGACGGCTGGAAGATCTGCCACACCTGCGGTTACTCCGCGCCGCCGTGACGCCCGGGCGCGCTCTCCTCGCCCGTCGTCGTTCGGAGTAGGGTCGGTCCATGGACGACGTTCGGGTGGCGGCGATCGCCAGCCTCACCCCGCTCGAGGAACTCGACAGCGACCCCTTTCTGGTCGATACGCGCAGTCAGCACGCGATGTGCGCCCGCTGGGCGCTCGACAAGGGCTATGTCGTGACGAGGCAACTGCTCTGCTACGGAATCCGGCCCGACCACGACGCGCTCTGGGCGGACGTGGACGCCGGACACGTCGATCTCTTCGTCGCCCCCAACGAGCGGGTTCTGTCACGGGCGTTGACGGACGTGTCCGGCTTCTTCGCGGAATGCGAACGCAGAGGCGTACGGCTGGAGACCGCGGGACTCGACGAACCGGCGTACGACGCCGCCGGGAAGGCCGATGTGCACCGCCGGCTCTCCATGCCCACCGCGGGCTACGACGGCTGTTAGCGGCCGTTTCCGCCCGGCTCGATCCCCAGGACGGGCCGTGGCCGCGGCGGGCGTTGTGCCACGCTTGAGGCAGGGAACGGGCGAAAGGTGAACCAGGCGTGGGTGACGGGCGATGGCGTACCGCCGGCCGCTGGCGGACCGCGGGCAGCGCCCTGGTGCGGGTGGTCGTGGTCTGGGCCGTGTCGACCCTGACCATGCTGGCCCTGGCCGGGCTGCTGCCCGACTTCGAACTCCAGTCCCCCGACGGCGACAGCATCACCCGTACCGCCCTCACGGCGGTCTGGGGCGCCGGCGCGTTCGGTCTGCTCGGCGCGCTGGTGTGGCCCGCGATCGTGCGCGCCCTTTTGCTCGTGCCGGCCCTGGTGCTCGGCCTGTTGGTCTTCTTCCTCAACGGCTCGCTGCTGCTGGTCGCGCTCTGGCTCATCCCCGACGGGCGCGGCGCCGCCGACCCCGAGACCGCCGTCGTGGTCGCCGCCGTGATGTCCGCCGTCGCCTCCGCCACCTCCACCGCGCTCGCCGTGCGTGACGACGACGCCTACCGCCGCCGTCTCTACCGGCTCGCCGACCGCACGCGGCCCCGGCGCGTCACCGGCGGCACGGAGCCCGTCCACGGCACCGTCTTCCTGCAACTCGACGGAGTCGGACACCAGGTGCTGCGCGACGCCGTCGCCGACGGGCTGATGCCGACCGTCGCCGACTGGCTCGACACCACCCACCGGCTCACCCCCTGGCGCACCGACTGGTCCAGCCAGACCGGAGCCAGCCAGCTCGGCATCCTGCACGGCTCCAACGAGGACGTGCCCGCCTTCCGCTGGTACGAGAAGGACACGGGCCGGCTG
Source organism: Streptomyces sp. ISL-36 (assembly GCF_018614205.1). Lineage (GTDB taxonomy): Bacteria > Actinomycetota > Actinomycetes > Streptomycetales > Streptomycetaceae > Streptomyces. The sequence continues at coordinate 3,070 of NZ_JAGGOS010000044.1, read as the reverse complement.
ATGGTCAGCAACCGGCCCGCGAGCGCCGTCGAGCTCCAGCGGCGGGCCATCGAACGCACCGGCGACGGCGGGCTGCTCACTCTCGACGGCGCCTCCCGGGGAAACCTCTTCAGCGGCGGCGCCGACCAGCTCGCCCTGGTGCTGTCGATGGCCGCCCGGCGCGGCCGGCGCAACCGTTCGCGCGCCGGCTACTTCGCCTACTTCTCCGACCCCGCCAACGCCGTCCGCACGGCGGGCTCGTTCGTCGCCGAGGCGGCCCGGGAGGTGGTCCAGTCGACCCGGGCGCGGCTGCGCGGGGACACCCCGCGGGTCTCGCGCGGCGGCGCCTACCCCTTCATCCGGGCCTTCGCCACGGTCGTGGAGCGCGATGTCGTCGTGGCCGCGGTGGTGGGGGACATGCTGGCGGGGCGGACCGCGGTCTACGCCGACCTCGTCGCCTACGACGAGGTGGCGCACCACTCCGGCCCGCACGGCCGGGACACCGATCAGGTCCTCGCGCGGCTCGACCGCTCGATCGCGCTGATCGCGAAGGTCGCCGAGCACGCGCCCCGCCCGTACCGGATCGTGCTCCTCTCCGACCACGGCCAGAGCCCGGGGGAGACCTTCGAGTCCGCGTACGGCCTGACCCTCAAGGACCTGGTCCGGGCGGGGTGCGGGCTGCCCGTGCCGCGCCGGGTGCGGCGCACCCGCAGCGGTTCGGAGGCCAGGGACGCGGCCCGCGACGCGCTGCGCAGCGCGCTCCACCGACCGGTGGACGCCTATGGCGAGTGGGCCGCGCGGTCCGAGGCGCCGGCCGTCCGGCCGTCCGAGCCGGTGGTGCTCGCCTCCGGGAACCTGGGGCTGATCTCCTTCCCCGGAGTGCCGGGCCGGGCGACCCGTGAGGAGATGGACCGCCGCCATCCCGCCCTGCTGCGCACCCTCGCCAACCACCCGGGCATCGGCTTCCTGCTCGTGGCGAGCGCCGCCCACGGTTCGGTCGTGCTGGGGCGGGACGGGCTGGAGGTGCCGGTCTCCGAACTCGCCGACGACGGGCCGCTCGGGCCGCTCGCGGTCTTCGGCCGGGGGGCGGCGGACGCGGTGCGGCGCACGGACGGATTCCCGCACGTCGCCGACATCATGGTCAACTCGATGTACGACCCGGCGACCGGCCGGGTGCACGCCTTCGAGGAGCAGATCGGCTCGCACGGCGGTCTCGGCGGGGAGCAGTCGTACCCCTTCCTGCTGTCGCCGGTGGACCTGTCGCCGCCGGTCGCGGAGGGGGCCGATCTGGTGGGCGCCGAGCAGGTGCACCGCGTGCTGCGGCGGTGGCTGAGGGAGTGCGCCGGCCCTCAGGTGCCGCTGGAGATTTCCCCGTCGACAGCCGATGCGGAAGCATTTCTTCCGGTTGATGTCCCGGTCGTACCGGACAAAAACGGCTGATTTGGTAGCGCGTCTCGCCTGCCGGACCATGTTCGGGTTTGTACGACGAGAGGCGCACCACCCCACCATGAGCACGGCGACACCCCCCATGAGCACCACCACACCCCCTGATCAGAACAAGCACGCCCGACGGTTCGGGCTGCCCGTCGCCACGGCCCTGGTCATGGGCAACATCATCGGCGGCGGAATCTTCCTGCTGCCCGCCTCCGTCGCCCCCTACGGCACCATCAGCCTCGTCGCCTTCGGCGTCCTCACCCTCGGCGCGATCGCCCTGGCCCTCGTCTTCGGCCGGCTCGCCCGGCGCCACCCCGTGACCGGCGGTCCCTACGTCTACGCCCGCGAGGCCTTCGGCGACTTCGCCGGATTCCTCGCGGCATGGTCGTACTGGATCACCACCTGGGTCTCCAACGCGGCCCTGGCCGTCGCCGCCGTCGGCTACCTCGACGTGATCGTCCCGGTCCACGAATCGAAGCTCGCCACCATCGCCGCCGCGCTGACCCTCCAGTGGCTGCCGGCGCTCGCCAACCTCGCCGGCACCCGCTACGTCGGCGCGGTGCAGCTCGTCGCGACCGTCCTGAAGTTCGTCCCGCTGCTGCTGGTCGCCGTGGGCGGACTGTTCTTCTTCGACAGCGCCAACCTCGGACCGTTCCGGACCGACGGCGACAGCGCGCTCGGCGCGGTCTCCGCCTCCGCCGCGATCCTGCTCTTCAGCTACCTCGGCGTCGAGTCGGCGGCCGTCAGCGCCGGAGAGGTCCGCGACCCTCGGCGCAACGTCGGCCGGGCCACGGTCCTCGGCACTCTCGGCGCCGCCGCGATCTACCTCCTGGGCACGCTCGCCGTCTTCGGCACCGTCGCCCACGACCGGCTCGTCGACTCCGCCGCCCCCTTCTCGGACGCCGTGAACGTCATGTTCGGCGGCGCCTGGGGCGGCACCGCCGTCGCGTGCATGGCCCTCGTCTCGATGGTCGGCGCGCTCAACGGGTGGACGCTGCTCAGCGCCCAGACCCCCTACGCGGCGGCGCGGGACGGGCTCTTCCCGAAGGTCTTCGCCCACAAGCGGCGCGGTGTCCCGACGGTCGGCGTCGCCGTGACCGTCGTCCTCGCCTCGCTGCTCACCGTCTACAACTACACGGCAGGCACCCAGGGCGTCTTCGAGATCCTGGTCCTCGTCACCACCTTCACCGCCACCGTGCCCTACCTCCTGTCGACCGCCGCACAGATCTACTTCCTGCTCTCCGGCCGGACCGAGCGCGTCGGCCGCGCCCGCCTGCTCCGCGACGGGGTCCTGGCCGGGGCCGCGTTCGCCTTCTCCATGTGGCTGGTGGCGGGCTCCGGCTACGCGGCCGTCTACCAGGGCGTGCTGTTCCTCTTCGCGGGTGTGCTCGTCCACGCGTGGATGTCGGCCCGCAAGGTACGGGCGAGGGCCGGGGAGGGGACCGAGGACTCCGCCGAGGTGACCGCGGCGACCGCGCCGGCCGTGGCGGCGCCCGTGGACGCACCCGAGCCGGTGAATTCGGGCACACCCGCGTAGGCCGCCCGGGCGGATCCGCGGCCGCGACCGGCACGGCGGGGCCGTCACGGGGCAGTACGCATTCTCATGAGCCCCGCGCCCGTCGCCGCGCACCGCGCCGAACCCTCCGCCCCGGCGGAC
>NZ_JAGGOS010000043.1:136348-136916 GCF_018614205.1 Streptomyces sp. ISL-36 | reverse complement strand
GGGTGCGGGCGCCGGCCCGGGCGCGGGTGGCTTGCGGGGCGGGGACGGCTTGCGGGGCGGGGGTGGTGCTCCGGCTCATGGACCGATCGCTCATGGACCCATCGTCGGAGCGATGGTGCGGGACCGAACGCTCAACGGGGCCGAACGAGTGAGAGGAAGGCGGCGAGGGCCGCGTCGAACTCCTCCGGCCGTTCCAGGTTCGGCATGTGGGCGGCGGACTCCACGACCACGAGCGTCGAGTCCGGCAGGGCCGCGTGCATCGCCTCGGCGTCCGCCACCGGGGTGAACGCGTCGTCCCGGCCGACGACCACCAGCGCCGGCACCCGGACGGTGGTGAGCAGCTCGCGGTAGTCGGGGCGCTCCGCCCGGCCGCGCAGGGCCGCCGCCGCACCGGCCGGATCGGTGGCGCACATCATCCGGTGGACATGGGGCGCGGCGTGGGTGTTGTACGGGGCGACCATCCGGTCCAGGACCTCGTCGGCGTACCCCCGCATGCCCTCGGCGAGCAGCCGGTCGGCCATGGCGCCCCGGAGCGCCTTGCCCTCCGCGGTCTCGGCGGCGGGGAAGG